>NZ_DASWNM010000110.1:0-69966 GCF_036399255.1 Longimicrobium sp.
GGGGGTGAAGGGGTGAAGGGGTGAGGGGGTGAAGGGGTGAGGGGGTGAAGGGGTGAAGGGGTGAAGGGGTGAAGGGGTGAGGGGGTGAAGGGGTGAAGGGGTGAAGGGGTGAAGGGGTGAGGGGGTGAAGGGGTGAAGGGGTGAGCGGGTGAGGGGTGAGCGGGTGACGAGTGATGGAGGCGTGTCCCGGATTCCTCCGTCACCGATCCCCCGCCCCCCGCTCTCTGGCGCCGCCCCTTCACCCCTTCACCCCTTCATGGCTCCCCGCTTGCAATCCCTCCGCACCCTCCGAATCCTGGGCGGAAACCGGCAGCGAGCGAGGCGAACGTGAGCGACGACATGGATCCGCGCGGCGGCGAGCTGCGCGAGGTGGAGCAGAGGGCCGGCGAGCTGGCCGCCGAGGCCGCGGACGCGCGCCAGGAGAACGAGCGCGGCACCCGGCGCGGGCAGGATACCGACTACGCGTTCCGCCTTCCGCCCGACATGGTGGAGGCCGACCGCATGCGCTCCGCGGACGACGTGGAGCTCACCGCGCGGCAGGAGGACGCGGCCCAGACCCAGCGCCGCGCCGCCGAGGCCCTGCGCCGCAACGCCGAGATCCTGGGCGACACCGGACAGGCGCTCGACCAGACCGCGCAGGCCGTGCACCACAACCGCCGCGACGTCGGCGAGATCCGCGAGACCGTCGAAGAACTGCGGGCGCAGGTGGCCCAGGCCCGCGACGCCGTGGACCGCACCGAAGTCCCCCGCGTGGACGGCGGGGAAGACGACGGCGGCGACGGGCGCGGCCAGTAATCGCGACGGCGAGCAGAAACAACGTGGCTCCCGGCGGAAACTCCGCCGGGAGCCTTTTCCGATCCGCGTCAGACCAGGCAGGTGCAGCATCCACTGTAGCACCGGCCCTCAGAGTAAATACCCGAGTAGAACGTACAGGGACTGGTGCAGGACTGGTGCGAGGTGCACGATATGCCGTACTGGCTGCTGTCCGGGTTGTAGGGGCACGCCGCCATCGGGGTGGGCGAGGCCAGCACGGAGCCGGCCCCAAACGTGAGCCCGGCGGCCACCAGCGCGGCGAATGCGCGGCGGGCCGAACGAGTGAGCGCTGTCGGCATCCATTCCTCCTTGCACTGCGGGATGAGACGAGTGCCAGCCGCGCGAGAAGCGTGACTGGAAGATCAATTTTCAGGGCAGCAATTCTGAGGCCTTCCGAAAGCGCATACGTCCCTCCACCGAGGAACGGGACGTGCAAACCAGGACATCCGCATGAGCGGCGGATGATCGACACTCCAGCAGGAGCAAGCCAGATGGCTCAGGACAACGGCGGGCGCGGCAACGCGTCGGAAGACACCAGCCAGGCGCAGGAGCACATGCGCAACGTGCAGGAGAACACCGAGGCGCTGGCCGACCAGGCGCGCCGCGTGGAGGCCACCGCCCCCGAGAGCACCGACCGCCCCGTCGAGGGGCTGCACGTGGACGGCATGGGCGGCGAGGACAACCGCATGGCCGCCGAGAACCAGCGCAGCGTGCAGGAGAACACCGAGGCGCTGCGCGAGCAGGCGCGCCGCGTGGACGCCTCCGCGCCCGACGACGTGAACCGCACCGGGCCGCAGGACCGCTGAGCGGGACGGGGCGGATGTAAGGCGGGGCGGGCCCGGCGCGGGTCCGCCCCGCACGTCTTGGCGTCCGCCTTGCGAAGGGGGGTGCGCACGGGGGCGGGCGGCGGTGGATCCGGCACAGGAGACGCGACATGCGCTGGCAGGGACGAGGCGGAAGCGGGAACATCGAGGACCGGCGCGGCATGGGCGGCGGCGGGGGGATGGCGGCCGGCGGCGGCATCGGGGCGGTGGTGATCGGGCTGATCTACTTTCTGCTCACCGGCGACCCGTCGGGCGTGCAGGTGCCCGCGGCGGGCGGCGCGGGAGACCGCTCCGCCCAGTCCGCCCCGGTGGACCCCGCCACGGACAGCCTGGGGCAGTTCGTCAGCACCGTGCTGCGCGACACCGAGATCACCTGGGGCGAGATCTTTCGCCAGCAGGGCGAAACGTACCAGGAGCCGCGGCTGGTGCTGTTTCAGCAGCGCGTGGAGTCCGCGTGCGGCAGCGCCAGCACCGCCGTGGGGCCGTTCTACTGCCCCGGCGACCAGAAGGTGTACATCGACCTGGCCTTCTACGACCAGATGCGCCGCCAGCTGGGCGCCCCGGGCGACTTTGCGCAGGCGTACGTCATCGCGCACGAGGTGGGGCACCACATCCAGACGCTCACCGGCGTGTCGCAGCAGGTGAACGCCGCCAGCCAGCGCGTGGGCGAGGCCGAGCGCAACCGCCTGTCGGTGATGCAGGAGCTGCAGGCCGACTGCTACGCCGGCGTGTGGGCCCACCATGCCGAGGCGCGGCAGCCCTGGCTTGAGCCCGGCGACATCGAAGAGGCCCTCACCGCCGCCAGCGCCATCGGCGACGACACGCTGCAGCGCAAGGCGCAGGGCCACGTGCAGCCCGAAAGCTTTACGCACGGCACCAGCGCCCAGCGCATGCGCTGGTTCCGCCGCGGCTTCGACACCGGCAACGTGGACCAGTGCAACACGTTAGAGGCGACCAGCCTGTAAGTGCGGGAGTGCGGGAGTGCGGGAGTGCGGGAGTGCGGGAGTGCGGGAGTGCGGGAGTGCGGGAGTGCGGAAGTGCGGAAGTGCGGAAGTGCGGAAGTGCGGGAGTTGATGGATGAAGCGGGGCGGCTCCAGGCTGGAGCCGCCCCGTTTTCGTTCGGCGGATGCTGCCCCGCGCGTGGCACGTCCCTTCCCACCCGCCATCCCTCATCATCGATCGGATGAACCGGATGGGAAGGCGCCCGTGAGGCAGAAGAAGCTGATCCGGCCCGAGCCGGAGGACGGAGTCCTTTCCGCCCGCCCCGGTGCGCCGTCCACGCCCGCCGCGCCCGGGCTGCACCGCCTGGGAATGGATGCGCGGCGGGACGCGCTGCTGTACGTGCCGGAGGGCGCGTCCGTGGACCGGCCCCTGCCGCTGGTGCTGATGCTGCACGGGGCCGGGGGCGGCGGCCAGAACGCCCTCGGCCTCATGCGCGCGCTGGCGGACGAGCGCGGGCTGGTGCTGCTGGCGCCCGACTCGCGGGGGCGCACGTGGGACGTGCTCCTGGGCGCGTACGGACCCGACGTCGCCTTCCTGGACCGCGCCCTCACGGCCGTCTTCGAACAGTGCGCGGTGGATGCGGAGCGCGTGGCCATCGGCGGGTTCTCGGACGGCGCCTCGTACGCGCTGTCGCTGGGCGTGGCGAACGGAGACCTGTTCACGCACGTGCTGGCGTTCTCCCCCGGCTTCGTGGCGCCGCCGGCGCAGCGGGGCGCGCCGCGCATCTACGTCTCGCACGGCACCCGCGACGCCGTGCTCCCCATCGACCGGTGCAGCCGCCACCTGGTGCCACGCCTGCAGGCCGCCGGCTACGACGTCCTCTACCACGAGTTCGACGGCCCCCACACCGTCCCCCCGACCGTCGCGCGCGAAGCCATGGACTGGTTCCTGGAGGGGTGAGCTGATCCCCCGAAACGACGAGACCTCACACGGAGCCTGTGGAGCCAGCGGAGACGAACTCCGTTAACTCCGTTGACTCCGTGTGAGGCCCAGGCGGTCCCCTGCCTACCGGCTACCAGTCAGCGGATATGCGCACTCCCGCACTAACGCACTCCCGCACTCCCGCACTCCCGCACTCACGCACTCACGCACTCACCGCGGCGCCACCCCCACCGCCGTCCACAGCTCGTCCGGCCGATAGATCACCCCGTCCTTCATCACCAGCTCCACGTTGCGGATCTGCGTGACGTGCTCCATGGGGTTGCCGTCCACCAGGATGATGTCGGCCAGCTTGCCCGGCGCGATGGAGCCCAGGTCCGCCTCGCGCTTCGCCACCCGCGCCGAGCCGAGGGTGGCGATCTGCAGCACCTCGTTGGCCGGAATGCCGGCCTGCTCGTACAGCTCCAGCTCGTGGTGCAGCGCAAACCCCGGCATGGCGTCCGTCCCCGGGACGATGGGCACGCCGGCGCGGTGCAGCATGGCCGTCAGGTTCAGCAGGGCGCGGAACGAGTCGCGGTAGCGCTGGTCCATCCCCTCGGGCACCGGCAGGCCGCCGCCCCGCAGCCCGCGCTGCACCGTGGGCGGCAGCCGGTTGGCGATGGCCGCCAGCACCGGGTCCACCTCGCCCTGCCGCGCCGTGAACAGCTGCTCGAAGGCGTTCAGCGTGGGGTCCAGCACCGTGCCCCGCTCCCTGAGCAGCGCCACGAACGCCTGCACCCGCGGCGACTGCAGGTCCAGCAGCGCCGCCTCCTGCGCCGGCCCGCTGAACCGCTGCGGCGTGCGCGTGTCCAGCGTGTCGCTCAGGAAGTTGAGCACCAGCATGTTGGCGTGCTGCACCTCGTCGAAGCCGGCGCGCACCGCCTGCTCCGCCGTCATCCCCTCCGGGATGTGGCCGCTCACCCGCATTCCCCGCCGGTGCGCCTCTTCCACGATCACCGGCACCAGCTCGGGCTTCAGCGAGCTGTACAGCTTGACGTGCGTGTAGCCGTGGTCCGCGTACCAGTTCACGTGCGCCCGCCCCTGCTCGGGCGTGTCGGCGCGCAGCCCCGTGGGGCCCGTAAAGGGGCCGGAGCCGTCGATGAAGCCCGCCATCACCACCACCCGCGGCCCCACCTTGGTCCCCGCGTTCCACTCGCGCGCCACCTGGGGAAAGACCACCGTGTCGTTGGCCAGGTCGCGCACGCTGGTGACGCCCGCGGCCAGGTGCATGGGCCCGTCCACCAGCCCCAGGTGCACGTGCATGTCGAACAGTCCCGGCAGCAGCGCCTTTCCCGCCGCGTCGATCACCTGCGCCCCCTCCGGCACCGCCACACTGCCGTCCGGGCCCACCGCCTGGATGCGGTTGCCGCTCACCACCACCGTGGTCCCCGGCCGGCTGCGCCCCGTCTCGGCGTCGAACAGGTTGGCGTTGCGGAAGACCACCGGGCCCGCGGGGCGGTGCGCCAGGGTGCTGCCCATCTGCGCCCCCCACGCCGCCTCCGCCGCCTGGTCGGCGGCGAACAATTCAGGCAGCGCGCCCTCCCACCCCTGGCGCACGAAGGCCAGCCAGTCGCCGCCGGAGGCGAAGAAGTCCAGGTTCTCGTCCAGCCACAGGCGGTACGGCTGAAAGCCGAAGCCGTGGATGGCGTACTGGCGGACGGTCTGCGTGCGCCCGCCCGCGCTCACCCGCAGCTCCGTCCCGGGCTCGATGCGCACGCGCCCCTCCGGCAGCAGCGGCAGCGAGCGGTCGGGCTGGGCCAGCAGCGCGCGGGGAAGCAGGCTCGACTCCACCGACGCGTCCATGCTGGCGTACCAGGCGGGGCCGGACACGGGGCGGTCGCCGCGGTCGGCGCTGTTCTCCCACACCGCGCGTCCGTCGCGCAGCTCGAAGCGCTCGCGCACCGGCACCTTGTAGTAGTTCACGCCCTCCGCTTCGATCAGCACCGGAAAGCCGCGCCCGTCCACCCGGGTGCGGGTGTGGATGCTGGGTCCGCGGCCGCGGTCGTTGTACTCCATCCGCGAGTGCAGGGTACCGTCCGCGTCGCGCCAGACCAGCTCCTGGCCCGCGGCGTTGCCGGCGGAGATGGCCACGTAGCGCACGGTGTCGCCCGGCGCGGGAGATGCGTGTCCGGCGTGCTGGGCGGCGGCCGGCAGGGCCGCCAGCGCCAGGGCCAGCGTCGTCGACAGGGTTCGCATGGGGATGCTTTGCCAGGGTGGGATGGGGTGCGCTCCGGCGGGCCGGACCGCGCCTTCGCGACGGATCACGTCCCCCACACGATGCGGTGCGCGCGCCCCGCTGTCCAGCGGCGTCAGAATTTCCGCCGCGCTCCCGTTACATCACCGCGAGGAGGGAGCACGGCGGGGCCCGGCCGGGCCCGCCGCCGGACGGGGCCGCGGGGCCCCTGCTCCCGTCGCCGCGCCGGCCCGTCCGCGCCACTGCTCGCGGACGCCGGCGGCTCCCTGAAACCCATCCACCTCCCACGGAGGCCCCATGAACATCCGTACCCTGCTCTCCTCCGCCGCCGCGCTGGCCCTGCTGGCCGGGTGCGCCGTCCCGCGGAACGTCGACTGGACCGAGCCGCGCTCCGCCGCCGCCACCCGCAGCGTCATCACCCCCGAAGAGATCGTGACCGCCAACGCCTCCAACCTGTACGACGTGGTGCAGCGGCTTCGTCCCGGCTGGCTCACGGGACGCGGGGTGCAGAACTTCGGCGGGCAGACCGGGGGCATCGTGGTGTACCAGGACCAGGTGCGGATGGGCGGCGTCACCGCCCTGCGCGAGATGGGGCTGGAGTACGTGGTGTCGCTGCGCTACGTCGACGCCGCCACCGCCGCCACGCTGCCGGGCATTCGCCCGCGCGAGATCCCGGGCGGCGCCATCGTGGTCAACACGCCGGCCAGCTGACGGCGCCGGACGCGGCGGTCTTTCGGGTGTGGCCCGGCGCGCGTAGAATGCGTGCGCCGGGCCACACCCGGCGCTGTGTGGAGCCGCACGGGAAACTCTGGGAAACGCGCGCGGCACACCGTGCGCCCGGCCGCCGCCGGCCCCCGGAAGCCCGGCGGCGTTGCCACGGACCCCCACCCCTTTTTCCGTGATGCGCACCATGTCCTACGCCAAGCTGTTCCGCACGCTGGCCGTGACGGCCGGAATCCTGTCCATCCTTCCCGCGTGCGCCGCCTCGGCGGGCGCCGGCGCCGGCGCCGAGACGGGCGCCAGCACCAGCGAGTCGGCGCGGCGGGGACCGCGCAGCAGCCGCACCCTGATCACCGGCGACGAGCTCCGGAGCAGCGGCGCCACCACCCTGTACGACGCCATCCAGCGCCTGCGCCCGCACTGGCTCGCCAACCGCAACGCGGTGAACCGCGCCGGCAGCGAGATCGTGGTGTACCAGGGCAGCGTCAACCTGGGCGGCCTCGAAGCCCTGCGGCAGATCGAGCCGGGCTACATCGACCACGTGCGCTGGCTGGACGCGTCCGAGGCCAGCAACACCCTGCCCGGACTGGGCTCGCGCAGCGTCGCCGGCGCCATCGTCATCACCAATCCGGGGAACAACTAGCCCGGCCGATCGCGGCGGGGCTTCACAAGCGGGGCGCACGCTGGTATATTGTGCGCCCCGCCCGCTCCGATGCACACGGCGCCGGTGAGCGCCGGGGGCTTGCGCGATTGGCGAGGTTCTGCTAAGTTGAGGGCCTGCAATCGGTTACGCACTGATAGCTCAATTGGCAGAGCAGGGGACTCTTAATCCCAAGGTTGTAGGTTCGATTCCTACTCGGTGCACTGTGCGCCCGTAGCTCAGCTGGATAGAGCGTCTGACTACGGATCAGAAGGTCGGAGGTTCGAATCCTTCCGGGCGCACCTGTTGTTCTTGTTTGACAATGCTCCTGTGGCGGAATTGGTAGACGCGCTAGATTCAGGATCTAGTGGGCGCAAGCTCGTGGAGGTTCGAGTCCTCTCGGGAGCACTGGTGGTTTTTTGAAGGATGCAGGGCCCCGTTCGTCTAGTGGCCTAGGACATAGCCCTCTCAAGGCTAAAACACGGGTTCGATTCCCGTACGGGGTATTACGTGTCGCGGGGTGGAGCAGCCTGGTAGCTCGTCGGGCTCATAACCCGAAGGTCGCGGGTTCGAATCCCGCCCCCGCTATGCGGTCGCCTAGCTCAGCTGGTCCAGAGCGCTCGCTTCACACGCGAGAGGTCGTAGGTTCGAATCCTACGGCGACCACTGTTCGGAAGAAGTGCGGGCATAGCTCAGTTGGTAGAGCGCAACCTTGCCAAGGTTGAGGTCGCCGGTTCGAGCCCGGTTGCCCGCTCTGTAGTGTGTACGAGCCCACTTAGCTCAGTCGGTTAGAGCACCTGACTGTTAATCAGGGGGTCCCAGGTTCGAGTCCTGGAGTGGGCGCTTTTCGGTGTGACGGGTAGACGGGACGGCACGGCGGTTACTGCCCCCTGGTGTAATTGGCAACACGCCTGACTCTGACTCAGGAAAGTCCAGGTTCGATCCCTGGGGGGGCAACTCGGACGGATCACGATCAAGGAGCGCCCGGACCGCACACGCGGCCCGGGCGCTTTCGTTTGTCCTCGATCCGGTCCATTCCCTTCGGCGATCCGGCCCGGGTGACGTGCCGTCCGCCCGCCGGAGCGCGTCCGCAACCGGGCAGATTCATACCAGATCCTGAAAAAGAATAATCGTACAGAGGAACAGAGTCAGACAGAGAAAGCGAACTGAATTATCATCGTGGTTCCTCTGTCTGCCTCTGTTCCTCCGTACTCATAAAGGTGTTGTTTCCCCGGATCCGGCATCAGGCGGCCCCGGAACGTCCGCCTACACCCTCGCCGGTTGCGGCTTTCCGCCGGTGCGCAGATACTCGGCGAAGTCGTCGGGGAGCTCGCTGCGGCGGATGGCCTCCATCGTCCGCTCTACGTCGTACTCCACGCGCACGAACTCCGCGTCCGTCCCTCCGGAATCCACCGACAGCACCACGTATCCCGCGCGCCAGTCGCCGTCCTTGGGGCGGCCGACGGAACCCGTGTTCAAAAAGCGGATGCCCTGCACCTCGCGCGTCCACGGCAGGTGCGTGTGGCCAAAGCACACCGCGTCCCCCGCCCTGGCCCCCGCCTGCTCCGCCATCTTCAGGCAGAAGTCGTCCGTGCGGTCCTCCGTCCAGTACAGCGTGTTGAGCGTGGGCGCGCCGTGCACCAGCGTCACCCGCGGCCCGGCCACGTGCCCGCCCAGCGGCCGCAGGTCCAGCCGGAACGGCAGCGCGCCCAGGAACCGCTTCGTCTCCGCGCCCACGTGCCCGCGCGTCCACGCGTAGCTCTGGTGCGAAAGCGCCTCCTGCCGCGGGTACTCGTACCTGCACCCGCAGTGCTTGTAGTCCGCCGCCACGGTGGAGTCGTAATTCCCCGCGACCCCCGCGACCCCCTCCGCCCGGATGCGCGCCACCGTCTCATCCGGCCACGGCGCGTAGCCCACCAGGTCGCCCAGGTGGTAGGCCGCGTCCACGCCGCCCCGCGCGCGAATGGAATCCAGCACCGCCTCCAGCGCCGGCAGGTTCGCGTGGATGTCGGAGATCAGGGCGAGACGCATGGGGGAGTGCGTGAGTGCGTGAGTGCGTGAGTGCGTGAGTGCGTGAGTGCGTGAGTGCGTGAGGTTGAGCGGGGTCGGTTGGGCAAGCAAGATGAACCGGAGTTTCGACTGCCGACTCCAGTGCTCCCCCCACGCCCACCGGACTTTCGGCCTGCCGCAAAAGCCGCCAGTCCGCGAAGGCGGACTTCGTGTGGTCGTTGCAGCGAATTCATTCGCCCTTGGAGGCAGCCGGCTTGGACCCTGCCACGCGCCCCGGACCCGCGGCCACAATCCGCGCAGGCGGATTTTGCGCCTTTCCAGCGGCGAATTCATTCGCTCCTGGTACCGCCGGCGGACGCTCCGTCTCGATCCGGAGGTGCGGTTCGCCGATCCCGTCTTCATCGCATGGATGAGCCGTATCGCATGGATGAGCCGTCTCCGCGCCTCACCCGCAGCAGGTGGAATCCGCTGTGCGCTCTGCGTCGGCGCGGAGGGCGGCGGCGATGGCCTCCACTTCTTCGAACGGCTCCGCGTTCAGGCGGTAGTACGACCACCGGCCCTGCTTGCGGTCGCTCACCAGCCCCGCGGCCTTGAGCGTCTTCAGGTGAAACGAGAGCAGCGACTGCCCCGCGTCCAGCACGTCGACCAGGTCGCAGACGCACCGCTCGCCCCCGCGCAGCACCTCGATGATGCGCAGGCGCTTCTCGTCGGACAGGGCGTGGAACAGGCGCGCGGCGCGCTCGACGGTCGGTTCGGTGACGGTAGCCATGCCCAACTATACATCAGCAGATTTTGATCGGTCAAGTCCGGCGGCCCGGCCCGCGCACCATCCGTTTGGCACGATGCTGGCATTACCGTGGCGTGAAGGCAGGACGTAACCTCTTGCAAAAACGCCATCTGAGATGACGATGAACCGAATGCGCAGAGCCACCCTGACCGCGTTTGCGGCGGGGCTGCTGGTGGGTGGCGGAGGCGCGGCCACGCAGGCCGCCGCCTCGGAGCGGGCCGAAGTGGCGGCCGCCGCGGCGGACGGCTTTTCCATCACCGTCGACCTGTCGGACCGCAAGCTGTACGTCAACGAGGGCGACGAGACCGTGCGCGAGTACAGCGTGGCCATCGGCCAGCGCCGGCACCCCACGCCCACCGGCTCGTTCAACGTGCGCCGGCTGGTGTGGAACCCGCGCTGGGTTCCGCCCGATGCCGCGTGGGCCAAGAACAAGAGCGCCCGCGAGCCCGGCGACCCCCGCAACCCCATGGGGCGGGTAAAGATCTTCTTCCAGGCGCCGGACTACTACATCCACGGCACCCGCGAAACCGACTCGCTGGGCCAGGCCGAGTCGCACGGCTGCATCCGCATGCGCAACGCCGACGTCATCGAGCTGGGCCGCATGGTGATGGAGAACGGCGGCGCCTCGCGCAGCCCGGGATGGTTCCAGCGCGTCATCAACCGCGTGCGCAGCACCCAGGAGGTGCGCCTGTCGAACCCCGTGCCCATGCGCGTCCGCGCGTAGGCCGGGGACGAGCGCGCGACACACATCCGCGGGCTCCGCGCAGGTTTCGCGGGGCCCGCCGCCGTTTCCAACCCCGGAGGCCGGGCGGAATGCACGTCGTCGAGATCTTTCTTCCCCTGCGCGACAACGAGGGAACCCCGTTCCCCCGTGCGTCGCTGGACCGCGTCCGCCACGAGCTCACCGAGCGCTTTGGCGGGGTGACGGCGCACCTGCGCGCCCCCGCCGCCGGTGCGTGGAAGGACGACGACGGCGAGGTGTCGCGCGACGACGTGGTGATCGTGGAGGTGGTGGCGGACGACCTGGACCGCGGCTGGTGGACGGAGTACCGGCGTGAGCTGGAAGCCCGCTTTCGCCAGGACGAGATCCTGGTCCGCGCCACCGCCTGCGAGCGGCTGTAGGGCCCCTCCTCCGCCGGCCCCGCCCCCGGCTTCTCCCTCGCAAACTGCGCGAGGAGAGAGGGAACTTCGATCGCGCTACGGACGATTCGAACTGGCGCCGGCGGGCGCCCCCTCCGCTCGCTTAGGCTCGCACCTCCCCCAAAACTGCTGGGGGAGGTTGGCGGGGCCGAGGGACCGGGATTCGGCGACTGGCATCGAACTGCGCCCGACAGGGGCCCCTCCCCGCTCGTCCTCGCGGGGAGGGGAGAATTCGATCGTGCGCTGGGCAGCCAGCCTGCCGGGCGCGTCCGGCGGGCCCCGCCCCGCAACGTGGCAGGCACTTGCCCGACCCCACAGCCGCCAGTCCGCGAAGGCGGACTTCGTGTGGTTGTTGCAGTGAATTCATTCGCCATTGCCCCGACCACGAGCATCGAACTGCGCCTGACGGGGGCCCCCTCTCCGGCGCAGCTCCCACTGATTCGCAGCGCCCCGATCTCCGCCCAAACAAAAACCTCCCCCAGCAGTTTTGGGGGAGGTGGGCGAGTAATGCGAGCCCGGAGGGGGCGCCGAGGGTCGCGCCCAACCCTCCGTCACGCCCCATCCGGCAACGGCTGAGGCGGCGGAAGGCCGTCGGCGCCGGCGGCGGCGACAAGTGTTTCCCGGCGGTTCCACGTCTGCCGCTCTTCCGTGGGCTCCAGGTACATGATGCGCACGACCACGGCGAGCACCGCCAGCAGCGGCGTGGCCACGAACAGCGCCAGGATGCCGAAGCCCACCGCCAGCATCAGCTGCCACACCAGCAGCATGGCGGGCGGAATGTTCACCGCGCGCCGCTCCACCAGGGGAACCGTGATGGCGTTCTGCACCTGCTGCAGAAGGAAGTAGAAGATCGCCACGTACAGCGCCGTCCGCGGCGAAATGGCGAACGCCGCCACCACCGCCGGCGCCGCCGCGATCGTGGGCCCGAAGTTGGGGATGAACTCCATCAGCGCCGCGAACGCCGCCAGCGCCAGCGCGCCGGGGATCTTGAACATCGTCAGCCCGATGTAGGTCACGATGCCGATTCCCAGCATGGTGACCGCCTTGCCCAGCGTCCACCGGCGCAGGTTGGCCGCCGCCTCCTCGTACACCCGCATCCAGCGGTCGCGCGTGTCCACGGGCGCAAACCGCAGCAGCAGGTCGCGGTACAGGGTGGGCTGGGCGGCAAAGAAGGTGGCCAGCACGATGATGGCGAACGACCCCAGCAGCGTGCTGATCAGGTTGAACGCCAGGGGAACGAAGCGGGTGATGAACCCCGTCACCTGCTCGTTCAGCGAGCGCGACAGCTCCGACTCGGGCCCCTGCCCCGTCTCCCGGGCAAACCACACCTGCGCCTGGTCCAGCGTTTCGGGAAGCTGCGTGGCCAGCAGGCGAATCTGGGCCATCAGCTCCGGAACCATGGCCACCATCAGCCCCACCAGCGACCCCACGAACACGATCACCATCAGCGGCAGCGCCAGGCGAAACGGCACGCCCACCCGCGTAAGCCACTTCGCCGGCGCGTGGATGACGATGGCGATGAGGATGGCCAGCATGACGATGAACAGCGCGCTGTGCACCATCCAGAAGAACCGCCACAGGAACAGGAACAGCATTCCCATGAGGAAGACCCGCGCCACGTCGGCGGACCTCCAGATGATGCGGCGTACCTCGGTGTCGGCCATGCGTGCCTGTACGGAGCGGGGTGCCGGCGTGCCGGCGGTTCTACGGAACGGGCCGCCTACATGAAAGAACGAGGCCGCGCCCCCGGAGGGACGCGGCCTCGGTGCTCAGGACCCGCGGATCAGCGCCCGCCGCCCGACTTGCTGCCGCCCGACTTGCTGCCACCCGACTTGCTGCCACCGGACTTGCTGCCGCCCGACTTGCTGCCGCTGCCGCCGCCGCCGCGCACGCCGACCGCCGACCCGCCGTTGGTCTCGCCGCCGGTCGAGCCGCCCGTGGTCCCGCCGCCGGTCGAGCCGCCCGTGGTCCCGCCGCCCGCCGCCGCCCCGCCGCGCTTGGTGCCGCCGCCGGCCGCCGCGGCCGCCGCCGCACCAGCCGCCGCGCCCAGCGCCGCGCCCGCCGCCGCCCCGGCCGCCTTGCGGCGTCCGCTGGGCGAGCCCTCGCGGAAGTTCTTGCCGGCGGTGAACGAGATGGTGGCGCGCTCCGGGATGTCGATCACCGCGCCGGTGCGCGGGTTGCGGCCCTGGCGCGCGGCCCGGGTCTTCTTGCTGAACTTGCCGAAGCCGGGGATGGACAGCTCGCCCAGGCCGTGCACCGCCTCCGAAACCGCGCCGCCGGCGGTGTCGAAGATGGCGTCGACCGCGCGCGCCGCCGCGGCCCTGCTCATCTGGGCCTTGTCGGCGACCTTGTCGATGAACTCTGACTTGTTCATTGGAGTCTCCACGCGTGGGCGTTTCGGGTCTGGGCACGCCGGTCGGCTGGCCCGCGCGGCCCCTGATGCAAACCCGGTTCCACTTCCGGCGGCTCCATTGCTGGGCTTTAGCCGATTTCGCGCACACCGCGCACGCACGCCCCGCTGCCCGCACCCCAGGCGCCACCTGGAATTTCG
This sequence comes from Longimicrobium sp., assembly GCF_036399255.1. Lineage (GTDB taxonomy): Bacteria > Gemmatimonadota > Gemmatimonadetes > Longimicrobiales > Longimicrobiaceae > Longimicrobium. The sequence goes on from NZ_DASWNM010000110.1 coordinate 13,600, forward strand.
GCGGCGGGAACGGCTAAGTCGCGCATTTTTCCCAACTTAGTCCTGCGGCTCACCGCCCCGGCACCAGCCACTGGCAGGCTCTGGCGGATGAGGATCATCAAGCAATTTCGCTGAAAAATGATTTTCGCACGCCCGCCCGTCCCGCGGCGCGCGTGCGAAATCGTCTGCGTCTGCTGGCGCCGAGGGGGGGGCGCGGCCTCGCCTGCGCCACAGCCCCGCGCAGTTTGCGGGGCTTCCCGTTGTTCCAGCCGCGGGTTCACCCGCCCGACACCACCCTGGCCGTTGACACCGCGGACCCACCCGTCCAGCCGCCCTCTACCGGTTCCCGAAGCCCTGGCGGAACGAGTCCACCACCCGCCGGGCCGCCTGCTGCGCGTTGCCCAGCGTGTCGCGCGCGCTCTCGCGGTACGAGGCGGCGGCGGCGGCCACGTCCTCGGAGTAGGTGGGCTCCGGCTCGCCCCGGCGGCGGTAGTCGCCGGCCACGATGCGCTCGTACGCGCCGCTCTCGAACCAGTTGCGCATCTCGGCCACGCGAATGACCGGGGCGGGATGGGTGAGCGCCAGCACGTTGAGCACCTTGAACACCTGGTCGGCCAGGTCGCCCGGCTCGCGGTACTCCTCGGCCTGGGCGATGAAGTCGGCCAGGTTGGTGTCGCTGGTGGTGCCGCCGGCAAACTTCAGCATGGTGCGCATGGCCGCCTCGGGCTCCTGCACGGCCAGGATGCCGGCGCGGTCGCACGAAAGCTCGGCCTTGCGGTGCCACTCCATCAGCGCCATCAGCACCGCCCGCGCCGCCAGCCCCACGATGGGAAAGCCCACGGTCGAGAGCTGGTACAGCACCACCATCATGGTAAGGTACAGCGTGTGGCCGCTGAGCACGTGGCCGATCTCGTGCCCCAGGACGAAGCGCAGCTCGGCGTCGTCCAGCTCTTCCACCGTGCGCAGGTTCAGCACGATGAACGGCTTCTGCATGCCGAAGGCAAAGGCGTTGATGGGGTACCCCTGCTGCACGTACAGCGGATACGGCTGCACGTCCAGCGTGCGCGCCGCCTCGAGGTAGATGCGGTGCACGCGGGGAAACTGCGTGGCGCTCACGCGCACGGAGCTGCTGAGGAACGCCAGCCGCAGCGGCTTTTCGCCAAAGAAGCCAAACACGGTGCGCAGCACCTGGTCGAACACGGGGATCTTGCGCAGCGCGTTCAGCGCGGCGCGGTCGGCCGGGTGCTCCCAGGTGCGCGGGTCGATCTGCGTAAGGGTGCGGGTCTGCTGGCTCATGGGGGTTCGCGGCGTGCCTGTGGATGTGTAGTTTGCGCTGCGGCGCTGCCGCGCGGACGCGAAAGGGTACGGGCGCACGGGCGCGGGGTTTCAACCTCCCGGCACCCCGGAACGGACCTCCCGGCGGACGGGCGGTGTACGCACCGTACGTGAAAGGGTGTTTGCTCCGGCTCTACCGCGCTGCACCCGAACGTCTTAGATTGCCTGCATACCTGCCGTCACCACGCCCCCGCCGGAGACCTCCGGCGCGCGCGGCGCGCTTTCCCACGCATCTTGGAGGATTTGCCATGCGCCGTCAACGCATCGCCCTGCTCGCGCTCGCGCTGTTCACCGCGCTTCCCGCAACCGTGAGCGCCCAGCAGTCGCAGCTGCGCGGCACCTGGGCCATCAACCGCTCGCAGAGCGACGACATCAACGCCAAGATCAACACGGCCGTCGCCCGGATGAACGTGGTGGTGCGCCAGATCGCGCGCCCCCGCCTTCGCAGCACCAACACGGCGTACCCGCGCCTGGTGATCACGCACGACAACACGGTGGTGCGCGTGGACATGCAGGGCCGCCCCTCGGTCAGCAGCCCGGCCAACGGGCAGCCGGTGCTGTGGCAGCGCGAGACGGGCAACACCTGCACGCAGATGCGCGGCGACTGCGTGCGCGTGACCGCCGAGTGGCAGAACGGCGCGCTCACCCAGACGTTCCAGGCCGAGGACGGCCGTCGCGTCAACGTGTACACCGTCAGCCCCGACGGCAACACCATGACGATGAACGTCACCATCACCAGCCCGCGCCTTCCCAACCCGCTCACGTACAAGCTGGTCTACAACCGCGCTTCGTAAGCCGGTTGGCTGAGCGGTTTTCGGTGGATGAAAGAGGCGGCCCGGCAACGGGCCGCCTCTTTCACGTTGCGTTCGATGCGGACACGGTGACGGACGGATTCGTCGCCGGCGGGTTTTGACTCGGGCGAGTTTGGTGTCGGCCGGATCCGGCGTCGGGCGGGGTTTGGCGTCGGCCGGATTCGGCGTCGGCGGGTTTTGATTCGGGCGAGTTGGGTGTCGGCCAGATCCGGCGTCGGGCGGGGTTTGGCGTCGGCCGGATTCGGCGTCGGGCGGGTTTGGTGTCAGGCGGGTTTGGCGTCGGGCGGGTTTGGCGTCGGCCGGGTTTGGCGTCGGCCGGGTTTGGCGTCGGGCGGGTTTGGTGTCGGGCGGGTTTGGCGTCGGGCGGGTGAACCCGCGGCTGGAAGAGCGGGAAGCCCCGCAAACGGCGCGGGGCTACGCGGCCGACAGGCATGTCCGACGAACGAGCCCGGCACCCACGCCCGACAACCGAGCCCACCACATGGGGGCCAACATACATACGACGCGACAAACAAATCTGTCATTCCGAGGGAGCGCCGCCCCAGCCTCTCCGGAACGAAAAAGCAGGCGCGACCGAGGAATCTACCGTCCGATGGCTCGTGGCCTTTCGTGCGCCCCACGCCCGCGGCCACAGGCCTCACGGCGCAGTCCCACGTGCATCGGCGGGCCGCGTCGTAGCCGCAGCGGAGGCGCGGGCTGCCGCGTCAGGTTCGAGCGGGCCGCGGCTAGATTCCTCGGCCCTGCGACCGGCGGCGCGAGGGGAGGGTCCTGTGTGGCCGGGCCTCGGAATGACATGCTTTGGCGCGCGTCGGACACCCCACTCCCGCACTCCCGCACTCCCGCACTCACGCACTCACGCACTCACGCACTCCCCTCGTCCTGCCCCTTGCATATTCGGTTTTTATTCGGCATCTTGTCGACCCAGCGGGTGTTCACGTGCACGCGAAGACAGGGAGCACGATGCCGATGATGGGTGGAGAGGCGGCGGAAATGGCAGCACTGGCGCGCCGTCCCGTTGCGGACGGGGAGATGGCGGACGGCCGCGATCCGTACGACCTGGGCTGGGTGGCCGACTGGCTGTACGGCGACGCGGTGCTCCCGCCCATGCCGCTCCCGCGCGACCCCGATCCCCTGCCGCTGGTCCGGCGCAGGCAGCCGGCTACGGTGCACGCGGACATTCCCGCCCTGCCGCCGGAGCCGCGGCGGAGCGGACGGAGGCGCCGCGAACGCCAGTTGGCGCTGCTCTAGGCACATGGTCGGCCCGCGGACGCTTGCCGGATACGGCCGTGGTCCGGAGATTCCATGCATGGGCCGTCGGGAACAGGGCGGAAGGGAATCTGGCGAGAGGCGAGGGAATGGAGCGCAGGACGCTGCTGGTGGGGCTGGCCCACCCGGACGACGAGGTGGGCGCGGCGGGGACCATCCTGGCGCAGAAGGCGCGTGGAGACCGGGTGGTGGTGGTCTGGCTGACGCGCGGGGAGATGACGGAGGCGTTCGGCCCCATCCCGGCCGAAGAGGTCGCGGCGCGGCGCGTGGAGCAGGGCCGCCGCGCGGGCGAGATCCTGGGCGTGGAGACGCGCTTTCTGGACTTTCCCGACTGCGGGCTGCAGGCGGACTCCGCGTCCGCCCACCGGGTCGCGAGGCTGCTGGCCGAGATCAAGCCCGACGGCCTGCTGACCTGGGGCGACGCGTGGGGACGCGGGATGCGCCACCCGGACCACCAGGCCTCGGGCAGGATCTTTCGCGACGCCGTCACGCTGGCGCGCATCGCCAAGGTGGTGGCGCCCGGGCAGCCGCACCGCCGGGCGGCGCCGGTCTTCACCTACCGCGGCGCGCACTCCACCATCCCCGCCGTGGCCGTGGACGTGGAGCCGTACCTGGACACCATCCACGAACTGGCGACGTTTTACCGCGAGAACATCGGGTTCGGCGAGCGCGGGTGGGTGGAGCAGCGCCTGCGCCGCGCCGGCGAGCCCTACGGCCTGCGCTACGCCGAGGTGTTCGACGCCTGGGAAACGCGCCCCGGCATCGTCCCCCACCTGATCCCCGCCGAGCCCACCGACGTCGGCGAGCCCATCCACCCCGACCGCGCCCAGTAGCCAGCGGCCGCGCACGGGGCGTTCCGCTTCCGCGGGGGAGGCGCATCGAGATGGAGGGCAACGCCTCCCCCGGTCGCGGACGCGCAGGTGCGTGGAACGCCGCACACCGCCGGGCCGCCGAGTCCGCGCAGGCGGACTTTGCGAATTTCCCGCGGCGAATTCATTCGCTCCGGCGGGCGGACGGCACGTTACCGGATCGGAGCCGCAACGAGCATCGTTCCCTCCCGCAGGCGGACGCGCCCGAAATCCACCGGAGTCACAATCGGTGTCACCCGCCCGGGACACACCCGGCCAGCGAGGCCCTGTCCTCGGCGGGATACACCGTCCGATACACCGTCGATCGAACCTGCCCCCAACGCGAAGCGCCCCGCCGGACAGGCCGTCCGGCGGGGCGCCTCGCATCCGGCGGCGAAGGTCAGTCCGCGCGGCGGCGGACGCTCACCGGGCCGTCCAGCCGCACCGTGGCGGTGGAGCCGCCCGAGATCACCGCGTCGATGTCGTGCGTGCCCACCACCACGCCCGTCCCCGCCGCGGCGCCCACCGCCGCGCCGATGGCCGTGCTGCGGCGGTCGCGGCCGATCACCCGGCCCGCGATGCCGCCCAGCGCCGCGCCGCCCGCCACCGTGGCCGCCGTCTGCCCGCGTCCCTGGCGGCTGCGGCGCACCACGCTGGGCGCGTCCACCATCGTCACGTCGATGGGGTAGCGCTCGCCGCCGTACGAGATGGAGGTGAGCGTCACCGACAGCGCCGCGTCGCGCCCCAGCCCGCCGCCCGAGGCCACCGCCCGCGTCACCCGCCCGCGCACCGTGGCGCCCGCGGGGATGACCGTGCGGCCCTGGTCGTCGGTAAGGTCGTGCGACAGCGTGGTGGTAAAGGTGCTGCCCTCGCTGGCCGTGCGCGTGCTGACCTGGTTGTCGAAGCGAACCGTCATCGTGGTGCCGCTGCTGACCGTGCGCGTGACGTAGCGCGGGCCGGCGGGCTGCGCCGGGCGGCTGGGCGCGTCGGCGGCGCGGTCTGGCGCGGAGGGCCGCGGCGCCGCCTGGGGGGCGGGCGCGGGGGCCGGCGTCTGGGGCTGCCCCGGGGCGGGCGCCACCGACGGCGCACCCGCTCCGCCGGCCAGCGGCACGTCGCTCAGGGCCACCTCGGGGGTGGTGTCGGGCTGCAGCGCCAGGTCAAGGTCCCGCTCCAGCGCCTGCCGCTCCAGCGCCGTGCGGTCGGCGGTGTCCTCGTCGCCGCCGCAGGCGACCAGCAGAGAGGACACCGGCAGGGCCAGCACGAGCGCCGCGGCCATGGTTCTACGCATCATCAGACTGCTCCTTTACCCGCGTGATTGCTTGCTTTCCGGCCGGGGCGGGGGTACGATGGACATCCGCCGGCGCCCCTCGGTCGGGGAGGGTATGGGGCAACCGCCGTGCCTACTGCTACGGAACAGCCGGGACAGCTGCTACATGCGAGAACTGAAGGCGCTTTTGCCGTACCTGCGGCGCTACCGCGTGCTGATCGCGGTGGGGCTGCTGACGGTGGTGGTGTCCAACGCGGTGAACGTCGCCAGCCTGGAGTACGTCAAGGCGGGGGTGGACGCGCTGGAGCGGCCGGACGCCACCCGTTCGGTGGTGGGCCGCTACGCGCTCCTTTCCGCCCTGCTGGCGCTGGCCGCGGGGGTGGGGCGCTTCTGGATGCGGCAGATCCTGAACGGGGTGAGCCGGCGCGTGGAGCTGGACCTGCGCGACGACTTCTTTGCGCGCCTGCTGCGGCTGGACGCCGGCTTCTACGCCGCCAACCCCACGGGCGAGATCATGTCGCGCGCGACGAACGACATCGCCGCGGTGCGGATGGTGGCGGGGCCGGCGTACATGTACCTGGTCAACACGGTGGTCTTCGGGGTGTTCGCCATCGTGCGGATGACGATGATCGACCCGTGGATGACGATGATCTCGCTGATCCCCCTGCTGCTGCTGCCGCCGGTCACCATCGGCTTCGGGACGCTGATCCACGACCGCTTCGAGAAGATCCAGGAGCAGCTGGGCATCCTGTCGACCATGGCGCAGGAGAACCTGGCCGGACAGCGCATCGTCAAGGCGTACGGGCAGGAGGCGGCGCAGACGGACCGCTTTCGCGCGCTGTCGCGCGAGTCCATGCGGCGCAACGTGGAGCTGGCGCGCACGCAGGGGCTGTTCTATCCCTCCCTGGGCCTGCTGGCCGGCCTGGGGATGGCGGTGGCGCTGGGGGTGGGCGGGCGCGCCATGCTGGCCGGCCGCATCAGCGTGGGCGACCTGGTGATCTTTCTGATCTACCTGGGCATGCTCACCTGGCCCATGATCGCGCTGGGGTGGGTGGTGAACCTGTTCCAGCGCGGCGCGGCGTCCATGGGCCGCGTGTCGCGCGTGCTGCAGACGGAGCCCCGCGTCCACGACGCGCCCGACGCCGTGGCCCCCGCAACGGTGCGGGGGGAGATCGAGTTCCGCGGCGTCTCGTTCCGCTACCCGGGCGCGGACCGCGACGTCCTCCGCGGCGTCAGCTTTCACGTCCCCGCCGGCGCCACGGTGGCCATCGTGGGCCCCACTGGGTCGGGAAAGTCCACCGTGGTCTCGCTGCTGGCGCGGCTGTACGACCCCACGGCGGGCGAGGTGCTGCTGGACGGCATCCCCCTGACGCGGTGGCGGCTGGACGCGCTGCGCGACGCGGTGGCGCTGGTGCCGCAGGACACCTTTCTGTTCTCCGACACCATCGCCGAGAACCTGGCGCTGGGGCTGGACGAGGCCGACGACGCGCGCCGGCTGGAGCGCATCCGCGCCGCGGCGGCGGTGGCGCGGCTGGACACCACGGTGGAAGGCTTTCCCGCCGGCTACGACACCCTCCTGGGCGAGCGCGGCATCAACCTGAGCGGCGGGCAGAAGCAGCGGGCGGCGCTGGCGCGCGCCGTGGCGGCAGACGCGCCGGTGCTGGTGCTGGACGACGCGCTCTCCGCCGTGGACACGCACACGGAGCACGGCATCCTGGAGGGGCTGCGGCGCGTGTTCGAGGGCAGGACCAGCCTCGTCGTAAGCCACCGGGTGACCGCCGTGATGCACGCGGAGCTGATCCTGGTGATGGAGGACGGGCGGCTGGTGGAGCGCGGGACGCACGCCGAGCTGCTGCGTGCCGGTGGCGTGTACGCGGCGCTCCAGCGGCGCCAGCTGCTGGCCGAGCAGGTGGAAGGAGACGCCGTGCTTGCAGGCGGGCCAGGGGCCGTCTAGATTGGCGCCTGCAAAGGTTCCCCTCCCTTCGATCTTCATGGACGACCTCCGCCTATACCTGCAGGGCGATCACGCGACCGCGGAGCGCCTGCGCGAGGTGCTTGCCCGCGAGGGATTCTGCGTCGTGGAATCTCCGCGGGCGCCGTCCGTGGCGCCCGGAATCGTCCTGGAGATGGACGGCCACGGCGCCGCGGGCCCGCGCGAGGCCGGGGGCCGGGTGCAGGAGCTGGAGCGCGCGGTGCTGGAGCTGCGCAACCTGGACGTGGCCAAGAGCCAGTTCCTGACGAACGTGTCGCACGAGCTGCGCACGCCGCTCACGGCCATCGTCACCTACGGCGAGATCCTGCGCGACGGGCTGCTGGGCGAGATCAGCCAGCGGCAGCGCGAGGCCATCGAGAGCATGATCGGCAGCTGCCGCCAGCTGCTGGGCATGATCGAAGAGATCCTGACCTACGCGCGCACCAACGCCAGCGCCATCGACATTCGCCCCGTGGAGTTCGGCCTGCACGAGGTGGTGGAGAACGTGCGCGAGATGAACGGCTCGCTGCTGGAGCGGAAGGGCCTTTCGTTCACCACGCGCTACGAGGAGGGGATCGTCGAGGCGTGGGCGGACCGCGACAAGGTGGCGCACGTGCTGGGGAACCTGATCGGCAACGCCATCAAGTTCACCCCCGAGGGCGGCTGGGTGCGGGTGGACGCGCGGCCGGCGCCGGGGCAGCCCGGGTGGCTGCAGGTAGAGGTGTCGGACAGCGGCATCGGCATCGACCCGGCGCACCACGAGCTGATCTTTCGCGAGTTCGCGCAGGTGGATGCGTCGCGGGCGCGGGTGCACCACGGCACGGGGCTGGGGCTTTCCATCGCCCGGCGCTTCGTCGAGCTGCACGGCGGCCGCATCTGGGTAGAGAGCACGCTGGGCGAGGGGAGCCGCTTCTTCTTCACCCTTCCCTCGGTGCACGCGGCCGGCACGCCCGCGGACGCGGCGGCCGCCGGCGCCGGCGGCGCGGACGCGTGAGCGGCGGGACGCCCCTGGCGAAGACGGTCCTGCTGGTGGAGGACAGCGACGCCATCCGCGACGCGTTCACCATTCTGCTGGAGGACGCGGGGTACACGGTGCTGGGCGCCGGCACGGGCGAGGACGCGCTGCGCCTGGCGGCGGCGCACGTCCCCGACCTGGTGCTGCTGGACATGGGCCTTCCCGACATGACGGGGCTGGAGGTGGTGCGGCAGATCAAGGCCGCGCCCGCCACGGCCGGCGTCGCGGTGGTGGCCGTCACCGGGCGCGACGAGGACGCGGACCGGCGCGCATGCCTGGCCGCCGGCTGCGCCGCGTACATCGTGAAGCCGGTGAACACGCAGAAGCTGGTGCGGGACCTGCCGGGGTTCATGGCGGCTGCGTAGGGGACAGGTTACAGCGGGATCGTGTCGGGGCGGGGTTTGCGCCGAATGGGAGTCGTCGCCGACGGGTTTAGCCCCGGGCGGGTAAACCCGCGGCTGGAAACGCGGGAAGCCCCGCAAACTGCGCGGGGCTGTGTGGCCGCGGGGCAGCACACACATTGATCATCCAGTGCATCCAAGCCCCGTTCAGCGGCGTGTCAGCGCGTTGAGACGGGGCTTCGCTTTTCGACTTTACAGAACTTCACCGACTTGTTCTGCCACTTGTCGGACGGAAAAATATATACTGTATATACGACGTCTTGAACTGCGAAATGGAGGTACTCGTGGCAAATGACAGCGTAGCGACACTCTTCAACAACGGTGGAAGCCAGGCGGTGCGGCTCCCCAAGGAGTACCGGTTCGAAGGATCGGCGGTTCGCATTCGGAAGCATGGAAGCGGCGTGCTTCTGGAACCTCTCGAGAAGCCCGGCTGGCCAGCCGGTTACTGGGAGCGTCTAAAGGCACTTGCCGCCGAACTCCCAGATGACTTTGCTCGTCCAGAGGCGCTTCCCGCGAGTTCCGAGCGGCTCCCGTTCTGACTATGCGATACGTCCTGGATACGGATACCTCAATCTCGATTATCCGCGCAAAAGAGCCGTACCTGTCTCGTTCCCAGGCGGAGTCCCCCGCGGACCTCGCCATCTCCGCAATGACCCTTGCGGAGTTGCACTGCGGCGCCTTGCGCAGCCAGGATCCGACACGTGCAACCAACTCTCTTCAGGCGTTCCTGTCGGGAATCATCGAAGTTCTGCCGTTTGATGAAGGTGCGGCGGGGATCCACGCCAGGTTCAGGGACGCAATCCGCAGCCAGCCCATTGGTGATCGGGATCTGGTAATCGCCAGCATGGCTGCCGCGCACGATCTAACCCTGGTTACAGGCAACACGCGGGAGTTCGGCCGACTCCCAGGTTTGAAGCTTGAGGACTGGAAGTCCACCTGACAAGTACCGGTTCGCTGAAGGGAAAGCTTGTGAGTCGAAGCCCCGTTCCGCGAGCGCAAGCGAGCGGAGACGGGGCTTCTCGATTTCCCAGCAGCGGGTTCACCCGCTCATCACTCCGGGGCTTCCCCCCATTCACCCGCTCACCCGCTCACCCCTTCACCCCTTCACCTCACATCCCGCTCGGATACGTCTCCGGCGGATCGTGCTCCATCTTGCCGGTCATCTTGAGCGGATGCAGGGCGTGGGAGTGGTCGATGTACAGCATGGCGTCGTACCGGAACGGGAGCACCGAGGGGACGTAGTTGCCGTACGCCTCGCGCTCGGGATGGTAGACGACGCCGATGGCGCGGTGGCCGCGCGACGCCTCGGCGGCCTTCACGTCGTCCAGGTCGTCCATCATCACCAGCTTGTCCTCGGCGCCGGCCTCGTGAAGGACGTGCTCCCAGCTTCCCTCGCGCGCCTCGGGGACGGGCATGCGCTGCATGGGCGCGCCCCACTCGCTCCCCGCGATCACGCTGCCGCGGTGCGACGAAAAGCCGGCGATCACCACGTCCCCGCCCCACCGCTCGCGCGCCAGCGACCCCACGTTCACCATCCCCGCGCGCGCCATGTCGGTGGCCCGCGCATCGCCCACGTGGGTGTTGTGCTCCCAGACGATCGCCTTCGAATCCGGTCCGTGGTGTTCGAGCAGGCGCTCCAGCGTCTCGATCATGTGCGTGTCGCGCACGTTCCAGCTCTGCGCGCCACCGCGGATCATGGCGCGGTAGTAGCGCTCGGCGTTGCGGGCGACCAGGGCGTTCTGCTCGGCGTTGAAGTACGCCTCGCGCCCCTCCTCGGCGTAGTCGGGGCCCTTGGCGCGCAGGTCGCTCAGGATGCGCACCACCTCCTCCTCGCAGGTGGTGGGGACCAGGGCGGTGGCCATGGCGTAGTCCTGCACGTCCTCCTCGTACGGATCGAAGCAGCCGTACGCGCCGCGCGCCCGCGCCGCCGCCTGCGGATCCACCTTTTCCAGGTAGCGGGTCACGACGTCCATGGAATCCCAGAGCGAGTACACGTCCAGCCCGTAGAAGCCCACCTTGGCGTCGTCGGCGGATAGCGACCGGTTGTGCTCGCGCAGCCACTCGGCCAGCCGCGCCACCTCTTCGTTGGCCCACATCCACGTGGGCCAGCGCTCGAACGCGTGCAGCATGTCGCGCGCGGAGCCGCCGCCGTCCGCCCCCTTGACCCAGCGGTTGACCAGGTAGCAGTCCGGCCAGTCGCCCTCCACGGCGATGAAGTGGAACCCTTTCTCCTGGATGAGGCGGCGGCTGATGCGGTCGCGCCAGGTGTAGTACTCGTGCGTGCCGTGCGACGCCTCGCCCAGCAGCACCACGCGCGCGTCGCCGATGCGCTCCATCAGCGGGTCCAGGTCCGCCTCGTCGCGCAGGGGTTTGCCCACGCGCTTCACCGCCTCGATCAGCTCACGTTCGCCCGCCATCGTCCCCCTCTCGCCGCGTCCGGCCTGGTTCCGTGATCCGCGCGGACCGGCTGGATTTCTCCCCCGCCGCGCGCCTCCACCAGACCGGCGATTCGCATGATCCACGCCCGATCCTGTGCACGTTGCACGCGAACGGAGCGGTGCGGGCGAGGGGCGGAAAAGCATGGAAATTGCGGCTCCGGCGGATACGCGGCGCCGCCGATGCATGGCCGGCGCTCCGCACCCGATCCGGCGCCATCCCCCTTTCCGCACCGCCCGATGCACAGACGACAGGCGTTCCGTACCGTGCTGCTGCTGGCCGCGCTCTCGGCCTGCGTGGGCCAGGGCTCCCGCCCCACGTCGGGCGCCGCGCCCACGGAACAGGCCGGGGAGCACCAGAACCTGCAGGTGCTGCCGAAGGACATTCCCCACGACGAGCTGATCGCCGTGATGCGCAACTTCACCAGCTCGCTGGGGGTGCGCTGCACGCACTGCCACGTGCCGTACGAGGGCGGGCCGCCGGACTCGCTGAACTTTGCCTCGGACGCCAAGCCCACCAAGGACGTGGCGCGCGGGATGATGCGGATGGTGCGGGAGATCAACGGCGACCTGCTTCCCGACGTTCCCAACCTGGGCGAGAACCCCATGCAGGTGGGATGCATGACCTGCCACCGCGGCGCCCCGCGCCCGGTGACGCTGGAAGACTCGCTGGGGACGGTGGCGCGCAGGATGGGGGTGGACTCGGCGGTGGCGGCGTACGGGGCGCTGCGCCGGCAGTACTACGGCCGGGGGACGTACGACTTTGGCGAGCGGTCGCTGAGCACGCTGGCGTCGCGGCTGACGGCGGAGGGGCGGGCGGCGGACGCGCGGCGCATCCTGGAGCTGAACGCGGAGCAGTTCCCCAGCTCCGCCGGCGCGGCGTTCGAGCTGGGCCGCGCGTACGAGGCGGCGGGCGACCGGGCGCGCGCGATCACGCAGTACCGCCGCGCGCTCACCATCCAGCCCAACAACCGCCAGGCGCAGGAGCGGCTTCGGGCGCTGGGGGAGCAGCCGTAGAGGGCCCTCACCCGCTCGCTCAGGCTCGCACCCTCTCCCGCGAGCGGGGGAGGGTATAAAGTCACGAAGACTCGCGGAGCGTTTCCGCGGTTGCGGTCGAAGCCCCGTCCGGCGAGCGTGAGCGAGCCGGGATGGGGCTTGTCGCTTTCCCAGCAGCGGGTTTACCCGCTCATCCCGGACGGTGCCTTGCAACCAGTATCGCCGCGTCAGGGCATGCGTGCGCCGGAGGCCCAGCCGACCACCGCACCGAGGAGCATGCCGGCGGGCGCGCCGACGAGGCAGCCGTTGAAGCGCACCGGCGCCTTTTCGCGCTCGTCCACGTCGTCCCCGCTGGACATGATCACGGCACCGGCCACGCATCCCACCGCGGAACCGATCATCATCATCGAGACGAACGAGAGGCGAGGCCGCGCCTCCACCGCGTAATCCGCGGCGGACGGGCTGGCGGGCGCGGCCACGGCAAGGCGCGGATCGGTGGCGGCGGGGGAGCGCGGGGTGAACCACGTGGGGGTTTCGGCCAACTCCAGCGCACGGGGTCCATCCGCATCCTGCCCCGCCAGCGGAGCCGCCAGCGCGGCAACAGCGGCGAGCACGAGCATCATCCTCATGGTGAAAACCCGGGCGAGAGACGGTGGGGGAGAGCGGGAGCCGACGAACCAAGACTGCCCACGGCAGCCCGGTCTTCATTCCCGCGCGCGGCCGCCGGGCGAATGAATTCGCGTCTGGGAAAACGCGATGTCCGCCTGCGCGGACGGGTGTTTCGCGAAATCCGAGCAGTTGAAGCCCCGCGCAGTTTGCGGGGCTTTCCGCCCTTGTTGCGGCGAGTTTACTCGCTCCCGCCGACCCGGACGATCACCCCCTCGTCGCCCCGTAGTTCAATCGTCCCGCCGACGCGCGCGCCCTCCGCGCCGGCCAGCGTGCCCAGCGCCACCTCGCCCGCTCCATCGAACTCCAGCGTGGCAGGCTCGGCGCCCAGGTTCAGCGCGACCAGGAAGCGCGAATCGCCGTGCGTGCGCAGCCAGGCCAGCACGTCGCCCTCCGCGTCCACCGGCGCCCAGTCGCCGACGGAGAGCGCGGGCTCCCGCCGGCGCAGGGCCAGCAGCGCGCGGTGCAGCGCCAGCATGGAGCCGGGGTCCACCCGCTGCGCGGCGACGTTGACCACGCGGTAGTCGCCGGCCAGGGGAAGCCAGGGCTCGCCGGTGGTGAAGTCGGCGCCGGGCTCGGCACTCCACTGCATGGGCGTGCGCTCGGGGTCGCGCCCCAGGCCGCGGCCGGGAAGGTTCTTTTCCCACGGGTCCTGCACGCGGTCGGGCGGAATCTGCACGTCGTGCATCCCGATCTCGTCGCCGTAGTAGATGGTGGGCGTGCCGCGCAGGGTGAGCAGCAGCATGGCCGCCACCCGCGCCTGCGCCGGCCCCACGCGGCTGGCGATGCGGTGCCGGTCGTGGTTGCCCAGCACCCAGTTGGGCCACGCGCCCGGCGGAAGCAGCCGCTCGTAGCGGCGGATGGCGGCGTCCAGCGTCCGCGCGTTCCAGGGCAGCTTGATCAGCTGGAAGTTGTAGGGAAAGTGCACGCCACGGCCGTCCTCGCCGTAGTACGCCATCATCCGCTCGACCTCGTTGTAGATCTCGCCGATGAGCACCCGGTCGCCGTACCCCTCCACCACTTCGCGCATCCGCGCGATCAGCCGGTGCACCTCGGGCCGGTCGGCGGAATACTGGCGCAGCAGGGCGTCGTACGGATCGTCCACCCCCTCGCGGTAGGCGGGGTTGGGCGGGTTGTCGCGGAACTGCTCGTCCTTCATCACGACCTGGATGGCGTCCACCCGCACGCCGTCGGCGCCGCGCTCCAGCCAGAAGCGCAGCACGTCCAGCATCTCCACCTCGACCGCCGTGTTGCGCCAGTTGAGGTCCGGCTGCTCGCAAAGGAAGGTGTGCAGGTAGTACTGCTCCGTGGGCGCGTCCCACTGCCAGGCGCTGCCGCCGAACGCGCTGAGCCAGTTGTTGGGCGGGCCGCCGCCCGGCGCGGGGTCGCGCCAGACGTACCAGTCGCGCTTGAGGTTGTGGCGGGCGGCACGCGACTGGGTGAACCAGGGGTGGCGCCACGAGGTGTGGTTGGGGATGTAGTCCACGATCACGCGGATTCCGCGCGCGTGCCCCTCGGCCACGATGCGGTCGAAGTCCACCAGGCTTCCGTACGCCCGGTCCACCGCGCGGTGGTCGGTGACGTCGTAGCCGAAGTCGTCCATGGGCGAGGGGTAGAACGGGCTGATCCACACCGCGTCCACCCCCAGCCACTGCAGGTAGTCCAGCCGCCGGACGATGCCGCGCAGGTCGCCCACGCCGTCGCCGTCCGTGTCCTGGAACGAGCGGGGATAGACCTGGTAGATGACGCCGCGCTGCCACCACGCCGGCCCCGCCCCCGCCTCGCCCCCCTCCACCCTCCCCTGCGTCATCGGCGTACGTCCTCCGGCCCCGGGATCAGGGGTTCACGATGGTGACCTGGTTTCCGCTGGGCTGAAAGCGCATGCGGACGCGCACCTGCGCCCCCGCGGCGCCCGGCGGGGAAAAGCGCAGCTCGCGCGCAAGGGACAGCGACGCGTTCAGGAACTGGGCCTGCGTTTCGTCCGGCTGGCCCACGGGCGCGGCGGACTGCACCTGGCCCTCCGCGTTCAGCGTGACGTCCACCAGCACGTCGGCGGTGGTGCCGGCGTCCAGCAGGTACTGCGGGTACGCGCCGCGCATCCGCCGCGCCACCCGTTCCGCGTTCAGCAGCCGCACCGTGCCCGTCGGCGCGGGGGCGGCCTGCGGCACCGGCGGCGGCGCGGACCCCGGGCCCGGCGCCGGGATGGCGGCCACCCCGCCGGGAACCGACGCGGGGCAGGTGCACTGGGGCGCGCAGCCGCCGGCCGTGGCGGCCAGGGCCAGCGTGGCGACGATCGCGAAGGGAGTGCGGATCATGGGCGTGTCCGGGTCGCGGGCGAAGGAGGGGTGAAGAGACCGCCGCCCCACAAGGGAGCGGCGGCGCGCGCCTACGTCAACGTGCCGGCCAGCCGCGGCAGGACACGCTCCCCGAAAACGTCGATGAAGCGCGCCTGCTCGCCCCGGTGCACGCAGTGCAGGTTGATCTCCTCGAACCCCATCTCCACGTCCCCCGCCAGCCACTCCAGGTGCTGCTCCACGTCGGCGGAAACGCGCATCTTCCCCTTCACGTCCTCCTTGCTCACCCCCTCGCCCACGGCGTCGAACTGCGTGGGCAGGCGCAGGTCGGAGAGGACGGGGCTGGGAAGCTTGACCGTGCGCCACTGCTCCCACGCGCCGTGCAGCGCCTCCTCCTCCGTCCGCGCGAACGAAAGCTGTGCCTGCAGGTAGATGGGCTTCCCCTCCCCGCCGCCGCGGCGAAAGGCGTCGATCATCTTCTGCATGCTCTCGCGCGGGCCCACGACGGTGATCATCCCGTCGGCCCAGCCGCCCATCCACTCCGCCGTCTCGGGGCTCAGCGCCGCGCCCACGATCTTCGGCGGCACCTTGGGCAGGCTGTAGATCCTGGCCTCCTCGACGGTGATCAGCCCGCGGTGCGTCACCTTTTCGCCGGTCCACAGGGCGCGGATGATGTCGACGCCTTCGCGCAGGCGGGCGTTGCGCTCGTCCTTGGCGGGCCAGCGCTGGCCGGTGATCCCTTCGTTCAGCAGTTCGCCGCTCCCGGGCGCGATCCAGAAGCGGCCCGGGTACATCTCGGCCAGCGTGGCCGCGGCCTGCGCGATGATGGCCGGGCTGTACCGCCATCCGCCGGGGACGGTGACCACGCCGAAGGAGAGCGACGTGGCCTGCAGCGCCGACCCCAGCCAGCTCCACGCAAAGCCGCTGTGCCCCTGCTGCTCGCCCCAGGGATGAAAGTGGTCCGAGCACATCCCGCTGCCGAACCCGGCTTCCTCCGCCCGCTGCACCAGCCGCAGCAGCTCGCCCGGGGCGTACTGCTCGTGGCTGGCGTGATATCCGATGCGCGCCATCAGCGGCTGCTCGTCTTGCCGGTGATCGCCAGCACCTCGCCCGAGATGTAGCGCGCGTCGGCCGACGCCAGGTAGACGAAGCCGGCGGCGATCTCCACCGGCTGCGCGGCCCGCTTCCACATGCTGTCCTGGCCGAACTTCCTGACGTGCTCGTCCTCGAGCGTGGCGGGGATGAGGGGCGTCCACACCGGGCCGGGCGCCACCACGTTCACGCGGATCCCCTTGTCGGCGATGCTCTGCGCCAGCGCCTTGGTGAAGGTGTGGATGGCACCCTTGGTGGCGGAATAGTCGATGAGCCCGGGGTTCCCCTCCAGCGCGGTGACGGAGCCGGTGTTCAGGATGACGCCGCCGGCCTTCAGGTGCCGCAGCGCCGCCTGGGCCATGTAGATGTAGCCGAAGATGTTCGTGCGGAAGGTGCGGTCCAGCTGCTCCTCGGTCACGTCCTCCAGCTTCTCCTGCTCCATCTGGTAGGCAGCGTTGTTCACCAGGATGTCCAGCCGCCCGAACTCCTTCGCCGCCAGGTCCACGAAGTCGGTGCACGCCTGCTTTTCGCGCACGTCCAGCCGCTGGACGATGCACCGGCGCCCGGCGGCTTCCACCTGCCGCCGCGTCTCCTGCGCGTCCTCGTCCTCCTGTTCCGACAGGTAGCCGATGGCCACGTCGGCGCCTTCCCTGGCGAAGCAGATGGCCACCGCGCGCCCGATGCCGCTGTCCCCGCCGGTGATGACGGCGGCGAGGCCTTCCAGCTTGCCGCAGCCCGTGTAGCTGGTTTCGCCGTGGTCGGCGCCGGGCTTGAGGTCGTCGTCGGTGCCGGGGTACGGCTGGTCGGTCTGCTTGCCGGACGGGTCGGGCCCGGCCAGCGGGTTGCGGTCCAGCATATCGAAGATCCCTGCCTGCGGGTGGATGGATGCGAATTTTCGGAGCGCGGGGAGGTTGCAGGGGTTGTGCCGGGGGCGGTGCAGGGGGTGTGGGGGTGAACGGGTGATGGGGTGATGGGGTGATGGGGTGATGGGGTGATGGGGTGATGGGGTGATGGGGTGAACGGGTGAACGGGTGAACGGGGTCGGATGATGTGTGCCCCGCGCGGTCCCCGGGCGGGTTGGAGGGTTGTGTGCCCCGCGTGGTCCCCGGGCTAAAGCCCGGGGCTATAAATGCCATAAGCCCCGTCTCGGCTCGCTTGCGCTCACCGAACGGGGCTTCAACTACATGCGGACCGCAACGCTACCGCGCGAGGCCCGCCGTCACGAGCAGGTGAAGCCCCGCCGGGCGAGCTCCGCGAGCCCAGGGCGGGGCTTATGGCCGTTCTAGCCCCGGGTTTTAACCCGGGGTGGCCAAACCCGCGGGTTCCGTCAGACGGAGACCGTCTCCGCCTCCTCCATCGCCTCGGGGCGGCGCGAGGCGGGCGCGGTGCGCCTGGGGGCGCGCCACTGGCGAAAGCGCCGCCAGGTGAGCGCCAGGCCCGTCCACACCAGGAACGCGGCGCCCAGCGACACGATCCCCGCCAGCGTCTGGCCGGGAATGCCCAGCACCTCGCCGGTGTGCGCAAAACGCAGGATGCCGCGCAGCCGCCGCCCGGGCGACTGGCTGGGGAACGGCTCCCACTTCGACACCTCGCCCGTGGTGCGGTCCAGCGCCAGCGAGGCGCGCTTGTGCGGCTGCCCGCCGTCGCCCCGGTCGATGTTGAACGCGACCGGCTCGTCCGCCTTCTTGGGGAGCGTCAGCGTGATGCTGCGCCACCCCTGCACCTGCCGCTCCGCCCGCGCCGCCAGCACGCCGATGCCGTCCAGCGGCACGGCCTCGCCCGCATCGCCCCCGCCCCGCCCGCCGCGCTCTCCACCGGCACCGCGCTCCCCACCCGCGCCGCCAGGTCGCGACGCCGACGCGCCCCCCGGTCCCGCGGGTCCGCCGGCACCGCCCTGCGGAGGCGGCGGGGTGTCGCCGACGACGCGGTAGACCAGGTTGCCGGCCCAGGGATACGAGATGACCACGCCGGAAACGACGATGACGAACAGCGGCACGGCGGACCAGAAGCCGATGACGTTGTGCCAGTTGAAGTCGCGCGCCTTGGGAGAGAGGCCGCGCCGGAACCAGGTCACGTTCCGGAACGCATTCCGGGTCCAGTTGCGCGGAAACCAGAGGTAGAAGCCGCTGACCACCAGGAACAGGAACGCCAGGTTGGCGGCGCCGGTGATCATCTTGCCCAGCTCGCGACGCTCGCCCTCGCCGCCCACCCAGCGGTGCAGCGCGACGACCTTCTGGAAGAACGCGCGCACGCCCATGGAGCCCTCGCTGAGCACCTGGCCCGTGTACGCGCTCACGAACAGCGTCTTCTCGCGCCCGAACGCCACCTGCGCGGGCGCGTCCGCGTCCGCGAACCACTTGAGCGTGGTGGGCGTGCCGGGGTGCGTGGCCGCCACGCGCGACAGCAGCGCGTCCGGCGCCAGGCGCGCGGCGCCGGCCGCCGGCGGCCCGGCCTCCAGCCCGCGCAGGTCCGCCCAGGCCGTGATCTGCCGCTGGTAGGTCAGCAGCACGCCGGTCACCGACATCAGCAAAATCACCACGGCCGCGCTCACGGCGGTCACCAGGTGCGTCCAGAATACCAGCTTGCGAAACAGCTTCACGACCAGGTCCGCCGTTCAGGAGGGGTGCCTTCGCCACGACGAACGCCCACGCGGCGGACCGGCGGGCGGCGTCAGGAGCAGAGTAGATGAAAACCGTTCTCAACTAATACCGGAGTGCCGGGACGGCGTCAAGAGCGTGTGAGAACGATTTTCACCTTTGCGGATGCTCCGCGATCCGATCCATCGAGCCGCCGAACGGACGTTCGCCCTTGCCCCTGTATCGTGTATACGGCATTATGCCGCCGACCTTTCCAGCGGCACCCGCGCAGCGCACTCCCCGAGCCGTCGATCCCTGCTCTCGTGAATGCTAAAAAACCTGAACGCCGGGGTGCCGCAAATCGTTCGCAACGCTTTCGGGAGAAGCACATGAAGCGTGCGTTGTGCGCCCTGGCGCTGGGGGCGGCGACCGCCGCCTGCTCGCAGGGGCAGGCGCGGCCCGCCGGCTCACCCGCGCCCCAGGGCCAGAGCGGGGCGCAGCGGGCGGCGGACCCGTTCCCGTCCACCTACCGGCCGCTCCCCTCGGCCCCCACGCTCATCCGCGGGGGCACGGTGATGACGGCCGCGGGGCAGGTGATCCCCAACGGCCAGGTGCTGATGGTGGACGGCCGCATCGCCGCCGTCGGCCAGACGGTGGACGCGCCGGCCAACGCGGTGGTGGTCGACGCCACCGGCCGGTGGGTCACGCCGGGCGTCATCGACACCCACTCGCACCTGGGCGTGTACGCCAGCCCCGGCGTGCAGGCGCACGAGGACGGCAACGAGGCCACCAGCCCCAACACCGCCGAGGTGTGGGCCGAGCACTCGGTGTGGCCGCAGGACCCCGGCTTCATCCGGGCGCTGGAGGGCGGCGTGACGTCCATGCAGATCCTGCCCGGCAGCGCCAACCTGTTCGGCGGCCGCAGCGTGACGCTGAAGAACGTGCCCGCGCGCACCATGCAGCAGATGAAGTTTCCCGGCGCGCCGTACGGGCTCAAGATGGCGTGCGGCGAAAACCCCAAGCGCGTGTACGGCGAGCGCGGCGGCCCCAGCACCCGCATGGGCAACGTGGCTGGCTTTCGCAACGCCTGGATCCGCGCCGCCGACTACCGCCGCCGGATGGACGCGGCCGGCGGCAACGGCGCGGGCCAGGGCGGCAGCGCGGGGGGCGGAGCCAGCGCGCCCACGCGCGACCTGGAGCTCGAGACGCTGGCGGGGGTGCTGCGCGGCGAGATCCTGATCCACAACCACTGCTACCGCGCCGACGAGATGGCCAACATGATCGACATCTCGCGCGAGTTCGGCTTCCGCATCCGCTCCTTTCACCACGGGGTCGAGGCGTACAAGGTGCGCGACCTGATGGCCCGCGACAGCATCAGCGGCAGCCTGTGGGCCGACTGGTGGGGCTTCAAGATGGAGGCGCTGGACTTTACCCGCGCCAACGTGGCCATGGTGCACCAGGCCGGCGCCCGCGCCATCGTCCACTCCGACGACCCCACGGGGATCCAGAAGCTGAACCAGGAGGCCGCCAAGGCCCTCCAGGCCGGCCGCGAGGCGGGAATCGAGGTCAGCGAGAACGACGCGCTGCGCTGGATCACCGCCAACGCGGCGTGGGCGCTGGGCATCCACGAGCAGGTGGGGACGCTGGAGACGGGCAAGCAGGCCGACGTGGTGATCTGGTCGCACAACCCCTTCAGCGTCTACGCGCGCGCCGACCGCGTGTACATCGACGGCGCGCTGATCTTCGACCGCTTCGACCCGTCGCGGCAGCCGCGCACCGACTTCGAGGTGGGACTTTTCCCGGCGGAGGCCTCGAATGACTAACCGGTTCCTTTCGGCCGCGCTGGCGGCCGCGGCGCTGGCGGCCGCCCCGGCGGCGGCGCAGACCATCGCCATCACGGGCGGCACGGTGCACCCCGTTTCGGGGCCCGCCATCCCCAACGGCACCGTCATCATCACCAACGGCCGCATCACCGCCGTGGGCGCGGGGATCGCCGTTCCCGCGGGCGCGCGGCGCATCGACGCCACGGGAAAGATCGTCACGCCGGGGCTCATCGAGTCGTCCACCAACATGGCGCTCATCGAGGTGGAGTCGGTGGGCACCACCAACGACTTCCGCTTCCAGGACAACGAGGACCAGGTGGCGGCGGCCTTCAACGTGGCCGACGGCATCAACCCCCGGTCGATGGTGATCCCGGTGACCCGCATCGCCGGGGTGACCACGGTGGTCAGCCGTCCGGCGGGCGGGCTGATCGCGGGCCAGGGGCTGGCCTTCGACCTGGTGGGCGACAACATCGCCGAGATGCAGATCCGCTCGCCCATCGCCATGTTCGGCTCGGTGAGCGAGAACGCGCACCAGGCGGGGGGCGGCACGCGCGGCGGGGTGTTCATGCGGCTGCGCGAGGTGCTGGAGGACGCGCGGGCGTGGAACCGCAACCCGCAGGGGTACGAGCGCGGCGAGACGCGCGAGTTCTCGGTGAGCCGGCTGGACCTTGCGGCGCTGCAGCCGGTGCTGCGCGGCGAGATGCCGCTGGTGGTGGAGGCGCACCGGGCCAGCGACATCCAGACGGTGCTGCGCCTGGCCCAGGAGTACGACCTCAAGGTGATCATCACGGGCGGCACCGAGGGGTGGATGGTGGCCGACGACCTGGCGCGGGCGCGGGTGCCGGTGCTGGTGAAGGTGCTGCGCAACCTGCCCGAGAGCTTCGAGTCGCTGGGCGCGCGCTACGACAACGCGGCGCTGCTGCGGCGGGCGGGGGTGCAGGTGGCCATCACCACCGGCGAGACGTACAGGGCGTTCAACATTCGCCAGGAGGCCGGCAACGCGGTGGCCTACGGCCTTCCGTACGAGGAGGCGCTGCGGGCCATCACCCTGTACCCGGCGCAGATCTACGGGATGGCCGACCGCTACGGCACGCTGGAGGTGGGGAAGGTGGCGAACGTCGTGGTGTGGAGCGGCGACCCGCTGGAGCTGCTGACGAACGTGGAGCACGTGTTCATCCGCGGCCAGGAGGTGCCGCTGGTGAGCCGCGAGACCCTGCTGCGCGACCGCTACATGAACCTTGACGAGAACGTGCGGACGTACCCCGCGCCGAGGCCGTAGGACAGTGCGTGAGTGCGTGAGTGCGTGAGTGCGGAAGTGCGTGAGTCGCGCCGCTCTCACGCCGGGCCGGATGATCGCGGCGAACCGCCCCCGCGGACCGATGGGTCCGCGGGGGCGGCTTGCGTTCGGCAGTCAGAATCCGCCGCAGCAAGCACGGAATCAGGCTGATACCACCCCTATCCAGCCAGCTCGCGGACCTACTTCCCGCCAGCACTTCCGGTTGGTTCCCGTCGCTGTTATGCTCTGTTCACTGTGAGCGCCTTCGGGATCAGACTGGATGGGGCAGATGGGTGAGGTGGAACTGTGGCGACAAGCTCTGCTGGTGCGAGAGGCCCGGCAGGGGTGATGCGCTCGAGCTATGCAGGCGCGCGTACCCGGCACGCGGCGGCGCGCGCGGAAGCCTATGCGTTCGCACGCATGGATGCCATCGAGGAAGGAGTCTGCGGACCGGATCTCCGCTTCGGCGACATCGATGCGCTCGCGCTGCAGACGTGGACGCACACGTGGACCGGTGTTCATCCATCGGGCGCTGGAAAATGGAACTGGGAGGCGCGGGTGGATCAACTCCCGCGCCGCCCGGCAGTCCTTCCCATGGCGATCTGGCACGGTCAGGACCTTTGCGGGCTTGCCGTGGGACAGGCATCCAGGAAACGCGCGACGGGTGTGCGCCACACGGTTACCCTTACGTTCGTGGAACGGCGCCCGGAGCCCCCGGACGTGCCGCTGCGGGAAAGATCATCTACCTGGCGATCACCGCCGCGCGAGCATACGGGATCACGCTGGGCGCGCGGCGTCTGCGGCTGCGGAACCCGGACCGGAACCTGCTCTGGTACTATCAGCTTCTCGGCTTCGAGGTTGTATGGAAGGGCGACGAAGCCATATATTGTGAACAGGAGATATGACCCATGAAGACAGTGCCCATGCCCTTCGACGCGCCCACCCCCTCGATCCGCCATACGGGCGGGTTTGCCGCGCGCGTGGTGGAGTGGCTCGTGGATGACGCCCCTTCGCGCGAAGAGGCCCGGCGCCGGCTCCGGAGCAAGCCGGGGTTCTTTTCCACGCTCAGCCCCGAGGCCCGTGCCGCGGTGCTGAGCTACGACGGACCCGAAAGCCTGGGCCGTCCCGAATCCAGGCGCTGACCACTGGCACCTGCTACGGTGCGCCTCCGCGGCAGCGGCCGTGGGGACGTCTTGCGTTTGCGCGGATCCCGCCGCCGAAGCCGTGAGCCGCCCCTCCCGCGGATGATGGGAAGGTGCAGCGTACCTGAATGCGTGAGTAGCCTGCCGATCGATCACGCTCCTGTCGGAAGAATCGCCCCCGTGGACCGATGAGTCCGCGGGGGCGGTTTGCGTCCAGCAGCCAGAATCCGCCGCAGCAGGCACGGAATCAGGGGTGATTCGCGCCTATCCAGCCAGCTCGCGGACCTACTTCCCGCCAGCACTTCCCGCTGATTCCATTCGCTGTTATGCTCCGTTCATTGCGATCACCTTCATGCGTGGGGAGGTGTGGGTGGAGACGGCGGACGAGGCGGATGGTGGAGAGGCGGACGCAGTCTGGCGGCCGGTGCTGCAAGGGCGCTACGCCCGTGCTCGGACCCGCCACGCGGTTGAACGGGAAGAAGCGTATGAGTTCGCGCGGGAGCGTGCGCTCGCCAAGGGGATCTGCGGACCCGAACTGCGCATCACGGACATCGATGATCACACGCTGGACGTGTGGGATCGCACGTGGGTGGGCACGCACCTCTCCGGTGCCGGCAAGTGGGATTGGCGAGCGTTGACAGCACGGCTCCCGCATCGTGCAGCGGTGCTTCCGGTCGCCGTCTGGTACGGAGATGATCTCTGCGGACTGGCGCTTGGGTACGCCTCACGTCGCCGTGCAAACGGATCTCGGCATACGATCACGCTTATCCATGTGGAGCGAAGACCCGAGCCGCCGCCCGTTGCGTTGCGTGGCCACGTAGTCTGGACCGTGACGGGAGTTGCGCTGGGATACGGCTTGGCGATGGGGGCACGGCGGCTACGCTTGCGCAATCCAGACCGCAACCTGCTGGATTACTACGAGTCGCTAGGATTCACGGCCGTATGGGACGGCGGGATCCCTGTGTATTGTGAACGGGAGGTGTAAACCATGAAGCTCTCAGATTCGGCTGTCGCGCCATCGGCTCCGCACGCCATCGTGTCTCGCGGGGGCGTTCTCGCGTGGATTCGTCACGCGCTTCAGCCGGAAGCGCCCAGCCGCGAAGAGATCCGGCGCCGCGTGCGCAGCAAGCCTGGAATCTTCGACTCCCTCAGCCCGGAGGCACTGGAATACCTTCGGGACTACGACGGACCCGAAAACTCGGGGCCTCCGCTCACGTGGCCGGAGCACCGGAAGCTCGCTTAACGCCTGTCGGACAAGTGAATCGCCCCCGCGGACGGATATGTCTGCGGGGGCTTTCTCCTGCCCCGAACGTTGATGAGCACTCGCCGAAGGCTGGCACCCTCCTCCGCACTTCCGCACTTCCGCACTTCCGCACTCCCGCACTCCCGCACTCCCGCACTTCAAAACCGCGTCTCGATCCCCTTCATCACCCGGTACGTGTCGCGGGCAATCAGCAGCTCCTCGTCGGTGGGGATCACCCACACGGCGGGGTGCGCGCCCTCGGGGCTGATGCGGGCCTCCACGCCGTTGCAGGCGTGGTTCGCGCTGGCGTCCAGGCGAATGCCGGCCCACTCCAGCCCCTCGCAGATCATCGCCCGCACCGCCGGCGCGTTCTCGCCGATGCCGCCCGCGAAGCAGATGGCGTCGGCCCCGCCCATCGCCGCCAGGTAGGAGCCGATGTACTTGCGCACCCGGTAGCAGAAGATCTCGATGGCCAGCCACGCGCGCCGGTCGTCGTGCTCCTCGGCCTCGGCCAGCAGCTCGCGCATGTCGTTGGTCAGGCCGCTGATCCCCAGCAGCCCCGACTGCTTGTTCAGCAGCGTCTCCACCCCCGCCGGCGACAGCCCTTCCTTTTCGGCGATGTAGTCCAGCAGCGCCGGGTCCAGGTCGCCCGAGCGCGTGCCCATCACCAGCCCCTCCAGCGGGGTGAAGCCCATGGAGGTGTCGATGGACTCGCCGCCCACGATGGCGCACGCCGAGCAGCCGTTGCCCAGGTGCAGCGTGATGATGCGCTCCTGCTCGCGCGCGGTGCCGGTGATCTGGCGCCAGCGGTAGCTCACGTACCGGTGCGAGGTGCCGTGAAAGCCGTAGCGGCGCACCCGGTGCCGGCGGTACAGCGAGTAGGGGATGGCGTACAGGAAGGCGCGCTCCGGCAGCGTGTGGTGGAACGCCGTGTCGAAGACGGCCACCTGCGGCACCGCCGGCCCCAGCACCGCCCTGACCGCCTGCACGCCCTTCAGGTTGGCCGGGTTGTGCAGCGGCGCCAGGTCGATGGTTTCTTCGATGCCGCGCATCACCTCGTTGTCGATGGCCACCGAGCGCACGAAGTGCTCTCCCCCGTGCACCACCCGGTGCCCCGCCGCGCCGATCTCCGCCAGCGAGTGGATCTCCACGTCCGAGTCGTCGCTGACGATCCACGCCAGCAGGTACTCCACCGCCGCCCGGTGGTCCTTGAGCGATGCCGAGCCCTTGACCGCCGGCGCGTCCCCCGCGCGAAAGCTCCACACCGCCTCCCCGCCAATGCGCTCGATCTGCCCCCGCGCCAGCCGCCGGTCGGTGTTGTTTTCGAAGCGGCTCTCGTCCGTGTCGATGAGCTGAAACTTGAGTGACGAGCTGCCGACGTTCAGGACCAGGATGTTCATGGGATCAGCCGGATGCGAAAAGCGGGCGGTAGTCTCCGAGCCCGGAGACTACCGCCCGATCCTGCTTCACGCCAGACGTTGCGTCAGGGACGCGGGCCGGTTCCGCCGTTGGTCGTTCCGCGCTTTTAGGGTGCCTGGTAGCGGTCCTCGGTGACATGGAACTTGACCCCGAGCTGCGCGAGCAGACTGCCGTCGTTGCTGGACTGGTAATCGCGGCCAAAGGTCGCGGTCAGCCACAGGTCCGGCCGCAGGCGGTATTCCAGAATTCCTGCGATTCGGTACAGGGTCTCAGTATCTCCCTCTCCCTCTCCCTCCTCCTCCAGCGGCATCCGGAGGATGCCCTCTACGGACGCGGTGTACGCCGGACCCGAGAGCATGAAGCGCCCTCCCGCGTCAAACGTGGTCGACACCGAGTCACCGCCGCGATTGCTCAGTAGCCGGGCCACGACCATGGGCGTGAAGCTCGATTCCTCGCCCACCTGCGTGCCTTCATAGCTCAGGGTTGACCAGAGACCAAGATTGTGAACGTGCCCAGCCTTCCACACGTCGTTGGCGAACCCCCACGATGCTCCTCCGGCTACCCCCCAGAACAGCCCCGCGCGCTGCGGGGTGGCCTCCTGCAGCTGCTCCAACGGGTTATTCACCTCCCATTGCTTGAAAACGGAATCCTGTTGCGCGGCCAAGCGCGCGGCGAGCGTCTTGGCAGACACCTCCGCCGTGAGCAGCCGTACCAGCTCGGTGTTGCCAGCCTGCGCCGCCTCGGCGATCCTGCGGCCGTATTCCGCCTCGATGGCCGCGAGTTGCGATGCCACCAGCACGCTTTCCAGGCTGTCGCGCGCCGCCAAGTACTTCTCGATCTCTTGGAACCGCGCTTGGGCTGCGGATGACATGCGGCCGGAGAGCAGGTATGCCGAGGCGCCGAATCCGACCCCTGACATCGGCGCCTCTTCGTTCCCCAGTTCGGCGGTGGCCAGTGAGAGCGTCAGCGTTCGCTGAAACGACGTGGCTGGGGACCGGTCGATGTCGTCCCGCCATCCCAAGGTGGGACGTGAAAAGAGCCAGTACGGGGAGATCTCGGCCGCGTAGTTCTCCGGAAGAGTGGAGAACGTTTCCGTCTGGTTGACCAGCGAGAACGCCACATCCGAGGGTGTCTGCGGCCGCTCGACGGAGGCGGGTGCCACACCCAGGAGGATGAAGGCAGGTGCCGACGAGGGCTTGAGCGAATTCAGTTCGGGTAGCTCATCCTCTGTCTCCTGCGCCGCCGCAGGCGGTGCGAGGACGGCGAACGTCAGACAGAGCGCGGCGCCCACGCACAGGGCGCGGCGAACGATCATGAGAATCGGCATGATGGCGTCGGAAGGCGTGGAGATCGGCGGCTCCGTCTTAGACGAAGACGAAGTTGATGGAGTACTCGGCGATCGCGCCCTGATCCGGCACGGTCAGCTCGTAGTAGTACTCCTTCGGCGCGAGGCCGCCGGTGAGCCGGTAGGTGACGCAGGTGTGGTTGGTATCGGTGCGCTCGTCCTTGACGCTGGCCTTGCAGAACAGGATGGAACCCACGAGGGAGGCGCCGTCCTTGTCATACGAGCGGCCGCCGAGTGGAACGCTCCGCACGTCACCCTGCCAAGTCGTGGTGGTGCTGCCCGGCTGAGCGTCGCCGTACGTGACCTGGAGGTTCACGCTCGTGGCATCGCCTACCTTATAGATCTGGGTGTCGCTGACCATCGCTCCGCTCCGGCTGGGAGTGTTGGTGTGTGCTGAACCGAAGGGGAAGAGCGCAGACACAGCTCGGGAACCCGCCCGGATCATACGCGGAAGAAGGTGGAGCTACTTGGAAGAGCACGTGCTCCACTGTGGCTCGCACCAGCGGTCCACGCACGTTGGATGGGCAGGTTTTTGGAATTTCCCACGGGGACGCGGGAGGCGAGATTTCGACGAAGTCGCGCTCACCCCAACATTCAGAATGGGGGTGAGGGGGTAGACTTTCAAGGAGTGGTTGGGACGAGCCTCTATCCCGGCATCATGCAGGTAAGGCGCGAGAGGGTGGCGGGGTCTTCCTTCTTGCCGCCTTCGCTGCTCAGGTACAGGATGCCGTCGCCGCCGAACTCCACGGCCTCGCCCTGCTTTTCGTTCAGCGGCTTCAGGTCGTGGGTGAGCGGCTGGCCCAGGCGTCCGGCGGCCAGGTCGCCGGCGCGGTAAAAGGCCAGCGCGTCCAGCGTCCGCAGCACGATCCACCGCCCGTCCGGCGAAGCGGCGGCGCCGGTGATGCGCTCGCGGCGGGGCACCTGGCCCGGCCGCAGCTCGGCGACCTGCTCCAGCGTGGCGGGCGTGCCGGGGCGGGCCGTGCGCGGCAGGCGGTAGATGGCCACGTGCCCCGTCTCGCCCTTGGTGACCACGTGCACGCCGCCGTCGGGGAGGACGAACATGGCCTCCGCGTCGTGGGCGCCGTCCGGGTACTCGGCGGCCAAAGCCTCGGCGGGGCGGCTTTGCGCGTCGCCCGCGGCGGGCTCGGGGACGCGGTAGATGACGATGCCGGGGCGCGCCGCCTGGTTGTCGCCGATGTCGGCCACGTACAGGCAGCGCCCGCCGCCGGGGCAGGGGCCCGCGGCCACGTCCTCCCAGTCGGTCACCGTGGCGCCGGCAATGCGCACCCGCCCGCGCGGCGTGCCGTCCGTCCCCACCAGGTGCAGCACCGGGTCGCCGGAATCGTTGTGCGTCCACAGCGCGTCGCCGCCGGCGCCGAGCGCCAGACCGCTGGACTCGTGCACGGTGGCCGGCAGCGCCACGCCCGACGCATCGGTGCGGCAGGCGAACGCGGGCGCCACCGCGCCGGAATCGGCGGTGACAACGGAGACGGCGGGCACGGCGGCGGCCGCCACGGGGGCGGAGGCCTTTTCCGTCCCCCCGCCGCGCCGCCGCCCGCCCTTGTCGCCGTCCCGGTCCTGCGGCACGATGACGGTCGCCAGCCCGCCGATCAGGGCGGTCATCGCCATGAGCACCAGCCCGGACCGCATCAACGGAATCTCCTGCACCCATCCTCCCGGCGTAATGGAAAATCGCGCGGCGGCAGGGATGCACCGCACGTGCCGTGCGTCATCCAGCGAGCACCACCTGCCCCCCCGCCACCACGTACACCCGGTCGCCCGGCACCACCGGCACGTCCGCCGTTCCCGTGAACTCGCCAAAGGCCGGAAGAATGCCCACGCGCGGCCCCAGGTGAAAGCACGACAGCCGCTGCCGCTGCCGCCCGGCGCCCCGCAGGGTGACGGAGGGGTGCACGTGGCCGGCCAGCACGTAGCACGCGGGCGCCGGCTGCGGGTGGTGCGCGTACGCGAACGGCTGCGACTCCAGCGGCCCGTCCACGCAGGTGATGTCCAGCTCGTCGGGCGGGTCGCCGGCGTGCGCGTCGTGGTTGCCGCGCACCAGCGTCAGCGCAAGGTGCGGGTGCGCGCGCCGCCAGTCCAGCAGTGCGTCCAGCGTCCTGGCCGCGCGCCCGGCTTTCGCGTGCAGAAAGTCGCCCAGGAACACGATGGACTCCGCGCCCGTGCGCTCCGTGGCGCGGGCCAGGCGCACCAGCGTCTCCGTCGTCGTCCCCCCCGGCACGGGCAGGCCGTGCGCGCGGAACGCCGCCGCCTTGCCAAAGTGCGGGTCCGCCACCAGCAGCGCCCGGTGCGACGGGCGGTACGCCGCGCGCTCGGGCAGCAGCACCAGCCGCTCGCCGCACAGCTCGATCTCCAGGTCTCCGTCCAGGCTTGCCGCACTCGTCAAAAGATCAGGTCTCACACAGAGTTAGCAGAGTAAACAGAGTTTGTTCCAACGCGTGGCGGCAACATAGCCTGCCGCCGGGCACGGGAAAACTCTGCTGGTCCTGTTGACTCTGTGTGAGGCCGGTCTTTTTGTTGTTACTTGCCCGTCTCCGCGTACTTCTCCAGCGCCACCTGCATCCGCCGCACGCGGTCCGCCATCGACTCGCTGCTCACGGCCTCGCGGGTGCGGTCGACGAGAAGCGGAAAGGCCAGCGGGGGCGTGCGCCTGGGGTCGGTGAGCGCCACGCGGCCGGCGGCCAGGCGCTCCAGCGTGCGGCCCAGGCGGCTGCTTTCCAGCTGCCGCTCCAGCACCTCGCGGTGCGCCTGGGTAACCAGCAGGTTGCCGGGGTCGTAGCGGGTAAACACGTCGAAGAACAGGCCGCTGCTGGCTTGCAGCTGCCGCGCGGACTTTCCCGCGTACGGGTAGCCCTGAAACACCAGCCCCGCCACGCGCGCGATCTCGCGGAACTGCCGCCGCGCCATCTCGGTGGCGTTCAGCGACGCGGGGACGTCGTCCAGCAGGTTGTGCGGCGCCAGCAGCCCGGCCTTCAGCGCTTCCTCGATCGGCGGGGGATCGGGGGAAAGCAGCTCGAAGCCGTAGTCGTTCATCGAAAAGGTGAAGCTGATGGGCTTCAGGCGCGAGATGCGGTACGCGAACAGCGCCGCCAGCCCCTCGTGCACCAGCCGGCCCTCGAAGGGAAAAAAGAAGAGGTGGTGCCCCTCGCGCGTCTTTACCCGCTCGATCAGCAGCTCGTCCGCGGCGGGAATGCGCGACCAGCGGGCCTGGATCTCCAGGATGGGGCGGATGGCCTCCATCTCGGGGTCGCGCCAGAGGCCGCGCGACGCCTCTTCCAGCCGCCCGCGCAGCGACGCCGCCAGCTCGGTGCTCAGCGGCATCCGCGCCCCCATCCACCGGGGGATGGCGCCCTTTGAATTCTTCGCGCGGCGCACCCACGCCACCATGTCGCGCACGCGGGCAAACTCCAGCGGCTTGCCGGCAAAGATGAACTTGTCGCCCGGGTTCAGCCGCGCGATGAAGCTTTCCTCCACCGACCCCAGCGTTCCCCCGCCGATGTACTTTACCGTCACCGACGCGTCGCTGACGATGGTGCCGATGGACATGCGGTGCCGCCGCGCGATCTGCTTGTCGCCCACGTTGAAGGTGCCGTCCTCGCTTACCACCACCCGCTGGAACTCGGGATAGGCGCTCAGCGCGTCGCCGCCGCGCGTGACGAAGTCCAGCACCCACTGCCACTCGTCGTCCAGCAGCTCCGCGTAGGCGCGCGTCGTCCGCACCTCGGCCTTGAGCTCGTCCGGCTGAAAGCCGCCGCCCAGCGCGATGGTCACCACGTGCTGCGCCAGCAGGTCCAGCGGGCGTTCCACGGGGAGGCGGCTTTCCACCGCGTTGGCGCGCATCCCGTCGCGCGCGGCGGCCACCTCGATCAGCTCCAGCACGTTGGTGGGCACGCAGGTCACGCGGCTTACCGCGCCCGGGCGGTGTCCGCTGCGCCCCGCGCGCTGCAGCAGCCGCGCGACCCCCTTGGGGCTGCCGATCTGCAGCACGCGATCGACCGGCGAGAAGTCGACGCCCAGGTCCAGGCTGGAGGTGGCCACCACGCAGCGCAGCACGCCGGAGCGCAGTCCATTCTCAACCCACTCTCGCCGGGCGCGGTCCAGCGAGCCGTGGTGCAGGGCGATCTGCCCTGCCCAGTCCGGCCGCGCCTCCAGCAGCGCCTGGTACCAGATCTCCGTTTGTGAACGGGTGTTCGTAAACACGATGGCGGTTTCGCCCTCTTCCACCGCCTCCACCACCTGCGGCAGCATCTGCGTGCCCAGGTGCCCCGCCCAGGGAAAGCGCTGGATGGTGGGCGGGATGAGGGCATCCACCACCACCTCCTTGGGGACGTGGCCCTGGACCGAGCGGCCCGTCGGGCGGTCGGGCGCCGTGCCCAGCAGCGCGTCCAGCGCGTCCTGCAGGTTGCCGATGGTGGCCGACAGCCCCCACGTGCGCAGCCCCGGCCGCCACGCGCGCATCCGCGCCAGCGCCAGCTCCGTCAGCACGCCGCGCTTGCTTCCCATCAGCTCGTGCCACTCGTCGATCACCACCGCCTGCAGGTCGGCGAACAGCCCGCGGGCGTCGTCGCGCGACAGCAGCAGCGCCAGGCTCTCGGGCGTGGTGACCAGCGCCGTGGGCAGCCGCTTGCGCTGGCGGGCGCGGGTGGCGGCGGAGGTGTCGCCGGTGCGCGACTCCAGCGTCCAGGGAAGCTCCAGGTCCGTCAGCGGCGCGCGCAGGGCCTCCTCGGTGTCCGCCGCCAGCGCGCGCAGGGGGGTGATCCACAGCACCCGCAGCGGCGGCGCCTTGGCGTTGGAGGGGGATTCCGGGTGTTCGGCGAGCCACTCCAGCACCGCGCCCAGCCACGCGGCGTAGGTCTTCCCCGTTCCCGTGGCGGCGTGGATCAGCCCGCTCTCGCCGGCCAGGTACGCGCGCCACACCTCGCGCTGAAAGCCGAACGGCTCCCACCCGCGCGCGGCGAACCACGCCTCGGCGGGGGCAAGCGGATCGGCGGCGGGGGGCGCGGCGGTGCGGGGCATCCGGATCGGTGGAGGGTGCTGGTCGTCAGGCGTCGTGCGCGTTCACGACGGGCACCTTTCGCACTCTCCGGGCCGCGGCGGGAAAGCATCATGCGGAGGGCGCGGGCGGAAAAGAGAGAGGACGCGGATGATGGCTCATCCACGTCCTCTCTTTCGTTCCCGGGCGATGTGTCCGGGCCGGCCGATCGTGATCAGCCGCGGGCCGTCAGCGGACCGGGGCGTCGCGGTTGAACACGATGGTGATGGAGCCCGAGGCGGGCTTTACCGGAATGCGGAACAGCGCCTGTCCCCGCGACAGCGAGGGGACGAAGAAGAGCACCGGGCCTCCCTGGCCGGTGGGCCACTGCGGGCCCGTCTGCGCCCGGGGCTGCACGTACACCGCGGAGTCGGCATCCACCGTGGGCGCGGGGAACTCGGCGGTAAAGCCGCCCGGCACGCGGCCGTGCGCGCCCATGGAGGGAATGAACTCGCTGTCGCTGGTCCACGGGATGTTGCGGACGCGGACGAAGTAGTTCAACCCCAGCATCTCGTCGTGCGCCAGCGCCGGGTTGGAGAACACGAAGGTGTACGTGGCCGTGGTCCCCGCCCGCAGGGTGTCGGGCCCCGACATGGTGAGCGACAGGGGGAGCACGTTCACCGCCGCCTGGTTGGCCTGGTCGGCCAGGATGGTGACGTCGTGCGTCACGCCCGCGGCAAAGCCCTCGCGGCCGATGCCGACGGAGTTGAAGCGGTAGGCCACCACGCCCACCGAGTACCCGGTGCCCGCCGGCAGCGAAAAGTTCACCTGCGACTGCGTTCCGGGTGCTGGGATGGCGACCGCCTTGAGCGCGTTGACGTTGTTCGTGGTGTTCCAGATGCGCACCAGGGCGCTGTCGGCCAGCGCGGGGATCTGGCTGTTGGCCGCGCGCACCAGGGTCATGGTGAAGTCGCCGGTGCCGCCGGGCTCGGTGGGAGGCGTTCCGGGCCCGTCGCCGCCGCACGCGGCGCTCAGGACGAGCAGCGCAAACGCGGCCGCACGCGTGGAGGTGAGTCGCATCAGGATTTTTCGGGAAAGCGGTGGGGAGGCCGGCTGGGCCGGCGTATACGAAAGGCGCCCCGCGCCAGGCTGAATGCCAATGCGGGGCGCCAAACCTATATCAAACAAACATTTGAGTCAACCGCCGGGCCTCGCCGTCTCCCACACCATCGCATCGGCTACGGCTGGGCCGGACGCGAGAGTCCGCCCGCTCCGGAGGGTTTTGTCGGACCCCCGCGGAAATACTGTCATTCTGAGGGAGCGCCTACCCCGTGCTACCGGAAAACCGCGGAGCCAGTGGCGCGACCGAAGAATCTCCCTCCCCTCGCGCGGAACCCCGTCCCGGGCATCGCCCGGAAAGCTCGCATTGCCGACAGGCCTGCCGCCCGGCAGGCAGGTTCTTCGGCGGCCGCCACACGCACGGCAGCGTCACCGCGGCCGGATTCGGCGCGAGGGGCCGCGCGTTCCCGACAAAAATTCTTCGGTCGGCGCAGAGGCTGCTGGGCGCTTCGGACGGATCCGGGCGGCGCCTTCCTCAGAATGACAGCGATCTTCCGTCGGCCTACTTGCGCGGGCCCACCAGCCAGCGGGCCTGCGCGGTGGCCACCACGTCGCCGGCGGCGTCGCGGATGGCGGTTTCGACGGTGATCTCGCGCTCGTCGTTGCTGTCCAGCACGGGCGCGGTGGCCTCGGCGGTCAGGGTGCCGCGGGCCTTCTTGGTGTAGTCGATGGACAGGCCCTTGAGGATGGAGCGCGCGTCCGCCCGCATGGCGAAGTTCAGCGCCAGGCCCGTGGAAAGCTCGGCCATGTTCATCAGCGCGATCGCGTGGATGCTTCGCAGGTGGTTGCGCACCCGCCGCCGGTCCCGCAGCGTCACGCGGGCGTAGCCGGGCCGCAGCTCCTCGATCCGCGCGCCGATGGAGCCGGAGTACGGCACCAGGCGCCCCAGCAGCAGGCTGAAGATCGCCTTGCCGCCCGGGCGGACGCTCCACTTTTCCCACTCCCGCCGGATCACTGCTTCGGGGCTGCTCGCCATCGGTGCGTCTCGCTGCCGTGGATTGGAGATCGGAATCCCGCCACCGCCGATATAAACCGCCGACCGTGCCCGCGTCCAGTGCGGCGGCGGCGCGCGTGGGACGCGCCGGACGGCACGCCGGTGCCAGGCGAGGCGGACAGCCTCTTCGTAGGCTCCTTACCTCGGCGCTGTCGCTGCAGATCTGGTTCTGATCCGGATTCCGGGAAAGAACTGCTTTCTCAGGCTCAGCGTGTGTTCAAGAATCCGACGCTGCACCTCCAGGCAGATCCACCAGCGCTGTCATTCCGAGGCCCGGCCACGCCGTAGCCTGCCTTCACACCAGAGGTTGCAGGGCCGAGGAATCCCCTGTCGGATTGCTGGAGGGCAGACGCGGTAGCCGTGCCTGCTTCGCGGCTACGACACGGGCGGACAGGGCCAGTGCCGGAGCGGTGCAGCGGGGCACCAGCGGCAGACAGTAGATTTCTCAGTCGGCGCCCAGGATTTCGTGCGAGCCGATGGTGCGGTGTGGCGCCTCCTTCGAAATGACATACGGGGCACGAGCGCAGGGGATTCCTGGACACACTCTCAGCGTGCCCATTCTGTCGCCGAGCCGGTGCGATTCCGGTCGCCGGCGGCTCCATCCACGGCATGTCCGTGCCCCGCAATACGGAATGGCGCGCCTTGCGATGCACGCGTGCGGGCGGGCCATCCACGGCCTGCCCGCACGAGGTTCTTGCCATCCCGCCGCAATGGGTGCAATATACGCCCCGTTAACCCGGCGCACTTCGTCATTCCCACATCCAACCCCGTACGGGCACCCGCGTAGCACCGGGTACCCGCCGCAAAGAACCATTCCGCGGACGG
The DNA here is from genome assembly GCF_036399255.1 of Longimicrobium sp. Classification (GTDB taxonomy): domain Bacteria; phylum Gemmatimonadota; class Gemmatimonadetes; order Longimicrobiales; family Longimicrobiaceae; genus Longimicrobium. Next base: position 48,730 of record NZ_DASWNM010000110.1, read on the forward strand.
TGCCATGATCGCATTCCCCATGCACTACGCCCGGCTGGGCGCGCTCGCGCTTCTGCTTGCGCTGCCCGGCTGCACCATCGCCATCGGCGCGCCGCCGGAGGGCGCCCCGGGTGCGCAGGGGCGCCGCGAGCGCCCGCGCGACCAGATCGTCATCCGCGCCAACCCGCGGGCGGACGAGGCGGAGGTGACGATGGAGCCGGGCGAGCCGGCGCCGGGCGCGTCGCTGCTGATTCCCGTGCGCGGCGTTCGCCCCGACCAGCTGCGCGACAGCTACGCCGACGCGCGCAGCGGCGGGCGGGTGCACAACGCCATCGACATCATGGCGCCGGGGGGCACGCCCGTGCTGGCCGCGGCGGACGGCACCATCCACCGGCTGCGGACGGGCGGGATGGGGGGGGTGACCATCTACCAGATCGGCGAGGACGGGCGGACGCTGTACTACTACGCCCACCTGCAGCGCTACGCCGCCGGCATGCGCGACGGCCTGCCCGTGCGCCGCGGCCAGGTGATCGCCTACGTGGGCGACACGGGCAACGCGGGCCAGGGCAACTATCACCTGCACTTTTCCGTCGGCCGGCTTCCCGATCCGCAGCGCTACTGGGACAGCGAGAACGTGAACCCGTATCCCCTGCTGGCGGGCGAGTACGCGCGCCGCACCGCCCTTACGCGAGACCGCTGATGCGCATCCGCCAACTCCGCCGCGCCGGCCTGGCGGCCGTGCTGCTGCTGTCCGCCTGCGCCGCGCCCGCCGCCGGCCCCGCGCCCGCGGGGAACGCGCAGCAGGAGATCACGGAGGTGCTGGTTCGCTCTACCGAGGGGTGGAACCGGCGCGACCTGGACGCCTTCATGGTGCCGTACGCGGCCGACGCCACCTACGTGGGCGCCGACGGGCTGGTGCGCGGCAAGGAGGCCATCCAGCGGGACTACGCCGGCAGCTGGTTCGCGCCCGGCCGCGACCCGGGGCAGCTGCGCTTCGTCGACATCGAGGTGCGCATGCTGGGCCGCGACCACGCGCTGGCCCTGGGCCGCTTCGTCGTGGAGGCCCCCGGGCGCGAGACCGCCACCGGCCCGTTCTCGCTGACCATGCGGCGCACGCCGGACGGGTGGCGCATCGTCCACGACCACTCCGGCTGATCCCGGGCGGACGCGGATCTCACGCGAGAAGGCGCGGCGGAACAGAGAGGACGTGGATGAGCGCTTCATCCACGTCCTCTCTTCCGTTCTCCCCCTTCGAAACGGAGATCTGCCTCATGACCGAACCCGGAAGACAACGACTTCATGGGTACAGAGGAACAGAGTCAGACAGAGGAACCACGATGATGTTTCCAATTCGCTTTCTCTGTCTGACCCTGTTCCTCTGTACGATGATTCTTTTTCAGGATCGGGGATCACGCAGCGGCCCGGCAACGCGGAGGGGAACGGAAGCGCGGTTCTCTCGGCGCCTCTGCGTCTCTGCATGAGGCTTGTCGTCGCGAAGACGGATGGACGGGGAGGAGTGCGCGGATCGTGAAAAATCCAGAGTAGCTGCTGAATTTGAGGCAGCAGCAGGGTTGGATTGTACGCGGCCCTGCGCTACCTTCCCCGTTCGGACGACGTTTCGGACACGGACGGACAGGAGACGATGGCCGCACACCCCACCGCGATTCCCCCCCAGCCGCTCACGCCCTTTCAGCGCGTGCTGTCGCCCTTTGCGCGGTTCGCGCGCGCGGAGTCGTCGGGCGGCATCGTGCTCATCGCCGCCGCGCTGGTCGCCATCATGTGGGCCAACTCGCCCTGGGCGGAGTCGTACCACCACCTGTGGGAAACGCAGGTCACCCTCGGCGCCGGGCAGTACGCGCTCTCGTACCCGCTGCACTACTGGATCAACGACGGCCTGATGGCCGTGTTCTTCTTTCTGGTCGGGCTCGAGATCAAGCGCGAGTTCCTGGTGGGCGAGCTGGCCTCCGTGCGCCGCGCCGCGCTGCCGATCGCCGCGGCGCTGGGGGGGATGATCGTCCCCGCGCTCATCTACGCGGCGCTGAACGCGGGCGGCGCGGGCGAGGCGGGGTGGGGGATCCCCATGGCCACCGACATCGCCTTTGCGCTGGGCGTGCTGGCGCTGCTGGGGCCCCGCATTCCCCTGTCGCTCAAGGTGTTCCTGGCCGCGCTGGCCATCGTGGACGACCTGGGCGCGGTGCTGGTGATCGCCGTGTTCTACACGGACCAGATCTCGTGGAGCGCGCTGGGGGTGGGGATGACGGTGCTGGCGGCGCTGGTGGTGGCGGCGCGGCTGGAGGCGCGCGCGCCGCTGGTGTACGTGACGCTGGGGCTGGTGCTGTGGGTGGCGTTCCTCAAGAGCGGCGTGCACGCCACCGTGGCCGGCGTGCTGCTGGCGCTGACCATTCCGGCGCGCACCCGCATCGACACCGGCGAGTTCCTGGAGCGCGGCCGGCGCATCCTGGACTACTTCGACGCGTCGGGGAGGGAAGGGACGGACGTGCTCACCAACCGCGACCAGCAGGCGGCCATCCAGGAGATGGAGAACGCGTGCGAGGCCGCGCAGGCGCCGCTGCAGCGCATCGAGCACGAGCTGCACTACCCGGTGGCGTTCTTCATCATCCCCCTCTTTGCCCTGGCCAACGCGGGGGTGCACCTGGGCGGCAACCTGGGCGAGGCGGTCACCAACCCGGTGGCGCTGGGCATCTTCCTGGGGCTGGTGGTGGGCAAGCCGGTGGGCATTACCCTGTTCGCGTGGCTGGCGGTAAAGATGAACCTGGCGGCGCTGCCGGCGGGGACCACCTGGCGCTCCATCCGCGGGGTAAGCCTGCTGGGCGGCATCGGCTTCACCATGTCGCTGTTCATCGCGGGACTGGCGTTCCCGGGCGCGCCGGTGCTCAACGAGGACGCCAAGATCGGCATCTTCGCGGCGTCGCTGGTGGCGGGGATCGTGGGATACCTGGTGCTGCGGGGCGCGCGGCCGGTGGACGAGACGGCGCGCACCGCGGTGGAGGGGTGAAACGCGGCGGAGCCCGCCGAATCAGGAAGATCCAGCGGGCTCCGTCGTCGCATGATGCGCGGTACAGCAAACTCACCTGCCCAGGTACTTCGCCAGCCTTCTGGTTCTCAGCCGTGCCCACCCGGAGGACGCCTTGGGAGCATGAGGTGGGGGTCAGGTCGGCATTCTCGAAACCGTCCAGCCTTTCGTACCGTGTGTACTACCGCCGGAACCTCCGCGGTGTTGCGCGCGGACCATTAGAAGAACATGAATCCTGCCGCGCATTTGTTCGTACGCGCGGACCCCGGCGGAAGTTTCACCGCCCCTCGCGCACGTCCATTCCGATGCGCTTCGCCCGCGAAAGGTTGCACCGATGACCCGCACCCGCGCCCCCAAGGACGAGCTGCGCACCATCCCCGGGGTGGGGGTGACCATTGCGCAGGACCTGCGGAACCTGGGGATCGAACGCGTGGAGCAGCTTCGCGGGCGTGATCCCCAGGCACTGTACGACCAGCTGTGCGAACACCAGGGGATGCACGTAGACCGCTGCATGCTGTACGTGCTGCGCTGCGCGGTCTACTTCGCCAGCGAGTTTCCGCACGATCCGCAATTGCTGCAGTGGTGGGCGTGGAAGGACGGCGGCCCGGCGTACGACGGGAGGCGCTGATGCTGATCGACGATTACCTTCCGCACGCCGACTTCGCGGAACGCCACGCACTGCGGGTGAACGCGCCCCCCGAGCGCGCATACGCGGCGGTGCGGCAGCTGGACATGAGCGGCTCCCCGCTGGTGCGGACGCTGTTCGCGCTGCGCTCGCTGCCGGGCCTGTTCACGCGCAAGCCCGGCCGGGGCGAGCGGGCGCTGGGCGTGACGACGGAAAGCCTGCTGCGCAACGGCTTCGTGCTGCTGGGCGAGCGGCCGCCGCACGAGGTGGTGCTGGGGCTCGTCGGCCGGTTCTGGACGCCGACGGGCGGCATCGTGCGCATCGATCCCGCGGAGTTCACGGCGTTCGACCGGCCGGGGATGGCGGTGGCGGCGTGGAACTTCACCGTGCTCCCCACGGACGAGGGCTCGCTGGTGGCCACGGAGACGCGCGTGCGCTGCACCGACGACGCGGCCCGCCGCTCGTTTGCCCGCTACTGGCGTGTGGTGCGCCCCTTCAGCGGCCTGATCCGCATGGAAGCCCTGCGCGCCGTTCGCCGCACCGCGGAATCTTCGTCCGGGGATTGAAAAGATCTGGCCTCACACAGAGTCAGCAGAGTTAACAGAGTACGATCTCCTCTGTTGACTCTGCTGACTCTGTGTGAGAGGGTGTTGCTAAACCCCAAACTCACAAGAAGAGATGACTTCCTGAGGGAGCGCGCCACGTGTAACCCGATTCCACACAACCGCTTGCGCGCGACCGAAGGACCTGCTCTCCAGCGAGGCGGGGCCGGCTCCATGCCGCGGGACCAGCCCCCCGGTTTGTGCCAACGAGGTCCTTCGGTCGGCGCCATGGCATTTTCGTATCCGCAGATGAGGAGCGGCGCCTTCCTCAGAGGGTGTTGCCAACCTCCCAGCGTGATTGACTTCCTGAGGGAGGCGCCGCCCTTAACTCGCTTGTACACTGCACCCTGGCGCTGACCGAAGGACCCCGCCAGCAGAACGACGGGGCTGGTCCCGTGCCCTGATCTGGCCCCTGCGCCACCGGGACGAGGTCCTTCGGTCGCGCGCAATCCGTAGTGTGACTTCTGGTTGCACGTTATGCGCTCCCTCAGGAAGTCACCGCTTCGTCATGGATTTGAGGTTTGGCAACACCCTCTCAGGAAGCCAATCACGGGGTCCGGTTTAGCAACACCCTCTGAGGCATTCTTTCCGGTGGCATGGGTCAGATGCCCGATTCCCTGCGTGGATGCGTCCAGTCTACCATTCCGGCCGGATGTGACACTCACGCGGGGGGCGAGATGCGATTGAGCGGCAAGGTGGCGCTGGTGACGGGCGCGGCGCGCGGGATCGGGGCGGCGGCGGCGCGGGCGCTGGCGGCGGAGGGCGCGCGGGTGATGGTCACGGACCTGCGCGACGACGCGGGCGCCGCCGTGGCGCGGGAGATCGGCGACGCGGCGGCGTACCGGCGGCTGGACGTGCGCGAAGAGGCGGAGTGGGCGGCGGCGATGGACGACGTGCTGGCGCGGTGGGGTGCGCTGGACGTGCTGGTGAACAACGCCGGCGTGACGGGATTCGAAGACGCCGTGGGGCCGCACGATCCCGAGCACGCGTCGCTGGAGGACTGGCGGGCGGTGCACCGGACCAACCTGGACGGCGTGTTCCTGGGGTGCAAGCACGGCATCCGCGCCATGCGGCCGCGCGGCACCGGCTCCATCATCAACGTCTCGTCACGGTCGGGGATCGTGGGGATTCCCGCGGCGGCGGCGTACGCGTCCAGCAAGGCCGCGGTGCGCAACCATACGAAGTCGGTCGCGCTGTACTGTGCGCAGCAGGGAATGCGCATTCGCTGCAACTCCATTCACCCCGCCGCCATCCTGACGCCGATGTGGGAGCCCATGCTGGGCGACGGCCCCGACCGGCAGGCGCGCATGGACGCACTGACCCGCGATACGCCGCTGCGCCGCTTTGGCACCGTGGAGGAGGTGGCGGCGGCGATCGTCTACCTGGCCTCGGACGAGTCGGCGTACATGACGGGCTCGGAGCTGCACCTGGACGGCGGCATTCTCGCCGGCTCCGCCGCATCACCCGAGCGCTGACGAAAGAAAGCCTTATACCGAATCCTGAAAAAGAATAATCGTACAGAGGAACAGAGTAGACAGAGAAAGCGAGATAAAATATCATCCTGGTTCCTCTGTCTGACTCTGTTCCTCTGTACCCATAAAGGTGTTGTTTTCCCGGATCCGGTATTACGCAGAGATGCGGAGGTGCGGAGAGAAGAAAGGAAAAGGGGGACGGAGGATGAAGATCCCCCGTCCCCCTCTTTTCTCCGCGTCTCTGCGCCTTGCGTGAGACGGCCGTTCCTTTAGCGCACGCCGGGGAGCCCGGCCGGTGCGGTGCGGGCGGATTCGTTGCGCCGCATGAAGCCCTCGATGTCGCCCACCATGGTGCCGTCGCCGGGCTCGCTGCCGGCGAACAGGCCTTCCTTGTTGCCGCCGGCCTGGCTGGCGGGCTTGTACAGGTTCATCCAGCGGTCGAACGACTCGCAGGCGCCCATCAGCGCGTAAAAGGTGCGGCCGCGCTTGTCGCCCTTGCCAAAGATCAGGTCCAGGGCAAACAGGATGGTGGCGAACGGAATCACCACGATGTCCTTGAGCCCGTCGATGAACGTCTTGAGCTGAAAGATCAGGAAGTCGCGGATCAGCACCCGCGGCGGTGTTCCTTCAGGGATCTGGGTCGGCATCAGGACTCTCCAGCAGGTCGGCGGTGAACGGACGGGAGGGTGTACGGGCGGGGACCGGCGCAAGTTTCAGTCTGACACGTCTGCGCGCGGCGGGTCGTGCAGGTCTGGCGTAAATGTGCGCGAAAATGCCGTTTCAGGCAACCGGTTCGATTGCCGGGCGATGGCTTCCCGGCAGACGTGGCCTGACGTTTGCTTTTTCCGGCGGTTCGTCCGGAGTGTGCGCATCTGCACAACCTGTGTCTCAGGTTGTACTTGCGAGACGCGGGCGGGGCGGGCTGACCGGGACGGGGGGGGGCGAATGTCGAGCAACACGCTGCGGAACAACGGGCTGTCCATCACCTGGATGCTGCTGTTCCTGGTGTTCATGGGAGGCCAGGCGGCCACCGGACACCGCGTCTACAACCAGGAGCAGGTGGAGCACGGAGAGCAGGCGGTTTCGTTCGGGGCGTACCTGGGAACCGGGCACTTTGGCGAGGCGGTGTTCGAGAACTGGGAAAGCGAGTTCCTGCAGATGGGGATGTTCGTCATCCTGACGGCCTTTCTGTTCCAGAAAGGCGCCGCCGAGTCCAAGGACCCCGAGAAGGACCACGAGCCGGTGGACGAGGATCCGCGGCTGCACCGCGGCGACCCGGGCGTGCCCGGCCCCGTGCGGCGCGGAGGGCTGGCGCTCAAGCTGTACGAGAACTCACTGTCGCTGACGCTCTTTACGCTGTTCCTGATCTCCCTGGCGATGCACGCCGTCACCGGCGCGCGGGAGTACAGCGCCGAGCAGACGCAGCACGGCGAAGCCGCCGCGGGTGTGATGGACTACGTGGGAAGTGCGCAGTTCTGGTTCGAGTCGTTTCAGAACTGGCAGAGCGAGTTCATGTCGGTGGCGGTGCTCACGCTGCTTTCCATCTGGCTGCGCCAGCGCAGCTCGCCGGAATCCAAGCCCGTCCACAAGGCCCACGGCGACACCGGCGCGACATGATCCCCCGAACGCGGCAGGCCCGCTCCGTCCGAAGCGGGCCCCGCGAATCCGAACGTCAGCGTGCTCCCCGGCCGGAATGCGATCGTCAGCGCGACGCCAGAAGGCTGGTCATGGAGGCCCCGGCCGCGTTCTCCAGCCGGACCTGCCACGCGCCGGTGCGCCGGGACAGCCCGAACCCGGTGAACCGCTCCGCGCCGGACGCGGAGAACGGCAGGCGGTCCACCTCCGGGTCGGCATTCCCGGCGCCGCGGACCATCCACGCGAGCCGGTCCGTGCCCGACCGCACCAGCAGCATCGGTCCCGCGTAGAACAGCTCGGCCGAAGCCGGGCGGCGCGGCTGCACGGCCGCGGGCGTCTGCTGCTGCAGCACGAACACCTGGTCTACGAAGCCCTCCTGCATTCCCGGCTGCGCGCCCCCGTCCAGCGCCAGCGCCAGCCCCATTCCCGGCGCGGAGAAGAGCACCACATCACCGAAGATGCTCTCCCGGGCCTCCTGCGGGTTGCGCAGGTCCAGCGCGAGGGTGGCGCCGGCCGCCGCGGGGCTGGGTCCGCTCCCGGGCGCGGCACCGGCACCGTTCTTCACGCACCCCGCGCCCGCCGCGCATACGGCGACCATCCACACAGCCGCAACGTTCGCAACAGGTTGCTCGTCATCGCCGCCCCTCCTGATCTTCGTCGACTGTCCGATAACAGGCGCAAGGTGAAGTTCAGAACGTATGTGGTCAAGAGGAGCGTTCTCAAAGGCTGAGCCGGGGCCGTTTATCGCTCCGGCGGCTACTGCTGCACGTCCACGATGATGCGGGTGGGGTTCTGGAGCGCAGAACCCATTGTCACGGGAGCGGCAACTCCTAGCGGATGAAACTGACTGAGCACACGCCGGCTTTCTCCAGCGGCTCGAATTCGCGGCGGTCCGATGTCACTACCTCGCCGCCCACGCGCTGCGCCAGCGCCGCACAGAACGCATCCGCGATCGAGATTCGCCCGCGTGACTTGATCTTGCCGACCTCACGCCAGAGGGCGGGATCCATCTCGTTCCGCTCGATGACTCCAGCCACGTACAGATCCGCGATTGCCTGGTCGGCGGTCGCCTCGTCACTGGCACGAAGGGTGTCGTAGTACACCTCGCACAGGTTGATGGAATGCGCAAAGCACTGTCTTTCCGCCTCCTTCAGCATTCCATCGACGACGGGTGCTCCGGGCTCGCCCTGCAGGTACGCGATCATGGCGCACGCATCCAGAACGTAGCTCATGCGGCTCTCCCGTCCTCCAGGTCGATATCCTCCTGCTTCCGTCGTGCGTAGTCGTCGCTCGATGTGTTCAGGTGAGCGTACTTTCCCATCGCGCTCGGGCGCGCGGCCGCCGAGCCGGTCTCCTGGTCGGCTTCATACAGGGCCTGCAACTCCAGCAACCACTCGGGATACGGCTGACCGGCGGCGTCGCAGCCGCGGGCAAGCACCGCGAGCATCTTTCTCGCCACTTCACGCCGCCTGCCCGGCGGTACGCTTTCGACGAGATAGTTGAGTGCGGCCTTGGGATCTTCGAATGCCACAGGGTTGTCCTGTGGCTCTGCATGGCGAACGTACCAGCGGTCGAGCCGTTCCACGGTGCCCGGCGAAGCCAGCGTTACCAGCAGGACCTGCTTCAACCCCGCCGGCGTCAGCCCGATGGCTCCAGCCGCTTCCCGAAGAGAGGTGTCATGTGCACGCATCAGAACGTACTTGTGCAGGTACTCGGCGGCCTGGCCCGCATTGAACGGGACTACCAGAGATACACCCGGGCCACCACTCTGTTCATTTTCGGCTACTGCTGCACGTCGACGATGATGCGGGTGGGGTTCTGGAGCTCGGTGATGCGGTAGCGGTTGGGGCGCGAGACGCCCAGCACCACCTGCACCACGCCCTCGAAGTCGCACACCATCTCCACCTCCTTGAGGACGGGCATCTGCAGGCGGCGCTCGCGCTGCTGCACGGTCACCTGGCCGCGCTCGTCGTGCGCCTGCGTGCCGCGCAGGGTGATGGAGAGCGCGGCGTCGCCGGCGATGGAGGTGGCGTCGCCGCTGCCGCACTGGCGCACGGGGCGGTCCACGTACTCCACCCGGTAGCCGGGCGCGGCGCTGCCCAGGAACTCCAGCACCACGCGGTCGAACCCCTGGTTTACCCCCACGCGCACGTCGCTCAGCACCACGGGGCCGCGCATGGTGCGCACCTGGTCGTACGCGCCCGCCGTCCACTGCTGCTGCGACGTGGGGTCCGGCGCCGGCCCCGGCGGCGTGGCGGGGCGCGCCGTGTCCGTCTGCGCCGCCGCGGGCGCGGGCGTGGCGGGCGCGGCGGAATCGGTGAGCACGAACGCGGGAACGCGGCCGGTGGGCGCCTGGCCCCCGGCGGAGTCGCCGTCCAGCGAGTCGGCGCCGGCGGACTCGGCGCGGCGGCGCTCGGTGGCGTCGCGCAGCTCGCCGCCCTGCTCGCCGCACGCGGCAAGCGCGGCGACCGTCATCATCCCCACCATCCAGCGGCAGCTTCCCGTCATCCACCCACCCCCTGTGGCGTGCGGCGGGCGATGCGTGCGCCCCCCGCGTACACGTTGAACCCCGGATCGCGGACGAACCCCGCGAGCGTCATCCCCACCTGTTCGGCCAGCTCGACGGCCAGGCTGCTGGGCGCCGAAACGCCGGCCAGCACCGGCACCCCGGCGCGCGCGGCCTTCTGCACCAGCTCGAAGCTGGTGCGCCCGCTCACCAGCACGATCGATTCCCCCAGCGGCACCTCGCCCGCCAGCAGCGCCGCGCCCACCAGCTTGTCCATGGCGTTGTGGCGCCCCACGTCCTCGCGAACGCGCACCATCCGGCCCGCCGCGGTGAACTGGGCGGCGGCGTGCAGCCCGCCCGTGCGCTCGAACACGCGCTGCGCCTCGCGCAGTTTCTGCGGCAGGGCGACGAGGACGGCGGGATCGATCTCCAGCGCGCTTTCGATGCGGGCGCACGCGGGCCCCATCACCGCCTCGATGGACGCCTTGCCGCACACGCCGCAGCTGCTGGTCGCGTAGAAGTTGCGCGACAGGGCGGCGGGATCGAAAGGGGCGCCGGGCGCCAGCCGCACGTTGACCACGTTGTACTGCTGCTCGGCCTCCGTGCAGTAGCGGATGGACGCGATGGCCTCGGCCCCGCCGATCAACCCCTCGCCGTACAGGAACCCCGCCGCCAGCTCGAAGTCCGCCCCCGGCGTTCGCATGGTCACCGACACGCGGTTGCCCCTCCCCCGGCCCCTCCCCGTTCGTTCCTCACCGAGAGGGGCGTCGTGATCGGCGGTGACGATGCGGATCTCCAGCGGCTCCTCCACCGCCAGCTGGTCGTCGCGCGTGCGCCGCGCGTCGCCGTCCGCGCCGACGGTGATGCGCTCGATGCTGCGCCGCGCGGTGCTCCCCCGGCGCATGGGAGCTAGACCGCGGCGCCGGTGAGCTGCCCGGCCTGCGCGGGGCACCAGCCGCTCGTCCACGCCCACCACGTCCACCTCGCTGGTCGCCGGCTCCACGGTGACGGGAATCATCTTGCTGGACGGCGTGTTGCTTCCTTTCGCGCGGCTGCCGACGGGGACCAGCACGTTGGCCTCGGGAAAGTACGCCGCGGCGCATCCCCGCGGAACGTCGTAGGCCACGGCGCGAAAGCGGGGAGCGATGCGCTCGCGGCCGTCCGCGGCGTGGCTGCGCACGTCGATCCAGTCGCCGGGCTTGAGTCCGCGCTCGGCGAGGTCGTCGGGATGCATCAGCACCACGCGGCGCGCCTGCTTGATGCCGCGGTAGCGGTCGTCCAGCCCGTAGATCGTCGTGTTGAACTGGTCGTGCGAGCGGATGGTGAACAGCCGCAGCTGCCCCTCGCCCAGGCGGATGTCCGGCGTGGGGACGACGACGAAGTTGGCGCGGCCGGTCTGCGTGTTCCACTCGCGGTGCGCGGCGGCGTTGCGCAGCACGAAGCCGCCCGGCTCGCGCACCCGCCCGTTGTACGCCTCGAACCCCGGCACCACCCGCTCGATGCGGTCGCGGATGCGGTCGTAGTCCGCCGCCAGCGCGTCCCAGTCCACCCCGCCGCCCTCCGGCAGCGCCGCCTTCGCCAGCCCGCAGACGATGGCGACCTCGCTGCGCAGGTGCGGCGACGCGGGCTTGTTGCGCCCCTGCGAGACGTGGACGACGGACATGGAGTCCTCCACCGTCACGAACTGCGGCCCGGCGGACTGCTTGTCGATCTCCGTGCGCCCCAGGCAGGGCCAGATCATCACCTCGCGCCCGGCGGTGACGTGGGTGCGGTTCAGCTTCGTCGTCACGTGGACCGCGAGATCCACCGACTTCAATCCCTCGCCCACCATGGCCGTGTCGGGCGACGCGCTGAGAAAGTTGCCGCCGATGGACATGAAGAAGCGCAGCTCCCGCCGCGCCATGGCCTCGATGGCGTGCACCACGTCCAGCCCCGCCTCCCGCGGCGCGCTGAAGCCGAACTCCGCCTCCAGCCGGTCGATCCACGCCGGCGGACGAAAGTCGATGCCGACGGTGCGGTCGCCCTGCACGTTGCTGTGGCCGCGCACGGGGCAGGGGCCCGCGCCGGGGCGCCCCACGTTGCCGCGCAGCAGCAGCAGGTTGCTGCAGGCGATGATGTTGTCCACCGCGTTCTCGTGCTGCGTAAGCCCCATCGCCCAGCAGAGGATGGTCGCGCGCGACTTGATGTAGACGTCCGTGGCGGCGCGGATCTCGTTCTGCGTAAGCCCGCTCTGCTCCGTGATCTGCGTCCAGGGCGTGGCGTCCAGGTCCGCGACCAGCTCTTCGAACCCCGTGCAGTGCGCGCGGATGAAACCGTGGTCAAAGACGCGCCCCCGGTCGCGGCGCTCGGCCTCCAGCATCTGCTTCATGATCCCCTTGAGCACCGCCACGTCGCTGCCGGGCCTGGCCTGCAGGTAGACGGTGGCGATCTCCGTCCCCCGGTTCAGCAGGGTGGGGGCGACTTCCTGGGGATGGACAAAGCTGACCAGCGCCCGCTCGCGCAGGGGGTTGATGACGACGATCTCGGCGCCGCGCCGCCGGGCCTCCTGCAGCACGGTCATCATCCGGGGATGGTTGGTCCCGGGGTTCTGCCCGATGATGAAGATGGCGTCGGCCTTCGTGAAGTCATCCAGCTGCACCGCGCCCTTGCCGATGCCCATGGTCTGCTTGAGGCCCACGCCGCTGGACTCGTGGCAGAGGTTGGAGCAGTCGGGAAAGTTGTTGGTGCCGTACATCCGCCCGAACAGCTGGTACAGGAAGGCGGCCTCGTTGCTGGTGCGCCCCGACGTGTAGAACGCCGCGTCGTCCGGGCTCGGCAGATTCCTGAGGAAGTCGCCGGCCTTCGCGAACGCCTCGTCCCAGGCGATGGGCTCGAAGTGGCGCTTGCCCTCGCGCAGGATGACGGGCTGGGCCACGCGGCCCTGCTGCTCGAGCCAGTAGTCGCTCTGCGCGGCCAGCTCGTCCACGCTGTGCCGCGCGAAGAAATCGGCGGTGACGCGCTTGCCGGTGGCCTCGGCCGCGACGGCCTTTGCGCCGTTCTCGCAGAACTCGAAGTGCGAGCGCTCGCCCGGCGCGGCCTCGGGCCAGGCGCAGCCGGGGCAGTCGACGCCTCCGTCCTGGTTCAGCACGCGTAGCGTGTTGACCCCGCTCACGATCGCCTTTTCGCGCGTGAGCTGCTTCATGGTGTTCAGGATGGCGGCCATGCCCCCGGCGGGCTTGTCGCCGGGGTCGGTGTGCGGCTGCGGGCCGGGCTTGCTGGACATATCGAAAAAACCACTCGGGGAATGCGTAAACGCTTGCGTTGGAAGGTGTGTGGGCGGGGCGGCGGGGGCAAGGGGTGAAGGGGTGAAGGGGTGAAGGGGTGAAGCTGCGGGATCGGGGCGCTCCGGCGGGGCGCCCTCTCCGGGCTCGCATGACTCGCCCACCTCCCCCCAAACTGCTGGGGGAGGTTGGTGGTGCCGAGGGTCGATGCTCTCGGACCGGCCGGCAAGGGCGAATGGATTCGCTGCAACAAAGACACGGAATCCGCCTTCGCGGATGGGCATCACGATGCGGGCGGGGGTGGCGGGTGTGGCGGGTTGCTGCGGCGAAACAATGCGCGGCGACGGCTGCGCGCCGGCGGATCGAATTGAGCCGTATTGTAGAATTCGCGCGAGATGCCGATACTTGTGCGTTCGCGAGGGCACCCGGTTCCTCGCCTCCCCTGGATTGCATGGAAACCGACCTCACATGAAGAAGATTCCCGCCGCCGCGCTCGTATCCCTTCTCGTCCTCTCCGGTGTGCAGACTGTGCGTGCCCAGGATCCTGCGCCCGCACCGGCACCGACGCCCCGGCCCGCCGCTGTCGCCGAGCCGGCGGGGCCCTTCCGCACGGATACGGTGGCGCAGGCCAGCGTGCCGTGCGTCCGGCAGGTTCGCAGGATTCCGCCGCCGCCCTCGCCGCGCAGCTTTCGCAGGCAGTGGCCGCTGGCGGCGGTGGGCTCCATTGCGGGCTGGTTCGTCGGGGACCGCATCGTAGGACCCAAGGGGAACCCGTTCGTGATCCTCTCCGGCTCCACGCTGGGGGCGATCGCGGGCTCGCACGTCCAGGCGGCCGGCGAGGGGCACGGGAACCTGGGCCGCTCCGTGATGGGTGGGGTGCTGGGCGCGCTTCCCGCGGGCGCCGTTCTCTACATGAACCGCCTGGACACGTACGATGAGGCCAAGGTCATGACCCGCGGAGTGGTTCCCGTGCTGGGCGGCGCGGTGCAGGGCGCGGTGACGTCGATCGTCACGTCCAGCTCGCTTCAGCCCACGCGGATCCAGATCATCGAGTGCCCGCATGCGGTTCCGGCCGCGGCGGCGCCGGTGCCGTGAGTGGGTGAGTGGGTGAACGGGTGAACGGGTGAACGGGTGAACGGGTGAACGGGGGCCGCCCCTCCGGATTCCGTGCCGCGCGTCCGCCACGGGCGAAAGCCCGCGGCTGGAAATGCCAGAAGCCCCGTCTCGGCTCGCTTGCGCTCGCCGAACGGGGCTTCACTTGCTCGGGGAGGCCACGCCGCCCCGGCGTGCGGGAAGGAAAGCTCGCCACGCGCTTTCCCCCAGCCTCCACTCCCCTGACCCGCCAATCCGCGAAGGCGGATTTCGTGTCTCTGTTGCAGCGAATTCATTCGCCATTGCGGCCGGAGCACGTCACCCCTTCACCCGCTCACCTCACTCCCGGCGGGCAAACCGGCTGAGCGACACCGTCTCGCCGTCGGCGAGCAACCGGCGCAACACCTCGCGCGCCTGCTCGCCGTCGCCGGCCAGCGCGTCGCGCAGGGCCTGCTCCACCTCGTCCACCAGCAGCGCGTGTTCGCGGCGCATCTGGGCGGCGCTCCAGCCCAGGCGCAGGCGCTGGTCGGCGTGCTTCCAGCTCAGCAGCCGCTGGATGTGCTCGCCGTCGCGCAGCAGCGAAGGGTCGCCGCCCTCCTCGTCCAGCGTCACCAGCATCTGCGCCAGGTCCATCAGGTACGTGGCCAGGTGGTCCTCCAGCTGCGTGCGGCTCAGCCGCTCGATCCCCGGCACGTCCAGCTCCGCTCGCAGCCGCTCGGCGAACCGCCGCACCACGTCGTCGGCGCGGTCCGCCAGGCGCCGGCCCAGCTCGCCCAGGCCGGGGATGGCGCCGGGCTCGGCGGGCCAGGCCGAGGCCTCCCGCGGCGCCGCGGCGCCGTCGTGCGTGGCGCCCGTCGTCGGCAGCCAGAGGGTGAAGCGCGAGCCCTGGCCCGGCGTGCTCTCCACCGTCAGCTCGCCCCCCATCAGCCGCGCCAGGCGGCGGCTGATGGCGAGGCCGAGGCCCGTGCCGCCCTCGCGGCGCGTGTGGGTGCCGTCCACCTGCATGAAGGGGTCGAACACCGCCTCCAGCTTGTCGGGGGCGATGCCGATTCCCGTGTCCGCCACCTCCACCGCCACCCACACCCCCTCGCCGCCGTCGGGGAGCGTGGGCGGGCCGCCGGCGCCGGCGCTGCAGGTGACGGTCACCGATCCGCCCGGCTCCGTGAACTTGACGGCGTTGGAGAGCAGGTTCACCAGCACCTGGCTCACCCGGTCCTCGTCGCCCACGTAGACGTCGTCTTCGGGGCAGCTCCACGCCAGCGACAGGTCGATCCCCTTGGCCCGCGCCTGCGGCTCCACCTGCTCCATGGCGCGGTCCGCCGTGCCGCGCAGGGGAAGCGCCTCGTGGCGCACGGCCATCTCGCCCGCCTCGATCTTGCTCAGGTCCAGCACGTCGTTCACCAGCGAGAGCAGGTGGCGGCTGCTTCCCTGCACGCGCCCCACGTACTCGGCCTGCTTTTCGGTCAGCGGGCCCCCCAGCCCCATCTCCAGCAGCTCGGCGTAGCCCATCACGGCGTTGATGGGGGTGCGGATCTCGTGGCTCACCGTGGCCAGGAACTGGCTCTTGGCGCGGCTGGCGGCCTGCGCGGCGCGGAACAGGCGCGCGTTCTCGGCCGCCAGCGCCCCGCGCCGCGCCAGCTCCTCGGCCAGCCCCACGGCGTCGTCGTCGTACGCGGCGCCGTGGCCGCCGCGGCACAGGGTGAGCGTGCCCAGCACCCGGCCGCGCACGCTGAGCGGCACCACCAGCCACGCCTCGGGGAGCAGGGCGTACAGGGCGCCGCCGGTGGGGTCGGGGTCCGCGTCCGGCGGCAGGGCGCCGCCCGGGTGCCACTCCGCCCGCCCGGAGCGCAGCACGCGCGCCACGGCGCTGTCGCCCGCGCCGTCCAGCGGGGGGAGGGCGTCCAGCATCCGCTGGCCCGCGTCGGTCCCGTGCTGCGCGGCCGTCTGCGCCGCCTCGCCCTGCTCGCCCCGCCAGTGCACCAGCGCGTACTCCGCCAGCGTGGGCACGGCCAGCCCCGCCAGCTGGTCCAGCACCGTCTGCACGTCCAGCGTGGCGTTCAGCACGCCGCTGGCCAGCGCCAGGAACTCGGCGCGGCGGGTGGCGCGCTCGGCCTCTTCGCGCGCGGCGTCGGCGCGAATGCGGCCGCGCTCCAGCTCCTCGGTGCGCCGCCGCTCGGTCACGTCGCGCAGGGTCACCACGTACGCGCCGGTGCCGTCCCACCGGACCGGGCGGGCGCGCAGCTCCACCGTGGCCGGCGCGCCGCCGCGGGGCACCACGTCGATCTCGGCCGCGTCGCCGTCCACCAGCGGCAGCCCCAGGTCGGCGCCCACCAGCTCGTCCATCGGCCGGCCGAACAGCCGCGCCGCCGCCGGGTTGCCAAAGCGCACGCGGCCCTCCCCGTCGACGATCAGCAGACCGTCGGCGTTGAACTCGACCAGCGTGCGCAGGTCGGCGGCGTGTGCGGCGTCGCTCATCTCGTCACTCGGTTGCCGGCTCCGAACCCTCGCCCGCGTCCTCTTCCTCGTCCTCGGCGCGGCCGTGGGTGATGTTGCCCGACAGGATGCCGCCGACGCCGCGGAACGGACCGCCCAGGTGCATGCCGCCTGCGTCGATGGTGTACTCGCGGATGGTGGGGTCGTGCTCGGAGCCGCGCATCTTGAGCACCAGCATTCCCCGCCGCAGCACGCCCTTCATCTCCACGTAGCGCAGCAGGATGATGGTGTCGGTAAGCGTGCTGATGTGCTTTTCGGTGATGGAGTGCCCCCCCAGGATGCTGGGCGCCGTGGACGTCATCATCCCCGCGATCTCGCCGTGCTTGAGCAGCGAGGTAAGGCCCAGCATGAACTCGCGGAAGCTGCGCAGCGCCGTCACCCGCTCCAGCGCCGAAAGGCTGTCCACCGCCACCCGCTGGGGCTTGAACTCCTCGATGGCCCAGCGCATCCGCAGCAGGTGGTCTTCCAGCGGCATGGCGTGGGGGTACACGGGGATGATGCGCAGCAGCCCGCCGCGCTCCATGGCCTCGAAGTCGTGCCCCCAGCTGCGGGCGTTGCGCACCAGCTGCTCGCGGCTTTCCTCGAAGGCGAACAGGATGCAGCGGTCCCCCGCCGCCACCCCGCCGGCCACGAAGTGCGTGACCGTGAGCGTTTTTCCCGTCCCCGTGGCGCCGGAAAGCAGGATGATGCTGTCGCGGAAGTAGCCGCCGCCCAGCATGCGGTCCAGCTCGGGGATGCCCGAGGTGACGCGGGTGGTGGACGAGCGCTGCGTCAGCTTCATGGCCGACAGCGGCAGCACCACCACGCCCCGTTCGGGGGCGATGGTGAAGGGATACTCGCCCCGCTGGTGCGGCGTGCCGCGGAACTTCAGGATCTCGACCGTGCGCCGGCGCCGCTCGTCCTGCAGGGTGTTGCGCAGGAGGATGACGTTGTCGGCCACGAACTCCTCGATGCCGTACCGGCTCACCTCGCCGTAGTCGTCCAGCCGCTCGGCCGTCACCAGCGTGGTGGCCCCCAGCTCGCGCAGCGCGCGCGAGATGCGGTACAGCTCGCCGCGCAGCTTTTCGGGGTGCGGCATGCGCGAGAACAGCGCGTTCACCGAGTCGATGGAGACGCGGGTGGCGCCGCTGTGCTTGACCGCGCGGGTAATGCGGGCCAGCAGCGCCCCCAGGTCGAACTCGCCCACCACGTCCGCCGCTTCCTCGTCGGGCGAGCCGTCCACGTACGTCCACGCGCCCGACGCCTCCCACGACGGGACGTTCCACCCCAGGCTCATCAGGTTGCGCGAAAGCTCGGCGGGGCTTTCCTCGAAGGTGATGAACACGCCGTTCTCGCCGGTGCGGATCCCCTCGGCCAGGAACTGCGCGGCGAAGATGGTCTTGCCGCTGCCGGCCGTGCCGCCCACCAGCGTGGTGCGTCCCGACGGCAGCCCGCCCTCGGCGATGACGTCGAACCCCTCGATCCCCGTGGGGAGCTTGGGAAAATCCTGGAGGGCGCCCTGGGCGCCCGCGGCTTCGGTCATCGTGCCGGCTCGGTGGGGGTGGGGCTGACGGGCGAAAGGCCCAGCGCTTCGGACACGCGCGCGCGGTCGCCCAGGTCGCCCACCACGCGGCGCGAGGGGCCGGGGCCCTGGAGCAGCAGGGTGGGCGTCAGGAGCACGCGGTCGGCGTCGGCGCGCCCGGGGTCTTCGGCCACGTCCACGACGGACGCCTCCACGCGCTCCTCCACCCCCCCGTCCGCCAGCCAGGCCACGGTGGCCCGGGCGGACCGGCTGCGGGGCGTGTCGCCCGCAACGTATAGAACCAGTCGTACGGTCATGGACGGAGGTGCGGAAAGGCGAGATTGCGGCGTTACGCAAAGTATCTGCCGCGGGGCCCGGGCGTCCAGATGTTTCGTCGGGGGAGTGCGTGAGTGCGTGAGTGCGTGAGTGCGGGAGTGCGGGAGTGGGCGCTTCGGATGATGCGGCGCGGGCGCCCCCTCCGGGCTCGCATTACTCGCCCACCTCCCCCAAAACTGCTGGGGGAGGTTGGGGTGGGGCAGAGGGCGGGGTGATTTCGGACAGGATCGAACTGCGTCCGACGGGGGCCCTCACCCGCTCGCTTGGGCTCGCACCCTCTCCCGCAAGCGGGAGAGGGTATAAACGTCGCAACAACTCGCGGGACGCTTCGACTGGGGTGGCGGCCTGAGAGCCTGCCGAAGCGCGGTCGAAATTCTCCCCTCTCCGTGAGGAACGAACGGGGAGGGGTCGGGGGAGGGGCACTCCGGCGGGCGCAGTTCGATGTGTCCGAAGCGGGATCGAATTCTCCCCTTTTTCCCGCGCAGCGGGGGAGAGGGGGCCCTTTCGGGCGCCAGTTCGATCCCGTTCGTAGCGCTTGATCGCCTCGGCCACCCAACCTCCCCCAGCAGTTTTGGGGGAGGTGCGAGCCTGAGCGAGCGGAGGGGGCGCCCCGCGCGGAGCCCTCCGCATGGCTCCAGTCCCATCCCCTGCCATCAATCCCCCAAGCTGTTCCGTTCCAACACCTTCCCTCCTCATCCCCACCCGCTTGGGCAGGCCTTCCCGCCACACCGGAAGCACGCCATTCCCGTACAGGAAGCGCGGTCATCGGCATCCTGTCCTGTGTGAACCGTGCTCATGGAACCAGTGTTGCTAAACAACCCTGCGACCCGCATTCGCACCGCACGCGAATGCGGCCGCCGGCCATCCATCGTGGACGGCGGCGACGGGGCTGGAGAGCACGTGAACCCCTGAAGAGGGAAAGGACACCCGCATGTCGGCAGTACTGGAAAAGGCGCCGGAGGAAACGGGCGTTCAGGTGCTGGGCGAAGGCAGTGACGCAGGGGCGCGGGTGCTGACCCCCGAGGCGCTGGAGTTCGTGGCGGCGCTGCACCGCCGCTTCAACGCCCGCCGCATGGAGCTGCTGCGCGCCCGCGACGAGCGCCAGGCGGTGCTGGACGCCGACGGCGAGCCGACCTTCCTGGAAGAGACGGCGCACATCCGCGAGGGCGACTGGACGGTGGCGCCCACCCCGCCCGACCTGCAGGACCGGCGCGTGGAGATCACCGGCCCCACCGACGCCAAGATGGTGATCAACGCCCTCAACTCGGGGGCAAGCTGCTTCATGGCCGACTTCGAGGACGCGCTGTCGCCCACCTGGCGCAACGTGCTGGACGGGCAGGCCAACCTGATGGACGCCGTGCGCCGCACGCTGTCGCTGGATTCGGGCGAGAAGCAGTACCGGCTGAACGAGAAGACGGCCGTGCTCATCGTCCGCCCCCGCGGGTGGCACCTGCCGGAGCGCCACGTGCTGGTGGACGGCGAGCCGGTCAGCGCGTCGATCTTCGACTTCGGGATGTACTTCTTTCACAACGCGAAGGAGGCGCTGGCGCGCGGCACCGGGCCGTACTTCTACCTGCCCAAGCTGGAAAGCCACCTGGAGGCGCGGCTGTGGAACGAGGTGTTCGTCGCGGCGCAGGAGGCGCTGGGGGTTCCCGTGGGGACCATCCGCGCCACGGTGCTCATCGAGACCATCCTGGCCGCGTTCGAGATGGACGAGATCCTGTACGAGCTGCGCGACCACGCGGCGGGGCTCAACGCCGGCCGCTGGGACTACATCTTCAGCATCATCAAGAAATTCCGGAACCGCGGCGACTTCGTGCTGCCGGACCGGGTGCAGGTGACGATGGCCGTGCCGTTCATGAAGTGCTACGCCGAGCTGCTGGTAAAGACCTGCCACCGCCGCGGCGCGCACGCCATGGGCGGCATGGCGGCGTTCATCCCCAGCCGCCGCGACGCCGAGGTCAACGAAAAGGCGCTGGCCAGGGTGCGCGAGGACAAGGCGCGCGAGGTGGGGCAGGGCTTCGACGGCACCTGGGTGGCGCATCCGGACCTGGTGGCGGTGGCCCGGGCGGAATTCGACAAGATTCTGAACGAAAGGCCCAACCAGAAGGACGTGAAGCGCGACGACGTCGACCCCAGGCCGCACGCGCTGCTGGAAACGGGGATCATCGGCGGGCAGATCACCGAGGGCGGCGCGCGGCTCAACGTGAACGTGGCGCTGCAGTACATCGAGAGCTGGCTCAAGGGCAACGGCGCCGCCGCCCTGCACAACCTGATGGAAGACGCCGCCACGGCCGAGATCAGCCGCGCGCAGCTGTGGCAGTGGATTCGCCACCGCAGTCCCATCCAGGACGACGGGGACGGCGACGGCTTCTTTACCCCCGACGACTACACCCGCATCCGCGACGCGGAGATGGAGGCGCTGCGGGCCGAGCGGGAGGACCCGCGCTGCCTGGAGGTCGCCCGCGAGCTGCTAGACGAGCTGGTGCTGAGCGACGAGTTCATTCCGTTCCTTACGCTGCCCGCGTACGCGCTGCTGGACGGGGGGCGCTGCTCGGGATAGGGAATAGTCCCTGACCGATGAAATCCTGCGCAAGCTGGTCGTGATTACGCCGACAGGCCAGCGAGCGCGGGGATGATGGAGCCCTCCCGCAGTCGGCAGGCAGCGGCGATGACGCGGCGGCCAAGGCGCGTGAGGTAGT
>NZ_DASWNM010000111.1:0-25030 GCF_036399255.1 Longimicrobium sp.
GCCGACGAATCTGCGCCGTACGTATGTTCCGGGGTACTGGTGAAGCCTCGCGCAGTTTGCGAGGCTTCACCAGTGGTTGCGGCGAGCGGCGAGTTCACTCGCTCCCGCGGGCACGGCCCAGGCGAATGAATTCGCGGCTGGGACAACGCGATGTCGGCCTTCGCCGACGGGTGTGCGCCGTACGTATGTTCCGGTGTGCCGTTGAAGTCTCGCGCGGTTTGCGAGGCTTTCCGCAGTGGTTGCGGCGAGTTTACTCGCTCTCGCGGCCAGCGGGTTGTGCGTGGCTCACGGATCACGAGCAGGTGAAGCCCCGTTCGGCGAGCGTCAGCGAGCCGAGACGGGGCTTGTCGCTTTCCCAGCAGCGGATTTATCCGCTCATCTGGGCGCGGCGGGGTTGTGTACCGGGACTGAGCTGGCGCTGGCGGATGGAGTGCGCGATTCCCCGCCGTTCCGTGGCGCGGCCGGTAAGCTCCGTCGGGCCATGTCGTGGCCGCGGCGGCAGTGCGGGCTGCCGCGTCGGATCTCCAGCAGGCGGCGGCTGGATTCCTCGGCCCTGCAACCCTTGGAGCGAAGGGACGGTCCGGTGTGGGCGGGCCTCGGAATGACATATTCACGCGCGCAACCTTCCACACCCATCCCGCTATTCCCTATTCCCTATTCCCTATTCCCTGCTGTTCAAACCGCCACCAGAAACCCCGCCGGCAGCGAAAGCGTGAACGTAGAGCCGACGCCGGGCCGGGAGCGCACGGAAACGTCGCCGCCCAGGCGGCGGGCGAGCTGGCGCGAAAGGGCCAGGCCCATCCCCGTGCCGCCGTACCGCCGCGTGGCGGAGCCGTCCACCTGGCGAAAAGGGTCGAAGATGGCGTCCAGGTCGCGCTCCTCGATCCCGATCCCCGTATCCTCCACCTCCCACACCACCGAGTGCCGCGCGTCGCCGCCCGCGCGCGCCTCGGGCGTCCAGGGCGAGCCGCTGCTCACCCGGACGCGCACCGTGACCCGCCCCGCCGGCGTGAACTTGTAGGCGTTGCTCACCAGGTTGCGAAGGATGCGGATGACCTGGCTGGGATCGGTGCGCACCGGCACCGCGGCGTCGGGGGCCAGCGTGCGCACCTCCACGCCGGGGGACGGGTCGTGGATGCCGCCCATGGCCGCGCGGGCCAGCGCCACGGCGTCGCACGTCTCGGGGCGCACGTCCAGACGGCCCAGCTGCAGGTTGGCCAGGCTCAGCAGGTCGTCGATCAGCCCCATCAGCTCCGTGGCGGCGGCGTCGACCTTTTCCAGGCTCTGCCGCTGCTGGTCGGTCAGGGCGCCCTCGTGCCCTTCGCGCAGCAGGTAGGTAAAGCCCATGATGGCCGTGAGCGGCGTGCGCAGCTCGTGCGACACGTTGGCCAGGAACTCGTTCTTCAGCCGCCGCGCCTCCTCCGCCTCCAGGAAGCGCGCCTCCAGCTCCACGTTCTGCTCGCGCAGCTGCACGTTGGCGCGCTGCAGGTCCTCGATCAGGTGCGCCTTCTCGGCCGTGGCGGAAAGCTGGTCGGCCACCAGCCGCAGCAGCGAGCGGTCGGCCTCGTCCAGCCTCTCGGTGCTGCGAAAGTAGAAGGTGAGCGCGCCCTCGGGGTGGTCGGAAAGGACGATGGGAAGCGAAACGGTGGACGCGAATCCCAGCTCGTGGGCGGCGTCGCGCCAGTCGGCCAGCGAGGGATCGGAAAAAATGTCGTAAACCTCGATGAAACGGCTTTCCGCCACGGCGCGGCCGGTGGGACCGAGGCCCACGCGCACCCGCATTTCACCAAGGAATTCGCGGTACTCCCCGGGCCAGTTCCAGGCCGCCACCAGGCGCAGAACGTCGTCGCTCTCACGCAGGTACACGCACCCGAACGCGGCCCCCACGACGGGCGCAACTCGTTCCAGCGCAAGGCGATACACCTCGTCCGGGGAGCGGGCGGTAAGGAAGGCGTGGGCGATCTCGCGGGCGGCCCGGAGCTCGCGGACGGCGGTCTCGTGGGCGGGAACTGGCGTATCTACTGGACTTTCGTGCACGGCAACTCTCTTGACGAGTGCGGGGGGTGCACCTACTCTACGGTGCGAACGGCGCCGCCGTTTGGGTTTTGCTCCACATCACACCCCTCTACAACAGGAGACCCTTCGTGAACAAGTCCGAACTGGTTCAGCAGCTGGCCAGCCGCGCCGATCTCAGCCGCGCCGAAGCCACCAAGGCCGTCGACGCGCTGTTCTCCGTGGAGAACGGGATCATCGCGGAGGCGCTGCGGGGCGGTGACAAGGTGCAGATCACGGGGTTTGGCAGCTTCGAGACCAAGAAGCGCGAGGCGCGCAAGGGCCGCAATCCACGGACCGGCAAGGAAATCAACATCGCCGCGTCCACCAGCGCCGCCTTCCGCATCGGCAAGCGCCTCAAGGACGCCCTGGGCGGCTCCTGAGCCGGGACGTTCCGCACGTCTTTCACGCGGTTTCCGGGGAGCCACGGTCCTGCACAGGGATCGTGGCTCCCCGGCTTTGTGCCCCGCCGTCCCGCGGGCGAAGTTCGTGCAGTTCACGCGGCCCGGACTCGACCGACGCTCCCGACCCCACGCCCCATGCGCAAACGAAAGCCACCCGCCGACCAGGCCGCCTCGCGCGAGGCGTGGGGCCGGGTGCACCCCGTGCTTGACCTGCACGGCCTTACCGGCGACGAGGCGCGGCGTCGCGCGGAGCAGTGGCTGCGCGACCGCCAGGCCGAGCGCGTGCGCACGGTGATGATCGTGACGGGCCGCGGGCTGCACTCGCAGGGCATTCCCGTGGTCCGCAACGAGATCGAGCACCTGCTGGCGCTGCTCAAGGGAACGCTGGTGGTGCGCTGGGAGTCCGCCAACTTCGGCGGCAGCTTTCAGATCGAGCTGCGCAGCCCGCCGCCCGACACCGCTCCCCGCGCCGCCCCCGAGCCCCGCCTGCTGCGCGAAGCCCCACCCGCCTTGCGCCTCCGCGCCGAAGAGGCGCTCTGGGACCTGGGGATCGCCCCCACCCCCGCGCTGCTCGAGGCCGAGATCCGCCGCATCCTGGACGAGGAAGGCGCGGAAGGCTGACGCGCCGGGCGAAGGTTACCGGGGGAGGGGCGGGTGCGCAATAATGGCGGGTGGCGGGGTGAACGGGTGAGCGGGTGAACGGGTGAAGGGGTGAAGGGGGTGAGTGGGTGAGTGGGTGAGTGGGTGAGTGGGGCGGTCGAGGTTGAAGTGTTGCCGGGTGGGTTTGATCCCGGGCGGGTGAACCCGCGGCTGGAAAGGCGGGAAGCCCCGCAAACTGCGCGGGGCTATGTCACCGACACCCCGGAGTGTGATTGCGGAGGATGCGTCGCGCTCCAGTGCTTGAAAACCAACCGGTTGCGTGCACGTCGTTTATACCCTCTCGCTAGCGGGAGAGGGCGCGAGCCTGAGCGAGCGGGTGAGGGACCCGGCCGCATTGCTTGAAGATGATCGTTTCGAGGATTATCGTTCCTGCGTACCGATGTGGAGGAAAAGGCATGGCGGGACGGATTCAGGCGGAGATCAGGCAGAACAAGCCGGTGGGGAGCGTGGAGGAAGAGGTCTACCTCAACCTGCAGCGCACGGCCAACGCGCTTTCGCAGCCGCTGGCGGAGCTGCTGCGCGGCCACGACCTGACGCCGGCCCAGTACAACGTGCTCCGCATCCTGCGCGGCGCGGGCGACGACGGGCTGACGGCCAGCGACATCGGCGGGCGGATGATCAGCCGCGACCCCGACATCACCCGGCTGGTAGACCGGCTGGAAAAGCGCGGACTGGTGGAACGCCGCCGGTGCAGCCAGGACCGGCGGGTGGTCTGGACGCGCATCTCCGAAGGCGGGCGCGCGCTCATCGATCCGCTGGACACGTCGATGGACGAGATGCACCGGGCCATGCTGGCCCACATGCCGCTGGAGCGGATGCGGATGCTGGTCGAGCTGCTGGAGGAGGCGCGGGACGGCGCGCCGGCCGCGTAGGGCTGATCTGGAATCCCAATAGGAGCCCGACTATCGGCAAGCGGTGTCGTGGCCGGGTCTGGCGCGAGAGCCCCCGTTTCCGAAGGAGATTCTTCGGTCGGCGCACAGGGCTGCTGCGCGCTCCGGGCGGCTCGGGGCGGCGCCTTCCTCAGGATGACAGTGATCGTCCGCACTTGGCGGAGAATGGGCGCCCAGGTTACGATCAGGCGGGGCGGCCCAGCCACGCGAGCGCGCGGTCGGCGGCGGCGATGCCGCGGTCCTGCGCTTCTTCGAAGAGCGACAGGCCGCTCACGTCGGAGTGGGCGTAGAAGACGGGGCCGGGGGAGCGGGCCAGCGCCTGGCGGGCGGGATCGGAAAGAAAGCCGGGAGTGGGGCGCACCATGGCGTGCCCCATCCGCATCACGTCCACACGCGAGACGCACTGGCGGATGTCGGGGTGCGCCGCCTCCAGGTCCGCCAGGATCGCCTCCTTCCACTCCGCCCAGCCGCGGCGCAGGAGCAGGGCGCGCGCCTGGGCCGGCGGATGGCCGGAGAGCGCGTGGTAGTACGTCCACACGGTGCGCCCGGCGCGAAACGCGTGCGTCTGGTGGGTGGCCGTCACGTACCCCAGCGACGGGGAGCCGTGGATCACGTTGTCCCACGCCGGCTCAAAGCCGTGCTCGGCGGGCCAGCGCTCCAGCGTGAGGTTGGCCGTGAGCCAGGGGGAGTAGTCGAAGCGCACCGCGGGCGCCCCCTCCACCACGTACGGCGCCAGGAACGACGGCGCGGCCCAGACCACGGCTTCCGTGAGGTACTCGGTGTCGCCCGCCAGCACGCGCAAGCCGCTGCCGGCGCGCTCCACCCGCCGCACGGGGGCGCCGGTGCGGACGTGCGCGCCCACGCGCTCCAGCAGGCGCCGGGTAATCCACCCGTTCCCTTCGGCCCAGGTGAGCGGGCCGGGGCTTTCGTCGTCCGGCGCCCGCGCGGCGAAGTAGTGGATGCCGGCCCACGCCGAGGTGCCGGCGAGCGAGGCGCCGTAGTCGTCGCGGCAGGCGTAGTCCACGTACCAGCGCAGCTCGGGCGACCGGTACCCGCGGTCGTCCATCCACCGCGCCATCGACACCCCGTCCAGCAGCGAGGGCCGCGCGCCCCGCGCCGAGGGGATGGTGAACTGGCCGGTGGCGCGCATCCCCGCCACCTCGTCGCCAAAGCGGCGGAACTCGTCGCGGTCGGCGGGGGTGCGCACCAGCGCCGCCTCGAAGCCCTCGTGCCACCGGCCCCAGCGAAAGATCCGCTCCCGGGGCTGCGAAACCAGCATCCGCGCGTCCCACACGCCGTCGCGGAGCACGCCCAGGTCCTGGAACAGCTCGCGCACGTGAACGGCGCGCGCGTCGGGGACGGGGACGTAGTGCGCGGCCCAGGGGTAGGCCCCCACGTCGTTGCGTCCGGAGCGCGCGTTGCCGCCGGCCTCGTCCTCCAGCTCCAGCAGCACGAAGCCCGTGTGCCCTCTCCGCTGCAGCCGCCACGCGGCGGAGAGCCCGGCGATCCCCCCGCCCACGATCACCAGCGGCACGCGCTCCGTGCGGCGCGGGGGGCCGGCGGGCGCGCGGTCGCGCAGGCGGTGGCCGCGCGCGCCGCCGTCGTCCACGAAGCCGCCGTCGATCCGACGCTCCGTCTTGCGCCCGCACGCCACGAACGGCGCCGCGGCCACCGCGGCGACGAACGCCCGGCGCGAGATCCCTAGCGGGTGATCCGTTCCCACTCTTCGCTGTAGTAGCGCACCAGGACCTGGTCGTCCAGGCGGTTGGCCCGCACCGGCACCGGGCGCATGTCGGCGGGAAACTCGAACAGCGAGGGCACCGTGCCGGGCGTAAGGTAGCGCAGGCCGCCCGGCAGCCGGTCCGGCGCCGTGTACTCGTCCCGCCCCGCCAGCACGAAGCCCCACTCGCCAAAGGAGGGGACGTACAGGTGGTAGGGCCAGGTGCGCAGCCCCGCCTCGCGCAGGGTGGTGTCGATGCTCCAGAACGCCGAGCGGGCGAACAGGGGCGACGTGCTCTGCACCACCACCATCCCGCCCCGGTTCACGTGGTGCGAGAGCAGGCGGTAGAACGCGGTGGTGTACAGCTTTCCCACCCCGTAGTTGGAGGGGTCGGGAAGGTCCACCACCACGAAGTCGAAGCTTTCGCGGGTCTCGTCCAGCCAGCGGAAGGCGTCCTGGTTCACCACGCGCACCCGCGGCGAGGACAGGGCGCCCCCGTTCAGCCGCACCAGTTCGCGGTGCGTGCTGAACAGGCGCGTCATCTCGGGGTCCAGGTCCACCAGCGTCACCTGCACCCCGGGATAGCGCAGGATCTCGCGCACGGCCAGCCCGTCGCCGCCGCCCAGCACCAGCACGCGCCGGGCGCCGGGGAGCGCGGCCAGGCCCGGGTGCACCAGCGCCTCGTGGTAGCGGTACTCGTCGCGCGAGCTGAACTGCAGGTGGCCGTTCAGAAACAGCCGCAGGTCGTCGTGCCAGGCGGTGAGCACGATGCGCTGGTACGGCGAGTTGCGCGTAAGGACCACGGGGTCGGCGTACAGGCTGGTCTCGGCCGTGCGCGTGATGCGCTCCGCCCCCGCGAAGCCCGCCGCCAGCGCAATCAGCACGGCGGCGCACGACACCACCAGACCGCGGCGCCGGGGAATCACCTCGCGGAACAGGTGGATGGACCACAGCGCCACCAGCGCGTTGATGATGCCGAACAGCAGCGCCGAGCGCACCATTCCCAGCCGCGGCACCAGCACCAGGGGAAAGAGCAGCGAGGCCCCCAGCGCGCCCAGGTAGTCGAAGGTCAGGACGTTGGCCACCACGTCCTTGAACTCTCCCCGGTCGCGCAGCAGCCGCATCAGCAGGGGAATCTCCAGCCCCACCAGCGCGCCGATGATGAACACCAGTGTGTAGAGCAGGAGCTGAAAGGCGTCCGTGAACGCGAACGCCAGGAACAGCAGCGTGGACGAAAACCCGCCCACCACCGCCACCATCAGCTCCACGGTGACGAAGCGCGCGGCCAGCCCGCGGTGCACCCACCGCGACAGCCAGCTCCCCACCCCCATGGCGAAGAGGTAGGTGCCGATCACGGTGGAAAACTGCAGCACGCTGTCGCCCAGCAGGTAGCTGGCCAGCGCGCCGGCCACCAATTCGTACACCAAGCCGCACGCCGCGATCAGCAGCACGGTGACGAACAGTGCGGCGTTCACGCGCACCCCCTTGCGTGCCCGCGGGCGACCGGACGGAGACGGGGACTTGTGGGGATGCGACCGGACATTATATCTTTCGATATCGAACGGGTGAATGTCCTCACCACGTGTCCGGGTGAACGATCATGGGAGAGGTGGATGCGTTCCATGTTCCCGGCTTCAAGTGCTACTTTCCGGCCTCGGATCACTATCCGCAGCACTTCGAGGCTTATCGCCGGGGGGAGTACGTGGTGCGCATCTTCTTTTTGCGCACCGGCCGCAAGCGCGGGCTCAACTGGGAGTACAAGCTCCAGATGCGAGGCGCGTTCGGGCCCGCGGAGCAGGCCGCGCTGCTGGAACAGGTGATGAAGCACAAACGACGGCTGCTGCGCGAGTGGAACGCAAAGGTGTGCCCCGACCGGAGAGACTGAGATGGTATCGCTGAACACGCTCACCGTCCTGCTGGGCGAAGACCTGCGCGGCCCGCTGCTGCCTGCGCACGCGGGCATCCGGATGCTGGACGCGTGCGACGCGGACGAGGCCGCGGCCGCGCGAAAGCTGTTCGTGTTTACGCCGGCCACCCGGCTGGACGCGCTGGCGCCCTGCATTACCGAGGCAAACCGGCACAACCGCCTGCAGGCGCTGCTGGTGCGCAGCGACGTGGAGCCGGAATGGGTGCCGTACCTGCTCAAGCGCGCCGGCCTGCGCACGCTCCGCAACCTGCTGGTGCACCACGACGACGAGCTGCCCGGCCGCGTGCTGCGCGCGTGGTCCCTGGGCGTGCAGCACGAGACCATCGCCACCGCGGGCGTGCTGGGCGACCGGCTGGTGGTGGTCACCTGCGCGTTCGACGAGATCGAGACCGGCTTCGACGCGTATCCGGCGCTTCGCCGCATCCCCGTCGCGGAGCGGCCGCGCTTCGAGGTTGAGCCGGACGGCATCTTTCTGCACTGGCCCGGCGGCGACGTGCACCTGACGCTGGACGACGTGCGCATGGCGGCCGATCCGCGCCGCCGCGCGCGCGCCGAGGCCGTGAAGCGCGCCCACGACCAGGGGTTCGGCGCGGCGGTGCGCGCGCTTCGCCAGCGCCGCGGGATCAACCAGTCGGGGGTGCCGGGGCTGTCCGCGCGGCACCTGCGCCGCATCGAGAACGGCTACGTGCCGGGCGACGAGGCCATCCAGGCGCTGGCCGCCGCGCACGGGCTTTCCCCCGAGGCGTACCTGGACGCCGTCTCGGATTTCGACGCGCCGTGACCGCGCTCCTTCTGCGCCAGCCGTGAGCAGGCGTTTGGATTCGCGCCGGCCGGCTACCAGATGGCGGCGGCGATGATGATGGAGACGCCGATCGCCATGGCCCCCACCACGATGGCCAGCGCCGTGTTGTGTTCGTCGATGAGCTCGCGCCACAGCGTGCCGGGCGTCATGCGCTCGATGGCGACGAACGCCAGCGCGAACAGCACGATCCCCAGCAGCGCGTAGATGGCCGCCGCGCCCAGGTTGCCCAACAGGTCGTTCATCGTCCCCTCCTCACTTGCCCCCGACGTAGCGGCCGGACCCGGTGTAGTGCACGCGGTACGCGCCGGGGTTGTCGCGCACCGAGCGGGGGGCGGGCTGCCCCTCGCGGGCGTTGCTGAACGGCGCCCATCCGCGGTAGTCGGCCAGGCTCACCAGAGCGAGCACCGCCGTTCCAAAGATCAGGTACCACCGTATCTGGCGCATGGCTCACTCGTCCTCGTCGTCGTCGGCGACGGGTGCGTAGTCGCTCTCCATCCACCGGCTATGCTCGAACGTGGCCCCCATCAGCCCCCGCACCACCGGGGGCACCAGCAGCGCCAGCAGCCCCAGCAGGTACAGCGACATCGCGGGTCCGCCGTGGACGGCGCGGATGGAGTAGCGTACGTCCGTCGACGCCTGCGGGGCCACCACCAGCCGGTAGCGCCCGGGCGCCACGCGCGGAACGCTCACCCCGTCGCGGGGCGACCCCTCGGACCAGCGCGACCCGTCGTCGTAGCCGTAATAGTACGAGGTCTCGGCGTCGAAGTCGCGGGTGCGCCCGGTTCCCTCGTCCACCAGCGTCATGTCGAAGTACGCGTACGCGTTGCTCACGTCGGTCTCCACCTCTACCCGCAGCCGCGACGGGCGCCCGGTGATGGTGAACGGCTCGGTGACCAGGACGTTGCGCCCCGCCGAGTCGGTGGCGGCGACGGTGCCATTCCCGGCGTACACCTGGCGGGTGGACTGCGCGCTCACCAGCAGCAGCACCAGTAGCGCGGCGGCGAACGCCAGGCATGCGTACCACAGCGGCGTGATGACGCCGGCGTGCGGCGACGGCTGGTTGGCGAACACGCCGCGCGGCTCGGGCGGAATCCCCGGCAGCCGGAACGCTTCCCAGATGCGCTGCGGCGGCACGTACTCGCCCAGCGACCAGGACACCTCGTCGTGCGTCTGCTCGCGCGAAAGCAGGAGGGGTGGGTGGACGTAGTCGTCGCTTTGCGCGCGGTCGCCCACGCGCACCTGCCAGGGAAACTCGCCCAGCACGAACGACGTCTCGGCGCTGGCGCGCTGAAAGTGCTGGAACCACGCGCCCCGGTGCTTCGCGCGGGCCTGCCGCCCGCTGCCGGTCACCTGCGGCGCTTCCTTGAGCGGCACCACGTCGTTCCAGTGCCCGGCGTACTCCGTCAGGTAGCGAAAGCCGCGCTCCGGGGCGTGCAGCAGGTACTCGCGCCACGAGTAGCTCACGCCCTCCACCCGGATGCCGCGCTGCTGAAAGCCCAGCACCGTCCACTCCGCCCCGTGCATCCGCCCGGTGGATCCCAGGGGGATGAGCGGCCGGACGGCGACGCGGTCCTCGAAGCGCTGCAGCACCTGCAGCCTGGGCGAGCTGGCATCCAGCACAGACTGGCAGTACTGGCAGACGGCGTTCACCGTCTCGCCGGGCAGGCGGATGGTAACGGTCCCGCCGCAGTTGGGGCAGTTGAGCGCGTCCGCGCCCGCCGTGCGCTGATCCTTCGAGGCGCGCAGGTCCCGCAGCGCGAGCGCCGGGAACGACACGTACTCGCCCACGAACACCAGCGGCGGGTTCTCGCTGTAGTCCAGCGTGGCGAACGTGTCGTCCGGACCGACAAGGTCCGTGAACGGCACCTCCGCATGGTCCCAGTACTCGAAGGGCAGCTCGCCCTCCACCCCCGCGTAGCGTGCCCGGGTGCGCGTGGAGACGGTGTACCACGTGTTGCCCAGCACGACCCGCTCCCCCGGCGGCAAGGCTTCGGGGGGTGGAACGGGGCCGGCGGGCGGGGCCAGAAAGCTGACGGCGTACTCGTCCTGCGCGTCGGAAAGCCAGCCGCTGCGGCCGTCCGCAAACCCCAGGTGCCACTCGCTCCAGAAGCCCCGCTCGTACTCGTACGCAATGCGCCCTACGACCCGGAAGGCGGTGCCGTCGTACACGCCGCGGGTGCCCAGCTGGATGCGCGAGGTGGCGGGCGGCGGATCAGAGACGCGGCCGACGTTCTGCAGGTCCACGCCGCGCCGCAGCAGGACGGAGCCGCAGTGGGTGCACACCGTCTGCACGGCCCCGGCCCACTGAAAGCGGACCTCGGCGCCGCAGCTGGGGCAATTGGCGACGGGCGCGGTCATCCGGCCAGCGCGGGGACGGCGGCGTAGGGGCGCTCCACGGCGCGCACGGTGACTTCGGCGGCGCCCAGCAGCGCGCGCAGCTCACCCTCCCAGTCCCACTCCGGCCGCGGGCGGCAGCAGAACAGGTTCAGGCAGATGGAGCCGTGCTCGGGAAAGGTGTGGCAGGCCAGGTGCGACTCGGCCAGCATGCACAGGCCGGTCACGCCGCCGGGTCCGGGAAAGCGGTGCCACTGCGCGGGCGCTACCGGGTGCAGCGCCAGCTCCCGCACCACCCGGTCGAACAGCCGCCGCAGCGTGTCCACGTCCGCAAGCGCGGCGGGGTCGCACCCGTGCGCCTCGACCAGCCATTCACGACCGTGCATCGGATGAGGGAAGTGGGGAGTCTGGTGGATGCCGGAACGGTGACGCGGCGCCCTTCACCGCGTGCCGCGACAGTACGGCCGGCGCGCGGCGGGGTTTCGCGCGGGCGGGTGCGGAGCGGGGAGAATAGAGCGGGCAGGGCGGCCGGACAAGACGCCACGCCGGAGCGGATGGCGCGGCGGGAGCGATGGTCCGCCACGTTCGGCCAAAGCGGAACGGCTTCTTCAGACATCAGCCCGCGGCGTAGAGGTGTGGAACGCCGATCATCCACAGCATCAGTAGATCCTCCCCATGGCGCCAACGGGATCTGTCATTCCGAAGGAGGCGCCGCACGGAACCGTCCCCACCGGGTGCTCCGGCGCCGACTGAGGAATCTACCGTCCGCGCCTCGTGGCCTGCCGCCGTGCCGTGGTCCGGCGGACGGGTAGACCGATCCGGACGTGAGGCCGTGGGCATGCGCGCGCGTCTGCCGGTGGGCTCTATCCGACGGTTGGGTGGCCGCGGCGGTGGCGCGGGCTGCCGCAGCCGGCCTTCAGCAGGCGGAGGGTAGATTCTTCGGCCCTGTAGCCCGCGGCGCGAGGGGATGATTCGGTGTGGCCGGGCCTCAGAAGGTGTTGCCAAAGCTCCCGGCGTGATTGACTCCCTGAGGGAGGCGCCACCCCTAACTCGCTTGCACACTGCACCCTGGCGCCGACCGAAGGACCTCGCTGGCACAAACCGGGGGGCGGGTCCCGCGGCATGGAGCCGGCCCCGCCTCGCCGGAGAGCAGGTCCTTCGGTCGCGCGCAGGCGGTTGTGTGGAATCGGGTTACACGTGGTGCGCTCCCTCAGGAAGTCATCGCTTCTTTGTGAGGTTGGGGGTCTAGCAACACGCTCTCAGGATGACAGATGCACTACATCATCCCACCACACTGCGCTCCTTCACCTCTTCCGAGGTCAGGCCGTAGAGCGGAGGGGTGGGGACGCCGATCATCCCCAGCATCAGGTAGATCTGGCCACGGTGGTGGATCTCGTGCTCCACCATGGCCCGCAGCCATTTCCACGCGGGCATGGACGCGCCGCCGGGCGTGGTGCAGCGCGCCTGCAGCGCCTCGGGCGTCAGCGCGGCGAACAGATCCATCGACTCGGCGTGCATCCGGTCGAAGTACGCCAGCACCTCGTCATATCCATCCGCCAGCTCGCGGCCGTGGCCGGGGTAGCGGCTGGGGAGGCCGGACACGTTCTCGGCGAACATCCACCGTTCGATGGCGCCCAGGTGCCGCACCACGTCGCCCAGGCTCCAGGCGCCGTCGCGCGGCGCCCACTCCAGCCGCTCGGGAGGGATGCAGGCCACCACGCGCCGCGTCCGCTGGCGGATGCGCGCGTAGTAGTCCAGGAACGGCTCGATCGTGGTGATCTCCATCCCTCGTCCCCAGTCAGGCGGCTGCGGTGGCGGAGGTCAGGCCGGGCAGGTACCGCTCGCGGAGCAGCGCCACGTGGTGCCGCTCGTGCCCGGCGATGATCCACGCCAGCGCGCGCACGGACACCGTTCCGCCGCTGGCGGTGCCGCGGCGGGCCAGCGCCTCGTCGTTCAGGCTCTGGAACAGGGCCAGGTTGGCCATCCGCACGTGCCGCAGCTCGTCCGCCAGGTCCGCCAAGGTGCGCGCATCGGCGCCGGCGGCCTCGGCGTAGGCGTTCTCGTCGAAGCTTTCCAGCGGCGTCTGGTCTCCGCGCGAGATGCGGAGCGCGCGGTAGGCAAAGATGCGCTCGGCGTCGATGACGTGGTTCAGCGACTCGCGGATGCTCCACTTGCCGGGTGCGTAGCGGTGGCCGCCCTGCGCCTCGTCCAGCCCGCCGACCAGCGCCAGCGTCTCGTCCAGCTGTTCGCCCAGCATCTGCAGCAGGTCACCGTCGGGGACGCGGTCGACGTACTTGCTGTAGTACGGCAGGTGCTCGGATGCGTCGGGTCTCGGAATCATCGGGCAGGATCGGTTCGGGTGCGGGATCGGTTAGATCGAACCATCCCGCACACGATACACGACGAGCGCCGCGAGGGATAGCGAACGGGCGTCCGCTCTACGCACGTCCCCGTCCCACGAAACGTGAGCCCTTGCAGGCTGTCCCCTGTCCCCTATTCCCTATTCCCTATTCCCTATTCCCTGTTCCCTGTTCCCTGTTCCCTGTTCCCTATTCCCTGCAGTTCCGCAGCCATGAACCGCCGCAGGTCCTGCCGGTAGTACCGGCCGGCCGGGTCCGCCGGGTTGTGCGGCGCGTTGGGGATCACCAGCAGGTCGAAGCGCCGGTCCGCGGCGATGAGCGCGCTGATCATCCGCATGGTGCTGCCGAACGGCGCGTTTACGTCGCTGGTGCCGTGCATGATCTTGAGCGGCCCGGCCAGGCTGGCCGCCAGCGGAAGGTTGGAGCCGCGCGCGTATCCCTCGGGGTTCTCCGCCGGCATCCCCATGTGCGGCTCGTTGATGACGGCCAGCTCCACCAGGTCCCCCGGCGCCCCGGCGTACCCCGCGCGAAAGAACTCCGGCGCGGTCAGCATCCCCCGCAGCGCGAAGTATCCGCCCCACGAGTGGCCCGCGATGCCGGCGCGCGACAGGTCCATCCACGGGCGCCCCTCCGCCGCCTGGCGCAGCGCGGCCACGTGGTCGGCGATCTCCATCTGCCCCACGCGGCCGTACGTGGCGTCCTGGAACGCCTTGTCGCGCCCCGGCGTGCCCCGCGCGTCCACCATCACCACCACCAGCCCCATCTGCGCCAGCGACGCGGCGATGCGCTGCATGGAGATGGTGGGCGCGTACTCCTTCTGTACGGCGGAAAGCCAGGGGCCGCCGTAGATGTAGTCCACCACGGGATACCGGCGCGCCGGGCTGAAGTCCGCCGGCGTGTAGATGACGCCATGGATCTCTGTCCTTCCATCCGCCGCCTTTGCGCGAAAGGCCTCGGGCGGACGGTGGCCCAGCGCGGCGATGCGGGAGGTGTCCGCCGTCTCCAGACGCGCGACGGTCGATCCGTCCGCGCGGCGCAGGTCGGTGGCGTAGGGCCGGTCGATGCTGGAGTGCACGTCCAGGAACGCGCGGCCGCTGGGGGAAAACTGCACGTCGTGAATCCCGGGCTCCCGCGTCAGGGGGCGGAGCGCGCCGCCGTTCGCGGGGAGCA
Organism: Longimicrobium sp.; assembly: GCF_036399255.1. Classification (GTDB taxonomy): domain Bacteria; phylum Gemmatimonadota; class Gemmatimonadetes; order Longimicrobiales; family Longimicrobiaceae; genus Longimicrobium. The sequence goes on from NZ_DASWNM010000111.1 coordinate 14,320, forward strand.
CGTACAGGTGCTGGTCGTACGGCCGCGCCGCGTCCGCCGAGGCGATGACGTGGATCTGCCCCGACGCGGAATCCACCCGCACCACGCTGTGCACCGGGAACGCGCCGCGGGTCAGCTGCCGCGGCGCGGCGCCGTCCCACCCGTAGCGGTACAGGTGCCGCCATCCGTCGCGCTCCGAGAACCAGAGAAAGCCGGAACCGTCCGGCAGCACCGTCACCTGGTTCGTCCACCCGCCCGTGGCAAAGTCCAGCGCGGCGACCGACGTCTCCGGGCGCTCATCCCGGACCAGCAGCCGGCTGCGTCCGTCCCGCGGATCGACCGCCAGCAGCTCCAGTTGCTTGCCGGTGCGCGTCATCCGGATCACCAGCGCCTCCGCCGGCTCCCCGCGCCACCCGGCGATCAAGGCGTACGCATCGCGCACGTCCAGCTGCGCCTGCCGCATTCCCCGCGACCCTGCGTCGACGACGTGGAGGGTCGGCACCGGCAGCGGCGTGCCGGACTTGGGATACTCCACCGGCTCCACGCGCTCCAGCGGCTGCGCGTAGTCGATGACCGGCACCCTGTGCACGCCCGCGGCGTCGGCGCGGAGCACGGCCAGCCAGCGGCCGTCCGGATGCCACCCCTGCGGACTCACCTGCCAGCCGGCGTCTGGCGCATCCACCAGCCGCGCGGCTTCTCCGCCGTCCACGCGCAGGATGCGGAGCGTGTCGCCGCGGCGGTCCATCCGCGACAGCCCCGGCGGCGCGGGCTGGGGCGGCAGGTTTTCCTGCGCGACCGGCGCCGCGGTGCCGGTGATCGCATCCACCCGCATCCACTGCCCCGCGTGCGGACCGGCCTGCGCGCGGTAGACGAACGCCTCCGTGCCGGGCACCCACCTCGCGCTCACCCGCCCACCCGGCAGCGTCCGTAGCGCCTCATGGTAGGCCTCCGCGCGCGCCAGCCGCGCCTCGATGTCCGGCTCCTGCGCACCGGCTGCCGTGGGAGCCAGGACGAGCGCCAGCGTCAGCCAGACGCCGTGCGCGGCGCGCGGGCGCAGGGTAAAGCCGCGGCGTCTGAGCGGTGCCGGGTGATGGATGATCATCGAACGCATCAGTAGGTCTGGAGGATGGCGTAGGGGCTGGGTGATCGACTGACTCGCCCGGCTGCGGACGCGCCGGTGCTCGGGACGCCGCACACGTCCGGGCCGCCGAGTCCGCGCAGGCGGACTTTGCGATTTTCCAGCGGCGAATTCATTCGCTCCAGCGGGCGTATGGCACGTTGCCGGATTAGAATCGCAATCGCATCATTCGCTCCCGCAGGCAGACGGCACGTCGTCCATCGACACTGCGGATTGGAAGCCGCCGGGGTGCCTCCGGTTGCAATCCACCGGCGCGGCGGCGCGATGCCGGACTCGCATGGGGCAGATTCCCCATTGTGCGCGGGCTCGCGGCAGGCTTGCTTGCGGGCGCTGGACCGTGGTTCCATCGATCACCGTCTTACGCGAAGGGATCGACTCCCGTGAGCAAGCTTTCTCTGCCGCCGCTGATGCCGGGCGGCTTCCTGTTCGGCTCGGGCCCCGAGGCGGTCGCCGACCCGCTGGCGCTGTACACGCGCGCCCAGCGCACGCTGGGCGACGTGGTGCGGCTGCGCGGCATTCCGGGCATCAACTGGTACCTGGTCACGCACCCCGCGGGCGTGGAGCACGTACTCAAGACGCGCGGCAAGAACTACCGCAAGCCGGACCGCTTCAACGCGCCCGTGCGCATGCTGGCCGGCAACGGCATCCTGGCCGCCGAGGGCGACACCTGGCTGCAGAACCGCCGCCTCATGCAGCCCGCCTTCCACCGCCAGCGCCTCGCCGGCCTCGTCGCGCAGATGGCCCAGGCCGCGGAGCTCGCGGCGGAGCGCTGGGACCGGCTTGCGGCGGAGGGCGCCGTGGTCGAGGTGGGCGAAGAGATGCTGCGGCTTACGCTGCGCATCGTGGGCACCACGCTGTTCTCGCACGACCTCAGCGGCGAGGCCAACGTGCTGGGAACCGCCATCCGCACCGCATTTCAGCACGTCAGCATGCGGATGACGATGCCGTTTGCCCCGCCCGCCTGGCTGCCCACCCGCGAGAACCGCCGCTTTGCCGCCGCGCGCGACGTGGTGCACCGCACGGTGGACGACATGATCGCCGAGCGCCGCCGGTCGGGCCAGGAGCGGCCGGACCTGCTGCAGATGCTGCTGGATGCGCGGGACGCCGAGACCGGCGCGCGGATGGACGACCGGCAGGTGCGCCACGAAGCGCTCACGCTGATGATCGCCGGGCACGAGACGGCCGCGGCGTCGCTCAGCTGGACGTGGCACCTGCTGTCCGGCAATCCCGGCGCCGCCGCGAAGCTGCGCGAGGAGCTGGATGCGGTGCTCGGCGGCCGCACGCCCGGCGTGGAAGACCTGCCGCGCCTGCCGTACACCCGCGCGGTGTTCGACGAGACGCTGCGGCTGTACCCGCCGGCATGGGGCCAGCCGCGCGAGTCGGTGGAGGAGGACGAGATCGGCGGCTACCGCATCCCCGCGCGCAACATCGTGATGGTGAGCCAGTGGGTCACGCATCGCCGTCCGGACCTGTGGGATCGCCCCGATGCGTTCGTCCCCGAACGGTTCGTGGGCGCCGGCCCGGGGACGTTCCCGCCGTTCGCGTACTACCCGTTCGGCGGGGGCGCGCGGCAGTGCATCGGCAGCAGCTTTGCGCTCATGGAGGCGCAGGTGGTGCTGGCCACTCTGGCGCAGCGCTTCGAGCTGGAGTCCGTGCCCGGCCACGAGGTGGTGCCTGACGCCACCTTCACCCTGCGCCCGCGCAACGGCGTGCGGATGCGCATCCGCCGCCGCACCCCGTCGCCCGCCGCCGTCCCCGCCTGAGCGGATGAACGAAAGCCCCGCCCGCCGGCGGGGCTTTCACACACCTGCATCACACACAGAAGTGACTTCCTGAATCCAGCGGTGCTCCACGCACCCTGCTGAAGAAGCAGGGACTGTCATTCCGAGGCCCGGCCAAGCTGCACTCGGCCGCTCACGCCGCGGGTTGCAGGGCCGAGGAATCTACCTTCGGCTCGGGCGAGGGCGGACGCGGCAGCCCGCGCGACCGTCGCGGCATCGAAACAGCCAGACAGGGCCGGTTCCGGGGCGGCGCCGCAGGCCACGAGGAAACGGAGAGTAGATTCCTCGGTCGCGCACCGGGTCCCGTGGTTGCGGCAAGGTACCGGGTGTGCGCTCCCTCGGAATGACAGATCGGGGTGGGCGCTGGACTCGGAGTCTGCAGTCAATCGCGGTGAGCGGTGCACAACACCGCGCAATCTTTCTGAAGAAGCCTGATCCCGGCCACGTCCGCGCCTGCCGCGCGTCCCGCACCCGCTGTTCCTCCGCCACGGCCTACGTGGCGGGCGGGGATTCGCTCGGGGGCGGAGGCGGCTCCGTCTCGCCCAGCGCCGGCTCGGGCGGGTGCTGCGGCATTGGCACCGTCGAGTTGGTCACCGTCTGCGGCGTGCCGATGTCGGGCGGGTCCGCCGGGCCAAACGCCAGGTCGCGGATGAGCACCGTCAGCGGCACCGCCAGAATGGCGCCCGTGGCGCCCAGCACCCACGCCCAGAAGATCACCGACAGAAAGCTCAACAGCGCCGAGATCTTCATCTCGCGCCCCACGAAGCGCGGCCCGATGACGTTGTCGATCACGTTGTTGATCACCTGGTATCCCACAAAGACGATCAGCGCCTCGGGCCATCCCTTCTCCACCAGCGCCAGCAGCGTGGGCGGGATCAGCGACAGCGTAAAGCCGATGTTGGGGACGAAGCTGAGGAGGAACGAGAGCACGCCCCACAGCAGCGCGTAGTCCACCCCCAGCGCCTCCAGCAGCACGTAATCCAGCACCGCCGCAATCAGCCCCAGCACCGCCCGCACCCCCATGTAGCCGCGGATGGTTTCCGAAAAGCCCAGGAACCGCGCCGCCAGCGGGCTGTGGTCGCGCGAGCGGGTGGAGGCCCGGCGCTCCAGCTCCCACATGCCGCCCAGCATGAAGGCGAAGATGAAGAAGGTGAGCGCCAGGTTGCTGAGCCCGCTGGCGATGGAGCCCGACGCGTTCAGCACGAACCTGCCCACCTCAGGACCCCGCAGCGCGCCCTCCAGGTACGCCCCCGCGTCGATCCCCTCCTTGGCCAGCCGTCCGGACACGTCCGCCACCACGCCGCTCAGCCGCTCGCCGTACTGCGGCATCTGCAGCGCCAGCTGGCGCAGGGACACGCCCACGAACGCCACCAGCAGCAGCCCCGCCAGCACCACCGCCAGCACCACCAGCGTCACCGCCAGCCCGCCGGCCACCCCCCAGCGCCGCAACCGGCGCGTCAGCGGCTGAAACAGCAGCGCCAGAAAGCCGGCCATCAGCATGGGGTTCAGGATCCCCGACGCCGCCCGCAGCCCCGCCACCACGATCACCACGCACGCCCCGCCCAGCAGCCAGGGCAGGGGACCGCGCTTCGCCAGATTCATGGGGATGTTCCTGTCTTGGTGTATGGACGCTGCAGGTGGCACACGGTTACGCGGCGCTCGGTACGGGGAAAATGAGGAGATCGGGGCCGCCGCGGACCCATTCTCTCGGTTCGGAGATAACTCGCCGGACGAAAGGATTGTCCGATTGGATTCGCGCGGCGAGCTGGTCCTTGTCGTAGCCGATCACGTCCACATCCCGTCCGACCAGCAGTTCGGCCTCCACCAGCCGATATCCGGCGTCGGTGCGTGCCTGCTCGCTGCCGATCAGAAACACGTCGATGTCGCTGTCCGGTCTTGGATCTCCACGAACCGACGATCCAAAGACAAACGCACCTTCCAGCCCGGACGCATCCACCAGCGCCTCACGCACAATGTCGACGGGATGCGCACTCGCCCGCAGCAGGAGGAACCATGCGCGCCACACCGGGTGTGACTCGTCTGCCTGATAGTAGGCCCGGGTGTCCTCATCCTCCCGCCGCAGCGCCCCGATCTGCGTCAGGCGCCGAAGCTCGTGCTGCAGTGAGGCGCTGGAAAGCTCCGTGAGCCGGCCCAGCTCCCGCACATGATAACGTGAGCCGGGGTGAACGGCGAAGAAAATTACGAGCCGCGCCATCGCCATCGAAGGAAACAGCGCCGCCAACGAAGATTTGCCCGTCGATGCACGTCCGTTCATCATCTCCCTTGTCTCTTGCTGTGCCAAAAAATAGCACACACAATCCGGCTGGGCAACGAACCTGATAGAGCATCCTGCCGGATGCGCGTCAGCCCGCCTTTGCGCCTCGGTAATCCGAGCCGAGGTGAACGGATAGGACAATTGACAGCGGACGCTCCGGACGACTAGGTTCTGGAGCACAACGGATTCGCTCTTCCGGCGGACAGGCATGGTGCAGAAGCTCGAAGAGGTGCAGGAGCGGCTCGGTCCAGCCGATGATCCGCTTCCGAGGCGAGACGAGATCCTCGCCCGTGCCGGTGTGTCGATTCCGACGCGGCGTGACATGGCGCCGTTTCGTCCCGTGCGCCGCAGGCCGCGCTGGCTGGCGTTCTTGCTTCGTCTGGTCGCGGCAGGTTGATCGCGCTGGCGATTGTGTACTTCGATGCCCAGTGAAGTTTGGAGCCCGGCGATCACGATCGATCGCCGGGCTCCCTGTATCCACCTGCAGCGCGTCACCCAGCCCATCGGCACCGCGTGCGGCCTCGCTATCGCCGCGTTTCCCACAGGCGCAGGGCAAAGTCCTGAAGCGTCATGCAGTCGATGTCGCCCGTCACCGAGAGGGCGCTGCGGGCGCCGGCCGGCCAGCGTCCCAGGCGCACCAGCGGCCCGTCCGACGCATCCACGATCTCCAGGACCCGCTTCTCGTCCACGGACGCGTCCACGTCCACCCAGGCGCCGAACCGCGCCGGCTCCTCGCCGCGCTCCGCCGGAAAGCCCTCCTCCGCCAGAAGCGCCAGCACCGATGGCGGCGTCCGCGGCGACACGCCCACCACCGGCTTGCGCGCCGCCGCCAGCGCCAGCTCCGGCGCGCGCGCCACCCGGTCCGCGCCCACCCAGGGAAGCGCGTCCACCCCCGGCAGCCCGCGTACCAGCAGCGTGGCCGCCGGGTCGCCGTCCATCCGCACCCGGTAGCGGCCGTCCTCCAGCGGCATTACCTCCAGCCGCGTGCGCGCCCGCCGCCGCCACCACTCCGCGATGCGCTCCAGCGTGGCGATCCACACCGCCGGCCGCCGCGCCCGCGCCTCGGAGAGTGTGGCGGCCAGCGCGGCGGCGCACTCGTCCGTGCGCTCCGGGTGCAGCTGCACGGTAAACAGCTCGCCGGCCTTCCAGGTGGCGTCCAGCGTGGCCAGCCACACCGCCGTCTGCTGCGCCTCGCTCAGCCGCAGCCGCTCCACCATGATGGCGTCGTCCGGCAGCGCCACGGGGATGTGGATGACGCCGCCCCGCAGCGCCGGACGCACCGCCAGGCGCTCCGAGCCCACCGCGCCGCCGTACACGCTTTGGAGCGTGCGGCGAAACGTCTCTTCCGCGTGCGCGTCCAGCGCCGCCGCCGTGTCGAAGACCACCGGCTGGGTGTTGTGGTACAGCAGCCCCAGGTCGCGCACCACCTGGTCCGTGGCCGCGTTGCCGCGCAGGTAGGGGCAGCGAAAGCCGCGAAACGGCACCCCCGCGGACCGGAACAGCTCCGCCGCCCGGCCAATGCTGGTGCGCTGCTCGTCCAGCGAGCGCCGGCTGTGGTCGTCGTGCACCAGGCCGTGGATGGCGAACTCCACCCCGCGCTCGGCAAAGCGGACGATGGCGTTGCGGTTGCGGTCCAGGACGCACGCCGTGATGGCCCACGACGGCCGAACACCGAACTGCGCCGTAAGCTCGTCGAAGCGCCGCAGCCGGTCTTCCATGGGGGCGGCCGTAACGCCGAACCGGGAGACGATGGACCGCGCGCGCGCCGCCGCCTCGCCGGCCCCGCGATGTCGCATGGAGAAAAGCACACCCATGGAGCGGTGCTCCGGAGCGGGAGGTGGACGGGTGGGGTGGGACGCTGCGCCGGTGCGCCGGTGCGTGACGAGGCCTCCGGACGTGCGGCGGCGTCCCGGCGCCACCAGGGGCAACGGGTGTTCCAGCGGGAGCGAACCGTGTAACGGGTTGATGTGGATCGGGTTGGATCTGCGTCCGCCGTCTTCCGCACCCGGGGAGGGTGCATCGGCGCATTGCACGATTGTAACGGGCTAGACCGTGTCCCGGCGGTGACGAGGCTTCGGCAGGGCCGCGGGCCGCCCCGTCCGTACTCGCATCACACCTCCACCTTCCCCAACCCCTGAAGGAGGTGATGAGGCAGCAGACTCCGTGCAAACCCCAACCATCTACGTGGCAGTCACTCGCCTGACCACCATACTTCCAGTCCGCGAAGGCGGCCTTCGTGTGGTTGTTGCAGCGAATTCATTTGCCCTTGGAGCCGGGAGCCGGAGCCATTGCAGTCCCCGAGCCCTGCACCCTTCCGGTGCCTTGCCGAGCCATCGCACCCCCGACGACAAGCGGCCCCCGGCGTGATGCCGGGGGCCGCTCGTGCCGAGCCGCGTGCGCGCTTACGACAGGCGCCGGGGCTCGCCTTCCACCGCCACGGCGTCAGCCGAGGCGCCCAGCGCCGGCACGGCCGGCTGCTGCAGGTAGTTCTGCTGGGCGTTGGCCTGGATGGACTGCTCGTCCACCCCGTTCAGGGCGCGCTTGAAGTCACGAATGCCCTTCCCCATTCCGTTCGCCAGCTCCGGCAGCCGCTTGGCGCCGAACAGAAGCAGCATGACGAAGAAGATCAGTACAAGCTCGAAAGGACCAAGACCGAGACCCATCGTTACCTCGCTTGAAAGAGAGCGGCAGCCCGCGTGAAAAGCACCTGGAATTCGGCACCCGGACGGGCCTGGAGGCATGGGCTGCCTGGCAGGGCGTGCCGAAGTGCACGGAAGATAACCGGAAACCCTCTCTGCGACAACCGTGCCCCGGCACTTTCATCCAAACCGGAACTTCTTGTCGGGCAGTGCCTTACGCCCGTTCCAGCGTCCCCGGACGCGCGCGGGGCGGCGTTGTTACCCCGCCCGCACCGACGCTTCCAGCGCCCGGATGGCGTCGCGCACCCGCTCCGGGAGGGGCACCTTGCGTCCCGCCGCGTAGTCGTACGCCACCAGCGTGCCGCCGCCTTCCGCCGCCACCTCGCCCTGCGCGCGGCTCACGATGCGGTACTCCTGCGTAAAGCGGTCCGGGCCCACCTCCGTGACCCGCGCGCCGATCACCACCGTGTCGGGATAGAACACCGGCCGCCGGTACCGCGCCTGTGTCGAGCCCAGGATGGGCCCCACCTGCTGCTCCGCCGTCAGCTCGCGAAACCCGATGCGCTCCAGGTACGCGATCCGCGCGCCCTCGAACCAGGTAAAGAAGACCGCGTGGTTCACGTGGCGAAAGTAGTCCATCTCCGCCCAGGCCACCGGCCACTCCACCACCATCGGGAACTCCGCCCGCAACCGCCGCTCCGCCTCGCTCCACTCCGTGGAATGCGGTGCGCCGGATGATGATACGTCCGTCATTCGCCGTTCGGATCTCTTTCTGGAAAACCCCGGTCCCCCTTCACCCCTTCACCCCTTCACCCCTTCACCCCTTCACCCCTTCACCCCTTCACCAAACCGCCCGCCCCCAGCCCCGCCGCCCGCCCCGTCGCCCACGCCCAGAAAAAGTTGTATCCCCCGATCGGCCCAAAGCAGTCCAGGATCTCGCCGCACAGGAACAGCCCCGGCACCACGCGGCTTTCCCCCGTGCGCGGGTCCACCTCCGCCAGCGGCACGCCGCCGCCCGTGACCTCGGCCTTCTTGTACCCCTCGTCGCCCGTCCAGGGCAGGGGATAGCGGGCCAGCGCCTCCACCAGCCGCGCCCGCTCGTCGCGCCGCAGCTGCGACCGCGTGCGCTCCGGGTCCACGCCGCACTCGTCCAGCAGCGTGTCCGCCAGGCGCTGCGGCAGCTGGCGCCTCACGAGCGATCCCACCGTGCCGGGTCCGGCCTCCAGCAGCAGCGCCTCCCACGCCCGCGCGTCCATCCCCGTCCACTGGACCAGCACCGGCTGCCGCGTTCCCCCCTCACGCGCCGAGCGCACGGCCAGGTGGCTCACGTTCAGCACCGAGGGCCCGCTGTAGCCGCGGTGGGTGAACAGGAATCCCCCCTCCGCGCGCAGGCTTCCCTTTGCCAGCGGCGCCTCCAGCCCCACCTCCAGCGACACGCCCGCGAGCGGCCCGTGCACCGGCGGGTCCGCCGTCAGCGGGGTGAGCGCCGCGTAGGTGTCGTGAAGCGAGTGCCCCAGCTGCCGCACCATGCGCAGTCCCGTCCCGTCGCTCCCCGTCGCCGGCACCGACAGGCCACCCGTGGCGATGATCACCGCCGCCGCGGCGATTTCCCGCCCGCCGTCGATCAGCAGCTTCCACGGCTCGCCGCCGGCGGGGGGGCGCAGCCCCGCCACGTAGGTGTCGAACACCATCTCCGCCCCGCGCCGCCGCGCCAGCTCCAGCAGCCCGTCGCGCACGTCGCGCGCCTTGTTGCTCTCCGGGAACAGCTTTCCGCTCTCCTCCTCCAGCACCAGGCGGATCCCCACCTCGTCCTCGAAAAAGCGGCGCTGCTGCTCCAGGGGCCAGGAGAGCAGCATCTTCTTCATCGAGTTGCGCGACGACTCCGTAAAGTACTGTCCCGCGTCCACGCGCGAGGGAAGCACGTTGCACCGCCCGCCGCCGCTGATCAGGATCTTGCGGCCGCCGTCGCGCGTGCGCTCCACCAGCAGCGTGCGCCGGCCGCCCTGCGCCGCGAAGATCGCCGCCATGGTCCCCGCGGCCCCGGCCCCCACCACCACGATCGGCAGATCGGCGTCCGTCACGTCTTCTCGTCTTTATATAGGGATGCAGTTCGCGGGATGATACTCCGCCGTCCCGTCCGCGGCTACGGGCGAGAACCGTTCCTCGTGACGACGAAGGGCGGACGGCGGGTTTGGGCGTGTCCCTCCGCTGCGCTCCGGGCCGGGCTGCGCGCGCCGTAGGGCACGATACAACTGTGCCCAACGGCGTCGAGCCCCCGGCGCGCCAGGGTTCCCTCCCTTCCCGCGGTTCTCGTGCACGGCGCGCCGGTGTCTCGCCCCTGCGGGCGCGCATCCCTCACGCGTTTGCCTGCTTCATCCGGGTTCCCGTCGCCGAGCCTGCATCCTTTGCCCACTCCAACCTCCCCCAGCAGTTTTGGGGGAGGTGGGCGAGTAATGCGAGTCCGGAGGGGGCGCCCGCCCCTCGCGCCGCGCCCTCTGGCAACATCCCCGGACGGAGGCCCTTGACCTGTCACGGAACCCGCGTTATACTATGCGCCCCTTCGCAGCCAAGCCGTCACACGGCGGTCACGAGGATGCGAGACGGGGTTGACGGGGCTGGATAAGGCTGATAGCTTGTAGGGCTGTCGCCTGAACCGGCGGCGGGTTGGCCGAGAGGCGAAAGTTTTGAATTCCGCCCCTTGACCTGGACGCCTAAGTGGTTTAGATTGAAGGCGTTGAGAGCGACGAGGCGGTTCTGAAAGCGAAAAACTTTCTCACCGCCGCCCCTTGACGAAGCGAGTCGAGGGTGATAGATTGAAGGGCTGCCACGAACGAGGGCGGCGATGACGGAAGAGGTTGACGCGGCGGCCGGGTGAAACTGGCCGGATGCGAATGAAAGC
>NZ_DASWNM010000112.1:0-4228 GCF_036399255.1 Longimicrobium sp.
CGTCGCGCCACGCCTCCAGCAGCGCGCGCAGCTCCGCCATGTCGCGCCCCGCCTTGTCGTCGGCGAGCCCGAGCCGGGTCAGCGCGCGCGTCGCCCCCAGCTCCCCGGCCTCCTCCGCGATCGCGCGCAGCGTCACCAGCTCGGCGCCGCGCTCCCCCGCCTGCGCCATCAGCTGCGCCAGCACCGCCCCGCTCACGACGACGCCCCCTTCGGCGCGAGCCCGACCATCGCGCGCTTCTCGTCGTCCGTCAGGAACGTCGCCGCGCTCGCGGACTGCCACAGCGCCGCGCGATCGTCCGCCAGCGCCGGCACCCGGTCGAGTTCGACCGTCAGCGTCGCGCCCTCGAACCACCCTGCCAGCCCCTGCAGCAGCGCGGTCAGGATCATGTCCGCGGTCGGCAGCACGCTCAGCCGCCACAGCGCGCGGTTCGCCTCGCGGTAATTGGCGTAGGTCGCATCCCCAGGCAGCCCGAGCAGCATCGGCGGCACCCCGAACGCCAAGGCGATCTCCCGCGCCGCCGCCGCCTTCAGCCCAACGAAATCCATGTCGGCCGGCGACAGGCTCATCGCCTGCCAGCTCAGGCCCCCCTCCAGCAGCATCGGCCGCCCGGCATTCCCCGCCCCCGAAAACTGCGCCTCCAGTTCCTCGCGCAATCGCGAAAACTGATCCGCCGACAACGCCGAACCATCGCCGGGCGCGTAGACCAGCGCCCCCGAAGGCCGCGCCGCATTGTCGAGCAGGGCCTTGTTCCAGCGCGACGCCGCATTGTGGATCGCCACCGCCCCCGCCGCCGCGCCCAGGCAGCCCAGCCCATAATGGTCGTCCAGCGGATGCACCGATTTCAGGTGCACCAGCCCCGGCTTGCCGAGCCCGTCCCGCGCCGCCACCCGGCTCCGCGCCTCGCCCGCCTTGTACAGATACGCCGCCGGCCACCCGCCCGCATCCGCCTCCACGCTCACCCGCTCGGGCCTAAGCGCAAACAACTCCGCCGGCACCCCGTCGGCGTCGAGAAGCACCTGCAGGTAGGCATTGCCATGCAAAAGAAGGTGGGTGACCACCGTCTCCAGTAGCGCGGAGGTGATAAGTCCTCCCCGGAACGGGGAGGGGGACCAGCCGAAGGCTGGTGGAGGGGGCCCAGCCCTAGCCCCGGTTTCCGCCTCCCCCACACCATCCTGAATGGCATACACCACGGCCGAAGCCGCACTCTCCGCCACCAGCCGCACCGCCCGCTGCGCCACCGGATTGCCCAGATACGCCTCCCGAACCTGCGCCTCATAAGACCGCGGCCACTCCCCCCCGGATACGGCCGCGCCACCCTGCCCCCACCGAAACAAAAAAGGCCGGGCATCCCGCCCGGCCTTCCGCCCAAACCACCATTTCATCATCGCTCTCCTCCTACTCCAACCCCTCTCCCCTTCAGGGAGAGGGACAGCCGCGAAGCGGCAGGGTGAGGGCACGCAGCTACCCTGCCCAAGCCCCTCTCCCATCTCGGGAGAGGGACAGCGCCGCACAGCGGCGCAGGGTGAGGGCACGCCCCTCCCCCCAGCTCCCCTTCACAACACCCTAACCCGCGGCTCGGCCTGCTCCCGTCTCAGCATCAGCTCGGTCAGCGCCCAAACGCACGCATCCGCCCGGTCCGGGCTCCTTCCCGGCCCTTCATACCCGCCGCCGATCGTCATCCCCGCAAGCTCGTCCTCCAGCGCCCCGAACGCCCCCGCAAACTTCGCCTCGCCCTTTTCGAACAGGAACGCCACCGGCTCGGCGCGCACCGTCTTGCCGCGCTTGGCCCACACCATCCGCACCGGCACCCGGGCATCGGCGGCGCGCAGCACGCTTTCCACCATCGCCCCGCCCTGATTGCCTTCCGCCACCACCTTGTCCGCCTGCCAGCGCTCCGCCGCCGCGATCACCGCCCGCGCCCAGCCTTCCGGCCGCAGCCCCGATACGCTTGCATCCTCCAGCACATGGCCGACGCCGCCCGCGTCCACCCCGCACACCACGATGCCGCACCCATCGCCGCCCACCGAGATCGGCGGATCGACGCCGACCACGATCCGCCGCATGCCCTCCGCCTCCACGCCCCGCGAGCGGCACCGCTCGATCAGGTCGCGCGGCCACAGGCTCCCCGCCACATCCTCGATCAGCTCGCCGTCCAGCTCCTGCCGCCCCAGCCGCGTGCCGCCATAGGTCGCCATCATGGTCTCGATGAACTGCGCCGAATGCTGCGGATTGTCCCCCGTCCGCCCGCCCGTCACCACCGTCCGCGGGTCGGCGAGGATCCGCTTCAGCGCCGGGATCGGCCGCGGCGTCGTCGTCACCAGCGCCCGCGGCCGCGGCCCCAGCCGCAGGCTCATCTGCAGATTGTCCCACGTCTCCTGCGGATGGGCATATTTGGCGAACTCGTCGACCCAGGCGAAATGGTTGTTGCCGCCGCGCAGCCCGTCCGGATTTTCCCCCGAATAGATCGTCGCAACGCTTCCGTTCGGCCAGGTCAGCCGCCCCAAACTCGGCTCCCACCGCGGCCGCCGCCCCGGCTTCGCGCACGACAGGATCCCGCTCTCGCCCTCCACCATCACCGCCCGCGCCTCGCCCTCGTTGGCAGCGACCAAAGCGATCCGCACCGGCCTGCCCGCCTGGGTGGCCAATCCGTTCACCCACTCCGCCCCGGCGCGGGTCTTACCGTAGCCGCGCCCGCCGTTCACGAACCAGTTGCGCCAGCCAAGGCCGCCCGGCTCTACTTGACCCTCATGCGCCCAGGCCTCGAAGCAGGCGTCGAACTCTAGCATCTCCTCCAAGTTCATGCTTTCGAACAGCTTCTTCCACAAAACCTCGTCGCGCAGGTTGGACAGCCGGCGCGCCATTTGCAGCATGTTCTTGATCTTCACCCCGCACCCCCTTCCCCCGCCGCGCCGCCAGCGGCCGGCACGCCTCCGCTCACCTCTTCGCCAACGGCAGCGGCGGGCGCACCCGCCTCCCGCACACCCGTCCCGCCTTCGGCGCCCGTCGCCTTGAGCGCCGCCGCCTCCTCGCGGTCCATCCGCGCCCTCAGCGCACGCATCTTGCGCATCAGCCGTTCGACCACCTCCGCCTTCTGCTCCTCGCCCGCTTCCTCGCTCTCCGCTTCGGGCACGCCGGCGCCCTCCGCCACGTCGCGGTGCAGCCGCAGCAGGTGCATCGCCTGGCCGAGCGGATATTCGTGCACGGTCTCCACCGCGCCGTCCGCCTTGGTCACGGTCTTCACCGTGCCGTTCATCATTTTCTCGAGCGCAAAGAATTCCAGGTCGAGATAGGCCCGCCGCCGCACCTCCGTCATCGCCGCCCGGAACGACCCATCCCGTGCCCGCAATCGCTCAAGTCCCGGCCGGCTCATCCCCACCGCGCGAAGCGCCGCGGCGATGTTGCACGTCGCCCCAAGCACCTCCAGAAACGCCATCTTCTTCGCCTCGGTCCACCCTTCCTTCCGATCCGCCCGCCTGCACGCGCTTTTGCTCGAACGTCCCACCATGCCTCACTCCTGTCCCCAATGAAAAAGGCCGCCACGCTTCCCAGCATGACGGCCACCCGCACTTCCCAGCACTCTCCAAACCCGCCAAACAACTCCCCTCCCTCCGCGCCGACACCCTCGAACGGTCGCGGCTAATGAACGGGAGGGGCCGGGGGTGGGTCACCCACCGGCGAACCGGCTGGCGCAAAACCCACCCCTAACCCCTCCCTCACCAACCCCACCACGCACCCACCCGGGCCGTGCAAAGGGAGGGGAACAGCAGGCGCTGAGCCAAGCCACCCACGCCGAACAACTCCCCTCCCTCCACGCCGACGTTCTTGAACTGTTGCGGCGGATGAAAGGGAGGGGCTGGGGGTGGCTCACCCACCGCCCGACACACGCCCGAGGAAGCGCAAACCCACCGCTAACCCCTCCCTCACCAACCTCACCACGCACCCACTCAGGCCGTGCAAAGGGAGGGGAACAGCAGGCGCTGAGCCAAGCCGCCCACGCCGAACAACTCCCCTCCCTCCAAGCCGACGCCCTCGAACCGTCGCCGCGGATGAAAGGGAGGGGGCCGGGGGTGGGTCACCCACCGCCCGACACACGCCCGAAAAAGCGCAAAACCCACCCCTAACCCCTCCCTCACCAACCTCACCACGCCCCCACTCAGGCCGTGCAAAGGGAGGGGAACAGCAGGCGCTGAGCCAAGCCGCCCACGCCGAACAACTCCCCTCCCTCCA
>NZ_DASWNM010000113.1:0-9788 GCF_036399255.1 Longimicrobium sp.
TCCAGCACGTACAGCCGCAGGTCCGCCAGCTGCCCGCCGATCACGCTCGCCACGCCCGGGTCGCGCAGCTCGCGCCCGGTGACGGCGTGATGGGTGACGTGCACGCACGTCTCCGTGATCCCGTACATGTTCACGAGCCGCGGATGCGCGGGGCCGTAGCGGTCCAGCCAGGGGCGCAGCGACGGGAAGTGCAGTGCCTCGCCGCCGAAGACCACGTAGCGCAGCGCCTCCAGCGGCTCCGGCGCCTTTGCGTCCGCCTCGATCAGCTGCTGGAAGGCGGAGGGGGTCTGGTTGAGGACCGTGACGCCCTCCTCCCGCAGCAGCGCGCGGAACTGCTCCGGCGAGCGGCTGACCAGGAAGGGGACGACGACGAGCCGGCCACCGTACAGCAGCGCGCCCCAGATCTCCCAGACGGAGAAGTCGAAGGCGTAGGAGTGGAACAGCGTCCACACGTCCCTGGCGCCGAAGCCGAACCTGCCGTCGGTGGAGGTGAAGAGCCGCGCCACGTTGGCGTGCGTGAGCATCGCCCCCTTGGGCCGGCCGGTGGATCCGGAGGTGTAGATGACGTACGCCAGCGCCTCCGGACCGACGTCGGCCGGGAGATCTTCATCCCCCTCCGCCGCGATCGCCTGCGCATCCCCGTCCAGCAGGACGCGGGTGATGGAGTCGTCTTCGATGCGGTCGAGGAGCGCGGATTCCGTCACCAGCACCGCGATCCCCGCATCCTCCACCATGTAGGCCAGGCGGTCGGCGGGATAGGTGGGATCGAGCGGCACGTACGCGCCGCCGGCCTTGAGGATGCCGAGGATGCCGGCGAGCATCCCCGTGCCGCGCTCCATGCAGAGCCCGACGCGCGACTCGGGGCCCACGCCGTGGCGGCGCAGGTGGCGGGCAAGGCGGTTGGCGCGCGCGTTCAGCTCGCCGTACGACAGCGACTCGCCGTCGAAGGAGACGGCGATGCGGTCCGGCGCCTCCGCCGCGCGCGCCTGGAAGCGGCCGTGCAGCGTGAAGACGGGAAAGGCGTCCGCGGGCGGATTCCACTCCCGCAGCACCCGCGCGCGCTCCGCGCCCTCCAGGAGGGGCAGCTCGGAAAGGCGGCGCTCCGGGGTGGCGGCGGCGGCCTCCAGCAGCACGCGCAGGTGGCCGATCATCCGCCGCACCGTCTCGGCGTCGAACAGGTCGGCGCGGTACAGAAGAAGGCCGCGCACCTCGTGCTCGTCCTCCTGCAGCGAAAGCCCCAGGTCGAACTTGGTGGCCTGCACCACGGGCGGAAGCGGCTCCATCCGCACCTCGCCCAGCCGCTGCTCGCGCGACTCCAGGTTCTGCAGCGCCAGCGTGGCCTGAAAGAGCGGCGTGTGCCGCAGCGAGCGCTCGGGCGCCAGCTCCTCCACCAGCTTTTCGAACGGCAGGTCCTGGTGCGCGTACGCGCCCAGCAGCGTTTCGCGCACCCGCCCCAGCAGCGCGCGGAAGGTGGGGTCGCCCGACAGGTCGCCGCGCAGCGCCAGCGTGTTCACGAAGCAGCCCACCACGCCTTCCACGCCGGGGTGCGTGCGCCCGGCCACCGGGGCGCCAACCACCACGTCCTCCTGCCCGGAGTACTTCGACAGCAGCGCCTGCCACGCCGCCAGCAGCGTCATGAACAGCGTGGCGCCCTCGCGGCGCGCCAGCGCGCGCAGCGCCGCCGTCAGCTCCGGCGGCAGCGCCACCGGCTCCGCCGCGCCGCGCGGGCTCGCCACCGCCGGCCGCGGGCGGTCCGTGGGCAGCTCCAGCACCGCGGGCGCGCCCTGCAGCCGCGACTTCCACCACGCCAGCTGCGTCTGCAGCACCTCGCCGCGCAGCCAGCCGTGCTGCCACGCCGCATAGTCGGCGTAGCGGAACGCCGGCTCCGCCAGCGGCGACGCCTCGCCGCGCGCAAAGGCGCCGTACAGCGCCGAAAGCTCGCGCGCCAGCACCGTCTGGCTCCACCCGTCGCTCACCACGTGGTGCGTGGCCAGCAGCAGCACGGCCTCCTCGTCCCCCGTGCGGAACAGCCGCGCGCGGAACAGCGGCCCGTGCCGCAGGTCGAACGGGGCCCACGACGCCTCCGCGACCCGCCGCGCCAGCTCAGCCGGGCGCTCCGCCGCCGGCAGCGCGCGCAGGTCGTCCACCGCCGGCAGCGGCCCCTCCACCGCGCCCACCGCCTGCACCGGCTCGCCCGCCGCCACGCCGAACGACGAGCGCAGCCCCTCGTGCCGGCGCACCAGCTCGCGCAGGGCGCGCTCCAGCGCGTCCGCGTCCAGCGCCCCCGCCAGCCGGTAGGCGGCGGGAAGGTTGTAGGCGGCGCTCCCCGGCTCCATCCGCTCCAGGAACCACAGCCGGCGCTGCGCGAACGAGAGCGGCCACGGCCCCTCGCCGGCGGCGCGCGCCAGGGGCGGAAGCTCCGCCGCGCCCTCGCCGCCCCGCGCCGCCTCCACCCGCGCGGCCAGCCCGGCCACCGTGGGCGCGTCGAACAGCGCCCGCACCGGCAGGTCGACCCCGAAGGCGGAGCGGACCCGCGAGATGACCCGCGTGGCGCGCAGCGAGTGGCCGCCCAGCTCGAAGAAGCCCTCGTGGGCGCCCACCCGCTCGCGCCCCAGCACCTCGCACCAGATCCCCGCCAGCAGCTCCTCCACCGGCGTGCGCGGCGCCACGTACTCCGCGCCGTCCGCGCCGGCGTCCGCCGGGGCGGGAAAGGCGCGGCGGTCCACCTTGCCGTTGGCGGTCAGCGGAAACGCGTCCAGCACCACGAACGCCGCGGGAACCATGTACTCCGGCAGCAGCGCCCGCAGGTGGGCCCGCAGCTCCGCGGCCTGCGGCGCCTCGTCCGCGCCGGCCGCCACGTAGGCCACCAGCCGCTTTTCTCCGCCGCCGTCCGCGCGCGCCATGGCCAGCGCCTCGCGCACCGCGGGGTGGGACAGCAGCGCCGCCTCCACCTCGCCCGGCTCGATGCGGAACCCGCGCACCTTCACCTGGAAGTCGGCGCGCGCCAGGTACTCCAGCCGCCCGTCCGCCAGCCGCCGCACCCGGTCGCCCGTGCGGTACATCCGCGCGCCGGCGCCGGGCGAATAGGGGTCGGGAAGAAAGCGCTCGGCCGTGAGGTCCGCGCGCCCCACGTAGCCGCGCGCCAGCCCCGCGCCCGCCACGTACAGCTCGCCCGGCACGCCGGGGGGAAGCAGCCGCAGCGCCCCGTCCAGCACGTAGTTGCGCAGGTTGTCCACCGGCCGGCCGATGGGGGGCGTGCGCGTGGTCCCCTCGCCCTCGCGCTCCGCCACCCCGGCGGTGCAGCACACCGCCGTCTCGGTGGGCCCGTAGCCGTTGACGACGAAGAAGGGAAGGTCCGGGCGCGCAAAGGGGTGCAGCACGTCGCCCCCCGCGATCACCCCGCGCAGCGGCGCGTCCGCGGGCCACTCCAGCGCCATCATCCCCTCGGCCAGCGGGGTGGGGAGCACCGCCTGGGTAATGCCGCGCGCCAGCATCCAGTCGCGCACCGCCGCGGGCGACAGCCGGGTGTCGTCGTCCACCACGTGGATGCTGCCGCCCAGCGACAGGTACGGCCACACCTCCAGCACCGACGCGTCGAACCCCGCGCCCGCCAGCTGCGTGGCGCGGTCGGCCGGGGTGATCTCCATCGACCGCTGGTACCACGCGCACAGGTTGGCCAGCGCGCGGTGCGGCACCATCACCCCCTTGGGCCGCCCGGTCGATCCGGAGGTGTAGATGACGTACGCCAGGTGGTCCAGCCCCACCGGGATCCCCGGGTCGTCCTCCGCCCCCTCCGCCGCCGCCGCCTCGTCCAGCTCCTCGATGCAGACCACCGCCGCGCCGGTGTCCGGCACGCGCGGCAGCAGGGCGCGGGAGGTCAGCACCACGGGGACCGCCGCGTCTTCCAGGATCCACGCCAGCCGGTCCGCCGGGACCGCGTGGTCCAGCGGCAGGTAGGCGGCCCCGGCCTTGAGCGCCGCCAGGGCGCCCGTCAGGAACGCCGCCGAGCGCTCCAGGTACACGGCGACCGGCTGGTCCGGGCGAACACCCAGCGCCACCAGCCGGTGGGCCAGGCGGTTGGCCCGCCGGGCCATCTGCGCGTACGTCAGCGCCCCGTCCGCCCCCCGCACGGCCGGCGCGTCCGGGGTGCGGGCCGCCGCGGCGTCGAAGCCGCGGTGCACGGGCACGGGCTCCAGCGCGCGCGCCGGGCCCGTGGCCTCGGCCAGCGCCTGCGCCGCCTCGGCGTCGTCCAGCAGGGGGATCTGGCGAAAGTCGCGGTCCGGGTCGGCCAGCATGGCCTGCAGCAGCCGGTCGTGCAGCCGCACCAGCCGCTCCACCGTGGCGCGGTCGAAGACGTCGAGGCCGAACTCCCACAGCGACTCGATCTCGTCCTCCGGCGCCCCGGCGCGCGACTCGGCGCGCGGCATGGTGGTGACGTTCAGCTCAAACTTGGACGACCCGTTGTTCAGCCCCTCCACCACCTCCAGCGTCACGCCGGGGAGCTCCAGCGACGGGTACGGCGAGTCGTGGAAGTTGTAGGCGACCTGGTAGATGGGCAGGTGGCCCAGCGAGCGCTCGGGGCGCACCGCCTCGACCACCTGGCCAAAGTGCACGTCCTTGTGGGCGTACGCCTCGCGGGCGGTGGCGCGCACCTGCGCCACCAGCTGGCGAAAGGTGCGCACCTCGCCCAGCCGCGCGCGCAGGGCCACCGTGTTCACCACCATCCCGATCAGCGGCTCGGCCTCGCGCCAGCTGCGATTCGCCACGCTGCCGCCCACGCAGAAGTCCTCCTGCCCCGTGGTGCGGTGCAGCAGGGCCTCGAACGCCGCCAGCATCACCATGTACAGGGTGGCGCCGTTTTCCCGCGCGTACGCCCGCGCCGCGCGCGCCGCCGCCGGGGGCACGCGCACCCGCATGGACGCGCCGCGAAAGCTCATCGCCGCCGGGCGGGGACGGTCGAAGGGAAGCTCCAGCACGGGGTCGGCCCCGTGCAGGGTGCGGCGCCAGTACTCCAGGTCGGCCCGCGCGCGGTCGCCCTCCATCAGCCGCCGGTGCCACGCCGCGAAGTCGGCGAACTGCACCTTCAGCTCGGGCAGCGGCGACGGCTCGCCCCGCAGGTACGCCGTGTACAGCGTGGTCAGCTCGCGCAGGAACACGGCGAACGACCACCCGTCGTGGACGAAGTGGTGCTCCACCTGCAGCAGCAGCCACTCGTCGTCGGCCAGGCGCAGCAGCCGCCAGCGGATCAGCGGCAGCTCCGAGAGCACGAAGGGAACGCCGAACGTCTCCGCCATCCGCCGCTGCACCTCGCCGTCGCGCTCCGCCCCCGCGGCCAGGCCGCGCAGGTCGTCCACGGGAAGGGTGACGGCGAAGGGGGGATGGATGGCCTGCACCGGCTGGCCGTCCAGCTCGGGAAAGGTGGTGCGGAAGATCTCGTGGCGGCGGACGATCTCCGTCAGCGCGCGCTCCAGCGCCTCCGTGTCCAGCGTCCCCCGGAAGCGGATGGAGCCCTGGAAGTTGTACGACTTCATCCCCGGGGCCAGCTCCTGGAAAAACCAGATCGCCTCCTGGGGAAGGGACAGCGGGAGCGGCCGGTCGCGGGGAAGGGGGACGATGGGGGGCAACTCCTCGGCCGCCGGCCCCGCCGCGTCGATCCGCGCCGCCAGCGCGGCCACCGTGGGCGCGTCGAACACCGCCGACAGGGGGATCTCCACCCGCAGCGCCTCGCGCAGCCGCGTCACCACCTGCGTGGCGCGCAGCGAGTGCCCGCCCATGTCGAAGAAGTCGTCGCCCGCGCCCACCCGCTCCACCCCCAGCACCTCGGCCAGCACCTCGGCCACTCTGCGCTCGGTTTCGGTGCGCGGCTCGATCCAGGGACGCCGGCCGTCCTCGCCAAAGCGGGGCTCGGGAAGCGCCCCCCGGTTCACCTTGCCGCTGGGAAGCAGGGGAAAGCCGGGGACGAAGACGAACGCCGACGGCACCATGTACTCCGGCAGCCGCTCGCGCAGGTGGGCGCGCAGCGCCGCCGCGTCGGGGGCGGGCTCGCGCGCGGCCACCCACGCCGCCAGCCGCCGGTCGCCGCCGTCGTCCGCGCGCGCCGCCACCACCGCCTCGCGCACCGCCGGGTGGGCCAGCAGCGCGGCCTCCACCTCGCCCGGCTCCACGCGAAAGCCGCGGATCTTGACCTGGTGGTCCAGCCGCCCCAGGAAGTCCAGCCGCCCGTCCTCACGCCGCCGCGCCCGGTCGCCGCTGCGGTACAGCCGCGCGCCGGGCTCCGCGGAGAAGGGGTCGGGGACGAACTTCTCGGCCGTGAGCCCGGGCCGGTTCAGGTAGCCGCGCGCCACCCCGTCGCCCCCGATCAGCAGCTCGCCCGCCTCGCCCTCCGCCACTTCGTCCATCCCCTCGTCCACCAGGTGCACGCGGGTGTGGGCGATGGGCAGCCCCAGCGGCAGGGGCTCCTCCACCGCGCCGGGCGAGGGAACGGGGTGCGTGGTGGTGAAGGTGGTGCCCTCGGTGGGCCCGTAGCCGTTGATGACCGTGCACCCGGGAAGCGCCTCCAGCGCGCGGCGCACGTGGCCGGGCCACAGCACGTCGCCGCCGGCCAGCAGCTGGGTCACGCCGCGCAGCGCGTCGGGGTGCGTGTCCACCATCTGGTGAAAGAGCGCCGCCGTCAGCCACAGGGTGGTCACCCCCTGCGCGCGGACGAACTCGCCCAGCTGGCCGGGGGTGGGGGTCCCGGCGGGGTGCACGGCCAGCCGCCCCCCGTTCAGCAGCGCCCCCCAGATCTCGAAGGTCGAGGCGTCGAACGAGGCCGGCGCCAGCTGCAGGAACACCTCGCCCGGGCCGACGCGCGCGAACGGGTTGCCGCGCACCAGCCGCACCACGCCGCGGTGGGGGACGGCCACCCCCTTGGGGCGGCCCGTCGAGCCCGAGGTGTACATCACGTACGCCAGCCCCGCCGCGTCTCCCTCGATCTCCAGGTTTTCGTCGGCTTCGGCGGCGGTCGCGCCGGCCTCGGCATCCAGCAGCAGGGCGGTGATGTTGTACGCAGGGAGGCGGGAGAGGAGCGCGGTGCGGGTGACGACGACCCGCGCGCCCGCGTCGTCCAGGATGAACGCCAGCCGCTCGGCGGGGAGGGCCGGGTCCAGCGGCAGGTAGGCGCCCCCGGCCTTCAGCACGGCCAGCAGGGCGACGATCAGCTCCGGGCCGCGCTCCAGGCACACCGCCACGCGGGTCTCCGCGCCCACGCCGCGCGCGCGCAGGCGGCGCGCCAGGCGGTTGGCGCGCCGGTTCAGCTCGTCGTACGACAGGGTGCCGCCGGCAAACGAGAGCGCCGGCGCGTGCGGGGCGCGCGCCGCCTCCCCCTCGAACAGGCGGTGGATGCGGGCGTCGCGGGCGTACCGGCGATCCCCGGCGTCCCCGCCCCCCTCCGTCCGCGCGTCCCCGCTGGGCAACACGAGCCGAAAGGCCTTGGGCGGGCCGGACGGAACCTGCGTCATGAGCTCTCCGTGGGGTGTTCGGGCTGGGTCTCTGGTGCGGCGCTCCGCGGACAGCGCCGCGGATCACGATGCCCTGGTTCGCGGACCGGCCCTGGTGGGCGCGGTGGGCGCGGTCCGCCGGGCGTGGGGCCCGGGGGCGGGAACGACGCGGCCCCGCACCGGATAGCTTCCCGGCGGGCATCCGCGGAATGGATCGTGGAGAATGAATCGGGCTGCGAAGGAATAGTGGCTTAAATTCCTTGTGGCGTCAACCGTGTCTGCGGGGCCGGCGCGCAACGCCGTGCGCCTGCGCGGCGGGGAGCCGCGCGCGGACGGAAAAGTCGGAAAAATTTGGCGCGTGTGAAGTCACCGGTTGCGCAACCGGAAGCACCTTGCGTGCGCCGCCGCGGGTCACACGTCGGCGCCGCCGTCCACCTCCACCACGCGCCCGGTCACGTAGCCGCACTCCAGGATGTAGCGCAGCGTCAGCCACACCTCGTGCGGGGTGCCGAAGCGCCCCAGGGGAATGTCCGACAGCAGGTGGGCGCGGGCCTCGTCCGAGATGTTTTCCAGGATCGGCGTCTCGATCACCCCGGGCGCGATCCCCGCCACGCGGATCCCGTAGGGGGCCAGCTCCAGCGCCCAGGTGCGGGTGGCGGCGTCCAGCCCCGCCTTGGAGGCCGCGTAGACGGACTGGCCCGCGTTCCCCACCCGCGTCATCGACGACAGGTTGACGATCACGCCGCCGGCCGCCCCTTCGTCCTCCAGGATGGCGGCCGCCACCTCGCGCGCCACCAGAAAGGCGCCGGTCAGGTTCACGTCCAGCACGCGCTTCCATTGGGCCACCGGAAGGCGCCTGATCCAGCCCCCTTCCTCCTTTACCAGCAGCCCGTCCAGCAGCACCCCCGCGTTGTTCACCAGCACGTTCAGGCCGCCCATCCGCTCCGCCGCCTCCTGGACGAACCCCTTCACCGCGGCCTCGTCGGTCACGTCGGCGGTACGCGCGTGCACCGGCCCGGGCAGGCCCGCGCATTCGCGTGCCAGGCGCTCCAGCCCCGCCGCGTTCACGTCCACCGCCACGACCGCGGCCCCCGCGCGTGCCAGCTCCTGCGCAAAGCAGTACCCCAGGCCACTGGCGGCGCCGGTGACGATGGCCTTTCCCTCTTCCAGTCGCATGCCTTCTCCGCGTGGACGCCTTCAGCCGGGAATTCGTTTTTTCAGGTTCCTGAATGATAACCATTCGTAGTCGCCGTGCAACGCTTTTACCGACATAGATCGTAAGATGACATGAAGGGTTTGCCGTGGCCGCGGCCCCTCCTCCATCGCTGCTCCCCTGGAGGATCTGCCTCACGCGGAGGCGCGGAGACCACGGAGACGCAGATGAGGGAAGTAGGGACAGCAGATGAGGGAAGTTAGGGACAGGGAGCACTGTTCTCTCTCTTTCTGAGGCCCGTTTTCGCCGGGCCGGATGCTGCGCCAGGGAACCACGTATAAATAAGGAAGGGCGGGGGAGCCCGTGTTGGGCCTCGGTTCCTCTTGTTCCTCCGACCCCGTGTCTGTCGGCGGACCCGCCATCCCGGGGGCGTTGTTTCTTGCGCGATCATGGCGAATCGGCGGCTCCACCCGCTTTTATGCCGCGACCACTTGCGTAATCGCGGCTTCTTTCACAAATTCGTGGCCTGTCGGACGAGCGCGGCGTCGGGGACGTACGGAGGACGCCGGTCGGGCAGGGGTTGAAAACACACGGTGAGCGTAGCTCAGTCGGTCAGAGCGCCGGATTGTGGTTCCGGAGGTCGCGGGTTCGATCCCCGTCGCTCACCCCTTCAGCACAGCGGACCCCCGCGAGCCAATCGCGGGGGTCCGCTTTTGCCCCTCTCCAGGGTTGCCCCGCCACGACGGAAGTCGACGGGCGCCGGCGGCGAAGGAAAGGGGTTGACGGAGCGGAAACACTCGTTTATACTTGCGGCCCCTTCGCAGTCAGACCGTCACACGGCGGTCACGAGGATGCGAGACGGGGTTGACGGGGCCGGATGAGGCTGATAGCTTGTAGGGCTGTCGCCTGAACCGGCGGCGGGTTGGCCGAGCGGCAGAAGTTTTGAATTCCGCCCCTTGACCCGGACGCCTAAGTGGTTTAGATTGAAGGCGTTGAGAGTGACGAGGCGGTTCTGGAAGCGAAAAACTTTCTCACCGCCGCCCCTTGACGAAGCGAGTCGAGGGTGATAGATTGAAGGGCTGCCACGAACGAGGGCGGCGATGACGGAAGAGGTTGACGCGGCGGCCGGGTGAAACTGGCCGGATGCGAATGAAAGC
>NZ_DASWNM010000114.1:0-71884 GCF_036399255.1 Longimicrobium sp.
CCGGGCGTGGCGAGCGTGATCGGCGGGCAGCTGGCGGACCTGCGGCTGTACGTGCTGGATGCCGCCATGCACCCCGTGCCGCTGGGCGTCCCCGGCGAGCTGTTCGTGGCCGGCGCCGGGCTGGCGCGCGGCTACCTGGGCCGGCCCGCGCTGACGGCGCAGCGCTTCGTCCCCGATCCCTTCGGCGCGGAGCCGGGGGGGCGGCTGTACCGCAGCGGCGACCGCGCGCGGCGCAGGGCGGACGGGTCGCTGGAGTACCTGGGGCGCATCGACTTCCAGGTAAAGATCCGCGGCTTCCGCATCGAGCTGGGCGAGATCGAGTCCGCGCTGCTGGCCTCGCCCCTGGTCCGCGAAGCCGCCGTGCTGGTGCGCGAGGACGGCGGCGAGAAGCGGATCGTGGCGTACGTGGTGCCCCGCCAGGGCACGCCGCAGCCGCGCGAGCTGCGCGACGCGGTAAAGCGGCGGCTGCCGGACTACATGGTACCCTCCGCCTTCGTGGTGCTGGAGGGCCTCCCGCTGACCGCCAACGGCAAGCTGGACCGCCGCGCCCTTCCCGCCCCCGACGCCGCCCGCGCGGAGGGCGCCGCCGCCGCCGGCCCGCGCACGCCCGTGGAGGAGGTGCTGGCCGCCGTGTGGGCCGAGGTGCTGGGCACCGGCACCGACGCCATCGGCGCGGACGACGACTTCTTTGCGCTGGGCGGCCACAGCCTGCGCGCCACCCAGGTGGCCTCGCGGGTGCGCGAGGTGATGCGCGTGGACCTTCCGCTGCGCACCGTCTTCGAGTGCCCCACCCTGGCCGGGCTGGCCGAGGCGGTGGAGGCGCTGCGCCGCGCCGGGGCCGGCACCGTGCTTCCGCCCATCCGCCCCAGCCTGGCGGACGAGGCCCAGGGAGAGATCCCCCTTTCGTTCTCGCAGCAGCGGCTCTGGTTCCTGGACCGCATGCAGCCGGGGGGAAGCTGGTACAACATTCCCAGCGCGCTGCGGCTGGCGGGGCGGGTTGACGCCGGAGCGCTGGAGCGCGCCCTGGCCGAGCTGGTGCGCCGCCACGACGCGCTGCGCACCACCTTCGCCGACCACGGCGCCGGCCCCGTGCAGGTGGTGCACGCGCCCGACGAACGCCCGTTTCGACTGGACGTGGTGCATCCCGCGGACGAAGACGCCGCGTGGGAGGCGGTGGAGGAGGCCGCGCACGCCCCGTTCGACCTGGTGGCGGGCCCGCTGTTCCGCGCCCGGCTGGTGCGCATGGGGGCCGGCGACCACGTGCTGGTGACCGCCGTGCACCACGTGGTTTCGGACGGCTGGTCGGGCGGCGTGCTGCTGCGCGAGCTGTCGGCGCTGTACGGCGCCTTCGTGCGGGGCGAGCCCTCGCCCCTTCCCCCGCTGGCGCTGCGCTACGCCGACTTCGCCGTCTGGCAGCGCGACTGGCTGCGCGGCGACGTGCTGCGGGCGCAGCTGGCGTACTGGCGCGAGCGGCTGGAGGGCGCCCCGCCGCTGGAGCTTCCCACCGACCGGCCCCGCCCCGCCGTGCAGGGGCACCGCGGCGCCGTGCACCGCTTTGCCCTTGCCCCGGAGCTGGCCGCGTCGCTCAAGGCGCTGGCCCGGCGCGAGGGGTCCACCTCGTTCATGCTGCTGCTGGCCGCGCTGCAGGCCACGCTGGCAAAGTGGACCGGGGGCGACGACGTGGTGGTGGGCACCCCCATCGCCAACCGCACCCGGCGCGAGCTGGAGCCGCTGGTGGGGCTGTTCGCCAACACCCTGGCCCTGCGCGCCGACCTGTCGGGCGACCCCGCCTTTCGCGAGCTGCTGGCCCGCGTGCGCCAGACCACGCTGGACGCGTACGCGCACCAGGACCTTCCCTTCGAAAAGCTGGTGGAGGAGCTGCGCATCGAGCGCGACCTGAGCCGCAGCCCGCTGGTGCAGGTGATGTTCTCGTTCCAGAGCGCGGCCGGGGGCCTTCCCCCGTTCGCCGGGCTGGACGCCAGCGCCGTGCGGCTGGAGGGCGGCACCGCCAAGCTGGACCTGCTGCTGGCGATGTACGAGACGCCGGACGGGATGGGCGGCGCGCTGGAGTACGACCTGGACCTGCTGGACGCCGCCACCGTGGAGCGGCTGGTGGGCCACCTGCGCGTGCTGCTGGAGGCCGCCGCGGCGGATCCCGCGCTCCCCCTTTCCCGCCTCCCCGTCCTCTCCCCCGGGGAGCGGCGGACGGTGGTGGAAACGTGGAACGCCACCGCGGTGGCGTATCCGCCGGAGGCCCGCATCCACGCCCTGTTCGAGGCGCAGGCCGCGCGCGCGCCCCAGGCCACCGCGCTGGTGTTCGAAGGCGAACGGCTGAGCTACGCCGAGCTGGACGGGCGCGCCAACCGGCTGGCCCGCCACCTGGCCGGGCTGGGCGTGGGGCCCGAGACGCGGGTGGGCGTGTGCATGGAGCGCGGGACCGAGATCGTGGTGTCGCTGCTGGCCATCCTCAAGGCCGGCGGCGCCTACGTGCCGCTGGACCCCGGCTACCCCGCGGAGCGGCTGGCGTGGATGCTGGACGACGCGGCCGTCCCCGTGCTCCTGGCGCAGGACCGCCTGCGGGGAATGCTGCCCCCCTCCGGCGCCCGGGTGGTGGCCGTGGACGCGGAGTGGGAGAACATCGAGCGGGAGAGCGCGGCGCCCTTCGACGGCGGCGCGGGGCCGGACTCGCTGGCGTACGTCATCTACACCTCGGGCTCCACCGGCCGCCCCAAGGGGGTGATGAACGCGCACCGCGGCGTGTGCAACCGGCTGCTGTGGATGCACCAGCGGTACGGCCTGCGCCCGGACGACCGGGTGCTGCAGAAGACCCCGTTCTCGTTCGACGTCTCGGTCTGGGAGTTCTTCTGGCCGCTGCTGGCCGGCGCCGCCCTGGTGGTGGCCCGCCCCGAGGGGCACCGCGACGCCGGGTACCTGGCGGAGCTGGTGGCCGCCGAGGGGGTGACGGTGGCGCACTTCGTCCCCTCCATGCTGCGCGTGTTCCTGGACGAGCCGGGGCTGGAGGAGCGCTGCGCCCCGCTGCGCCTGGTGTTCTGCAGCGGCGAGGCGCTGCCGCACGCGCTGCAGGAGGCGTTCTTCGCCCGGCTGGGCGCCGGGCTGCACAACCTGTACGGCCCCACCGAGGCCGCGGTGGACGTGACCCACTGGGCCTGCCGCCCGGACCCGGAGGGGCACACCGTCCCCATCGGCGCGCCGGTGGCCAACACCACGGCGTACGTGCTGGACCGCGCCGGCGAGCCCACGCCGATCGGCGTGGCGGGCGAGCTGTTCCTGGGCGGGGTGCAGGTGGCGCGCGGCTACCTGAACCGCCCCGGGCTGACGGCCGAGAAGTTCGTCCCCGATCCCTTCTCCGCCACCCCCGGCGCGCGGCTGTACCGCACGGGCGACCGGGCGCGGTGGCGGGCGGACGGCGTGGTGGAGTTCCTGGGGCGGCTCGACTTCCAGGTCAAGGTGCGGGGCTTTCGCATCGAGCCGGGCGAGATCGAGTCGGCGCTGCTGGCGCACCCCGGCGTACGCGACGCGGTGGTGGTGGCCGCGCCCGACGCCGCGGGCGAAACGCGGCTGGTGGCCTACGTCACCGGCGCGGACGGCCCGCCCGACGCCGCCGAGCTGCGCGGCCACCTGCGCCGGCGCCTGCCGGAGCACATGGTTCCCGCGGCGCTGGTGGCGCTGGACGCGCTTCCGCTTTCGCCCAACGGCAAGCTGGACCGCCGGGCCCTTCCCGCCCCCGAGGCGCGCACCGCCCCGGCGGCTCCCGCCCTGCCGCCGGCCACCGGCCCGGAGCGGCGCATCGCCGAGGCGTGGACCGAGGTGCTGGGGGTGGCCGAGCCGGGGGTGGAGGACAACTTCTTCGACCTGGGCGGCCACAGCCTGCTGCTGGCGCGCGTGCACCGGCGGCTGGTGGAGTGGGCGCCGGCGCTTACGGTGCTGGACCTGTTCCAGTATCCCACCATCCGCGCCCTGGCCCGCTTCGTCGAGCGCGGCGGGGACGCGGCGCAGGCCGCGCCGGCGCACGACCGGCGCGACCTGCGGGGCCGGCAGCGCGCGCAGCTGCAGCGGCGGCAGACGGCCGCACTCCCCGGAGAACCGTGAACACGATGGAACCAGAGATGGATACGCCGGAGGGGATCGCCGTCATCGGCATGGCGGGGCGCTTTCCCGGCGCGCCCGGCGTGGCCGCGCTGTGGCGCATGCTGGCCGAGGGGCGCGAGGGGATCACCTTCTTTACCGAGGAGGAGCTGGTGGCCGCCGGGGTGCGCCCCGAGACCCGCGCCGACCCCGACTACGTGCGCGCCCGCGGCGTGCTGGCGGGGGTGGAGGACTTCGACGCCGCCTTCTTCGGGATGACGGCCGCCGAGGCGGCGCTCACCCCGCCGGAGTACCGCCTGTTCCTGGAGTGCGCCTGGGAGGCGCTGGAGGGGTGCGGGCACGCGCTGCGGGGCACCCGCACGGGCGTGTTCGGCGGCGCGGGCTACAACACCTACCTGCTGGCCAACGTGTGGCCCGCGCTCTCCGGCGCCCGCGGGGTGGACGGGTTCCAGGTGGTGCTGGCCAACGCGCGCGACCACCTGTCCACGCGCGTGGCCTACCGGCTGGACCTGCGCGGCCCGGCCGTGACCGTGCAGTCGGCCTGCTCCACCTCGCTGGTGGCGGTGCACTACGCCTGCCAGAGCCTGCTGGCCGGCGAGTGCGACGTGGCGGTGGCGGGCGGGGCCACGGTCACCGTGCCCCAGGGCGGCGGCTACCTGTACCAGGAGGGGGGCATCCTGTCCCCCGACGGCCACTGCCGCGCCTTCGACGCGGAGGCCGGCGGCACGGTGCCGGCCAGCGGCGTGGCGGTGGTGGTGCTCAAGCGGCTCGAGGACGCCCTGGCCGACGGCGACCCGGTGGACGCGGTGATCCGCGGCTCGGCCGTGAACAACGACGGCGCGGGAAAGGTGGGATACACGGCCCCCGGCGTGGACGGCCAGGCCGCCGTGGTGGCCGAGGCGCTGGCCGTGGCCGGGGTGGACGCGTCCACGGTGGCGTACGTCGAGACGCACGGCACCGGCACCGCCCTGGGCGACCCCATCGAGGTGCGCGCCCTCACCCGCGTCTACGCCGCGGCGGGGGCCCGGCCGGGGTCGGTGGCGCTGGGCTCGCTCAAGACCAACGTGGGGCACCTGGACGCCGCCGCCGGGGCCGCCGGGCTCATCAAGGCCGTCCTGTCGCTGCGCAACGAGCGCATCCCCCCCACCCTTCACTTCCGCGCCCCCAACCCCGAGACGGCGCTGGCCTCCACCCCCTTTCACGTGGCGGCGCAGGGGATGGAGTGGCCGCGTGGGGGCGCGCCGCGGCGGGCGGCGGTCTCGTCGTTCGGCATGGGGGGCACCAACGCGCACGTGGTGGTGGAAGAAGCCCCCGCGGCCGCGCCGCGGCCCACGCGCCGCCCCTGGCACCTGCTCCCCCTCTCCGCCCGCACCGGCCCGGCGCTGGACGCCATGGAGGCCAACCTGGCCGGGGCGCTGCGGGAGGACGAGGCGATCTCCCTGGCCGACGCGGCGTTCACCCTGCAGGCGGGGCGGCAGCCGTTCGCCCGCCGGGCGGCCGTGGTGGCCCGGAGCGGCGCGGACGCGGCGGAGGCGCTGGCGGCGGGCGGCGGGGAGCGGGTGGCGCGGGGGACGGCGGCGGGGGCGGAGCCCTCGGTGATCTTCCTGTTTCCCGGCCAGGGCGCGCAGCACGTGGGGATGGGCCGGGGGCTGTACGAGACGGAGCCCACCTTCCGCGACGCCGTGGACCGCTGCGCCGCCCTTCTGCGGCCGCACCTGGAATTGGACCTGCGCACGCTGCTGTATCCGGCGGAGGGGGACGGCGGCGAGGCGGCGCGGCGGCTGGCGGAGACCTCGATCACCCAGCCCGCGCTGTTCACGGTGGAGTACGCGCTGGCGGCGCTGTGGATGGAGTGGGGGGTGCGGCCGCGGGCTCTGCTGGGGCACAGCATCGGCGAGTACGTGGCGGCGTGCCTGGCCGGCGTCTTCGCGCTCGAGGACGCGCTGGCGCTGGTGGCCCTGCGCGGCCGGCTGATGCAGGCGCTGCCCGCCGGCGCCATGCTCTCGGTTCCCCTTTCCGCGGACGAGCTGCGCCCGCTGCTGGGGACGGAGCTTTCGCTGGCGGCGGAGAACGGGCCGCGCGCCTGCGTGGCCTCGGGGCCGGAGGCAGCGGTCGCGGCGCTGGAGCGGGCGCTGGAAGGCCGCGGCGTGCGGGCAAAGCGGCTGCGCACCTCGCACGCCTTCCATTCGGCGATGATGGAGCCGGCGCTGGACGCGTTTGCCCAGGCGGTGGCGCGCACCACGCGGGGCGCGCCCACGCTCCCCTTCGCTTCCAACCTCACCGGCGACTGGATCACCCCCGGGCAGGCGGTGGACCCGCGCTACTGGGCCGCGCACCTGCGCCAGGCGGTGCGCTTTGGCGAGGGGCTGCGGCGCGTGGCGGCGCTTCCGGGCGCGCTGCTGCTGGAAGTGGGCCCCGGGCAGACGCTGTGCGCGCTGGCGGACGAGAACGCGGACGACGAGAACGACCTCGCCGCCGTCCCCTCCATGCGCCCCCCGCGCGACGCGGCGGACGACGCCCAGGTGCTGCTGCGGGCGCTGGGCGCGCTGTGGACGCGCGGCGTGCCGGTGGACTGGGGCGGCTACTGGAAGCACGAGCGCCGGGGCCGCGTGCGCCTGCCCACCTATCCCTTCCAGCGCGAGCGCCACTGGATCGAGGCGCCCCGCCGCCGCGCCACGGACCCGCCCTCCGCCGCCGGCACGTCCGCATCCCCGGTTCCGAGTCTGAGCTCGAGTTCGACTTCGAGTCCGAGTGCGGCTTCCGCTCCGACTCCCGCCGGCGCGGCGGACGGAGGGTCGCTGGAGTGGGTGATCGAACGGCAGCTGGAGCTGATGTCCCAGCAGCTGCGGCTCGTCGCCGGCGAATCGGGCGAAGCCGTCCACGCCGGCGGGACGGCCGATGCGGTCGATGCGGTCGATCGGATGGAGGCCGCCGATTCCTTCGATCCCGTGCAGTCCGTCGATCCCGTCGATGCCGCCGATGCCGCGCAGTCCGTCGATTCCGTCGGTCCTGTCGATGCCGCGCAGTCCATCGAGCCCGTCCAAGCGGTGGATGGAGGCGCGTCCGCCGCGGGCGAGGGGAGGGAGGAGATCCCGCTGACGCCCGTCCAGCGCTGGTTCTTCGCGGGGGAGCGCGGGGCGCCGCACCACTTCAACCAGGCGCTGCGCTTCGAGCCCGCCGAGCGCGTGGAGCTGGACCGCCTGCGCGCCGCGGTGCAGGCGGTGGCCGCGCGGCACGACGCCTTTCACCTGCGCTACGCCCGGCGCGGCGCGGAGTGGACCGCGTCCGCCGGCCGAGCGGACGACGCGGCGGTGGTCTCCGGGGCGGACCTCTCGTCGCTGGACGGGGACGCCCAGGACGCGGAGATGGACCGCCTGGCGGCGGAGGCGCAGGCCGGGCTGGACCTGCACGCGGGGCCGCTGCTGCGCGTGGTCCTGTTCGACCTGGGGAGCGGACGGCCGCAGCACCTGCTGGTGGCCGCCCACCACCTGGCCGTGGACATCTTTTCGTGGAGCGTGCTGCTGGGGGAGGTGGAGCGCGCCTACCGGGCGCTGGAGGGGGGCGCGCCGGTGCAGCTTCCGCCCGCCACCACGCCGTTCGCGGAGTGGGCCGCGCGGCTGCGGGCGTACGCGCGCGGCGGCGAGGCGCTTCGCCAGCTGCCGCTGTGGACCGGCGAGGAGTGCGCCGCCGCGCGCCCCCTGCCCCGCGACGCGCACGGCGCCGACACCGAGGAATCCACCCGCATGGTGGAGGCGTCGCTGGGCCCGGACGAGAGCCGCGCGCTGCTGGAGGCCGCCCCGCGCGTGTTCGGCGCGCAGCCGGGCGAGCTCGTGCTGGCCGCGCTGGGGCCGGCGCTGGCGGAGTGGGCCGGCGGCCCGGTGGCCGTCGACGTGGAGGGCCACGGCCGCGAGGACCTGTTCGACGACGTGGACCTGTCGCGCACCGTGGGCTGGTTCACCAGCATGTTCCCCGTGGTCCTGCCCGCGGACGACGGCGCCGACGCGCGGCGGGCGGTGGCGCACGTCCGCGACCGGCTGCGCGTGCTTCCCGACGGCGGCATCGGCTGGGGCGTGCTGCGCTGGCTGGGCGACGACGAGACCCGGGCCCGGCTCGCCGCCCTTCCCCGCGCCGAGGTCAGCTTCAACTACACCGGGCGCCCGGCGGGCGGGGGCGGCGGCGCGGGCGGGCTGTTCGGCCGCGCCAGCACGCGGTCGGCCGGCCCGAGCGCCGCCCCGGGCGACCCGCGCGCCCACCCGCTGGAGGTGGTCTGCACGGCCGCGGAGGGGCGGCTGCGCCTGGTGCTGCGCTACTCGGACGGCGTACACCGCGCGGAGACGGTGCAGGCGCTGGCCGCGGCGGTCGTTGCCCGGCTGGGCGCGCTGGCCCGCGCCGCGGCCCCCGCGCCCCGCGCCGTTCCCTTTACCGCCATCCTGAACTCCCACGCCGGAAAGAAAGCCCCATGAGCATGCCCCACGCCCCGGCCCCCAGCCGGCGGGCCCCCGCCCCGGTGCCGCCCGAGTGGCAGACGGCCCTGCGATGTCGCCGCCGCGGCGTGAGCGCGGTCCAGGCGGTGCGCCGGGTGTTCGCCGCCATGGAGTCCCCCGCGCACCCCGCCACGGTCGCCGTGGTGATGGCCGGCGCCTACGCCGGCGAGTGGTGGAGCGGAGAACGGATGGACCACGCCCGCCTGGCCGCCGCCCTTCACGAGTCCGGAAACTGGAACCAGGGAAGCTGCCGCTTGGCGGCCGCCGCCGCCGTCTCACCGTGGAAGGGGCTGCACCTTCGCTCCAGCGCCACCGACGCCGGGCTGGTGCCGCCGCAGGGATGCACGACCGAAAGCCCCGACCTGCTCTGCTCGCCCGACGGACCCCTGTCTCCCGCGCTGGTCCTGGCCCGCGGCTGGCGCCGCCGCTTCTTCCACGCCCAGCCGCTGCGCCCGAACGCCCTGCAGGTGCGCGCCGCCAGCCTGAACCTTCCCGCCGCCGTGCGCGGCGCGACGGCGCGGGTGTGGCAGGCCCCCGCGGCCCTGAACCAGCCCCCCGGCGCCTGGCGCCCGCTGCGGACCCTGGACGGCGCCCTGGAGGCGCCGCTGGCGGGCGCGCGCGGCGGCGGCGCCATTCCCCCGGACGGGCGCGCCGCCACGCGAAGCGCCTTTGCGTACGTGCCGCCGGACGATGGCAACGCGTCGCTGCTGGCGGTGGTGTCCACCGAGCTGTTTTCCGCCCTGCCGCCGGAGCAGCCGGGAAACTGGTCGCGCCAGCTGTGGCTGAAGAGCAACCGCGCGGCGGCCCAGCGGTCCATCGGCACCCTGTGGGGGAGCGTGGCCTCGCTCCCCGTGCACAACCAGGACGACACCGCCGAAACCTTTACCTTCAAGGCGTTCCTGTCGCGGGTGCCGCTGGGGACCCGGGCCGTGCTGGAGGTGGTGATGCCCGACGGGCAGGAGGGGACCGCCAAGGAGAAGGAGGTGAAGGAGACCTTTTCCCCCATCCGCACCGAGCCGGTGACGATCGCCCCCCGGGGCGCGGCCGAGCTCCGGCTGACGCTGGAAACCCCCGGCGGCGCGCCCCTTCCGCCGGGCGCCTCCATCGAGATGCGGCAGCTGTGGGTGATCGGCGCCGGCCACCCCCGGCACGCCGAGCTCTCCGCCCGCACGCCCCCGCCCCCCGACGACGGCCAGGCGTACGCGGTGGAGGTGTACCTGGGCAGCTACACCTTCGTCGGGCCGGACCAATGACCGCGTCCGTCCCGGCCGACGGCACGATCATCGTGCTCAGCGGCCCCTCGTGCACGGGAAAGACCACGATCGCGCGCGACCTGCAGTCCCGCCTGCTGCCGCGGCCGTACCTGCACGTGGGACTGGACTACTTCGAGGCCATGCAGCCGCGCCGCGACGGCCGGCGCGTGCACGTGGTCTACGGCCGCGCGCCGGAGTGCGCGCTGCGCGGGCCGGACCTGCTGCCGGTGGTTCACGGCTGCGCCGCCGCCTTTGCCCGCGAGGGGGCGGGGGTGGTGCTGGAGCACATCTTTTTCCGGCGGCGCTGGCTGAAGGACGCCGTGCAGCAGTTCGCCGGGCTTCCCGTGCTCTTCGTGGGACTGGTGTGCCCGGCGGACGAGCTGACGCGCCGCGAGCAGGCGCGCACGACCCGCAACGCGGGCCCCGGGCAGGCGGCCCGGCAGGTGCGCATGCTGGAAACGCTGGACGCGCACGCCCCCTACGACCTGCTGCTGGACACCCTCGCCGCCTCCCCCGCGGAGTGCGTGGAAGCCATCCAGCGGCGCCTGGAGGAGGGTCCCGGCCTCGCCTTTACCCGCCTTCTCGGCTCTCCCATCCTCGACGAGCCCGACCCCGTGATCAGCTGAGCAGAGTCGGAGCCGGGGGGCCGTGGCGTAGCCCCCTGGTTTCCCCTGCCCGCTCATCGAACCGGACGTGCGGATTTCCCGCATCCGGCTTTCCGACCGGGCTCAGCTCGCCTTAGTAGCCATTCGGGAGCGCCACCGTCCGACGCACGTACAGCGGCTTCAGCGCCGTCTCGGCACCGGCACTCGCGGCATCGTTTCGAGGCCTGCCCCAGGGTTCACTTTCGTTGGGCCCGCCAGCTTGCCAGCCTTCCGCACCGCCTTTGCACGGCGCACTACCAGATCCTGACAAAGAATGATCGTACAGAGGAACAGAGTCAGACAGAGAACGCGGGCTGAAAGATCATCCCGGTTCCTCTGTCTGACTCTGTTCCTCTGTACCCATGAAGGTGTTGTTTCCCCGGCTCCGGTGCTACGGGCGTGGCGGCGTACGTGCGGGTCAGCGCTGCGGCCCGGCCACGCACCACTCCAGCACCGCCATAGCGCTGTACAGCTTGTTCTCGGCCTGGTGCAGCGCGATGCTGCGGGGGCCGTCCAGCACCTCGGCGTGCACCTCTTCGCCGCGGTGCGCGGGAAGGTCGTGCATGAAGACCCCCTGCGGGCCCGCGGCGTGCTGCATCAGCGCCGGCGTCACCGCAAAGGGCGCAAAGCCCGTCCGCCAGTCGGGGTCGGGCTTGGTGGTGCCGGTGGTCTGCCAGCGGGTGGTGTAGACCACGTCCACCCCGCGCGGCACGTTCTCCATGTCGTGGAACTCCTCCACGCTGCTCCCCGACCCGGCCGCGAAGGCCCTGGACTCGGCCAGGGTGTCGGCCGCCAGGCCGTACCCCGGCGGGGTCAGCAGCGTCAGCCGCATCCCGGGCAGGCGCGACATGGCCAGCGCCAGCGCGGCGGCGGAGTTGTTTCCCTCGCCCGCGTACAGCACGTGCAGCCCCCGCAGCCGGCCAAAGTGATCCAGCATGGTGGTCAGGTCGGCCAGCGCCTGCGTGGGATGCTCGTTCTCGCTCATGGCGTTGACCACCGCCATCCGCTCCTGGTCCGCCAGCGTGCGCATCTCGGCCACGGGGCCGGCGGAGCGCAGCACCAGCGCGTCCAGAAAGCCCGAGAGCACGCGGGCGGTGTCCTCCACCGTTTCGCCGGTGGTGGTCTGCAGGTCGGTGGGCCCGTAGGCCACGGGGGTGGCGCCCAGCCGCGCGCTTCCCACCGTGAACGAGGTGCGGGTGCGGGTGGAGGTCTTGCGAAACCAGATCCCCACCGCGCTTCCGCGCAGCGTTTCGGCCGCCCGCGTCTGCGCGCGGCGGTGGTGTACGCCCCGCTCCACCAGGTACAGCAGCTCCGACGGGTCCAGGTCCTTGATCGACAGCAGGTGCCGCATGGGCTTCACGTGTTTCCGTAGGGGTGTGCGTGCGGCGCCGGCGCCGGAGTGGCGCGCGAAAACCGCATCGTCGTCCGCCGGAAAGGCCGCGGCGTCGCCGCCGCGCCGTTCCCGGGCGGGTACTCATGTCATCCGCGAACGCGGTCCGCCGGGCCCCCGCACCACGAACCCGGAACAAGGGCCGCGTCCGCCAGGCGTCCCGCCCACCTCGATCGTGGAGGTGGCGGATGGCTCGAAAGATCGCGCATCAGGTGGCCGTGACGGCCTGCTCCTGGTGCGCCGCGGAGATCATCGGGTGATCCGCATCCTCCTCTGAAAAACGCGGATGGCTCCCTGCCGCATTCCCTCTCCCTCGCGTTCCCGGTGGCCCCCGCCGGCTCGTGCCTCGTCGACAGGAGCGCCATGCCTCCGCTCACTACGGATCAGCCTTTCGGATCATGAGGGCAGGGGAAACGGCACGAGAAAACTCCGTTGACTCCGCGTGAGTTCCCCCCCTGCTGCGCGGACCCTTGCTCCCGGAACTTGGGCCAGCAGTAGCGGCATCCTGTCCCCTGTCCCCTGTCCCCTGTCCCCTGTCCCCTGTCCCCTGTCCCCTGTCCCCTATTCCCTATTCCCTATTCCCTATTCCCTATTCCCTATTCCCTATTCCCTCTCCTCACGCGGCCCTCGCGGCCGGCGCGAACGCCGCCTCCAGCGCCGCCCGCGCTTCGTCGTCCAGCCGGAGCGCCGCCGCCCGGGCCGAGCTTTCCACGCTCTCCGGCCGCGACGCGCCGGGGATGGGCACCACGGCCTCGTCCATGGCCATCAGCCAGGCCAGCACCAGCTCCGCGGGCGAGGCCCCGTGCCGCGCCGCCACCTCGCCCAGCGCCGCCGACCGGCGCAGCCGCGCCACCCGCTCCGCCCCGCCCAGCGGCGAGTGGGCCAGAAAGGCGATCCCCTCCCGCCCGCACAGCGCCAGTAGTCCCGAGCGCGCGGCCCCGCGGTCCCACGGGTTCAGCCGGTTCTGCACCGCGGCGACGGGCACCACGGCCAGCGCCTCCTCCAGCTGCGCCGGCGACACGTTGGAAACCCCCACCGCCCGCACCTTGCCCTCGTCGCGCAGCCGCGCCAGCGCGCCCACGCTCTCGGCGAAGGGCACGCGCGGGTCGGGGGCGTGCAGCTGGTACAGGTCGATCGTCTCCACGCCCAGCGCGCGCAGCGACGCCTCGCAGGCGCGGCGCAGGTACCAGGGGTGGCCGTCGATCTGCAGCCGCCCCCCCACCCGCGCCACCCCGCCCTTGGTGGCCACCACCGCCCCGCGCCCCGCCGGGTGCGCGGCCAGGGCGTCGCGCAGCAGCCGCTCGTTGTGCCCCGTCTCGCCCGCGTGCAGGCAGTACGAGTCGGCGGTGTCGAACAGGGTCACCCCCACCTCCAGGGCGCGGTGCACCACCCGCACGGCCGCGTCGCGCGGGGGGCGCCCCTCCCACGACAGCGGAAGGGCGCCCATCCCCACCCGCGACACCCGGGGGCCGCCGCGGCCCAGCGTCGTGGCCTCCATCACGCCGGCACCCCGGCGACACCGGCGGCTTCCGCGGCCGGCGCGCCCCCGGGCGTGTGGACGCGCGTGCCCCCGGGCCGCCCCAGCGGCGCGCGGAACGAGTAGACGCGCAGGGGCACCCCCAGCGTGTGGGCCAGCCGGGCGGCGCCGGGGTGCACCACCCGCGCGCCCGCCTCGGCCAGCCGCACCAGCGCCTCGTGGGTGAGCTCGGCGAAGCGCGGCGCGCCCGGGTCCAGCCGCGGGTCGCGGGCGTACACCGCGTCCACGTCGGTGACGATGTGGCAGGGGGCCGGGCCCAGCGCCCCGGCCAGCGCCACCGCGCTGATGTCGCTTCCGCCACGCTCCAGCGTGGCCGTCTCGCCGTCGGGGCGGCGGCCCTGGAAGCCGGCCACCACGGGGACCACGCCCTGGGCCAGCAGCGACAGCAGGGGGTGGGGGCGCACCTCGCGGATGCGAGCGCCGCCGTACGGGCCCTCCACCTCGATCCCCGCCTCGCCGCCGCGCAGGGCCTGCGCGCGCACCCCGGCGGCGCCCAAGGCGGCCGCCAGCAGCGCCGCCGAAAGCTCCTCGCCGGTGGCCAGGGCCCGGTCCACCGCGCGGCTGCACGCCCGCGACGGGGGGCCGCCGCACACCTGGCCGGCCCAGGCCAGGATGCCGTCGGTGCGCCGCCCCATGGCGCTGACCACCGCCACCACCGGCCGGCCCGAGCGCGCCAGCGCCTCCAGCCGCAGCGCCGCGCGGCGCATGCGCGCCGGCGTGCCCAGCGAGGTGCCGCCGAACTTGACCACCAGGGTGCGCCGCGGGGCGGGCGCCAGGCGCAGCCCGCCCACTACCGTGCTCACGCCCATGCGGCCTCCGCGGGCGCGGGCTCCGCCGCCTGCGGCACCGCGTCCAGCGCGGCGGCGATCCGGTGCAGCCCGTCGGTGTGCCGGATCGGTGATGAATCGGACATGTCCTGGTTCGTTTCGGAGGTGTCGCGCGGCACCGCGGGGCCCGGGTCCCCCGCGCGCGCCGCGCCGTCGCCGGGGGGGTCCGCGCCGCCCTACGCGGGCCAGGGCTGCGCGTCGGCGGCTTGGGCAACGAGGATGGGGACGGAGCGCGGGGCCAGGTACTCGCGCGCGGGCCCGTCGAAGGTGATCCGCCCCTCGTCCAGCCGCACGATGCGGTCGGCGGCGCCGTAGTACCGGTCGTCGTGGCTGATCACCACCACCGTCTTGCCCCGCGCCTTGAGATCGGGAAGCAGCTTCTGGTAGAACACTTCCTTGAACAGCGGGTCCTGGTCGGCCGCCCACTCGTCGAACAGGTAGATGGGCCGGTCTTCCAGGTACGCGGCCAGCAGCGCCAGCCGCTTGCGCTGCCCCTGCGACAGGTCGATGGTGGAAAGCTTTCCATCCACCACCTTCACCTTGTGGTGCAGGTGCAGGGTTTCCAGGTACCCGGCCGCGCTGCGGTCCAGCCCGGGCGTGTCCAGTCCCAGCAGCGAGTCGAACAGGAAGAAGTCGCTGAACACCACCGAAAAGTGCTGGCGGTAGTTGTCGCGCGCGGCGTCGTCCACGGGGGCGCCGTCCAGCAGGATGCGGCCGTCCTCGGGGGCGTAGATGCCCAGCAGCACCTTGGCCAGCGTGGTCTTGCCGCTGCCGTTGGCGCCCACGATGAACACCAGCTCGCCGGGGGCCAGCGAAAGCGAGACGGGGCCCAGCAGAAAGCGCTCGTCGTCGGACTCGCGCCGGTAGGTGTGGGTGACGCCCTCCAGCCGCACGCCGCGCCAGGCGTGACCGGGCACGGGGTCGTGCGGGGGAGCCACATCCAGCGCCTGCCGGTCCAGGTCGGCCGTGATCCCGTCCAGCTTGCGGATGGCCACGGCGGCCTGGGCCAGCGCGGGAAGGGCGCCGTTGATGGAGTCGATGGGGCCGCGCAGCATCAGCACGGTGAGCACGTAGCTGGACAGCACCGTGGGCCCCACCTCCACGAACCCCGGCGACACGAACACCAGCACCCCGATGGCGCCGAAGAAGATGATCTCGGTCCAGCTGGCCAGGGCCGCCAGCGTCACGTCGGCGCGGGCCACCTCGCGCCGGTGGGCGCGCGACACGCCCTCCAGCTCGCGCACGAAGGCGTCGCGCCGGCGGCTGTGCATCTTGAGCTCCTTGGTGCCCTCGAGCAGCGCGCGGTTGCGCTTCGACACCTCGTCGTACAGCTGCCGGCCCGCGGAGCTCAGCGCGGTGGCGCGCTTCATGGCCCACCGCAGCGACATCCACCCCAGCCCGATGATGGCCACCAGCACGGGAAGCAGGGGAAGGGAGAGCCAGGCCAGCAGCGACGTGTAGCCCACCACCATGGACAGGGCCATCACCAGCCCCGGCATGGCCGCCACGCCGCTGCCCACCTGCGAGACGTCGGTGCTCAGCCCCGCCATCAGCTTGCTCTTGCCGATCCCCTCCAGGTGCCGCATGGGGGTGGCCAGAATGCGGATGCAGAGGTCCTGGCGAATGGTGAAGAACGCCTGCTCGATCAGGCGCATCAGCATGGCCTGCGACGCAAAGCGCAGGAGGGGGCGCACCGCCAGCAGGGCCAGGAACACCCACAGCAGCCGCCGCGACGGCGGCTCCGGCCGGGTGATGAGGGTGTTGACCACCCCCACCATGGCGGCCATGGCGAATCCGCTGGCCAGGCCGGTGCCGATCATGGCCACCAGCAGCCCCCGCGGCCGGCGAAGGCCGCGGGACTGGCCCAGGATGTAGCTGGCGAGCCTCATCAGCTGCCGCATGCACGTACTCTTCGTAGGGGTACCGGGACGGACGGGCGCGCGGAGAATCCCGCGGCGCGCACGGCCCGCCTCACGTCCTCACGTCGGTGGACGCCCCGCGGGCGCCCTCTTTCCTGCCCCGGCGCGGCGGCCGTTCCGCCGCGCCTCTTCGGTCTCTCTCTCTACTGCCGGGAGCGCGTCGTCCGCGTCCGCGCCGGGGACCGGGTCCGCCGGATCCGCCGTCAGGCCACCGCGGCGGGCGCGGCGGCCAGGGCGTGCTCCACGGCGCGGGCCAGCTCGCGCACGTGGGGCTCGGAGAACATGGTGTGGTGCGTGCCCGGCACCTCCACCACCTCCACCGGCTCGGGGGTCAGCGCGCCCCACCCGTAGTCCGGGGTGCGGGCGGCGCGCTCAAAGGCCTCGCGCATCTGGGGGAACGGGGTGTCGAGCTCCACCTGGGCGGCGCGGAACAGGGTGATGGGCACGGGGGCCGACCGCCACGCGTAGTCCAGCACCCCCGCCGTGCGGGCCACCCGCAGCGCCAGGTACCGCTCCAGCTGGTCGGGGGCCACGTGCCGGGGAAGGAGCACCTCCTTGCGCACCCCCGCCCGCCCGGCGATCAGCTCCAGCTGCGCGTCCAGCTCCAGCCCGGCCAGCTCGGCGCCCTCCACCACGGTGCGCCCGTCCTTCACCAGCAGCGCGCCGTGGAACAGCATGGTCACGCGGTGCAGCACGGGGTCCACCGTCGAGAGCGCGGGCCCCGTCACCGGGAGCCGGCAGTCGAACAGCAGGAGGCGGGGCACCTCGATGCCGCGCTCGGCCAGCTGCCGCGCCATCTCGAAGGCCACCAGCCCGCCGAACGACCATCCGCCCAGCACGTACGGGCCGGGGCCGCGCTCGGCCAGCGCGTCCACGTAGCGGGCGGCCAGCTCCTCGATGCGCATCAGCGGGGCCCGGTCCATCTCGAAGTCCAGCGCCTGGACGCCCAGCAGCGGCCGGTCGCCCGACAGTCCCGCCGCCAGGCCGCGGTAGCACAGCACCGTTCCCTCGCCGGGGTGCACGCACACCAGCGGGGGCAGCGGGCCGCCGGGGCGGATCTCCACCAAGTGGCTGGACGCGCCGCCGCCGGCATCCTCCTCCACCATCTCCACCATCCGCTCCACCGTCCCCGCGGCGATCAGCGCGGCCAGGGGAAGGCGGCGCTCGAACGTTTTCTGGATGCGCGACATCAGCCGCACGGCCAGGAACGAGTTGCCTCCCAGGGCGAAGAAGTCGTCGGTCACGCCCACGCCGCGCGTTTCCAGCACCTCTTCCCAGATCGCCGCCATGGCCGTCTCGGCCGGGGTGCGGGGCTCCACCCGCCGGCGCGGCGCCGACGCCGCGGGGTCGGGAAGCGCGCGCAGGTCCACCTTGCCGTTCAGCGTAAGCGGCAGGCGGGGCAGGAGCACGAAGTCGGCGGGGACGAACGCCTCGGGAAGGTGCCGGCGCAGGTGCGCGCGCAGCGCTTCGGCGTCGGGCGCCTCGTCCGGGCGGGGGACCACGTAGGCGGCCAGGCGCCGGCCACCGGCGGCCTCGCGCGCCACCACCCGGCACGCGGCCACACCCGGGTGGGCGGCCAGCACCGACTCCACCTCGGCGGGCTCCACCCGCCAGCCGTTCACCTTGACCTGGTCGTCCAGCCGGCCCAGGAACTCCAGCCGCCCGTCGGCGCGCCAGCGCGCGCGGTCGCCGGTGCGGTACAGGCGCGCGCCGGGGCGAAGGGAAAAGGGATCGGGGACGAAGCGCTCGGCGGTGAGCGCGGGGCGGCCCAGGTAGCCGCGGGCCAGCGTGCCCCCGCCCACGTGCGCCTCGCCGGCCACGCCGGCGGGGACGGGGCGGCCGCGCGGGTCCAGCAGGTGCACGCGGGCGCCGGGAAGCGGCCGGCCCAGCGGGGGCGCATCGTCCTCCTCGCCCGCCAGCTCGCCCGCCACCACGCCCACCGTGGTCTCGGTGGGTCCGTAGTGGTTGAAGACGCGGCACCCGGGGGCCAGCTGGCGCACGCGCTCCAGCAGCTCGCGCGGGCACGCCTCGCCGCCCAGCACCAGCCGCCGGCGCGGAAGCACGGCGGCGGGGCGCGCGGCGTCCAGCAGCATGCGCAG
Organism: Longimicrobium sp.; assembly: GCF_036399255.1. Lineage (GTDB taxonomy): Bacteria > Gemmatimonadota > Gemmatimonadetes > Longimicrobiales > Longimicrobiaceae > Longimicrobium. Next base: position 18,261 of record NZ_DASWNM010000114.1, read on the forward strand.
GTGGCTGGGCACCACCTTCAGGCAGTCGATGCCGTGCTCGGCCGCGTACGCCGCCCACGCGTCGGGGTCGGTTGCGCGGCCCTCGGCCACCAGGTGCAGCGTGCCGCCCAGCGCCAGCGCGGGAAACAGCATCGTCGTCCCCAGGTCCGCCGCCAGGGTGCTGACCACGGCGTACGAGGCGCCCTCGGGAAGCTCCAGCGCCCGGGTGGCCGCGCGGACGTAGCGGGCCAGCGACCGGTGGTCCACCACCGTGCCCTTGGGGCGCCCCGTGGTCCCCGAGGTGTAGATGACGTACGCCGCGTGTTCCGGCCGCGCCGCCGCCAGGAGCCCCGCGCCGGCGCCGATCCCGGTCCCGCCGATGCGGGTCCCGGCGGAGGCATCGGCGTACGCGTGCGCCTCGCCGGCCGGGGCCTCGCCCGGCAGGGGCTGGTCGGTGCGCAGGACGCGGCAGCCGGCCTCGTAGCCCAGCGCGGCGCCGGCGGCGTCGCTCACCAGCACGGCCGCGCCCGAGTCGCCCAGCATGAAGGCCAGCCGGTCCAGCGGAAACGAGGGGTCCAGCGGCACGTAGGCGCCACCCGCGCGCATCACCGCCAGCATGGCGGCCACCGCGTCGGCCGAGCGGTCCAGCAGAATGCCCACGCGGGTCTCGGCGCCCACGCCCAGCGCGCCCAGGGCGGCGGCGAGGGCCTCGACCCGGGCCGCCAGCTCGCCGTACGTGGCCTCGCCGCGCTCCCACCGCACCGCCACGGCGCGCGGGGACACGGCGGCGCGGGCCAGGACGGCGTCCAGCACCGTGCCGCCCTCGTCCGCCAGCGGGGGGCCGGACTCCAGCGCCTCCAGCAGCCACGCCTGCTCGCGCCGCCCCACCACCTCCAGCGCGCCCACGGAGGCGGAGGGGTTGGCGGCCAGGTGGCGCAGCACGGTGGCCGCCTCCTCCGCCAGCCGCGCGGCCGCCTCGTCCGCCAGCAGCGCGGGGTCGTACGCCAGGCGCACGTCCAGACGCCCCTCGCCCGGCGCGCAGAGCAGCGCGGCGGCAAACGGCTCGCCGGCGGCGACCAGGTCCACCACGCGCCACGAGACGCCCCCGGCCGCGGCCGGTGCGGGAAGCGGGCGCCAGCCAAAGCCCAGCGGCGCGACCGGCTCCCCCTCGCCCGCCTCGCCGGCGGGACAGGCGTCCTGCCAGCGAACGGCCTCGGCCAGCGCGGCGTCCAGCGCGCCCGCCAGCGCGGGGACCGGCGTCTCGTCGTCCACGTCGGCGGCGATGGGAAGGTGGCGGGCGAACGGCCCCATCACGCCGCGCAGCTCCTCGTAGCCGCGCCCGTCGACCTCCACCCCCAGGCGCACGGTGGGCTGGCCGGTCAGGCGGTGCAGGAGCGCCGTCCACCCCGCCAGCACCAGCGTGGAGGCGGGGATGCGCAGCGCGCCGGCCGCCGCGTCCAGCCGCGCCGCCAGGGCGGGCTCCGTCTCCACCGCGAGCGTCCGCGGCGGCTCTCCCGCGGCCCCGTCGGCGCCGGCGGCGGACTGGTGCGGAAGGCGCAGGGGGACGCGGGCGGCGGCGGCGCGCTGCCGCCAGAACCGGCGCCCTTCATCGCCCTCGTCGCCTTCCAGCAGCTCGTTCTGCCACTCGGAAACGTCGGCGAACTGCATCTCGCCCGCGGCCTCGTCCCGTCCCGCGTACGCCGCGGCCAGCCGGGCGACGAGCATCGACAGGGTGGCGGCGTCGGCCAGGGCGGCGGGAACGCGCAGGAACAGCAGGTGGTCGTCGGTGTCGACGCGGGCCAGGGCGGCGCTCACCAGCGGCGCGCGCGACGGGTCGGCGGCGGCGGCGCGCGTGGCGTCGCTCCACGCGGCCACGCGGCGCTCCACCTCGTCCGCGGCCACGCCCGTCCAGTCGGCGTCGTCGTCCCACGCGGGCGCGTGGTCGCCGATCACCTGCAGGGGCATGCCCGAGCGCGGCTCGCGCACCAGCAGGGTGCGCAGCGCCTCGGCGCCCTGCACCACCGCGGCCAGGGCGGCGCGCAGCACGGCGCCGTCCAGCGGGCCGCGCACGCGCACGGCCACGCCCGAAAGGGCGCCGCGGCCGCCGCGCCCCCGGCCAATGGCCAGAAGGCGCCGCTGCTGCGGAGACGGACGATACCCCTCGATCACCTCGCTCACACGTGCTCCCGTGGAATGGGTCTGTCCTGGTCCTGCATCCCGCGACCCGCGATCCGGCGATCCCGCGTCACGAGCCTGCATCACGATCCCGCGTCACGATCCCGCGTCACGATCCCGCATCACGATCCCGCATCACGATCCCGCATCACGATCCCGCATCACGATCCCGCATCACTCCCGCATCACTCCCGCATCACGATCCCGCATCACGATCCCGCATCCGAGCCGGCATCGGCATCATCCTCACGATCCCGCATCCAGGATCGAGCGATCCAACATCCGGGGATCCATCCCGCCTCCCCGATTCAGCATCCCGATTCCAGATCCGACATCCGATCTCCGACTCGACATCCACATCCGACATTCGACATCGATATTCGACATCCCGACCTCCGACCTCCGACCTCGACATCGACCTCCGACATCCGACATCGATATCCGGCATCCGGCATCCGGCATCCGGCATCCGACATCCCTGACATCCCGACATCCAGTGCCCCGTCAGAGGCGGAGGAGATGGGATCTCCCGGCCATGGTGCTTCTCCGGTTTCTTCAGGTCGGGATGGGCACCGCCTTGCGCCGGGCCGCCTGCAGCCCGCGGCGCGCCGACTGGTCGCGCTCGCCCCACGCGCGCTCGTCGCGGGCACGTGCCTCGTCGTCCAGCACCGCGCGCAGCTCCGAGAGCCGCGCCGCGGGGTCGGCCGCCACGCGCCCCAGCAGCGCCTCGAGGTCGGCCAGCAGCGCAAGCGCCGTGGCGCGCTCGAACAGGTCGGAGTTGTAGCGGAGCGACGCGGCCAGGCGCCCGCCCAGCTCTTCGGTGCTCAGCTGCAGGTCGAACTTGACCGCCGGGTCGCCCACGTCCACGCCCTCCACCTTGAGCCCCGCGAAGCGCACCCGCGCGCCGGGGATGCCCGAGTGGTTGAACCACACCTGCACCAGCGGGGGCCGCCCGGTGCCGCGCGGAAGGTTCAGCGCCTCGACCAGCCGGTCGAAGGAGATCTCCTGGTTGGAGTAGGCCTCGAGCGCGGTGCCCCGCACCCGCGCCAGCAGATCGCGGAACGAGGGGTCGCCCGACAGGTCCACCCGCAGCGCCAGGGTGTTCAGAAAGGCGCCCACCACCCCCTGCAGCTCCTCGCGGTCGCGGTGGGTGGCCACCGGGGCCCCCACCACCAGGTCGTCCTGCCCCGCGCGGTGGTGCAGCAGCACCGCCCAGGCGGCCAGCAGCGACATGAACAGGGTCACCCCCTCGCGCTGGCTGGTTTCGCGGAAGGCCGCGGTGAGCTCCTGCGAAAGGGCCGCGCGCTCGGCCGCGCCGCGGTAGCCCTGCTGGGCGGGGCGCGGCCGGTCGGTGGGCAGCTCCAGCACCGGCGCGTCCTTCAGCTTGCCGCGCCAGTACGCCAGCTGCGCCTCGAGCACCTCGCCCCGGAAGTGCTCGCGCTGCCACACCGCGTAGTCGGCGTACTGCACCGGCAGCTCGGGAAGGGGCGACGGGCGCCCCTCGGCGAAGGCGGAGTACAGCTCGCCCAGCTCGCGCAGCAGGATCCCCACCGACCAGCCGTCCGAGACCAGGTGGTGAAGGGTGATGCCCAGCGCGTGGTCCTGCTCGCCGCCGCGGGCCAGCAGCGCCCGCAGCATGGGCCCGCCCTCCAGCGAGAAGGGCCGCCACGCCGCCGCGCGCACCGCCTCGAGCACCGCCGCCTCGCGCCCGGCCGGCGCCACGGTGGTCAGCAGGTCCGCGCGCGCCAGCGGCACGGGGGCGGGCGGGTCGATGGCCAGCCGCGGCTCGCCGTCCACGGTGGGAAAGCGGCTGCGCAGCACCTCGTGCCGGCGCGCGAGCTCGTCCAGCGCGCGCCGCAGCGCCGCCTCGTCCAGCGTGCCGCGCAGCCGGATGGCCAGCGGCAGGTTCTGCGCGGGGCTGTCGGGCTGCAGGACGTGCGCGTACCAGAAGCGCTGCTGCGCAAACGAGAGCGGAAGGGCGCCGTCGCGGGGCACGGGGGCGATGGGCACGAGGGGCGCCGAGCCCCGCGCCTGAAGGGCCATCTCGACCGTGCCGGCCAGCCCGGCCACGGTGCGCGCCGCGAACAGCGCGTCCACCGAAAGCGAGATGCCGAACGCCTTGCGCACGCGCGCGGCGGCCAGGATGGCGCGGATGGAGTCGCCGCCCAGGTCGAGGAACGCGTCGTACACGCCCAGCCGGTCGGTCTTCAGCACCTCCTTCCACAGCTGCACCAGCGTCTCCTCGACCGCCGTGCGCGGCTCCACCGGCGCCTCGGCGCGGGCCTCCCACTCCTCGGGCGAGGGAAGCGCGCGGCGGTCGAGCTTGCCGTTGGCCGTCAGCGGCAGCGCGTCCAGCCGCACCACCCCCGCGGGGACGGCGTGCGCCGGAAGGGTGCGCGCCAGGAACGCCCGCAGCTCTTCCTCCGGCGGCGCGGACGCCCGGGGAGCGGCCACGTAGGCCACCAGCCGGACGTCGCCGCCGTCGTGGCGCGCCACCACCACGGCGTCGGACACGCCGGGGTGGGCGCGCAGCACGGCGGCCACCTCGGCGGGCTCGACCCGGAAGCCGCGGATCTTCACCTGGTCGTCGGCGCGCCCCGCGAACTCCAGCCGCCCGTCATCCAGGAAGCGGGCCAGGTCGCCGGCGCGGTACATCCGCGCCCCCGCCGCTTCGGCAAAGGGGTCGGGGACGAAGCGCTCGGCCGTGGCCGCCGGACGTCCCAGGTAGCCGCGGGCCACCGCCGGCCCGCCCAGGTACACCTCGGCCACCGTTCCCGCGGGGACCGGCTGTAGAAAGCCGTCCAGCACGTACACGCGCGCGTGCCCCAGCGGCGCGCCCAGCGGCGGGATGGCCGCCGGGCCGCGGGCGTCCGGGTCCAGCGCGCCGGCGGCCACGCCGACGGTGGCCTCGGTGGGGCCGTAGTGGTTGAAGACCTCCAGGCCGGGCGCCAGCCCGCGCACCCGCTCCACCAGCGCCCAGTCGGCGCGGTCGCCGCCCAGCACCAGCCGCCGGCGCGGGAGCACCGCCGCGGGGTCGGCGTGCGAGAGCAGCGCCTTGAGGTGGGCGGGAACCACCTTCAGCACGTCGACCGGCGCGGCGGCGAGCGCCGCGGCCAGCGCGGCGGGGTCGGTGGCCTGGCGCTCGGAAAAGACGTGCAGCGTTCCCCCGGAGGCCAGCGCCGGAAAGAGCGCGGTGTTCCCCAGGTCGGCCGCGAAGGTGGAGAGCAGCCCGTACGACTCTCCCGGGGCCACCCCCAGCCGCTGCATCACCGCGCCGGTGTAGTGCATCACCTGCCGGTGCTCCACCTGCACCCCCCGGGGCTCGCCGGTGGTGCCGGAGGTGTAGACGACGTACGCCAGGCCGGCCGGATCGGTCTCCCCCGCCAGGTCGCCCCCGTCCAGCGCCGCCAGGGCGTCCGCCTCCCCGTCCAGCCGGACCACGGGCACGCCCGCGGCGGCGGCGCGGTCCGCCCAGCGGTCCAGCGTGACCACCGCCACGGCGCCCGCGTCGCGCACCAGGCGCAGCAGGCGGTCTTCGGGGTGCTGCGGGTCCAGCGGGACGTACGCCGCCCCCGCCTTCCACGCCGCCAGCAGCGCGGGGACCTGCTCGGGGACGCGGTCCATCAGCACCGCCACGCGCCGCTCGGGCCCCGCGCCCAGCTGCACCAGCCGGCGCGCCAGGCGGTTGGCCAGGCGGTTCACCTCGCCGCGGCTGAAGGCGCCCGACTCGGCGGCCACGCACGGCTGCTCCGGCGCCCGCGCGGCGTGGGCCTCGAACAGGCAGTGCAGCGGCGCGGCGGCCGGCGTGGGATCCGCGCCGCCCCAGGCCGCCGCGATGCGCCGGCGCGCGTCCGCGGCCAGCGGCGGCGCGTCGTCATGGCGCGCCGCCGGGTCGGCGGCGATGGCGCGCAGCGCCGCCAGGTAGGCGTCGGCCACGTCACGGGCCTGCCCGGGGGTGAACACCCGGCCGTCGCACTCCAGCGCCAGCCCCAGCCGCCGGTCGTCGCCGGGCGGGTGCTGGAAGGAGGCCACCATGGGGTAGTTGGTCTCTTCGATCACCGTGCTGGTCTGCACCGAGCCGATCTCGCCGGCCTTCGCCCCTTCGGCGACCACGTGGAAGTTCAGGTACGTGAACGAGGCGTCGAACAGGCCGCCGCCCCCGTGCGCGGCCTGGATGGCGGCCTGCGGGTAGCGGCGATGGGGCATCACGGCCAGCTCGGCCGCGTGCACCGCGCGGATCAGCTCGCTCCAGCTTCCGGGGGCCAGCCGCACCCGCAGGGGGAGCGGGTTCAGGAACAGGCCGGCCACCCGGTCGCCGTCGGCCGTCTCCAGCCGCCCGTTGCTGGAAAGGCCGGTGACCACGTCGGCGCGCCCGGCCAGCATGGCGAGCACCCGGACGTGCGCGGCCAGGAGCACGCTCTTGAGCGGCACCCCCTCGCGCCGCGCCACGCGGCGCAGCGCCGCCACCTGCGAGCGGCGCAGCCAGCGGTACCCGCGCAGCAGCCGCGGGCCGTCGGGCGCGGCCAGCGCCGGGAGGGGAGGACGCTCGTAGCCGGCCAGCTGCGCCGCCCAGAAGTCGCGCGCCTCGGGCGACTGCAGCGCGCGGCGCTCCAGGGCGATGAAGTCGCGGTAGGTGGTGCGCAGGGGCGGCAGCGGGGGAAGCCCCTCGCCCCGCAGCAGCGCCAGGTAGCTCTGCAGGACCTCGGCGAGGACGATGTGCAGGCTCCACCCGTCGGAGATGGCGTGGTTCTCCAGCAGGGTGAACTGCACGGCCTCGCCGTCCAGCCGGTGCATGTGAAAGCGCAGCTGCGGCGCCACGGCCAGGTCGAAGGGCCGGTCCTGCTCGGCGCGCCAGAACGCCTGCAGCACGGCGGCCCGGGCGGCCTCGTCCATCCCCCGCAGGTCGTGGAACTCCACGGGGAAGACCGCCTGCTCGTGCACCAGCTGCAGGGGCTCGGAGAAGCTTTCCAGGTCGAAGGTGGTGCGCAGGTTGGGGTGGCGCGCCGTCACGTGAAGCACGGCGCGCTGAAAGGCGTCCTCGTCCAGCGCCATCTCCATGCGGTAGCTGGTGAGGCCGTGGTAGACGGAGGTCCCCTCGCTGCGCTCGCGATGGTACAGCATCCCCAGCTGGCTGTGCGCCAGGGGGTAGGCGTCCACTACGCCGTCCGGCATCCGCGCGCGGTCCTGGGCCGGGACCAGGGAGAAGGGCTCGGTGTGCACCCCGGCCTCGCCGTCGTCGGGCGCGCCGCCGCCCAGCTGCAGGGCCAGCGCGGCGACCGTGGGGTGCAGCGCCACCTGGCGGATGGAGAGCGGAAAGCCGGCTTCTCGGGCGCGGGCGGCCACGCGCAGCGACAGGATGGAGTCGCCGCCCAGCTCGAAGAAGTTGTCGGTGACGCCCACGTCCGGCACCCGCAGGACCTCGGCCCAGATCGCCGCCAGCGCCTCCTCGGCCGGGTTGCGCGGGGCGACCCGCTCGCCGCGCACCTCCGGCTCGGGAAGGGCGGCGCGGTCCAGCTTGCCGCTGGGCGTCAGCGGGAGCGCCGCCAGCTCCATGAACGCGGCGGGGACCATGTGCTCGGGAAGGCGCCGCCCCAGGTGCTCGCGCAGCTCCGCCGGGGTGGGCGCCGCGCCGCGGGGCACCACGTACCCCACCAGCCGCTCGGCGCCGCTGGCCTCGCGGCGGGCCACCACCGCGGCGTCGGCCACGGCCGGGTGGGCGCGCAGCGCCGCCTCGATCTCGCCGGGCTCGATGCGAAAGCCGCGCACCTTGACCTGCGCGTCGATGCGGCCCAGGAAGTCCAGCGCCCCGTCCTCGCGCCAGCGCGCCAGGTCGCCGGTGCGGTAGAGGCGCGCACCGGGGCGGCGGCTGAACGGGTCGGGGACGAACCGCTCGGCGGTCAGCCGCGGGCGGGCGTGGTAGCCGCGCCCCACCTGCACCCCGCCGATGTGCAGCTCGCCCGGCATTCCCGCGGGCACCGGGTTTCCCCGCGCGCCGAGCACGTAGATGCGCGTGTTGGCCACCGGCCGGCCGATGGGCACCAGCGCCCCCCGGCCGCCGGGCGCGCACGCCTGGTACGTCACGTCCACGGCCGCCTCGGTGGGGCCGTACAGGTTGTGCAGCTCCACGCCGGGAAGGCGGGCGAAGAAGCGGTCCGCCAGCTCGGCCGAAAGCGCCTCGCCGCTGCAGACCACCCGCCGCAGCCCCGTGCACCGCCCGGTCCCCGGCGCCTCCAGGAAGGCGCGCAGCATGGAGGGGACGAAGTGCGCGGTGGTGATCCCCTCGTCCTCCATCACGCCGGCCAGGTACGCGGCGTCGCCGTGCGCCCCGGGGCGGGCCACCACCAGGCACGCGCCGGTGACCAGCGGCCAGAAGAACTCCCACACCGACACGTCGAACGAAAAGGGCGTCTTCTGCAGCACGCGGTCGTCCGCGCCCAGCCCGTACTGGTCCTGCATCCACAGGATGCGGTTGACCACGCCCCGGTGCGTGTTCACGGCGCCCTTGGGGGTGCCCGTGGAGCCCGAGGTGTAGATGAGGTACGCGGCGTTGTCGGGCGTCGCGCCCGTCTCCGGCGGCCGGGCGCCGCACGCGGCGATGGCGTCGGCGTCGCGGTCCAGGCACACCACGCGCACGCCCTCGCGCGCCGGGGCGGCGTCGGCCAGGCGGGCCATGGTGAGCACCACCCGGGCGCCCGAGTCGTCCAGCATCAGCCGCTGCCGCTGCGCGGGGTAGGCGGGGTCCACGGGAAGGTAGGCGCCGCCGGCCATCAGCACCCCCAGCAGCGAGACCACCATCTCGGGCGAGCGCTCCATGCGGATGGCGACCCCCTGCTCGGGGCCCACCCCCAGGGCGCGGAGGTGGCTGGCCAGCCGCCCGGCCCGCTCCAGCAGCTGCGCGTAGGTCAGCGCCTCGCTCTCGAAGCGCACGGCCACGGCGCCGGGGGTGCGCGCCGCCTGCGCGCGGATCAGCCCGTGCAGCGTGGCATCGGCCGGGTACTCGCGGTCGGTGCCGTTCCACGCCTCCACCACGCGCGCCCGCTCGGCGTCGTCCAGCACCAGCGCCGAGAGGGGGAGGTCGGGATGGGCGGCGGCGCGGGCCAGGACCGCCCGCAGGCCGTCCGCCATCCGCGTCATCGTGGCCGGCTCGAACAGGTCGGTGCGGCAGGTGAGCACGCCCGTCAGCCTGTCGCCCGCGGAGTTCAGCGAGAGCGCCACGTCCACCTGCGCGGCCCGCGTGCCGAACTCGAAGGGCTCGATCCCCAGCCCGCCCGCCTTCGCGGCCGCCCCCGCCGAGGCGTTGTCGAGGTTGAAGAGGGCCTGGAAGACGGGGTTGCGCCCCAGGTCGTGCCGCGGCTTGAGCTCCGACACCAGCGTGGCGAAGGGGAGCGCCTGGTGCTCCAGCGCGGCGAACACCGTTTCGCGCGTCCTGCGCACCAGCTCGCGGAACGAGGGGTCGCCCGACAGGTCCAGGCGCAGCACCAGCGTGTTCAGCAGCGGCCCGATGAGCCCCTCCAGCTCCACCGTGCCGCGCCCCGAGGCGGGGGTGCCGACGACGATGTCCTCCGCGCCCGACAGGCGGTGCAGGAGCACGCCGAACGCGGCCAGCAGCGGCACGAACGGAGTGGCTCCCTCGCCGCGCCCCAGCGCGTCGAGCGCGCCGGCCACCGCGGGGTCGACGGAGAGCGCGCGGTACGCCGCCTCGTGCGTGGGCTCGGGCGGGCGCGGAAAGTCGGTGGGAAGCTCCAGCAGGTCGGGCGCGCCCGCCAGCGTCCGCCGCCAGAACGCCGTCAGCGCCTCCAGCCGCTCCCCCTGCAGCCCCTCGCGTTCCCAGTGCGCAAAGTCGCCGAACTGCACCGGCAGCTCGGGAAGCGGGGAGGGGGCGCCGGCCGCGAAGGCGTGGTACAGGGTGGCCAGCTCGCGGAGGAACACCCCCTCGCTCCACCCGTCGAACACCAGGTGGTGCGCCACCGTGAGCAGCAGGTGCCGCCCGGCCTCCACCCGGAAGAGGACCAGCCGGAGCAGCGGCCCGCGCGCCAGGTCGAAGGGGCGCCGCACCTCGTCCTCCACGCGCCGCAGCAGCACGGGCTCGCGCGCCCCGGGGGCCAGGTCCGTCAGCTCCACGCGGACCAGCGGAACGGTGCGGTGGGGGTCCACCACCTGCGCCGGCTCGCCGTCCACCATCGCGAACACGGTGCGCAGCACCTCGTGGCGCGCCACGATCTCCGCCAGCGCACGCTCCAGCGCGTCCCCATCCAGCGCGCCCCGCAGCGTGTACGCCTTGGTCATGTGGTACGCCGGGTTGGCCTCCTGGATCTGCGCCAGCAGCCAGAACCCCTGCTGCGTGGAGGAGAGCGGGAAGGTGTAGACCTCCCCGCCCTCGTCGGCGGTCGTCACGTCGGCCTGGTCCTGTGCGGTCGGGTTCATGTGCCCATCGGTTGAGTGCTTCGCCGCCTCGGGAGCCGCGGGTGCACCGGGATCCCTCGACCTTCGTTCCGTGCATCCCCACCCTGGCCGGGGGGGATGCACGGCTGCAACGTGCTTCGTGGTCCGGCGGGTGGCGCGCTCCCCTTCCCTCCCCCGCGTCCGGACGCCCTCGGGGCGAGCCGGATCCGCGGATGGCGGTCGGGGCGCGCGCCCGTCAGACGGTCTTCAGGACGCCTTCGGCCACCTCGCCCAGGCGGCGTCCGCTACGCGGGGCGCGGCCCAGCCGCGGCAGGGTGGAGTGGGTGCCCTGCGCGCGCAGGTGGTCCACGTGCGCGGCCAGCGTGGCCACGGTGGTGTGCTCGAACACGCGGCGCAGCGGCAGCTCCACCTCCAGCGCCCGCCGCACCCGCGCCGCCACCATGGCGGCCAGCAGCGAGTGCCCGCCCAGGGCAAAGAAGTCGGCCTCCACGCTGACCCGCTCGCGCTTCAGCACCTCGGCCCAGATCGCCGCCAGCGCCTCTTCGGTGGGGGTGCGCGGGGCGGCGTACGCCTCGGCCGGCTCCAGCGCGCCGGTGCGGTCGGCGGCCAGGGCGCGCCGGTCCACCTTTCCCGCGGGGGTCAGCGGCAGGGCGTCGACGGCCACGAACACCGTGGGCACCATGTGCTCGGGAAGCCGCTCGCGCAGGTGCCCGCGCAGCGCCGCCGGGTCGGGGGCGCCGTCCGCCGCCACCAGGTAGGCGGCCAGCTCGCCGGCGCGGGCCACCACGGCGCACCCGGCCACGGAGGCGTGCTCCATCAGCGCCGACTCCACCTCGCCCGGCTCGATGCGGAAGCCGCGCACCTTGACCTGCTGGTCGGTGCGGCCCATGAAGTCCAGCGTGCCGTCGGCCCGCCAGCGCACCCGGTCGCCGGTGCGGTACAGCAGCGCGCCGGGGGTGCCGGAAAAGGGGTCGGGGACGAACGCCGCCGCCGTCTTCCCGGGGTGCCCCGGGTAGCCGTCGCCCACCGCGATGCCGCCGATGCACAGCTCGCCCGGCACCCCCACGGGCACCAGACCCATGGAGGCGTCCACCACCCGGCAGTCCAAGTTGGGAAGGGGGCGGCCGATGGAGGTGGTGCGCGCCTCGGCCGGGAGCGGCGCGGTGATCTCCAGCTGCGTCACGTCGTCCGAGGCCTCGGTGGGCCCGTACGCGTTCACCACCGGGACGGCGGGGTACGCGGCCAGCCAGGCGTTCACCAGCTCCGCCGGCACCGCCTCGCCGGTGGCCATGGCGTGGCGCAGGGCCGGGAGCGCGCGCGCGTCCTCGGGGAGCGCGGCCGCGTGCTCCAGCAGCGCGCGCATCACCGCGGGGACCGGCTCGAACAGGGTCACGCCCTCGTCGCGCAGCACGGCGAACAGCCGCTCGGGGTCGCTCACCGTCTCCGCGTCGGCCACCACCGAGCGGCCGCCCAGCACCAGCGGCGCCAGCATCTGCCAGACGGAGATGTCGGACGACGCGGGCGCGCTCTGCAGAAAGCGCAGGGACCCGTCCAGCCCCAGCAGCTCGGCCTCGGCGAAGACGTGGTTCACCGCGCCGTCGTGCCGCACCACCGCGCCCTTGGGGAGCCCGGTGGAGCCGGAGGTGTACAGCATGTACGCCGGGTCGCGCGGGTCCGTCCGCGGCCCGTCCAGCGGCTCCGCCGATTCGCCGTCCACCTCCGCGCGGGGAACGACGCGGAGCGCGGGGAGCGCGTCGGAAAGGGCCGGCGCGTCGTCGTCCAGCAGCACCACGCCCGCCAGCGCCGGCGCCGCCGCCAGCGCGCCGGCCACCCCCGCGGCCAGCCCGGCGCGCGAGACCAGCACCCGCACCCCGCTGTCGGCCAGCATGTGGCGCACGCGGGGGGCGGGATAGGTGGGATCGAAGGGAACGTAGGCGGCGCCGGACTTCAGCACGGCGACGACGGAGGCCACGAAGTCAATCCCCCGCTCGTCCAGGATCCCCACCCGCGCGCCCCGCCCGGCGCCCATCCCCCGCAGCACGCGGGCAAGGCGGGTGGAGCGCGCGTCCAGCTCGGCGTAGGTCAGGGCGTCGCCGCCGTGGACGACCGCCACCTCGCCCGGCACCCGCGCCGCCCGCTCCGCGATCAGCCGGTCCAGCGTCTGGTGGACCGGGTAGCCGCGCCGGGGCCCCTGCAGCTCGCCGGTGAGCCGCGCGGTCTCGGCCTCGTCCAGGATGGACAGGGTGGAGATGGGGCGCCTGGGAGTGGCCACGGCCGAGGCCAGCAGGCGCTCGAAGCGGCGCAGCAGCCCCTCGATGGTGGACGTGTCGTACAGGTCGGTGCTGAAGGAAACGTGCACCTGCAGCTCGTCGCCCACCTCCAGCGCGGTGACCTCGAGGTCGAACTTGGTGGCCGGGGCCGAGCGCAGCAGCGCGGGCCCGCCGCCGGCGCCCCCGCCGGCCACGCGCTGGTAGTCGAAGGAGACCTGGTACAGCGGCGACAGGCTCAGGTCGCGCACCGGCTGCATCTCCTCCACCAGCCGCTCGAACGAGAGGTGGGCGTGCGAAAAGGCGCCCAGGGCGGTGTCGCGCACCCGCTCGACCACCTGGCGGAAGGTGGGGTCGCCCGACAGGTCGGTGCGCAGCACCAGGGCGTTGACGAAGAAGCCCACCAGCCGCTCCACCTCGACCCGGTCGCGGTTGGCCACGTGCGTGCCCACCACGATGTCGCTGCCGGCGCCGTGGCGGTGCAGCAGCGTCTTGAAGGCGGCCAGCACGGTCATGAACAGGGTGGCCTGCGCCTGCCCCGCCAGCTTGCGCACCCCCGCCGCCAGCGCGGCCGGCAGCCGCACCGCGCGGGTGTCGCCGCGGTAGGTCTGCACGCCGGGGCGCGGCCGGTCGGTGGGAAGCGAGACCACCGGCGGCATGCCGGCCAGCCGCTCGCGCCAGTACGCCAGCTGCGCCTCGAGCACCTCGCCGCTCAGCCACTCGCGCTCCCACCGCGCGTAGTCGCCGTAGCTGACGGGGAGGGGGGCCAGGGGGGCGGGCTCGCCGCGGACGGCGGCGTCGTACAGCACCGCCAGGTCGTCGCGGATCACGTCCATCGACCACCCGTCGGTGACCACGTGGTGCATCACCAGCACCAGCCGGTCGCCGTCCTCGCCCAGCCGCACCAGGGTGGCGCGCAGCAGGGGCCCGGCCGCCAGGTCGAAGGGGCGCAGCACCTCGTCGCGCGAGGCCGCCCGGGCCGCCTCCCACCGCGCTTCGCGGTCGGTCACCTCCGAGAAGTCGGCCACGCTCAGCGGCACGGGGGCGGCGGGAAGCACCCGCTGCACGCCGGTGCCGTCGCCCTCGGGGAACACCGTGCGCAGCGACGCGTGCCGCTCGACCAGCGCGGTGAGCGCGGCGCGCAGCGCGGCCGGCTCGGCCCCCGCGGGAAAGGGAAAGGCGGAGTACAGGTTGTACGCGGGGCTCCGCGGCTCCAGCTGGTGCAGCAGCCACAGCCGCTGCTGCGCGAACGAAAGGGGAAGCGGCCCGTCGCCGCCGCGCGCCACCAGCGGCGGCACGGCCGGCGCGTCGGCGTCCTCCCCGCGCAGCCGCTCCACCGCCACGGCCAGCCCGGCCACGGTGGGGTCGTCGAACAGCACGCGCAGCGGCACCTCGACCCCCAGCACGGCGCGGATGCGCCCCAGCAGCTGCAGGACCGAGAGCGAGTGCCCGCCCAGGTCGAAGAAGCGGTCGTGCACGCCCACGGGGCCGCTCTTCAGCACCTCGCCCCAGATGTCGGCCAGCACGCCCTCGGTGGCCGAGCGCGGCGGCACGTACCCCTCGCGGGCGGCAAAGCCGGCGGCGCGGGGCGCGGGAAGGGCGCGGCGGTCCACCTTGCCGCCGGGCATGCGCGGAAGCTCGTCCAGCGTCACGAAGGCGGCGGGGACCATGTAGTCCGGCAGCCGCCGGCGCAGGTGCTCGCGCAGCTCGGCCGCCACCGGGGGGTGCCCGTTGGCCGCCACCACGTACGCCACCAGCGCGGCCCCGCCGGCCGTCTCGCGCACGGCGGCCACCGCGGCGCCCACGGCCTCGTGCGAGGCCAGCGCCGCCTCGATCTCGCCCAGCTCGATGCGGAAGCCGCGCACCTTCACCTGGTCGTCGGCGCGCCCCAGGAACTCCAGGGCGCCGTCCGCCCGCCAGCGCGCGCGGTCGCCCGTGCGGTACATGCGGCTGCCGGGGACGTGCGCGTACGGATCGGGAACGAAGCGCTCGGCCGTCATCCCCGGGCGCCCCAGGTAGCCGCGCGCCAGGCCGGGGCCGTCGGCGTACAGCTCGCCCGCGGCGCCGGGGGGCACGGGGCGCAGCCCGTCGTCGAGCAGGTAGATGCGGGTGCCGCTCACCGGGCGGCCGATGGGGAGCAGCGCCCCCGCCTCGTCGCCCCGGAAGCGCCACGACGCCACGTCGATGGACGCCTCGGTGGGGCCGTACAGGTTCACCAGCGCCACCCCCGGAAGGCGCCGGGCCACGGCCCGCGCCAGGGCGGCGGGATACGCCTCGCCGCCGCAGCTCAGGCGGCGCAGCGTGGCGCACGCCTCCAGCCCCGGCTGGACCGAAAGCACCTGCAGCATGGAGGGAACCAGCTGCAGCGTGGTCACCCCGTGGCGCGCCATGGCCTCGACCAGGTACGCGGGGTCCTGGTGCCCGCCCGGGCGGGCCACCACCACGCGGCCGCCGGTCCACAGGGGAAGGAACACCTCCCACACCGACGCGTCGAAGGTGTACGGCGTCTTGAAGAGGACGGCGTCGGAGTCGTCCATGGGATACGTGTCGCGCACCCACGCCACCCGGTTGCAGATGCCCCGGTGCGGGATCATCACCCCCTTGGGCCGGCCCGTGGACCCCGACGTGTACAGCACGTACGCCAGGTGGGCGGGGGATGTGGACACGCCGGCCGGCGTATCGGGGAGTTCCTCGTCGTCCCACGCCTCGCCGATGCGCAGCACGGGAACGTCCAGCGTGGGAAGCGCCCCGGCCACGCTCTCCTGCGCCAGCACGGCGCGGGGGCGGGCGTCGTCCAGCATGAAGCGCAGGCGGTCGGCGGGAAGGGTGGGGTCCAGGGGAAGCCAGGCGCCCCCCGCCTTGAGGATCCCCAGCATTCCCGCCACCATCTGCGCCGAGCGCTCCACGCACAGCCCCACCACGGCGTCGGGGCCCACCCCGGCCCGGCGCAGCGCGTGCGCCAAGCGGTTGGCGCGCGCCTCGACGTGGGCGTACGTCAGCCGCTCGTCGTCCGTCTCCACCGCCACGGCGTCGGGGGTGCGCGCCGCCTGCCGCTCGAACTCGCCGTGCAGCACGATCCCCTCGGCGGCCGGGCCGCTGGCGTTCCACGCCTCCAGCACCTGGCGCTCTTCGCCGGCGGAAAGCAGGGGAAGCGACAGCACGGGGGCGTCGGGGGCCGCGGCGGCGGCGGAGAGCAGCGTTTCCAGGTGCCGCAGCCAGCGCAGCACCGTGTCGCGGTCGAAGAGGTCGGTGTTGTACTCGCACTCCAGCCGGGTGCCGTTCTCCGACTCCACGGCCACCACGGCCAGGTCGAAGCGCGACACGCCGGTGCGCACCTCCATCCGCTCGGCCACCGCCTCGCCCAGCCGCAGCGCGCCGTCGGACGAGCGCTGCCAGGTAAGCGACACCGACGCCAGCGGCGGGCGCGAGGGGTCGCGGGCGATCTCCAGCGCCTCCACCAGCCGCGACACGGGAAGGCCGCGGTGCTCCAGCGCGTCCAGGAAGCGGCCATGGGCGTCGCCCAGGAAGTCGGCGAAGGCGGGGTTGCCCGCCAGGCGGCTGCGCAGGGGGAGGAGGTCGGTGAAGTAGCCCACCGTGGCGGCGCCGTCCCACACCTGCCCGGCGGTGATGGCGCCCACCACCACGTCGTCCTGCCCGGTCAGCCGGTGCAGGAAGAGCTGAAAGCCGGCCAGCAGCACGCCGAAGAAGGTGGAGCCGCGCGCCTCGCCCAGCGCGGCCAGCCGCCGCACCAGCGCGGGGTCCAGCGGGTGGCGCTCGCGCCCCCCCGAAAAGCTCTGCGCGGCGGGGCGCGCCCGGTCGGTGGGCAGCTCCAGCACGGGGGGCGCGGCCAGCTCGCGCTTCCAGTGCGCCAGCGACGCGGCCTCGGCCTCGCCGCCGGCGGCGCGCGCCCGGACGGCGTCGGCGTAGCGGCCGGCGGGGCGCAGCGCAGGGGCGTGGCCGGCCACGCCGGCCTCGTACAGCGCGCGCAGCTCGTTCAGCAGCAGCCCGTTGCTCCACCCGTCGGTGACGGCGTGGTGCAGGGTGTAGACGAGCGCGTGGTCGTCGTGGGCCAGGCGCAGGATGCGGGCGCGGAAGAGCGGCGCCCGGGCCAGGTCGAAGACGGTGTCGACCTCCTGGGCAATGGCGTCCCGCAGCCCGGCCTGCGCCTCGTCCTCCGGCAGGTGCGACAGGTCCACCAGCGGCACGTCGACGTCCACGCGCGGCTCCACGTACTGCGCCTCGCCCCCCGCGCCGATGCGGGTGCGCAGCGCCTGGTGGCGCGCCACCAGCGCGGCCACGGCGGCCTGCATGGCCTGGGGGTAAAAGGGACCGCGCACCCGCAGCGCCGTGGGCTCGTTGTACGCCCGTGCCCCCTCTTCCGAGATGCTGGAGAGAAGCCAAAGCTCGCGCTGCGCCGCCGTCAGCGGCAGCTCCAGCGTCTCCGTCTGCGTCTCCGCTTCCGCCTCCACGGCGGCGGCGGACGATTCCGCGCCGCTGGTGGCCTCCGCCGTCTCCGCGGACGCGGAGTGCTCCGCCGGATCGGCGTCCGCCGCGCCCAGGAAGCCGCCCTGGCGCATCTCCTCGACCGCGTCCGCCACCGCCTCGGCCACCCGCGCGGCGTCGTCCGCCGTGTGCGCGGTGGACAGGTGCCACGCGCCGCCGCCCACGTGCACGCCGCGGGCGCGCAGGTGCAGCCGCAGCACGGCCAGGTCGTCCGCGTCGCCCTCGACGATCACGCCGCCGCCCGCCGCCCGCACCGAGACCGGCGCGCCGCCGAACGCATCGCGCAGCGCCGCCGCCAGGGCCTCCGCCTTCGCGGCGAAATCCGGCTGCAGGGCGGGACCGGACTGCTCCAGGTGCGACAGCACCGCGTGCGCGGCGGCGACGCCCAGCGCGGGCGCGTGGCCGTCGCCCGGCAGGCGGGTGGCGTCCACGCGCGGGTACGAGCCGTCGCCGAAGCTCCACGGGCCGCCGTCGGCCGTGTCCAGGTACGCCGCGCGCCCGGCCACCGCGGCCACCGGCGCGCCGGCCGCCACCGCGCCGCCCACGACCAGCAGGTCGGCGTCGATGCCGTGCAGCCGCGCCGCGCCGCCGGGGTGCAGCCGGGGAAGCGTGTCCGTCTCGTCCACCACCAGCGCCGCGCCCGTGTCCACGCACACCGCCGCGACCGCGCGCAGCTCGTCGGGAGAAAGGAAAGCGGGGTGCACCAGCACGGCGGCCAGCTCGGCGCCGCGCGCGCGCAGCGTTTGCAGCGCGCCCTCGCCGGGCGCCAGCACCAGCACGCCGGCCGCCGCGCCGGCGGGAATGCCGGGCGCCGCGGGAACGCCGCGCGCGCCGTCGCCCAGCGGAGTGCGGCGCGCCAGCACGCCGTCCGCCGCGCCGTGGTCCGCGCCGGCGAACAGCGCCACCCCGTCGCGCTCGGTGGCCGCGCGTGCCATCCGCAGCGCCGCCGAGACCGCCTCGTCGCGCGACGGCAGCCAGGCCGCGCGCTCCGTCCCCGTCAGCCGGCAGAGCAGCGCCGCCGCTTCCGAGGCCAGCCGGGGCGCGCCCAGCGCCGTCCCCCGCTCCAGCTCGGCACGCACGGCGGCGGCGACGGCGACGGGGGCGTGGCCCAGGACCAGCGCGCCGCGGTCCAGCTCCAGGTCCACGTACTCGTTGCCGTCCACGTCGGTGAAGCGGGCGCCGGCCGCGCGCTCCACCGCCAGCGGGTACACGGCGTCCTTCCACGCGCGGCGAAAGCCCCGCACCGCCGCGGGGTAGGCCACCGTCTCGCGCCCCGCCTCCGCGCGCGAGCGGGAGCCGGCCAGGCGCGCGTCCAGCCGCGCCACCAGCGCCTGCACGTGGGCGGACCGCCGCGCGTCCAGCGGCGCGTCCTCCGCCGGGTCGTAGCCCGCGGCGTGGGACGGCGCGGCGGCACGCGGCGCGTCCGCGCCGTCTGCCTCGGACGCTGCGCCGGACGCGGCGGCGGCGGCGGCGGAGGGCGGAACGGCGGTGTCGGCCGTAGGGATCGACGCGGGTGCGGCGATCTCGGCCGATTCGATCGGCGCGGCCGAAGCAGCCGGCGCGATCGCCGCGGAGGAGGAGGAGGAGGAGGAGGAGGACGGAGCCGCGGCGTCGGGTGCCGCGCGGTGGGCGCGGAGCGCAGCAAGCTGCTCCTGCATCACCTGCAGCTGCTGCGCGACGATGCGCTCCAGCACCCCCGTGCCCGCCGGGGCCGGTGCGGCGGCCGGGCCGGCCGCCGGGGCCGGCGCGGGCAGAGCCGCCGGCGGAGCGGACGCGGCGGCGGGCGGCGCGGGGACCGGCGCGGGGGACGCGTCGGCGGGCGGCGCGGAGGCAGACGCGGCGGGCGCGGACGCCGGGGCCGGCTCGGCGGGAAGCTCGCGGTCCAGGTGGGCGGCCAGCGCGTGCACCGTCCCCAGCTCGTCCAGCAGGCGCCGGAACGGGACGCGCACCCCGAACGTGTCGCGCACGAAGCGGCTCGCGCGCAGCAGCAGCAGCGAGTCGGCACCCAGCGCAAGGAAGGTCTGCTCGGGGTCCACCTGCTCCACCGCCATTCCGTACAGACGGCCCATCTCGTTCCGCAGCACCTGCGCAATCCGCAGGAAGCGCGGCGTGGCCGTCGCGGCGTTTCGCCCGTTATCCGCCATTACAGGCACTCCAGGGGCAGGCCAACAAAGGTGCGCACGCTGACCTCTAGAGAGCGATGATCAGTGGCAATTGTTCCATGGAGCACGACACCTGCGTTTACTTCCGGTGCCTCAAAAAGCGCGTGCATGGGATTTCGCGGAGACAAAAGGGACCGGCGGGGCGCGCAGGGACGGACGCCCTGCTCCGGGGGACGCGAGAGCAGCCGATCGCTCCCCGCACCACGAGGTGCCGGGGAAAGCACGGCCAGCGGATACCGGGAGCGGGGAACGGGCGGAAAGCGAGTCAGGACGGCAGGTCACGGCCGCGCGAGCCGCGGGGATGCCCCCGCGCGCGGACCCGTGGAGCGCGCACCGCGGCCCACGCATCCACCGCGCAGCTTCGGCGGCGGAAATACGCGGGAGCAGGATCGGCCCCCTCCAGAGCGACTTTCGATTCGTTGACTGAAAAGGATGCGCAATCCGGAGCCCGCTGTCAAGGAAAAGATGTTTTATTTACGTGATTTCGATCAGCGGCAACGGCATGGCGCAATCGTGTCGTAAACAGCGGCGGCACATGTCAGGACGCTTTCTCTGAAATCGCGTGGCGGAGGCCCGCCTGGCGGCCCGGGGATCCAGCGTTCATGCGGGTGTCTGGACCTCCCCGCCGGCCAGCGGGCGCGGGAATTCGCAAAGTGCGCGGGGGGTGGATGCCGGCCGGGCGAATGCGCGCGGGACGCGCAGCCGGGGGAAGGGGGCATGGAAAAATGCGAACTTTCGCCCGCCCGCCCCGCCTCGCCACGCCCGGGTCATCCGCGCAGAGCCACATTGCGCATTGCGGACGCGTAAATGAGATCATTGCGAGCGAAAGCACGCCCGGGTCCCTCGCGGAGGCGACGCCGGCTTCGGAGCGAACGGCCGCTCGTTGCCGAAGAAATCCTCCGTCGGCGCCACGGTGGGCCAATCCCAAGGTGCTTCCGTAGCAGCGGGTCAGGCGCGGCGCCTTCCTCGGAATAACGGTGTCCGGACGCAGTCGTTTTGCCGATCCGTTCCCCTGCCCCGCCCACTACCAGGCTCTCGGCCCGATTGCGCATTCCCCCACAGGCCTCTCATCCTCATCCCAGATCCTGAAAAAGAATGATCGTACAGAGGAACAGAGTCAGACAGAGAAAGCGGGCTGAACCATCATCTTGTTCCTCTGTCTGCTCTGTTCCTCTGTACCCATCAAGGTGTTGTTTTCCGGAGTCCTCCGTGGGATTGTGACGCGGCAGTCAGAAGCCCGGGTGCACGATGGGCCGCGGGACCCGGCATTCCATCCGCCTGCTCCGCCGGATCGGGGGAAAAGAAATCCCGCCCCCCGCGGCACGGCGGGGGGCGGGATCCGGCGTCTCCGAAGGGAAAGCTACAGGCCCACCCAGTAGCTCAGCTTCACCAGCAGCACGTTGCTTCCGTCGCCGTCGAACAGGGTGCGCGCGTTTTCCCAGTCCAGGCGGCTTTCGCTGGTGCGGGCCTGCAGCGCCGTGTTCCACACCACGAACAGGGTGGAGCCCGGCCGGTACTCCCAGCGCACCACCGCGTTGGACCGGAACTGCTGCACCTTGAAGTCGGGGAGCGTCGTCAGCGTGGCCGGGCCGAAGCGGTCGCCGAAGCGCGCGGCCCCGGGGTCGGCCACCTGCATGGGATCGCTGAAGTCGCCCGCGCTCAGGAACGGCTGCGCGTAGTACTGCAGCGACAGGCGGGGCGTGACCGTGTAGTTGAGCCGCGTGGTCAGCGCCACCGTGGTCTGCCGCAGCCGCGAGAAGTAGTAGTGCACCAGGCCGTCGGACTCGCGGCGCTGCCCCACGTACTGCGCCCCCACGCGGTTCAGCGTCACCGACGGGGCCAGCGACAGGTCCCACCGCGGCGACAGGCGCAGCGCCACCGCCGGCGACACCCCCAGCGTGCGCCCGTCCGTCTGGTCCTGCACCGAGCCCGCCGCGTTCACGCTCCACGCCACCCGCCTGCGCCGGTCGCCGTGCACCCCCACCGCCAGCGCCGTGCGCCCGGGGATCACCAGCGACGGGCCGCCGCGCAGCTCCGAGGTGGAGACCCCCGCCTGGTCCCGGTCCAGCTGCACCGCTCCGCCCCAGAAGTTCTTGAGCTCGAACTCCCCCGACAGCGACCCGGCGGTCCCCACGCGCTCCCGCCCGAACGTCCACTGGTTGCGCCCGAACACCCCCACCGACCAGCTGCGGAACCGGCCGCGCGGGCGGAACTGGCTGTAGTCCACCCCGGCGAACAGCTCGGCCCGGTCCGTCTGCTGCTGAAAGCCGAAGTCGTTGATCTCCAGCCCCGGCGAGCGCGCCCGCGCCCCCATCTCCCAGGTCCAGTTTCCGCCGCCCAGCTTTTCGATCTCCAGGTCGGCGATGAAGCCGGTGAGCGAGGTCGCCGCGCTGTCCAGCCCCAGGTGCGGCGCGTCGGGGCGCTGAAAGTAGTGGGTGGAGTTCAGCTGCACCTGCCGCAGCGCCTGCTCGCTCCCCTGGATGTGGCTTCCCACCAGGTACCCGCTCACCTCGTAGTTGCTGGCAAAGCGGTGCCGCCCGTCGACGCCCCCGGTAAGCGCCGACGAGCGCAGGAAGTCCAGCTCGCCGCCGTCCAGCCGGCGGTTCACCAGCGTGGCGATGCCGCCCAGCGCGCTCTGCCCGCCCCGGAAGTCGCGGCTGGCCCGCGCCAGCGAGAACGCGGTCAGCGGCTCCACCGCCACCTGCTCGCGCACCCCGTCCGCCGTCACGTAGCGCGCCTGCTCGCGCCCGGTCACCGCGCTCAGCACCCCCAGCGACCACCCGCTGGCCGTCTTTCCCGACACCTTGGCCGCGCCCAGGATGGTGGTGCCGTCGGGAACGTCGGAGTACAGCGACCCGCCGGGCACCCCCCCGTGCGGCGCCGCGCCGATGCGCCGCGTGTACAGCAGCTGCCCCGACGAGCCGCCCAGGTTGAACTGGAAGATGCGCGCGTCCTGCACGAAGAAGGGGCGCTGCTCCGTGAAGCTGGTCTCGAAGGCGGTCAGGTTCACCTCCGACGGGTCGGCCTCGACCTGGCCGAAGTCGGGGTTCACCGTGGCCGTCAGGGTGAGCGCCGGGGTCAGCGAGTAGCTCAGGTCCAGCCCCATGCTGGCCGAGGGCTCGTGGCGCGAGTAGAAGGGGTCGGCGTCCCGGCCGTCGGCGCGGGTCAGCCGCGTCACCGCGTACGGGCGCAGCTCCAGCCGGGTGGGCGACGAAAGCCCCGCCAGCCCGGTGAGCACCCCGAAGCGCGACACGTACCCCGGCGTGTTGGGGGCCAGCGGCGCCCAGAAGTCCTCTTCTTCGCGCCGCGCCACGACGCGCTGAAAGTTCACCCCCCAGGCGCCCTGCCCGGGGTTGAAGCGCAGCTGCGACAGGGGGATGCGGAACTCGGCGGTCCACCCCGCGGAGTCCGCCACGGCCGACACCTCCCACACCGCGTCCCACTTGGGGTCGGTGGACCCGTCCTCGGCCACGATCCAGTCGCGCTGCACCTCGCGCGGATTGACGCCGAACACGTAGGCCGAGCGGTTGTCGTCGTCGCTGTCCAGCATCACGAACAGCCAGTCGGAGTAGATCCCCGACGCGTCGCGCCGCGCCAGCTGCGCCGCGATGGAATCGGGCGCGTCGGTCATCCGCGCGCCCACGTACAGCGCGCTTTCGGTGTACAGCACCCGCACCTCGGTGGGCGACGGCGCCGCCGCGCCCGCGTTGGGGCGCCGCTGCACGAAGCCCGTGGCCGCCGTCGCCTGCGCCCACGCCGGGTCGTCGAGCCGCCCGTCCAGCGCGGGCGCGGCGCCCGTGATTCGCACGGCCGCCATGGCGGGCGGCGGCGCGGTGTCGCGGGCCGCCGCGGCGCTGGCCGGCGCGGACTGCGCCGCCGCCGCGCCCGCCACGAGCGAACCAAGGGTAAGGACCATTCCAGCGCTGAGACGAACCATGCGTGCCGCTCCTGAGGCGGTGAAAAACGTTCTGGTGGAGGGCGCCGCCGCCCGGCACGGGTGGCGTGCGTCCCGCGTGCGATCGTCCGGCCGATGCCGGGTCCGGGGACGACCCGGTCCCCACGGGGGCGCACGGCCGCCGGACAGGCGGGCGCCGCGCCCCCGCGTTTGCGGGCAGGGCCGGTCGTGTGCCACGAATTTCGGTTTTGGATCCAGGGAGGGCGGGGCGCGGTGCCTTCACCGGTGCGCCCCCTGCCCCGGGAGGGTCGCGGGCGCGGCGGGCGGGAAGCCCGCGCGCCCGCGAAGACCGCCGCTTACGGCTCGCGGTCCGCGCGCAGCAGCCAGTCGCCCGCCTCGCGGCGCACGGCCAGGGTGGGCGCCGTCCGCTCCAGGCGCTCCAGGGCGTCGCGCGCCCCAGGGGCGCCGCTGCGGGCGATCCCCGTCACCGCCTCCTCGCGCACCCGCGGCGACGCGTCGCCCACGGCGGTGCGCTCCAGCAGGGCCAGCGCCTCGCCCGTACGCTGGTGCCGCAGCCAGAAGGCGGCTTCGGCACGCACGCGGGCGTCGGCCTCGGTCTCCAGCACCCGCTGCACGAATCCCAGCGCCTGCGGCCCCGGGCCGTGCAGCGACACCGCCGCCGCGATCTCGCCGCGGACCGAGGGCGCCGACGGGGCGTAGAGCACGTCCAGCAGCCCCAGGCTCTGCGCCTGCGGCGCGGTGCCCAGCCACACCACCGGCGCGCGCTCCAGGCGCACCGGACGGTCGCTGGGGCCGGCGCGCATCACGCGCGGCGGCCCGTCGGCGCCCTCCATCCCGAAGAAGATCGCCACCTCGCCGCCGGCCGGGGCGTCGCCCAGCCGCACCACGCCCGCGCCGCCGCGCGCCACCAGGCCGGCCGGCGTGGTGCCCGAGCCGGGCTGCTGGCCGCGGCCGCTGCCGCTTGCCGGGCCGCGGCCTTCGGTTCCCTGCACCGCGTAGCCGATCCAGTAGCGGCTCCACCCCTCGCGCGCGGCGCGGACCCGCGCCTCGCGCCAGCGCTCCAGCAGCGGCCCCGGCTGCGGCGCGGGGGCCGCCGCCGCGTACTCGGCCACCGGCGGCTCGCCGGCCGAAAGCGAGGTCTGGCCCACGGCCAGGGTGGCCAGCACCAGCACCGCCAGCGCCACCCCCAGCGGGCCGCCGCCCCCCGCCGCGCCCTCCTCGGGGGGCGCAACCAGCCGGCGCACGCGCCGGTACAGCGACCCGCCGTTCAGCGCCGGGGCCAGCCGCGGCGCGGAACCGGCGGCGCACAGCTCCTCGGCGGCCAGCAGGGCGCGGGCGTAGCGGCGCCCGCGGCCCGTGGCGCCCACCACCGCGTCGTCGCAGCAGTGCTCGCGCTCCTCGCGCACCACGGCCGAGAGCCACCACACGGCGGGATGAAAGAAGAGCACCGTCTCCACCGCCGTCTGCAGCAGGTTCACCAGGTAGTCGTGGCGCCGCACGTGGGCCAGCTCGTGCGCCAGGATCAGCTCCACGTCGCGCGGCGACAGCCCGGTCAGCAGCGACGCCGGCACCAGCACCACCGGCTTGAAGGCGCCGATCACCGCGGGCACGTCCACCCGGGTGGAGCCCAGCAGCCGCACCGGGCGGGTGATCCCCATCTCCCGCACCAGGCGCTCCAGCAGCGCGCTCCAGGCGGGGCCCACCTCCACCGTCCAGCGGGTGCGCAGCCGCTGCAGCTGCACCCATCCGCCCACCAGCCGCGCCGAGCCCAGCAGCACCCCGGCGATCCAGGCCAGCACCACCAGCGGAAGCCAGGGCGCCACCCGCTCGCCCGCCCGCGCCAGCAGCCCGCGCACGCCGCTCTCCTCCGCGTCCGTCATCGAGGGAAAGGCGGAGGGGGAGTACGCCGGCCGCGCCGCGCCCGCATCCGCCGGGCTCGCCGTCCGCGCCGGGTACACGGGAGGCGCGGGCGCCGGGGCCGCGGCGGCCCGCGCGGGGGGATCGGCGCGGAGGGCGGAGACGGCGACCGCCACGGGGGCGGCGGCCATCAGCACCAGCCCCGCGCACGCCACCCCGTAGCGCGTGCTGGCCGGGGCGCGGCGCAGGGCGCCCAGCGCGGCGCGCAGCACCACGGCCAGCACCACGCCCTGCCACAGAAAGTGCACCAGGGCCCAGCCGATGGCCTGGAACAGCGGCCCGCGGAACGGCTCAAGCATCGAGATCATCGCCCTCCTCCTCGTCTTCGGCGTCCAGGCGCTCCAGCAGCCGCGCAATGCTCTCGCGCTCGGCCCGGGAGGCCCGCGTGGTGCCCAGCGCGCGCATCATCAGCCGCGCCGCCGAGCCCCCGAACGCGCGTCCCATCAGGTCCTGCACCAGCCGCTCCTGCGTGTGCTCGCGCGGCGCCACGGCGGCGTACACGTGGTTGCGCTGCGCCTCGTCGCGCCGCACCAGCCCCTTCTGGTGCATCAGCTGCAGCATCTTGAGCACGGTGGTGTAGCCCACCGTGCGCTCGGCCGCCAGCCGCTCGGCCACCTGCCGGACCGTGCTGGGGCCCAGCTCCCACAGCACGTTCAGAATGGCGAGCTCGGCGTCGGTGGGGAGGGGCGCTTCCTTGACGGCCATCGGCATCTCCGCATCCAAGTACGAAAGAGTTCGTACGAAGTATGCTCTACACCGGCTTCGCGGTCAAGGGTTTTCTGTGCGGGACCGGTAAGGGGGATGAAAATCCGCGTCGTCACTGTGTTTTTCTCCGCGCCGCCGGTTTCGATCCCCCGCCGCCGTCCCTCGTCCCCGTCTCTTCAGGAGGCCCGGAGCGAATCCGTCCAGGCGAGGAAGTCCTCGCGCTCCGCCGGGGCGATCCCCCAGCGGCGGCCGTCGGGGGCGAACCAGTAGCGCCGCACGGACTCCGGGAGGTCCAGCGCCGCGGCCAGCGCGTCCGGGTCGCGGCGAAACAGGCCGGCGAGGGTGCGGGCCAGCGCCCGGTCGGCCTCCGAGCGCGGCGCCTCGCCCTCTGCCGGGCGGCGCGCCACGGCGACCACCGCGCGGCGGGGGATGTACACGTAGTCCTCGCCGAACACGGGAAGCTCGCCCACCTCGGGATACGTCAGGATCTCGCGGATGGCGTCCTCCAGCTCGTCCACGCCGTGGGGAAAGCCCTGCTCCAGCCCGTACATCCCCATGATGTACCCCAGCGCCAGCTCGCGGGCGCGCCCCTCCCCCGGCGCGCAGACGAAAAGGAAGGGGTCCTGGATCTCGTGCAGGCGCACGTCGCGAAAGCCCGCGCGCAGCAGGTGCGCCGCCATCTGCACCGGGCCGATGTGCGGAAAGTCGTGCCCCGTCTTGCTGCGCCTGTCGACGATGCGGTGAAACCACTGCCCCGCCGGCCCCTCGTCGAAGAAGTCGTGCACCACCACGGTGCCGCCCGGCCTGACCACCGCGAACCCTTCGCGCAGCGCCGCGCCCATGTCGTCGACGTGGTGCGTGCCGTAGGCGAACAGCACCCCGTCGAACGCCCCCTCGTGGAACGAGCGCGACAGCCGCCGCGCGTCCTCGCGGGTGGGAAAGCCCCACGCTCCCGCGCGGGTGAACATGTGCGGCGACACGTCGTTGGTCACCACCAGCGCGTCGCCGAAGGCGGCGGGCGCGCCGAAGCCGGCGCCGGGCTGGTGCCAGGCCGCGCCGGGAAGCCGGGCCAGCCGGGCCAGCGCCTCGGCGGACAGCGGCCGCGCGGGAGACGCGGCCAGCGCGCCCCCCTCGCGCCGCAGCAGGACGGCCGCCGCCGCGCCGGACGCGTCGGCGTCGCCCACGGCCAGCACCCACGCCCCGGGCTCGGCGGCGTGCACCCGGGCGGCGGCGGCGGCCAGGCGGGCGGGAAGCTCGCCCCCCGCGAAGCCGTCCGCGGAGAGGCCGGAATGGCGCACCAGCGCCAGGCGGGGCGCGGCGGCCCCGCGCTCGGCCTGCAGCAGGCGCCACACGTAGCCGTCGCCGCCCAGCACGTCCAGGTACACGCCGCCCCCGCGCGCGCCCACCAGTCCCAGCAGGGTGCGCGCGCCCAGCCAGCGGCTGGCCTGGAATACCTCCATCCCCCGGGTGTACTCGGCCCCGCGGCCGGTAGCGTCGAAGTCGCCGCCCAGGATGTCGCGCCACGCCGCCGCGAAGCCCACCTCGCGGCGCAGCGCCGCCGCCGCCGGCGCCCACGCCCCCGCGTCCATCCGCCGGCGCCACTCGGCCTCCAGCGCCTCCAGCCCGCACGCGTCCAGCGCCGGCACGTCGCCGCGCTCCCACAGCCCGGGAAAGGCCGGCGGCACGCTGGCGGCGCCGTCCCCCCACCCGGCCGCGTCCAGGTGCCCCGCCAGCACCCCCGCGGGGCCGCAGGGCGCGGGGCGCCCGTCGATCAGCTCGTTGAGCGCCCGCGAGTGCTCGCGCACGTAGCCGGGGTCCTCGGCCTCGATCCCCGGAAGCGCCGTCATCGGCACCCCCAGCGCCTCGTGGATCGTCCGCGCCGCGGCCGAAAGCGGACGCGGCTGCTCACCCGTCGGGGCGCCCACGATCCGGGGGATGCTGACCGTGCCGGTGGCGGCACGCGGTCCGGTCTGCGTGTGTGAAGGCATGGTCTGGCCGGAGCGCGTGGGTGGGAGAAGCCGGGGAGCGGGCGCTGTGTGCCGCCGGTGGCACGATGAAACCGGTATGGAGGATGGAGCGTCCGGGACCCGCTCCCGCACGGGTACGGCGGGGCGCGCCACGAGGGGCGGCCCGGACGGGAAACCGACCGGCAGCCGCGCATCAGCGCCGGCGGGCACGGACCCGGTCCGCGCGCCTGGGGATACGCAGAGATTTTTTAGTGTCTGAATCTATAATGACAAGGGACAATCATTTTGGGAAGGCTGCCCCGGCCCGTCGCCCGTTTACGGCCATCGGGACGCGCGCACGACCGGCTCTCCGCCCTTCACCGGCGTGGCCCGGACAGTCCGGATTCCGGCGAAGGGGCTGGCCGGACCGTGGAGCGGCAGGAGACGGCGCCCGGGGTTCGAACGCTCCGGAAACGCTCGGGAAGAGGTGCTTCGACCGGCCGCGCCACCGGCTGGTTCCAGACGGGAAAGGAGTCGAAGCCGGCACCGGGCGCGCGTGGAGGCCGGAGCGAAGCGGCTCCGGCCGGACTCCCGGACGCCGCCGGAAACCGTTGCGCGTGCGGGGGCGAACGCCATGAATGCCGTGGGGACACTCCCCTCCCGGCCGGGTTTCTTTCCCTGACCCGCGGCGGTGCGGCGCCCGCTATGCTTTTCCCGGCGGCGCGATGCGCCGGGCAACCCATCCAGGTCAGGGAGAAAAGAATGAGCACGCCGCCCCAGCCCCGCATCCGATCCCTGGACCGGGAGGAGTGCGAACGGGTCCTTTCGCGGAACCACGTGGGGCGGATGGCCTATGCGTACGGGAACCGCGTCGACGTCGAGCCGCTGCACTACGTGTTCGACGGGGAGTGGCTGTACGGCCGCACCTCGCGGGGCACCAAGCTCATCGTGACCGGCGAGCAGTGGTGGCCGGTGGCGTTCGAGGTGGACGAGGTGGAGGGCCTCTTCCAGTGGCGCAGCGTGGTGGTGCACGGCGGCTTCTACGCCATCGCCCCGGACGGGCCGGAGTGGCGGGAGGCGGCGCGCGGCAGGGGGCTGGAGCTGCTCCGCACGCTACTGCCGGAGACCCTGGCCCCCGGCGACCCGGTCCCCCACCGCAAGGTGCTCTTTCGCATCTCCCTCCAGGAGGTCACCGGGCGCGAAGCCACGCCCGGGGCGCCCGCGGGGAAGCCCTGAGCGCGACGGCTGCGCTTGAGCGCGCGCGGGCGGGCGAGCCACGAGCCGCCCTTTGGCACCGAGCTGCCGCGCCACTACCTGCGCGACCGGGTCTACGGCGCCAGCGACGGCATCATCACCACCTTTCGCGGTGGTGCCGGGCGAGGCGGTGCGCGACTCCGGGATGATCTTTCAGCCCGCTTTCTCTGTCTGACCCTGTTCCTCCGTACGACTGTTCTTTTCCAGGATCTGATACCGGATCCCGCGGTTCATTGTGCACCCGAACTTCTACCGCCGTCTCACGGAAGGCACGGAGAGCACGGAGGAGAAATCTGTCCTCTTGTCTTCCCCATGTCCTCGGTGTGACGCCGAATCCGGGAAAACAACACCTTCATGCGTACAGAGGAACAGAGTCAGACAGAGGAGCGAAGATGACACCCTGGCTCGCTTTCTCTGTCTGACTCTGTTCCTCTGTACGACTGTTCTTTTTCAGGATCTGAGCCGGTACAAGAAGCCGCTGTGGCTGCTTTGGCTCCTGGCCGTTTGAACGTTCGGCTCACGAGAATGCGCTCAGACGCGCGATCTCGACCGGATACATCGAAGCACCCGCGGACCACCGACCTCGGCTCGGCTCCTGGCGTTTTCGATCGGACTCGGGATCTGGCATCCCGATCAGGGGCGGGCACCCCTGCCTTCGGCGATCGGTTCCGGCTGCCACGGTGCTTCGGGGACGTCCACCCGGAGCCAGGACGTGCCCAGGCACACACGGAGAGCGCCCACCACGGGTCGTGGTGGGCGCTCCGCCTGGCTGCGCGCCGGGCAGGACCCGGCATCCCCGACGTACCGGGCCCGTCACTCAGGCCAGCCGTCCAGCCGCTCCGCGCTCCGGATCCTTCCTCCCCACGACGCCGGAAACCCGTGCGTGGGGCCCCCGGCGGGGAAGCAGGCGCTTTCGGGGCTGGATCAGCCCTCGTAGCCCGGGTGCGTGTGCGGCTGCGCCATGGCCACCAGCACCTTGCGCTGGCCCGTGAACGACTCGCGGCCGTGCGCCACCAGCATGTTGTCGCACAGCAGCACGTCGCCCTTTTCCCAGTCGAACAGGATGGTCTCGGCGTCGTACGCGGCGCGCAGGTCCTCCACCGTCTCGTCGTCGATGGGCGAGCCGTCGCCGTAGTAGGTGTTGTTGGGCAGGTCCTCTTCGGCGAACACCGACGTCATCATCTCACGCACCTCTTCGGCCAGCGTGGTGATGTGGAAGAAGGTCGCGTGGTTCATCCACACCGTCTCACCCGTGCGCGGGTGCACCGAGATCGCGGGCCGCACCTGGCGGGTGCGCAGGCCGCCGTCGTCCTTCCACTCCCAGCTGATGTCGTTCTTCCGGCAGTACGCCTCCACGGCGGCCGGGTCGTCGCTCTGGAAGGTGGTCTGCCAGGGAAGCCCGAAGCCCATGCCGAAGTTGCGGACGTACATGTACTTCTCGGCCGCGAAGCGGTCGCGGACCGCGGGATCGATCCGGTTGTAGACGTTGCGCACGTCCGCGATGGGTGTCTGGCCGCCCGTCTCGGACGGGAGCAGGCAGCAGAAGAACAGCCTCAGCGGAAAGCGGGTGGAGTACGAGTGCTCGTTGTGCAGGAAGATGCGGTGCTCGGGAGGAAAGTCGGTCGACGTGTAGACCTTGTCGCCCTCTTCGTGGCGCGGGGACGAGCGCTCCTTGTACTCCAGCAGGTCGCCCGCGACCGCCGCGGCAAAGTCGTGGAAGCCGTCCGTGCTGTCGATGGGAAAGCCGCGGAACAGGATGGCGCCGTGCGTGTGCAGGCGGGCCTCGATGTACTCCTGGTTGGCGCGCGCCCACTCCAGCGCGTCGATCCCCTCCTCCACCGGCCTGATCACCAGCGGCAGGGTCTGTCCCTCGTTGAGCAGCTCTTCGCGGACGGGGCCGTCAAGCTCCATCACGCCGCCCCGGATCTCGGATGCCTGGCTCATGTCTGTGCTCCTGTAAAGACGTTGGATGTCGGGTGGATGCGTACGTGCTCCGGTCGATCGGGGCGCTTCAGCGCGCAGCCGCCGCCGCGGGGCGCTCGGCGTCCCACGGCTGGGGAAAAAAGCCGTCCAGCCGCGTGCCGATGCCCTCGGCGCCGGCGCGCTCGTACACCAGCTGCGCCACGGCCAGGTCCAGCACCCCCAGGCCGAAGGGGCTGAAGATGGTCACGCCGCCGCCGCCCGCGCGGGCCGGGGCGCGGCCGTCCAGCACGTCGGCCAGGGTGCACCGCACGAAGTCGCGGTTGCCGCACGCCTGCTCGGCCAGGTGGATGGAGGTGGCCGCGCGCGCCACGTGGTCCACGTCGTCCACCACGTTGTCGGCGCCCAGGATGATCTCCGGGGCCAGGTCGCGCAGCGAGATGTTCAGGAGGGTCTGCGGGCGCGGGCCCGCGGGAAGCGCCTCCACGTGCGGCGTGCCCGCCGTCGTCCCGAACGCCACGAGCGACGCCGCCGACAGCACCTCGTCCGTGGACCCCGCGATGCGCACGTCCATCATTCCCAGCTCGCGCTCGACCACGGCGCGGAAGTTCTCCGCCCGCTCCATGCTCAGGTCGAACACCACCAGCGACTCCACCCCCGGCAGCGCCGCGCGAAGAAAGCGCACCATCTCCAGCGAGATGGGGCCGCAGCCCACGATCCCCACCCGCGAATGGTCCAGCCCCTCGTGCAGGTGCACGGCCGCCAGCGCCGCGCTGGCCGCGGTGCGCCGGGCGCTGATGAGCGACGCCTCCATGAAGGCGTGCGGGCGGCCGGTGTCGGCCGAGTTCAGGACCAGCGTCGCCGAAGCGCGCTCCATCCCCGCCTGCAGGTTGCGGGGGAACGACGCGATCCATTTGTTCCCCGCCACCCGCAGGCCGCCGCCCACGAACGCGGGAAGCGAGATGACCCGCCCCGACGGGTCGTGCGGAAAGCGCAGGAAGGTGCTGTGGGGCAGGTCGCTGTCGCCCACGCCGTGGGCGCGGTACGCCGCGGCCACCGCGCCCATCACCTCGTCCTCGCGCCCGTCCAGCAGCTCCCTGACCTCTTCGCCCCGCAGGAGCAGAATTCCGTTCATGTCCACGCTGCCACCCTCTCGTCGTCGGTTTCCCACAGGTGAGACACGTCGCCGAAGGTGTGGAAGACCCACTCGTCGGAGAAGACCGTGTCGATGTAGCGCTCCCCGCGGTCGCTGAAGACCAGGACGCACAGGGCGCCATCGGGAAGCTCGTGCTGCATGCGCTCGAAGGCGTTGTAGACGCCGCCGGCGCTTCCTCCCACCAGCATGGCCTCGCGCCGGGCCACCTTACGGCACCCCACCACGCAGTCCAGGTTGGTGACGTGCACCTGCGCGTCGGCCAGGCCGGGACGCAGCAGCCCCGGCATCAGCCCCGAGCCCAGCCCGGGGATGATGCGCCTGGCCGTGGGGCCGCCGAAGATCACGCTTCCCAGCGCGTCCACGGCCACCACCCGGGTGCTCATTCCCTCGTCGCGAATGTAGTCGGCGCAGCCGCGCAGGGTGCCGCAGGTGCTGGTGGCGCAGAACACGTAGTCCACCTCGCCCTCCAGCTCGGCCGCGATCTCGCGCATGGTGCCGTCGCGGTGCGAGGCGCTGTTGGCCTCGTTGCTGAACTGGTCGGGCCAGAACCCGCTCTCGACCGACGCCACGATCTCGCGCACCCGGCGGATGCGGGCGGGGAGGTACTCGCCCGTCTCGGGGTCCGGGTGCTCCACCACCTCGACCTCGGCGCCGTAGGCGCGCAGCAGGGCGATGTGCGGCCCGGTGGTGCGCGGGTCCACCACGCACACGAAGCGCAGCCCGAGGTAGCTGCACGCCTGGGCCAGCCCGATCCCCATGTTCCCCGAGCTGCTCTCCACCACCACGGTGCCCGGGCGGATGTGCCCCGCGGCGATCCCGGCGCGGATGATGTTCAGGGCCGGCCGGTCCTTGGCGCTGCCGCCGGGGTTGAGCCCCTCCAGCTTGGCGTAGACCTTGAGCCGGCCGCCGCCCACGCCGCGCAGGCTGACGAGCGGGGTGTGCCCCACGGCGCTCAGCACGCCCTCGTCCGTGCGCGGCAGGTCGCTCCCGGGGGCAAAGGACCGGGTGCGGAACGCCACGTCCGGCGGAAGTTCAAAATACGGCTTCATGCGTTCTCTCTCGGAGGCAGGCGTGAGGCGTCCTGGTCAGGGCGCATGCGAGGGTTCACCGTTCTGGGGGCCGGCCACGCACCACTCCAGCACCGCCATGGCGCTGTACAGCTTGTTCTCCGCCTGGCGAAACGCGATGCTCTGCGCGCCGTCCAGCACGTCGGCGTGCACCTCTTCGCCGCGCACGGCGGGAAGGTCGTGCATGAAGACGGTGCCGCCCTCCGGCCTGGACACGCGCGCCATGAGCCCGGGCGTCACGGCGAAGGGGGCAAAGCGCTCGCGCCAGTCCTCGTGCGGCTTGCTGCTCCCCGTGGTCTGCCAGCGGGTGGTGTAGACCACGTCCACGCCCTCCGGCGCCATCGACGCGTCGTGGAACTCCTCGATGGCCGCGCCGTAGCCCGCCGCCGTGGCCCGCGCGCGCTCCATCACGATCGGCGGAACGCCGTACTCGGGGGGCGTGAGCAGGGTGAGCCGGGCGCCCGGCACCTTCGCCAGCGCCAGGGCCAGCGCGGCGGCGCTGTTGTTTCCTTCGCCCATGTACAGCACGTGCAGCCCGTCCAGGCGGCCAAAGTGCTCCTTCATGGTGGTAAGGTCGGCCAGCGCCTGGCTGGGGTGCTCCAGGTCGGCCATGGCGTTTACCACCGACATGGACGTCTGGCCGGCCAGGACCTCCATCTCGCGCTGGTCCTCGGCGGTGCGCACCACCAGGGCGTCCAGGAATCCGCTCAGCACGCGGCTGGTGTCCTCGAGGGTCTCGCCCGTGTTGGTCTGCAGGTCTGCCGGACCGTACGAGATGACGTCCGCCCCCAGCTTCTGTGCGCCCACCGTGAACGAGGTGCGGGTGCGGGTGCTGGTCTTGCGGAACCAGATGCCCACGCACTTGCCGTTCAGCGTGCGGATGCCGCCGGGGGTGGCGCGCATCTGGATCCCGCGGTCCACCAGGTAGTTCAGCTCGTCCGGGAGCAGGTCGCCCACCGAGATCAGGTGCCTCTTCGACATCGTTCTATCCTTGTGTTTCGACTGCCGCGGCGCGCGCCCTGCGGCGGCCGCGTATGTGGTTCGGCCCCCACCCGGGACCGGGGTCTTTCGCTCGGTTCCGCCGCGAACGCGAACTTGTGTCGGCATTCGTAAGCGGGGTGGGACAATCCCGTCCCGGGCCGGCGCGCCATCCGCGTCCGCCGCCTGGTCCTTCCCGCCACGTCCCGCGGGCGCGGGCTACGCCGCCGCCCGCGCCCTTCCCGCCGTCACGGCGCTTCGCCCACGCCGTCCGCGGCCATGGCGGAGCCGCCCACACGGGTGCCGCCGGGGCGGCGGATGGGGGCGCGGAACGAGTAGACGCGCAGGGGGACGCCGCGGGCGTGGGCCAGCCGCGCCGCGCCGGCGTGCAGCACGTGCGCCCCGCCCTCGGCCAGCGCCAGCATCTCCTCGTGCGTCAGGTCGGTGTAGCGCTCGGCCCCCGCGTCCATCCGGGGATCGGCCGCGTACACCGCGTCCACGTCGGTGACGATGTGGCAGGGGGCCCCGCCCAGCGCCGCCGCCACCGCCACGGCGGTGATGTCGCTGCCGCCGCGCTCCAGCGTCACCAGCTCGCCGTCTTCGCGCTCGCCCTGGAACCCGGCGATCACGGGGACGACGCCGTCGGCCAGCAGCGCCCGCAGCCGGGACGCGCGCACCTCGCGGATGCGCCCCCCGCCGAACGGGCCCACCACCGAGACGCCCGCCTCGCCGCCGCGCAGCGCGGTGGCGCGGACGCCCAGCGCGCACAGCCCCGCGGCCATCAGCCCGGCCGAAAGCTCCTCGCCGGTGGCCACGGCGCGGTCCACCTCGCGCTCGCCGCCCTCGGGGCGGGGGCCGCCGCACACCGCGTTCACCCAGCGCAGGATGTGGTCGGTGCGGTGCCCCATGGCGCTCACCACCACCACCACCGCGTGCCCGGCGCGGGTGTACGCCGCCACCCGGCGCGCCGCGCGGCGCATGCGGGCCGGCGTGCCCACCGAGGTGCCTCCGAACTTCACCACCAGCGGCCGGGCCGGGCCGCGGTACAGGTGCAGCGCCGCCACCACGCGGGTCACACCCATTGGACCTCGCCCGCCGCGGGCGCGGACGCCGCCTCCAGGTCCCGCGAAACCGCCTCTTCCAGCGCCGCCTCGATGCGCGACAGCCCCAGCTCCAGCAGGCCGTCGGGGATGGTGAGGGGCGGGATGAGCTTGAGCACCTCGTCGCTGGGCCCCGCCGTCTCCACGATCACGCCGCGCGCGAACGCGCCGGCGCTGATGCGCGACGCCATGTCGTGGTCGGCGAAGCGGATCCCCAGGATCATCCCGCGGCCCACCACCGTGGCGCCCAGCGCGGGGTGCGCGTCGGCCCACGACTGCAGCCGGGCGCGGATGAGGCCGCTCTTCTCGGCCACGGCGCGCGTGAGCCCGTCGTGCTCCCAGTAGTCCAGCGTGGCCGCCGCGGTGACGAACGCCAGGTTGTTGCCGCGGAAGGTGCCGTTGTGCTCGCCCGGGCTCCACACGTCCAGCTCGGGGCGGATGAGCACCAGCGCCATCGGCAGCCCGATCCCGCTGATGGACTTGGAGAGGCACACCAGGTCCGGCGTGATGCCGGCCGGCTCGAACGAGAAGAAGGGGCCCGTGCGGCCGCACCCGGTCTGGATGTCGTCCACGATGAGCAGCACGCCGTGCGCGCGGCACAGCTGCTCCAGCCGGCGCAGCCACGCCCAGCCGGCCACCTTTACCCCGCCCTCGGCCTGCACCGTCTCCACGATCACGGCGGCGGGAAGCTCCACCCCGGCGCCGGAGTTGCGCAGCATGGCCTCGAACACGTCCAGCGTGTCCATCCCCGGCCCCAGGTCGCCGTCGTACGGCAGCGACACGGTGTCGTGCAGGGGAACGCCGGCGCCGCGGCGCTTGGCGGCGTTGCCGGTCACGGCCAGCGCGCCCAGCGTCATCCCGTGGTACGCGTTGGCGAAGAACGCCACCGTGCGGCGCCCCGTGGCCTTGCGGGCCAGCTTGAGCGCGGCCTCCACGGCGTTGGTCCCCGTGGGCCCGGGAAACTGCACGCGGTACTCCAGCCCGCGCGGCTTCAGGACCACGGCGTCGAAGCGCTCCAGGAAGGCGCGCTTGGCGGCCGTGGCCAGGTCGAGCCCGTGCACGATGCCGTCGCCGGCCAGGTACTCCACCACCTTCTGCTTGAGAAAGGAGGGGTTGTGGCCGTAGTTGAGCGTCCCCGCGCCGGCGAAGAAGTCCACGTACTCGCGGCCGTTCTCGTCCGTCAGCAGCGCGCCGCTGGCGCGGGTAAAGACGACGGGGAACGCGCGGCAGTAGCTGCGGACGGCCGACTCGAGCGCGTCGAAGGTCTGCAGCCCCTCGCGGGCCGGCGGCGAGGCGGGGCGGACGCCGCGAAGGCCGTCCGTCCGGCGGATCAGTCGATTGTCTTCCATGGCCTGCCCCTGCAAGTGCGGATGTGGCGGATGGGTGATGGGATGGGCGCTCACACGGCCTCCAGCGCCAGGGCCGCGGGGACGTAGTCGCCGGGGGCGCCGTCGTACGCGACGCCGCCGTTCTCGAGCCGCACGATGCGGTCGGCCGCGGCGTAGTACCGGTCGTCGTGGCTGATGGCGATGACCGTCTTGCCGGCCGCGCGCAGCTCGGGAAGGAGCTGGGTGTAGAACACGTCCTTGAAGACGGGGTCCTGGTCCGCGGCCCACTCGTCGAACAGGTAGATGGGGCGGTCTTCCAGGTACGCGCCCAGCAGCGCCAGCCGCTTGCGCTGGCCGGTGGACAGGTCGGTGGTGCTGAGCCTGCCCTCGCGCACCTGCACCTTGTGCTGCAGGTGCAGCCGGCGCAGGTACGCCTGCGCGCGCTGGTCCAGCTCCGGCGACGCCATCCCCATCAGCTCGTCGAAGAGGTAGAAGTCGCTGAACACCACCGAGAAGTGCTGGCGGTAGCGGTCGCGCTCCTCGTCGGTCACGGCGCGGCCGTCCAGCCGGATCTCGCCGCTCTCCGGGGCGTAGATGCCCAGCAGGATCTTGGCGAGCGTGGTCTTGCCGCTGCCGTTGCCGCCCACGATGAACACCAGCTCGCCGGGGACGAACGACAGGTTGATGGGCCCCATCTGGAAGGCCTCGTCCTCCTGCTCGCGCCAGTAGGCGTGGGTGACGTCCACCATCTCCAGCGAGCGCCAGGCGTTGCCCGGCACCACGGGGGTGTGCTCGCCCGTGTCGCCGCCGCGGGCCGTGAGGTCGGCCGTGAGCTGCTCCACCTTCTTGATGGCCACGGCCGACTGGCTGAGCACCGGGAGGCCGTTGTTCAGCGCTTCGACCGGGGTGCGCAGCATGAGCACCGCGAGCACGTAGCTGCTGAGCACCGCGGGCTCCACCTGGATGAAGCGCGGGGTGACGAACAGGAACAGGCCGATGGCCAGGAAGAACAGCATCTCGCTCCAGGTGGCCAGCCACGCCAGCGCCACGTCGCTGTGCCGGATCTCGCGGCGGTGGCGGCGCGAGGTGGCGTCGAACTCGGCCATGAACTGGTCGCGGCGGGCGCCGTGCATCTTGAGCTCCTTGGTGCCCTCGATCACCGCGCGCAGCCCCTGGAACACCTTGTCGTACAGCTCGCGCCCCAGCGCCGTCTTCTCCACGGCGCGGTTGAGCGCCCAGTTGAAGCTCACCCACCCCAGCGCCGTCACGGCCAGCAGCACGGGAAGCAGGGGCCAGGCGAGCCACCACAGGTACACCACGAAGCCCACCACCACGGCAAGGTGCATCATCAGCTGCGGCATGAGCACCACCGCGCCGGCGATCTGCCCCACGTCGGTGGAAAGCCCCGCCATCAGCTTGGCGCGCCCCAGCTCTTCGAGGTGGCGCATGGGGGTGGCCAGAATGCGGCGGCACAGGTCGACGCGCAGCACGTAGAAGCTGTGCTCGGTAAGCCGCAGCAGCAGCACCTGCGAAACGAACCGCAGGGCGGGACGCAGGATGACCAGGGCCACGAAGGCCCACATCAGGGCGGCGGAGGGGGGCCCTCCCCGGCTGATCAGCGCGTTGATCACGCCGACCAGCCCAGCCATCGCCAGACCGCTGGCCAGCCCTGTCCCGATCACCCCCCAGAGGGTGAGCCTGGACATGCGGATGCCTCGCGACATCCCCAGCAGGTACCTGGCGACATTCACCATTTGCAGCATGGACCGCTTTCGGTTCGAGTGGGGCGGGCCCCGCGGCGGCCGGGGGAGGCCGTCGCGGGGCTTGCCGGCTACGGGTGGGCGGTCAGGCCGCGGCGCCCGCCAGGGCGTCTTCTTCCATCCGGCGGCGCAGCGACAGCGGGCGCATGTCCGTCCACACCTCTTCGATGAAGGCCAGGCACTCGGCCCGGGTGCCGCGCTTGCCGGCCTCGGTCCACCCGGCCGGCGGGTCGCCGCCGGCCAGCCAGATGCTGTACTGCTCTTCGTGGTTGATCACCACGGTGTACTCGCGCGTGTCCTCGGTCTCGTCGCTCATCGTTCGTCTCGGTCCGGTCAGGAAGAAAGGGATGGGGGTCGGGTGGCCGTGTTCAGTCCGCCGCGGCCGTCCGGGCCGTGGCGAGGGGGGCGGCCAGGTGCGTCTCCACGGCGCGGGCAAGCACCCGCACGTGGGGTTCGGCGAACATGGTGTGGTGCGTGCCGGGGACGTTCACCACGTCCACGGGTCCTTCGGCCAGCGCGTCCCACCCGTAGGCGGGGGTCGCCGCGGCGTCCAGGTACGACTGCGCCAGCTCCGGGAACGCGGTGTCCAGCTCCACCTCGCCCGCGCGGAACAGCGTGGCCGCGACCGGCGCGGGGGTCCACCCGTACTCCAGGATCCCCCGGGTGCGCGCCACCCGGATCTCCAGGTAGGCGTCCACGCGGTCGGGAGGGACGTGGGCCGGGTACAGCTGCTCGACGGCGATCCCCTGCCGCTCCGCCACGAGCTTCAGCTGCGCGTGGATGTCCAGCCCCCGCAGCTCGTCCGGGGTGACGACGGGGCTGCCGTCCCTGACCAGGCGCGAGCCGTGAAAGAGCAGGCTGAGCCGGAACAGGGTGGCGTCCACCGTCCCCAGCGCGGGGCCGGTGACGGGAAGGCGGCAGTCCAGGAGAAGGACGCGCTCCACGTCGGCGCCGCGGGCGGCCAGCTGGCGGGCGGCCTCGAAGGCCACCAGCCCGCCGAACGACCACCCCGCGAGCAGGTACGGCCCGTCGGGAAAGCGTTCGGTGATGGCGTCCACGTAGCGCGCCGCCATCTCTTCGATGCGCACCAGCGGCGCGCGGCCCAGCTCGAAGTCCAGCGCCTGCAGGCCGTAGACGGGGCGCTCGGGGTCCAGGTGCCGCGCCAGCTCGCGGTAGCACAGCACCGTCCCCTCGCCCGGGTGGACGCAGAACAGCGGGGCCAGGGCGCCGCCGCCCGCGCGGATCTCCACCAGGTGGCCGGGGGCCGACTCCGCGCCGCCCTCGCCCAGGAGCGCGGCCACGCC
This sequence comes from Longimicrobium sp., assembly GCF_036399255.1. Lineage (GTDB taxonomy): Bacteria > Gemmatimonadota > Gemmatimonadetes > Longimicrobiales > Longimicrobiaceae > Longimicrobium. Next base: position 58,101 of record NZ_DASWNM010000114.1, read on the forward strand.
CTCCACCGTGCCCGCGCCGATCAGCGCGGCCAGCGGCAGGCGGCGTCCGAACTCCTTCTGGATGCGCGACATCAGCCGCACGGCCAGGAACGAGTTGCCGCCCAGGTCGAAGAAGTCGTCCGTCACGCCCACGCCGGGGCGGTTCAGCACGGACCGCCACACCTCGGCCAGCGACGCCTCCACGGGGGTGCGGGGCGCCACGTGGGGGCGCGGCGCGGCGGCGCGTGCCTGGGCCGGGTCCGGCAGCGCGCGCAGGTCGATCTTGCCGTTGGGCGTCAGCGGCAGGCGGGCGAGCGAGACGAAGTCCGCGGGGACGAACGGCTCCGGCAGCCGCCCGCGCAGGTGGACGCGCAGGGCGTCCGCGTCCATCTCCGCGCCCTCCGCCGGCACCACGTACGCGACGAGCCGGACGCCGCCGTCCTCCTCGCGCGGGAGGACGCGGGCCGTGGCGACCGTGGGGTGGTCGGCCAGCGCGGCCTCCACCTCGCCCGGCTCCACGCGCCAGCCGTTGACCTTTACCTGGTGGTCCAGGCGGCCCAGGAACTCCAGCCGGCCGTCCGCGCGCCAGCGGGCGCGGTCGCCGGTGCGGTACATCCGCGCGCCGCCGGCGGCCGAGAACGGATCGGGGACGAAGCGCCCGGCCGTCAGCGCGGGGCGGCCCAGGTAGCCGCGGGCCACGGTGCCGCCGCCCACGTGCACCTCGCCGGGAACGCCGGCGGGGACGGGACGCCCCTCCGTGTCCAGCAGGTAGACGCGCGCACCCGGGAGGGGCCGGCCCAGCGCCGGACGCCCCTCGTCCTCCCCCGCCAGCTCGCCCGCCACCACGCCGACCGTGGTTTCCGTCGGGCCGTAGTGGTTGAAGACGCGCAGCCCGGGAGCGAGACGATGGACGCGCTCGACGAGCTCCGCCTCGGCCGACTCGCCGCCCAGCACCAGCCGCAGCCGGGGAAGGGCGCGCTCCGGGGAGGCGCCTTCCAGCAGCAGCCGCAGGTGCGAGGGCACCACCTTCAGGCAGCCGATGGAGTGCCGTGCCGCGTACTCCGCCCACGCCTCGGGGTCGGTGGCGCGGCGCTCGCCGACCAGGTGCAGCGTTCCGCCCAGGCACAGCGCGGGAAAGAGCATGGTGGCGCCCAGGTCCGCGGCCAGCGTGCTGACCACGGCGTACTGCGCGCCCCCCGGCAGCTCCAGCGCGGCGGACGCCGCGCGGACGTAGCGGGCCAGGGCGCGGTGCTCGATCACCGTTCCCTTGGGCCGCCCCGTGGTGCCGGAGGTGTAGATGACGTACGCCGCGTTTTCCGGCCGCGCCGCCCGCACCGGAACGTCCTCGCCCGCCGGGCGCGCCGCATCCACCGGGTCCGCGCCGCCGACGAGAAGCGCGCGGCAGCCGGCCCCGGCGGCCAGGTCCGCGCGGGCGGCGTCGGTCAGCAGCACGGCGGCGCCGGAATCGCGCAGCATGTACGACAGCCGCTCGCGGGGATACGCGCCGTCCAGCGGCACGTACGCGCCGCCCGACGCCATCACCGCCAGCATGGCGACCACGGCGTCGCCGGTGCGGTCCAGCAGGATGCCGGCGCGCACCTCGGGCCCCACCCCCGCGGCGCGGAGGCGCGGCGCGAGGGCGCGGACGCGCTCGGCCAGCTCGCCGTAGGTCATCACGCCGTCTTCCCAGCGGATGGCCTCGCGGCCGGGGTCCGCCGCGGCGGCGTCCAGGATGCGGGCCAGGACGGTCTCGCCCTCGCCCGCCTCGTTGGGCCCGCCGGCGGCGAGGCCCTGGAGGACGAAGGACCGCTCGCGCGCCCCCATCACCGGCAGCGCGCCGACCGTGGTCTCCGCGTTCGCCGCGGCGCCGTGCAGCACCGACGCCACCTGCTCCGCCAGCCGCTCCGCCGCCTCGGCGGACAGGTGGGCGGGGTCGACGAGGAGCCGCGCGTCCAGCCGCGGCCCGTCCACGGTGCAGAGGAGGGCGGCGCGGAACGGCTCCGTGCACGCCAGCGCCTCGCGGACGCTCCACTCGATGCCGCCGGCGTGGACGGCGGACGGAAGCGGCTGCCAGGCAAAGCCCAGCGGCGCCACCGGCTCGTCGCCGTGCGGTGCGTCGAAGGCGTCCTGCCACCGCTCCGCCTCGGCCAGCGCGCGGCCCACCGCCTTCGCCAGCGCGGCGACGGTCGTCTCCGCGGCGACGTCCACCGAAACCGGCAGCTGCCGCGCGAACGGACCCAGCGCGCCGCGCATCTCCTCGAAGCCGCGCCCGTCGAACGACGCCGCGAGCCGGACCTCCGGCTGCGCCGTCAGGCGGTGCACCAGCGCCGTCCACGCCGCCATGGCGAAGGTCGGCGCGGGAACGCCGGCCGCCTCCGCCGCGGCCGTCAGCCGGGCCAGCAGCTCCGCATCCACCGGCACCGGCACCAGCCGCGGCGCGGTGCCGCCGCCCGCCGCGGCGGGCGACTCCATCGGCAGGCGCCAGGCGGCGCGGGCGGACGCCAGGCGCTGCTTCCAGTGCCGGCGCCCCTCGGCCGCCTCGTCGGAATCGAGGAACTCGTTCACCCACTCGGCCACGTCGGCGAACTGCACCTCGTCCTCCCCGCCGTCCGGCGTGCCGGCGTACGCCGCGGCCAGCCGCGCCGCCAGCATTCCCAGCGAGGCCGCGTCGGCCAGCGCCGCGGGAAGGTCAACGCGCAGCAGGTGCCCGCCGCCGGCCAGGCGATGGAGCGCGGCGCGCACCAGCGGCGGCTCGGCGGCGTCCACCGGCCGCGACAGCGCCGACGCCGCCCACTCGCCCACGCGGCGGCGCACCTCGGCGGGCGAAAGCTCCCGCCAGTCGGCGTCCGCCGCCCACGACGGGGCGTCGGCGCCGATCACCTGCAGCGGCACGCCGCTGCGGGGGTCGCGCACCAGCCGGGTGCGCAGCACCTCGGCGCCCGCCACCACGGCCGCCAGCGCCGCGCGCAGCCGGTCCGCGTCCAGCGCGCCGTCCAGGGCCAGGGCAAGGCAGGCGCCCTGCCCCGCCCCGCCGCGGGCGCGCCCCACGGCCAGCGCCCGCCGCTGCTGCGGCGACGGACGAAAGCCCTCGATCACTGCCTGCACGGGAGACGCTCCGTCCAGAGGGGAGGGGGTGTTCACGGCTGCTGAAGGTCGTCGCCGTGCACCGGCTGCGTCATGGCCGCGCGGATCTTGCGGTCGCCGCGGAACGGCGTGCGCGCGTGGGCCACGGACATGTTGTCGATCATCAGGATGTCGTCCTTTTCCCAGGGAAAGGCGACCTCCACCTGGTCGAAGGCGCTGCGGATGGCGGCCAGCGCCTCGGGCTCGATCGGCTCGCCGTCGCCGTAGAAGGTGTTGCGCGGCACGCCGTCCTCGCCCAGCGCCTCCACCAGCGCCTCGGCCACCTCGGCGTCCAGCGAGCTGACGTGGAACAGGTGCGCCTGGTTGAACCACAGCGTCTTGCCGGTGGCGGGGTGGCGCATGACGGCCTGGCACACCTGGCGGGTGCGCAGCCGCTCGCCGCCCTTCCACTCCACCTCGATCCCCTCCTCGGCGCAGAACTTCTCCACCACGGCGCGGTCGGTGGTGTTGAACACTTCCTGCCAGGGAAGGTCGACGCCGTCGCCGTAGTTGCGCACGTACATGACCCGCTTGGCCGCGAACTTGTCGCGGATGTGCGCCGGGATGGCCTCGTAGACCTTCGCGCTGTCGGCGATGGGCGTCATCCCGCCTTCGGGCGACGGCAGCTCGGCGAAGAAGAACAGCCGCATGGGCCAGCTGCGCGAGTACGAGTGCTCGTTGTGCATGGGGATGAACTTGTCCGCCGGGTACTCGGTGGACGTGTAGATCCCGTTCCCCACCTCGGTGCGCGGGGTGGAGCGGTACGTGTACTTCTCGGGGTTGCCGCCGGTGGTCGTCACGAAGTCGCGAAAGCCCTCCAGCGCGCCCACCTTCCAGCCGCGGAACAGGATGCTGCCGTGCTCCACCAGCTTCTTCTCGATGAACTCCAGGGCGCCCGCGGCCCACGCGTTCAGCTCCATCCCCTGGGTCTCGGGACGCACCACCAGGGGCAGCGTCTCGCCCGGGATCACCTGGCCGGTGCGGATCCCCGTCTCGCCGCCCAGGGTGACGGCCTTGCGCTCCACGCGGCCCAGCTTGCGCAGGGTGGCGGCCCCGCCGTTTTCGTTCGACATCTCCGTATGCTCCAGTCTTTCAGGTTTCGATGGTCACGGCGGTGCGCCGGATTCCCTTGAGGTGCATCCGGAACGAGTCCGGGTCGGCCGCGTTCGCCCCGCCGCACAGCTCGGCCACGGTGGCGTCGGGGCGCGCGGCGGCCCCCTGCAGCAGGCGGCGCAGCTCGTCCAGCAGCCCCAGCGCGGTGCCGCGGTCGAACAGGTCGGCGTTGTAGGCCAGGTTCAGCACCATCCGCCCCTCGTGCTCCTCGGCGGACAGGCGCACGTCGAACTTCACGGCGGGCTCGCCCACGTCCACGCCCTCCACCCCCAGCCCGCCGAACGCCAGCGGCTCGCGCGGCACGGCCGAGTGGTTGAGCCACGCCTGGAAGACGGGGTTGCGGCTGGTGTCGCGGGGCAGCGCCAGCGCCTCCACCACCTTTTCGAACGGCACCTCCTGGTGGGCGAACGCCTCGAGGGCGGTGGTCCGCGACCGGCGCAGCAGCTCGCGGAACGCCGGGGCGCCGGACAGGTCCATGCGCAGCGGCAGCGAGTTCAGGAACAGGCCGATCACGTCGTTGAGCTCCGGCCGGTCGCGGTGGACGACCACCGGCGCGCCCACCACCACGTCGTCCTGCCCGGCGCGGCGGCCCAGCAGGCCGGCCCAGGCGGCCAGCACCGTCATGAAGGCCGTCACGCCCTCGCGGCGGCCCAGCGTGTGGAGCGCGGTGGTCAGCTCCGTGGTCAGCACCACGCCTTCGGCGGCGCCGCGGTACGTCTGCACCGCGGGGCGCGGGCGGTCCGTGGGGAGCTCCAGCGGCCGGATGCCGCGCAGGCGGCCGGCCCAGAAGCCCAGCTCCCCTTCCAGCGCCGTGTCCAGCCGGCGGCGCTGCCAGGCCGCGAAGTCGGCGTACTGCACCGGCAGCGGGGCCAGCGGGCTCTCCCGGCCCGCGGCAAAGGCGCCGTACAGGGCGGCCAGCTCGCGCAGCAGCACCCCGGCCGACCAGCCGTCGTACACGATGTGGTGCAGGGAGATGACGGCCGCGTGGTCGTCGTCCGCGGCGCGAAGGAGGACGGCGCGCACCAGCGGCCCCGCCTCCAGGTCGAACGGGCGCCACGCCTCGGCCGTGGCGGCCTCGCGCAGCACGCGTTCGCGCTCGGCCTCGGCCACCTCGCCCAGGTCGATCACGGGCACCGGGAGGTGCAGATCGTCCAGCACGATCGTCCGCGGCTCGCCGTCCACCATGGGATACGCCGTCCGCAGCACCTCGTGGCGGCGGACGATCTCGTTCAGCGCGCGGCGCCAGGCAGCGGCGTCCAGCGCGCCCCGCAGCCGGAAGGTGTGCGGGATCGTGTGCGCGGGCGAGTCCGGGTCCAGCAGGTGGGTGAACCACAGCCGGTGCTGCCCGAACGAAAGGGGCAGCTCGCCGTCGCGCGGCAGGGCGGTGATGGGCTCGGCGGGGACGGCGGCCGCGTGCAGCGCCATCTCGACCAGCCCCGCCAGCCCCGCCACCGTCTGCGCCGCCAGCAGCCCTTCCACCGGGACCGACACGCCGAATTCCTTGCGGACGCGGGCCATGGTGAGGATGGCGCGGATGGAGTCGCCGCCCAGGGCAAAGAAGTCGTCGTACACGCCCACGGCGGGCACCTTGAGCACGGCGGCCCAGATCCCGGCCAGCTGCGCCTCGATCTCCGAGCGCGGCGGCACCGGCGTCTCGTCGCCCGCGGGGGCGGCCTCGGGCTCGGGCAGCGCGCGGCGGTCCACCTTGCCGTTGGACGTCAGCGGCAGCGCCGCCAGGGGGACGAAGTGCGCGGGGACCATGTACGCCGGGACGTGCGCCTCCAGGTAGCGCCGCAGCACGGCGTCACCGGCGTCCGCGCCCTCGGCGGCGGCCACCCAGGCCACCAGCCGGGCCTCGTCGCCCTCGCCGCGCGCCCCGACGGCGGCCTGCGCCACGGCGGGGTGGGCGCGCAGCAGCGCCTCTACCTCGGCGGGCTCCACGCGGTAGCCGCGCACCTTTACCTGGCCGTCGCCGCGGCCCAGAAACTCCAGCGCGCCGTCCGCCAGCATCCGCGCGCGGTCGCCCGTGCGGTACATCCGCGCGCCCGGCCGCGTCGAGAACGGGTCGGGGACGAAGCGCTCGGCCGTGAGCGAGGGCCGGCCGGCGTAGCCGCGGGCCACCGTGGGCCCGCCCACCACCAGCTCGCCCGCGGCGCCCGCGGGGACGGGGTGCAGGTGCGCGTCCAGCACGTACGCGGCGGCCTGCCCCAGGGGGCGGCCCAGCGGCGGCTGCGCGGCGCGGCCGGGGGCGTCGGCCCGCAGCTCGCCCGCCATCACGCCGACGGTGGTCTCCGTGGGGCCGTAGTGGTTGTGGACGCGCACGCCCGGCACCGCCGCGCGCACCCGCTCCACCAGGCTCCAGGTGGCCCGGTCGCCGCCCAGCACCAGCGCCTGGCGGGGAAGGACGGTCTCGGCGCGCTCGCCGGCCAGCAGCGCCTGCAGGTGCGCGGGGACGATCTTCAGCACGTCCAGCGGGCGGCCTTCCAGCCCCTCCGCCAGCGCGGCGGGGTCGGTGGCCTCCGTGTCGCTCAGCACGCGGAGGGTGCCGCCGGCGCAGAGCGCGGGAAAGAGCACCGTGTTGCCCAGGTCGGCCGCGAAGGTGGAGGCCAGCCCCCAGCGCCCGCCCTCCGGCAGCCCCAGCCGCCGGGCCGCGGCCGGGACGTAGTGCATCACCTGCCCGTGCTCCACGGCCACGCCCTTGGGGCGGCCGGTGGTGCCGGAGGTGTAGACGATGTAGGCCAGGCGCCGCGCGTCGTCCTCGTCCGCCGGCGCGGTGCCGGGAAAGGCGTCCAGCGGCTCGGCGTCCAGCACGACCACGGGGACGCCGGCATCGGCCACGCGGCCGGCCCAGCGGGCCAGCGTCACCACGGCGCGGGCGCCGCTGTCGCGCAGCAGCCAGTGCAGCCGCTCTTCGGGGTGCGCCGGGTCCAGCGGCACGTACGCCGCGCCCGCCTTCCACGCGGCCAGGACGGAGGGGACGACCTGCGGCACGCGGTCCATCAGCACCGCCACGCGCGACTCGGCGCCGGCGCCCAGCTCCCGGAGGCGGTGCGCCAGGCGGTTGGCGAGCGCGTCCGTCTCGGCGTACGTCATCGATCCGTCCGCGCCCTCGACGCAGGCACGGTCCGGCGTGGCCGCGGCCCGCGCCTCGAAGACGCGGTGGACGGGGCGCGCCAGCGGGGGCAGCGACGCGTCCGGACCGGCGGCGCCGGCCCGCCACGCCGCGCGCGCCCCGTCGTCCATCAGCTCCACGGCGTCGTAGCGCGCGTCGGCGTCGGCCGCGATGGCGTGCAGCACCCGCATGTACGTGGCGGCGATCTCGCGGATGCGGTCGTCGCCCAGCACCCGGCGGTCGCCCTCCACCGTCAGCGCCAGCAGCCGGTCGTTCCCCGGCACGTGCTGAAACGAGGTCATCACGGCGAAGTTGGTTTCCTCGAGCACCGCGCTGACGTCCAGCACCTTCATCTCTTCGCCGCCCACGTGCCCGCCCAGCACGTGAAAGTTCAGGTACACGAACGAGGCGTCGAACAGCGTGCGCCCGCCCGCCTCGGCCTGGATGGCGCTCAGGGGAAAGCGGCGGTGCGGCATCACCTGCAGCTCCGTCTCGTGCACGCGGCGGATGAGCTCGCGCCAGGTGCCGCCGGACAGGTCGGCGCGCAGGGGGACGGTGTTCAGGAACAGCCCCGCCACGCGGTCGCCGTCCACCGTCTCCGGCCGCCCGTTGGTCGAAAGGCCGGTGACCACGTCGGTCTGCCCGCGGAAGACGGAGAGCACGCGCAGGTGCGCGGCCAGCAGCACGCTCTTGAGCGGCACCGCCTCGGCGCGGGCCACCTTGCGCAGCCCCTCCAGCAGCCGGCGGCGCAGGCGGCGGTCTTCCTTGAGGATGCGCGGGCCGCCGGCCTGCACCGCGGCGCCCGGGGCCAGCGGCGACGGGTCGTATCCCTCCAGGTGGCCGCGCCAGAAGTCCTTCGCCTCGCCCGAGGCCAGGGCGCGGCGCTCCAGGGCGATGAAGTCGCGGTAGGTGGTCCTGAGCTCGCCCAGCTCCGGCAGCCCCTCGCCGCGCAGCAGCGCGAAGTAGCACGCCAGCGTGTCGGCGATGATGGTGTGCAGGCTCCACCCGTCGCTGACCGCGTGGTTCTCTACCAGGCAGAACTCCAGCGTGTCGTCCGTGCGGCGCACGACGTGGAAGCGGATCTGCGGCGGCACCGGCAGGTCGAACGCGTTGTCGGACTCGGCGGCGAAGAACCGGTCCAGCGCCGCCTTCTGCGCGGCCGCGTCGAGGTGGCGCAGGTCGTGGTGGTGGATGAGCGAGACGGCCTTCTCGTACACGATCTGCAGCGGCTCGCTGTAGCCGTGCAGGTCGAACCCGGTGCGCAGGTTGGGGTGGCGGTGGACGACGGCGATCATCGCCCGCTCCATCTTTTCCGCGTCGAACGGGATCTGGACGTGAAAGCTGGTAAGCCCGTGGTACAGCGGCGCGTCGGCGTCCCGGTCCTGGTGGTACAGCATTCCCAGCTGCGTGCGGGAGAGCGGATACGCATCCACCACCCCCTCCGGCAGCCGCGCGCGGTCCTCGTCCGTGACGAGCGAGAACGGCGGGGTGTGCAGCTCGGCCTCGCCGCCGTAGCGCTCCGCTTCGACGGCCGCGGCCAGCGTGGCCACGGTGGGGTTGCGGAACACCTGGCGCAGCGTGACGGGAAGCCCGCGGTCGCGCGCCATCCCGGCGATGCGCAGCGACAGGATGCTGTCGCCGCCCAGGGCGAAGAAGTTGTCGTGGATGCCCACGGTCTCCACGCCCAGCACCCCCGCCCACACGGCGGCCAGCGTGTCCTCCACCACGGTGCGCGGGGCGGCGTACGCCTCTTCCATCCCCGCCCGCTCGGGGCCGGGCTCCGGGAGGGCGCGGCGGTCCAGCTTGCCGCTGGGGTTCAGCGGCAGCGCGTCCATCGCGACGAAGGCGGCGGGGACCATGTGCTCGGGAAGCCCCTGCCCCAGGTGCGCCCGCAGGTCGTCGGCGTTGGGCGCCGTCTGGAACGACGGCACCACGTAGGCGACCAGCCGGGCCCCGCCGCGCCCTTCGCGGGCGACGACGGCGGCGGCGCGCACGCCGGGATGCGCCGTCAGGGCGGCCTCGATCTCGCCCAGCTCGATGCGGAAGCCGCGGATCTTTACCTGGTGGTCGATGCGCCCCAGGTACTCCAGCGTGCCGTCTTCCGTGTGGCGGGCCAGGTCGCCGGTGCGGTACATCCGCGCCCCCGGCCGCGCCGCGAACGGGTCGGGGACGAAGGCGGCGGCGGTGAGCGACGGGCGGGCCAGGTAGCCGCGCCCCACCTGCACGCCGCCGATGCACAGCTCGCCCGGAAAGCCCGGGGGCACCGGCGCGCCGTGGCGGTCCACCACGTAGATGGCGGTGTTCGCGACCGGCCGGCCGATGGGCACCGTGGCGGCGTCCGGCCGGCAGGCGTGAAAGGTCACGTCCACCGCGCACTCGGTGGGGCCGTACAGGTTGTGCAGCTCCACGCCGGGGAGCCGCTCGAAGAAGCGGGCCTGCAGCTCCGGCGGCAGCGCCTCGCCGCTGCAGACGACGCGGCGCAGCGTCGATCCGCACGCCTCGATGCCGTCCGCCTCCAGAAAGGCGCGCAGCATGGAGGGGACGAAGTGCAGGGTGGTCACGCCGCGCTCGACGATGCGGTCGCGCAGGTACAGCGGGTCCTTGTGGCCCTCCGGACGGGCCAGCACCTGCCGGGCGCCCGTCATCAGCGGCCAGAACAGCTCCCACACCGACACGTCGAACGAGAACGGCGTCTTCTGCAGCACGGCGTCCGTGGCGTCGAGCCCGTACGCCTCCTGCATCCACAGCAGCCGGTTCACCACGCCGCGGTGCGCGTTCATGGCGCCCTTGGGACGGCCGGTGCTGCCGGAGGTGTAGATGACGTACGCCAGCCCGTCCACGTTCGCGCCGCCGCGGGGCGCCTGGTCCGGGTAGTTGCGCACCTCGGTGTCGCTGTCGATGCACACCACCCGCACGGCGAACGGCACCGGAAGCGTGGGCAGCAGCGCGTCGGTGGTCACCAGCGCGCGCACGCCGGCGTCCTCGAGCATGAAGCGGCGGCGGTCGGCGGGGTACGACGGGTCCACGGGGAGGTACGCCCCGCCGGCCTTCATGGCGGCCAGCGCGGCCACCACCATGCCGGCGGAGCGGTCCAGGTGCACGGCGACCACGGACTCGCGCTTTACGCCCAGGTCGCGCAGCCGGTGCGCCAGGCGGTTGGCCCGCGCCTCCAGCTGGGCGTAGGTCAGCGTCTCGTCGTCGGCCTCGACGGCCACGGCGTCCGGCGTGCGCGCGGCCTGCTCGGCGATCAGCGCGTGCAGGGTGCGCTCGCGGCCGGGGTAGGCGCGGGCGGTGTCGTTCCACTCCGCCAGCACGCGGGTGCGCGCGGCGTCGTCCAGCAGCAGGTCCGAGGGGCGGCGCGACGGGTCCTCCGCGGCGCGCTCGAGGACGGTGAGCAGGTGGCCGACCAGGCGCTCGGCGGTCGCGGCGTCGAACAGGTCCGTCTGGTACGCCAGCGAGCCGCGGACGCCGTCGGGCGTCTCGATGAGCGCCAGCACCAGGTCGAACTGCGCGGTGCCGGTGACCATGGCCTGCGGGCGCACGGACACCCCGCCGCCCAGCGCCATCTCGGACTGCGGCGAGGCGCTGTCGAAGTTGAACAGCACCTGGAAGAACGGGTTGCGCCCCGGGTCGCGGCGCGGCTTGAGCTCGCTCACCAGCCTGGCGAAGGGAAGCGCGTTCTCCTGCGCCTCGACCATCGACGCGCCGGCGCGGCGCACCACCTCGCGGAACGACGGGTTGCCGGACAGGTCCACCCCCAGCACCAGCGCGTCGACGAAGAAGCCGATCAGCCCCTCCAGCTCCACTTCGGCGCGGTTGGCGACGGGCGATCCCACGAAGACGCGCTGCTGCCCGCTGACGGCGTGCAGCAGCACGCTCCAGGCGGCCAGCAGCGTGCTCACCAGCGTGCCGCCCTCGGCGCGGCCCAGCGCGGCCAGGCGCTCGGTGGTCGGCGCGGGGACGGAAAAGCCGTGGTGCGCGCCGGCAAAGGTGGGCTCCTCGGGCCGCGGGCGGTCCGTGGGCAGCTGCATCACGTCCGGCGCGGCGGCCAGGTGCTCGCGCCAGTACGCCAGCCGCGGCGCGGCCTCGTCGGACGCCACGAACTCGCGTTCCCAGTGCGCGTAGTCGCCGTACTGCACGGGCGGCTCTTCCAGCGGCGACGCTTCGCCGGCCAGGAAGGCGGCGTACAGGGCGGCCAGCTCGCGGATGAACACGCCCTCGGACCACCCGTCGTAGACCAGGTGGTGGGCGGTCACCAGGAGCACGTGCTCCTGCTCGTCGAGCCGGGCCAGCCCCACGCGCAGCAGCGGGCCGCGCGCCAGGTCGAACGGGCGCGAGGCCTCGTCGGTGGCGTACGCCTCGGCGGCCGCCTCGCGGTCGGCCGCGTCCAGGGTCGAAAAGTCCTGCAGGGGAAGGGCGACGTGGGCGGCGGGCGCCACCACCTGCGCCGGCTCGCCGTCCAGCACGGCAAACGTGGTGCGCAGCACCTCGTGCCGCGCCACGATCTCGTTCAGGGCACGCTCCAGCGCCGCCGCGTCCAGCGGTCCCCGCAGCCGGTAGGCGGCGGGAATGTGGTACGCGGGGCTCTGCAGCTGAAGCTGCGACAGCAGCCACAGCCCCTGCTGGGCGTGGGAAAGCGGGAAGGTGTAGACCTCCTGGCCCGCCGGGTCCTGCAACTGCGCTTGCGACTGCGACATCGGAAAAACGCTCCCGGTAGGGTTCAAAGGGTCTTCAGAATTCCGTCGGCCGCGCCGGCCACCCGCCGCTGGCTGCGCGCCACGCGCGTCAGCCGGGGCATGGACGCGCCCGCGCCACCGGCGCGCAGCGCGTCGACGTGCGCGGCCAGCGTGGCCACGGTGGTGTGCTCGAACACGCGCCGCAGCGGCAGGTCCACCTCAAGCGTGCGCCGCACGCGCGCCGCGACCATCGACGCCAGCAGCGAGTGGCCGCCCAGCTCGAAGAAGTCCGCCTCCACGCTCACCCGCTCGCGGCGAAGCACCTCCGCCCAGATGGCGGCCAGCACCTCTTCCGTGGGCGTGCGCGGATCCACGTGCGCCGCGGCGGGCTCCACTCCGCCCCGCCCGTCGGCTTCCAGCGCGCGGCGGTCCGTCTTCCCCGCCGGCGTCACCGGCAGGGCGTCCATGGGGATGAAGACGGCGGGCACCATGTGCTCCGGCACCCGCTCGCGCAGGTGCTCGCGGAGCGCGGCGGCGTCGACCGGTTCACCCGGCGCGGCCACCAGGAAGGCGGCCAGCTCCGTCCCGCCGCGGACGACGACGGCGCAATCCGCGATGGAGGCATGGGCGCGCAGGGCGGTCTCGATCTCGCCCGGCTCGATGCGGAAGCCGCGGATCTTCACCTGCTGGTCGATGCGCCCCAGGAACTCCAGCTGGCCGTCCGCCCCGCGCCGGACGCGGTCGCCGGTGCGGTAGAGGGTGGCGCCGGGGGTGCCGGAGAACGGGTCGGGGACGAACGCCGCTCCCGTCCGCGCCGGCTGCCCCAGGTAGCCGTCGCCCACCGCGATGCCGCCGATGCACAGCTCGCCCGCCACGCCGTCGGGCACCAGCCCCATCGACGCGTCCACGATCCAGCAGTCCAGGTTGGGGAGCGGCCGGCCGATGGAGACGGCGTGCGTCCCCGTGGGCAGCGGCTGCGTGATCGCCGCCTGCGTCACGTCGTCCGACGCTTCCGTCGGCCCGTACGCGTTGATGACGGCCGTCCCCGGGTAGGCGGCGAGCCAGTCGTTGACGAGATCCACCGGCACCGTCTCGCCCGTCGCCATCACGGCGCGCACCGACGGCAGCGACTTCTCCGCATCCGCCAGCGTGGCCGCATGGTCCAGCAGGGCGCGGAGCACGGCGGGCACCGGCTCGAACAGCGTCACCGCCTCGTCGCGCAGGACGGCCAGCAGCTGCTCGGGATCCGCCACCGTGTCGGTGTCGGCGATGACGGTCCGTCCGCCCAGCACCAGCGGCGCCAGCATCTGCCAGACGCTGATGTCGGACGACGCGGGGGCGCTCTGCAGGAAGCGGAGAGACTCGTCCAGCCCCAGCAGCTCGGCCTCGGCGAACACGTGGTTCACCGCGCCGTCGTGCCGCACCACGGCGCCCTTGGGCAGGCCCGTGGAGCCGGAGGTGTACAGCAGGTACGCGGGATCGCGCGGGTGCACCGGGCGGCCCTCGAGAAGCACGTCCGGCTGCGCGGCGAGATCCGCCGGGCCCAGCACGCGGACGGCCGAGCCGAAATCCGCATCCGTCGCGTCCAGGGAGAGAACGGCGGCCAGCGCGGGTGCGTTCCCCAGCGCGGGGGCGGCGGACTTCGCCAGCAGGTCGCGGGTGATGACGGCCTTTGCGCCGCTGTCGGCCAGCATGTGCCGCAGACGGTGCTCCGGGTACGTGGGATCGACGGGGACGTACGCCGCGCCGCTCTTCAGCACGCCGACGATCGACGTCACGAA
>NZ_DASWNM010000115.1:0-28283 GCF_036399255.1 Longimicrobium sp.
TCCGAGGCCCGGCCACGCTGCAGTCGAGGAATGCCCCGGTGGTCGCAGGGCCGAGGAATCTAGCCTCGGATGCCTGGAGCCCGGACGCGGCAGCCCGCACCGGTGCCGCGGCAACCCAACCGCCGGACAGAGTTGGTCCCGCTGGCCGACGCGCGCGTCCGCCTCACGCTCCGTCCCGCCCTGTCGTAGCCGCAGCGGTTGCGCGGGCTACCGCGTCTGGCCACTGCCGATCCGAGAGTAGATCCTTCGGCCCTGCGACCGGCGGCGCGAACGGAAGGGGCGGAGTGGCCGGGCCTCAGGATGACAGCGCCGTTTGGCGAGTGAACGCGCGACGCTCTGTCACTCCGAGGCCCGTCCACCCTGCAGTCGAGGAATGCCCCGGTGGTCGCAGGGCCGAGGAATCTAGCCTCGGATGCCTGGAGCCCGGACGCGGCAACCCGCACCGGTGCCGCGGCAACCCAACCGCCGGACAGAGTTGGTCCCGCTGGCCGACGCGCGCGTCCGCCTCACGCTCCGTCCGGCCCTGTTGTAGCCTCAGCGACTGCGCGGGCTGCCGCGTCGAGCCACTGCCGATCCGAGAGTAGATCCTTCGGCCCTGCGACCTGCGGTGCGAGCAGAAGGTGCGGAGTGGCCGGGCCTCAGGATGACAGCGCCGTTTGGCGATTGAACGCGCGACGGTATGTCATTCCGAGGCCCGGCCGCGCTGCAGTCGAGGAATGTGCAGGCGGTCGCAGGGCCGAGGAATCTAGCCTCAGATGCCTGGAGCCCGGACGCGGCAGCCCGCACCGGTGCCGCGGTAACCCAACCGCCAGACAGAGTTGGCCCCGCTGGCCGACGCGCGCATCCGCCTCAGGCTCTGTCTGGCCCTGTCGTGGCCGCAGCGACGGCGCGGGCTGCCGCGTCGGGCCACTGCCGATCCGAGAGTAGATCCTTCGGCCCTGCGACTTGCGGTGCGAGCGGAAGGTGGGGAGCGGCCGGGCCTCAGGATGACAGCGCCATTTGGCGATTGAACGCGCACGGTATGTCATTCCGAGGCCCGGCCACACTGCATTCAGAAGAACGCGCAATCGGTCGCAGGGCCGAGGAATCTAGCTTCGGACGGCTGGAGGGTGGACGCGGCAGCCCCACACCGGTGCCGCGGCAACCCGACCGTCGGACAGAGTTGGTCCCGCTGGCCGACGCGCGCATCCGCCTCAGGCTCTGTCTGGCCCTGTCGTGGCCGCAGCGACGGCGCGGGCTGCCGCGTCGGGCCACTGCCGATCCGAGAGTAGATCCTTCGGCCCTGCGACTTGCGGCGCGAGCGGAAGGTGCGGAGCGGCCGGGCCTCAGGATGACACGCTTCACCCCATCGATAGAAAAAGCGGAGGGCGCGGAGGAGATCATCCTCTGCGCCCTCCGCGTCCCTGCGTGAGGCCTGCCCTATTCCGCCACACCAGCCCCGGCGTACAGCGCCTCGATCTCGGCCTTGTAGCGCTGCTCGACGGCCTTGCGGCGAACCTTGAGCGTGGGGGTAAGCATGCCCGAGTCGATGGTGAACTCGTGCGCGATCACGGCCACCTTTTTAGGCCGCTCGAACTTGGCGAAATCCGCCAGCGCGCCCAGCGCCTCCTTGGTCAGCAGCTCCACCACTTTCGGATCCCGCGCGAGCGCCTCGTGGTCCGTGCCGGCGACGCCGTTCTCGGCGGCCCAGGGAAGCACGTTCTCCCACTCGGGGACCACCAGGATGCTGGGGAACGGGCGCCGGTCGCCGATGACTACGGCCTGCGACACGAACGGCGACATGGTGGCCAGGTTCTCCATGGGCTGCGGCGCCACCTTCTTGCCGCCCGCGGTCACGATCAGGTTCTTCAGCCGGTCGGTGATGCGCAGAAAGCCGTCGGGCGTAAGCTCGCCGATGTCGCCGGTGTGGAACCAGCCCTCCGCGTCGATCGCCTCGGCCGTAGCCTGCTCGTTCTGCCAGTAGCCCTTCATCACGTGCGGGCCGCGCGTCAGGATCTCGCCCGTCTGCGCGTCGATGCGCACCTCGCAGCCGGGGATGGGCTTGCCCACCGTCCCCAGCCGCACCGCGCCCGGCTTGTTCACCGCGATCACCGGCGACGTTTCCGTCAGCCCGTACCCCTCGTACACCGGCAGCCCGGCGGCAAAAAAGAACTTGCCCACCTCGGCCGAGAGCGGCGCCCCGCCGCTGACGAAGTTGCGCAGCCGCCCGCCCGTCTTCTCCCGCAGCTTGCTGAACACCAGCCGGTCCGCCAGCCGGTACTGCATCGCCAGCACGCCGCCGGGGGCGCGGCCCTCGAACTTTGCGTCGGCCACCCGCTCGCCCACGCCGCGCGCCCAGGCCACGATGTGCTTCTTGACGCCCGTGACGCCCGTCACCCGCGAGTAGATCTTCTCGAACAGACGGGGGACGGAGACGGCGATCATCGGCCGCACCTCCACCAGGTTGGCGGCCACCTTGTCCATGCTCTCGGCGTAGGCGATGCTCGCGCCCACGTCCCAGTACAGGTAGTCCACCATCCGCTCGAACACGTGCGACAGCGGCAGAAAGGAGAGCGTGGTGTCGCCCGTCTTGATGACGTCCTCCAGCCCGTGCTGCAGCGAACCGGCCACGTTGCTGGCCAGGTTCCAGTGCGTCAGCATCACCCCCTTGGGGTTGCCCGTGGTACCGGAGGTGTAGATGAGCGTGGCCACCTGTTCGCGCGGCACGGCCAGCGCGCGGGCGCGAAAGCCGGCGAAGCGCCCCTCGTCCACCGCGCGCTGCCCGTCGGCCAGAAACGACTCGAAGGTCGTGGTGCCGGGAAGCACCTCGTCGTCATAGACGATCACGTGGCGCAGCTCCGGCAGGTTCTGGCGCACCGTGTGGATCTTTTCCGCCTGCCCGCGCGTGGAGACGAAGACGATCCGCGCACCGCAGTCGCGCAGGATGTACTCCACCTGGTTGGCGGGAAGGGTGGGATACAGGGGCACGTCGACAATGCCCAGCCCGACCGCCGCATAGTCCGTGATCGCCCACTCCGGGCGGTTCTCGGAAAGCAGGGCCACGCGGTCCCCCGCGCGCAGCTCCGCCCCCTCCAGCGCGGCCGCCACGGCCGTCACGCGCCGCTCCACCTCCGCGTCCGGGAGCCCCGTCCACCCGGCGGGGCCCTTGTAGCGCAGGGCCTCCGCGCGTTCGTAACGGTCCAGGCCGCCAAAGAAGATCTTGGGGATGGTGTCGCGCTCCACGGGCTGGAGCGGGATGAGCGTGTTCTGCATGGCGGATCCGGGCCGCGTCGTGTGCGTCAGCTGCAAGGCGTCCCGGGCGGATTCGATCGATGACGATCCTCCGCCCGGCATCGCGAAGTTACCCCGCCGTCCGGGAGCGGACAAGGCGCCGCACGGACGTTCGATTGGGCGAAATCGGTGGATGAAGAACGCCCCCGACCGGGGATGCCGGGCGGGGGCGTCGTTCATCCACCGATCCTGACGATCAGCAGTGCTGGTTGAAGGCGTTCACCAGGTCTTCGGCGATGGCGTCGGCGGAGCGGCCCTCGATCTGGTGGCGCTCCAGCATGAAGGCCACGTCGCCGTCCTTGAGCAGCGCGATGCTGGGCGACGAGGGCGGATAGCCGTGGATGTAGCCGCGGGCGGCCTGCGTGGCCTCGATGTCCTGCCCGGCGAACACGGTGGTGAGCCGCGGGGGCTTCTTCTGGTTCTGCAGCGCCATGGCGACGGCGGGGCGCGCATTGCGGGCCGCGCAGCCGCAGATGGAGTTCACCACCAGCAGGGTGGGCTCGCTGGTGTCCTGCAGCGCCTGCTGAACGTCCTCGGGGGTGCGCAGCTCCTGCACGCCCAGGCGCGTAAGGTCCTGGCGCATGGGCGCCAGCATCATCTCGGGATAGGCCATCGTGTCGTCTCCGTAGTGGCTGATACTGATCCGTGCTGCGAATGCTTACTCCACAGGCGCGGATGTGTTCGCGGAGGGGTGCCCCTCCGCGCTCGTTCCTCGCGGAGAGGGGAGAATTCGATCGCGCGGCGGACGATGTCAAGGTGGCGCCACTCGTTCGGCGCGCTGGGGCAATGTTCGCACTGCGCCCGCGGGCGCCCCCTCCGCTCGCTTAGGCTCGCACCTCCCCCAAAACTGCTGGGGGAGGTTGGCGGCGCCGATGGATTTCTGCCTCGTCGAAGGGGATCGAACTGCGTCGACGGGGCCCCCTCCCCCGCTGTCGCGGAAGAGGCGGAGAACTGCATCCGCTCGACAAGTCGGGGAGTGTCATCCGCAGGGAACGCCGCACGAAACGCATTCCTCGCCTTCAAACCCGTGGCCCGTCTCAATCCGCCGCGTCGGCGACGGCGGGGGCGGCGGGGCGGCCGATGGGGAGCGAGAGGGTGAAGACGCTGCCCTCGCCGGGGGTGCTGCGGGCGGTGAGGTCGCCCTTCATCGCCCGGGCCAGGTCGCGGCTGATGGCCAGGCCCAGCCCCGTTCCCTCCGCGGCGCGGGTGAGCGCGGGGTCCACCTGCACGAAGGGCTCGAAGATGGCCTCCAGCTTGTCCGGAGGGATGCCGCGGCCGGTGTCGCGCACGTGCACCCGCACCACGCCGCCGCCCGCCTCCCACGAAAGCTCCACCTCGCCCCCGCGGTCGGTGAACTTGACGGCGTTGGAAAGCAGGTTCAGCACCACCTGCTCCATCCGCTCGCGGTCCGCGCACACCGTGACCGAAGGATCGCCGCCGCGGTAGCGGTAGCGCAGCGCCTTGGCGCGCAGCTGCGGCTCCACCAGCGCCTCCACCGCCGCGAGGGTGGCGTCCAGCGGCACGTTCTCCACGTCGTACTGCACCTGCCCCGCCTCGATCTTGGCAAAGTTCAGCACGTCGTTGATCAGCCCCAGCAGGTGCGTCTGGTTGCGGTGAATCTTTTCGAGCGCCTCGTGCTGCGCGGGGCTCACCGGGCCGTGGATCCCCATGTCGATGAGCTGCGTGTAGCCGGCGATGGCGTTGAGCGGGGTGCGCAGCTCGTGGCTCATGGTGGCCAGGAACGAGCTCTTGGCCGCGTTGGCCTCGTCCGCGGCCTCGCGGGCGCGCTCGGCGTCGCGGGTGCGCTCGGCCAGGTCTTCGTAGGCGCGCTGCAGCTCGTCGTGCGCCATCTCCATCTCGGCCTGCGCCTCTTCCAGCTCGCCGGTCTGCTGCTCCAGCTCGGCGCGCGCCTCCTCCGTCTCGCCAAAGAGCCGCGCGTTGTCGATGGCCACGGCGCCGCGCCGGGCCAGCTCCTCGGCCAGCGCCAGGTCCGCGGCGTCGTGCGCGCGCCCGCTCTCGGCGTGCACCAGCGACAGCGCGCCCAGCACGCGTCCGCGCGCGGTGAGCGGCACGCAGACGTAGGAGCGCAGCCCCAGCGCGCGGATCACCCGCAGGTGCTCGGGGTCGCGGGCGCTGGCCGTCAGCAGCGCGTCGGGAATCTCGGACATCATTTCCGGCTGGCCGGTGCGGATCACGTGGTGCACGCCGTGCGGCGCCCGCGGGTCGCTGGGCCAGCGCTCCTCCACCTCCTGCGCCAGCCGCACCTTGGCGGGGTCCACGTGCTCCACCGCCAGCCGCTCCACCTCGCCGTCCTCCGTCAGCACGTCCACGGCGCACCAGTCGGCCAGCGTGGGCACCGCCAGCCGGGCAACCGCGCGCAGCGTGGCCGCGTAGTCCAGCGACGAGGCCAGCACGCGGCTGGCCTCGGCCAGAAAGTCGCGCGCCTCGTGGGTGCGGCGGCGCTCGGTGACGTCGGTGACGGCGCCCACCCACTCGCGCACGCGCCCGCCGGGCTCCGTCACCGGCACCACGCGCGCCGCCACGTGCCGCCACGCGCCGTCCGCGCGCCGCAGCCGGTACTCCAGCTCCATCACCCGCTGCTCGCGCACGGCGGTCTGCCACTGGGCGGCCACGCCGGCGCGGTCGTCGGGATGCACGCTCCCCAACCAGCCGTCGCCGCGATAGTCCTCCCACCGGGTGCCGGTGTAGGCGGCCCAGGTGGGCTGCGGCTCGTGGAACTCGCCGTCGGGGCCCGCGGCCCACACCACCTGCGCCGACGCCACGACCAGCGAGCGGAAGCGCTCTTCGCTGCGCCGCACCGCCTCCGTCTCGGCGTCGCGGGCGCGCACCCGGCGGTCCACCCGCGTGCTGAGCAGCGCGATGCCCAGCACCACCAGCGTTCCCACGATCACCGCGCCCGCCAGCCCCTCGGTGCGCAGCACGTGGTCGTCCGGCACCGTCACCTCGCCCGCGCGGGGGGTGGTGAAGCGCGCGGCGGCCATGGCGGTGTAGTGCATCGCGGACAGGGCCAGCCCCAGCGCCACGGCGCCCCACCACTTCAGGTTCCGGGCGCGCACCGACTCGTCCCCGCGAAAGCGCAGGAACAGCCAGAGCGCCGCGCACGAGGCGGCGATGGCGATGGCCACCGAGGCGGCCACCAGCACCGGGCGGTACTCGATGCGGCCGGGAATGCGCATGGCGGCCATCCCCACGTAGTGCATTCCCGCGATGGCCACGCCCATCAGCACCCCGGCGGCGGTGCGGGCGCTGGCGGGAACGCTGCGGCGGCTGGCCACCCACAGCGCCAGCGCCGACGCGCCCACGGCCACGGCCACGGACGTCAGCCACAGCGGCACGTCGTAGGTAATGGGGACGGGAAGGCGGTGCGCCAGCATCCCCACGAAGTGCATGCTCCAGATGCCGGCGCCCATGGCCATGCTGCCGCCGGCCAGCCAGGCCAGGCGAAAGCGCCCGTGCACCGCGTTGATCCGCGCGGAGAGCGCGAGCGCGGTGTACGAGGCCAGGATGGCGATCAACACGGAAAACGCCACCAGCGCGGCGTTGTAGCTGCCCTTCATCGTGGTGCGGCCCTGCTTCGGAGACGCGTGTTTCCCCGCATTCCGTTAGGCAAGAAGGATTCCCCGTGAGACGGGGAAAAGATGGCCTCACACAGAGTCAACAGAGTCAACAGAGTTCGCTCGTGCCGCCCCGCCATCTCCTGTCGCGATCAAGACAGCACCTCGATCCCCCGAACCCAAAGAAAGAAGCCTCGCACGAAGCCATCAGAGACAACGGATACAACTCCGTTGACTCTGTTGACTCCGTGTGAGGCCTTTCTTTTACGTGGCCTTCGGCAGCCGCTACGGCGTCGGCAGCGCGACGAGGACGGCGGTCACCAGCAGCACCACGAGGCCGAGGCCCAGCTCCGCGCGGGCGGAGGTGCGCAGGCGGCGGGTGCCGGGATCGTCGCCCAGCACGGGAAGCACGCGGCGCCAGTTGTAGAAGCCCAGCGCGCCCACCCCCGCCAGCAGCGCCAGCTTCAGCAGCAGCGCGCGGCCATAGCCCGTGCCCCACAGGTCGGGGACGGCGTCCAGCTGAAAGAGCACGTTCACCACACCGGTCACGCCCACCGCCGCCGCGCCCGCCAGCGCCATCGGCGAAAAGGCGCGGACCATCGCCGCCACGGCGCCCCCCGCCCCGGGCCCCGAAAGGAGCGCGGCGGGAATGCCCACGGCCAGCAGCGCCGCCAGCGTCCCCAGCCAGACGCCGGCGCCCAGCACGTGCACCGTGTCCATCAGGATCGCCACGCCGTTCATCCGCCCCACCGACGCCGCGTGCCCGGAAAGCGCGGGGACGGCGGACAGGAGCACCGCGCCCGCCGCCGAGCCCATCCACCCCACCGACCGCCCGTGCGGCGCCTTTGTGATGAACAGCCCGGTGACGAACGCCAGCGTGGCGATGGCCTGCAGCACCCAGGCGAGCCCCCAGCCGGTGTCGCGCAGAAGAACCTGCATCCGGGCGCCGTCCCACGCCGCCTCGCCGCCGCCCAGCGCGGCCACCTGCATCCACAGCCGCGCGAACAGCGCCGCGACGGAGAGCGCCGCCGCCCCCAGCGCCACGAACCACACCGCCGCCTCGGCGCGGGCCGAAACGGGCTGCAGCTCCGGGTCCCCGTCCAGCCGCGGCAGGACGCCGAAGCGGAAGGCCACCGCGCCGATCATCCCCAGCAGCGAGACGAACCAGGCCCAGCGCACGGCCACCGCCAGCGGGCGCCCGGCCTCGCCCACCTCCTCCTCCAGCGCCTCGTCCGTCCCGTCCGTCGTCGGCGGGGGCGGGGGGGCCTGCGCCAGGCCGGCGGACGCGTCCGTCCCCGCCGGCACCGCGCTGGGCGCCGCGACGGCGGCCACGGCAAAGCGCCACGCGCCCTCCAGCACGTGGCCGTCGCCGCCCACCGTTTTCCACCGCGCCACGTAGTCGCCGGGCTGCAGCGGCGCGGACAGCGCGAGCACGAACTCGCGCCCCTCGCTCTCCTCCACCTTGCGGGCCCCCGCCGCCACCTGCGCGGTGCCGCGAAACAGGGTGATGGTGGTCAGCTCGCTTTCTACCGGGCGGGTAAAGCGCAGGCGAACCTCGTGCACGGCGCCGTGGGCGGTGTCGCCGTCGGCGGGGGACGCGCGCTCCACCCGCGTGTGCGCGGCGGCCGGGGCCGGAAGGAGCGCGCAGGCCAGGGCCGCCGCGCACAGCAGTGCACGGCGGCCCCGGATGATGATGTTCGTCAGGTTCAGCGGCATCGGTGTCTGCGCCGGCTCACCTCCCCTTTCGCGGAGGCGGCCGGTGGTTCGAGGTCATGTCGTCCAGCACGCCGTAGCTTCCCATCCGCATGGGCCCGGCGCTCCCCAGGAACAGCCGCACGCCCAGGCTCACCCCCCAGAAGCGGTCGTCGCCGAAGAGGGCCTGCACGTCCGCCTGGCCGCGCTCGCTCCACACGCGGTTGTGCTGCACCTCCACGAACGGCATGGTGCTGACGGGAAAGCCGCTCAGCTGCCATCCGTATCCCACGGTGGCGATCATCCAGCGCGAGGCGCCCACCGGCTCGTCGTCGTGGTGGTAGCGAAACACGTCGCCGTCCTCGCGCTCCCACTCCGGCCGGGTGCTGTACTCCATCCGCAGGTAGGGGCGGTGGCGGCCGATTCCCGCCATCGACTCGGCCAGCAGCGCGTAGTACCCCTGCGCCTCGCCCTCCGGCTCGCTGCGGGAGGCTTCGGCCAGGGTGTACAGCGTGCCGAAGCGGTGCGTGGCGGCGTGGCGCACGTAGCCGTTCACCAGCGCCGTGCGCGCCTTGCCGCCGTGGTGCGCCTCGGCCACGCTGCCGTACGAGCCCGCCACCTCCCACCGCGCCGACGTCCCCGTGCCGCCAAAGCGGCGGATGACGCGGGCCGACCAGCTGTCGCCGAACGCCCGGTAGTTGGACAGGTCGTACGGCCCCTCGGGCTCCGCCCCGCCAAACAGTCCCGCTTCAACGCTCCAGGGGCCCCGGAGATAAACAACGTTGGCCGTCCAGCGCTCCAGTATCTGCGAAAGGTGGTGGTTCGTGGGATATTTCGCCACCGGGCGCGACATGGGGTCGTCCGTGCCGTACGGGGCGAACCCCTTGCCCGCCGACACGGAAAGCGCGCCATCCCCCGCGTTCCACAGGTTGGCGCTCAGCATCAGCTCGTGCAGCAGCGTGTGGGGATGGCGGCGGTCGATGAACCCCTCGCCCCATCCGCCGGCCGTCAGCTCGCCCCCCGGCTGCGTGAGCCCCTCGAAGTTCAGGGTGGAGCGCAGCACGAACGCGCTTCCCGGGCTTTCCAGATTGATCATCAGCGCCGGCTGCGTAAGGTACGGCTCCGTCTGTGACAGCGGCGACGACTCGTTCCCCAGCCCCGTGGTGACCATGGGGTACGCCTGCGCCATCCCCATCAGGCTCCACCCGCTCCCCAGCGGCTGCATCAGCATCCGGTGCCCGCCCGGTGCCCCCTCCGCGTGCGCGTGCACCCCCGCCTGCGTCCCCGCCGCATCGCCGTGCCCCTCGTGCCCGGCGGCTGAGGCGGATGCCGCGGCCGGCGCCCGCGTGTGATCGTGCGCCGCATCCGCCTTCGCCGCGTCCGGACGCGCCGGCCCCGCGTTCATGTGATGCGCCGAATCGCCGTGCATCATTTCCTGATGCGCGGAGTCGCCGTGCATCGCCTGGTGACGTGCCGAATCGCCGTGCATTGTCCGCTGATGCGCGGGATCGGCCATCATCCGCCGATGCGCCGAATCGGCACGCATCATCTCACGATGCGCCGAGTCGCCGTGCATCGTGCGGTGATGCGCGGTATCCGCGTGCATCCGGTGGCGATCGGCGGAATCGGCGCGGACCGGCCGCTGCGCCGCGTCGCGCCGGGCCTGCGCCGTGTCGCGGGTGGCGCCGTGCTGGTGCTGCTGCCCGGCAAGTGCGCCCGGCGCCGCGGTCCCCAAAAGCAGGGCCGCGGTGATGACGATCCTTCTCATCTCCTTGGAATCTCCTCTCCAGTTCTTGCTCGCGCCCGGTCCAGGATGGACGGGCGGCGAAAGTCACGAACGGAGGGCGACTCGCGGAGGGGGTGGATCGGTGGCGAGGGAAGGCGACGCGTAGAACCCGCGCCCGGCGGCGATGCCGTCGGGCTGCGGCGCGTCGTGCACGGCCAGGGAGCCGGCGGCCGGCGGAACGGCGGTGGAGCCGCACGCCATCAGCACGCACCCGGCGGCCAGGTGCTGCACGGGCGCGTGCCGCTCGCCGTCGTGCCGCGGTTCGGGTGCCGGCGCGGGGGCGTGGTGCCCGTGGTGGGTGGATGCGGACGCGTCCGTGCCTTCCGCCTGCCCGTGCGGCGCACTGGCCATGGGGCAGCCGGCGGCGCTCGCCTGGGTGACGGCGAAGCAGGCCAGAAGCAGAAGCGTGATCAGCGTTCGCATGTCGTCAAAGATAGCCCCACCCCCTACCGTGACGCAACCGCGCCCCCTCGCGCGGACGCGCCGGAACGCGCATCTTCCGGGCCGGAGGGGCATCAGGCAACCACAACGGGGAGAACGGGATGGCGGCGGAGCAGGATTCGGCGGGCGGCGAGCGGCTGGCGTCGGACCGGGTGTTCGGGGTAATCGGCGGGCTGCTGCTGCTGCTGGGGCTGGTGTACCTGGTGCGGTCCTTTCTTCCCGGCGGGTCGGACACGGGCGCGGGACCGGCGCCGGCGGCCGCCGCCGTCCCCGCGCTGTCCATCGTGAGCCCGTCCGCCGGCGCGGAGCTGGCGCAGCCCGCCGCGGTCGAGCTGGACGCCGGGACGGCGCTGGTGGCGGGGCCCACCGGGTGGACGGCGGAGGGGCGGCACCTGCACCTGTTCGCCGGCGGGACGGAGCTGATGGCCACGGCGGCCGAGATGCAACACCTGGGCGGCACCCGCTACCGCTGGACCCTTCCCCGCCTTCCCGCCGGCGAGACCACGCTGCGCCTTGCCTGGTCCGACGAGCGCCACCGCACCATCCCGGAGGGTGCCTCGCCCACCGTCCCCGTGCGCCTGCGCTGAGCCGCGCTCACCGAAAGCGCGACGAATGAGTTGACGCGGAGCGCAGCCGTGTGTACCCTTTTGCGTCCCCAACAGGACGGGCCCGCCCCTCGGGCCGCGCCGCACCCATCCCCGGACCCTCCCCCTCCCACAGGAGCAGCGCAATGGCGCTTCCCACCCTGCGTCCCCTCAGCTTCGGCGAGATCCTGGACGGCGCGTTCAACCTGTACCGCCGCAACTTCGCCGCCTTCGCCCTTACCGCGGGGATCCCCACGGCGGTGGTGCTGGCGGGCTTCATGCTGCTGGGCAGGTCGATGTTCGCCGCCATGGCCAGCAACGACGGGACCGCGATCATGGGGGCCATGCTGGGCACCGGCCTGCTGGTGATCGTGGTGGCCCTGGCCGCGTTCCTGGTGATGTACGGCGCCCTGGCCCACCAGGCGGCGCAGGCGTACACGGGCCAGCCCGCCTCGGTGGGCGACGGAATGCGCGCCGGCCTGAAGGCCGCGCCGCGGCTGCTGGGCGCCGGGATCGTGGCCTGGGTGGGGCTGGTGGTGGTGATCTTTGGCGTGGCGCTCGTGGGGACGGTCATCTCGCTGGTGACGGCGCAGCTGGGCGCCCTGATGGCGGCGCTGGGCGGGGTGGTGATGTTCGTGCTGATCTTCGGGGTGATGCTGGCGGCCGTCGGCATGCTGTTCGGCGTGCTGCCGGCCGTCGTGGTGGAGAACGCCGGGCCCCTGCGGTCGCTGGAGCGTTCGGTGGAGCTTGCGCGGGGCGCCGTGGGCCGCGTGGTGGGGCTGATGCTGGTGACCCTCCTGATCACCTACCTGCCCATGATGGCGGTGATGGCGTTCACCGGCGGCTTTGCGCAGATGGCCAACCCCAGCGCCGTCCCCACGCCCACGCAGCTCATCACCCAGCAGGTGCTGGCGATGGGGATCGGCGTGTTCACCGGCCCCTTCATGGTCGCGGTGATGGTGCTGCTGTACTTCGACCGCCGCGTGCGCACCGAGGCGCTGGACGTGCAGATGATGACCGACCGCCTGGCCCTCGCCGGCGACTGAGCCCGCGGGACGACCAGAGGGGAGCGCGCCCGCCGCGCTCCGGCACCTGGAGCCGCATTGAACTTCGGCCTCTGTTCGGCTAGATTCAGGGCGGTGTTCACCCCGTCCGCCCCGCTTTCCGCGATGGCGACGGAGATGGCGCTCCAGGGGATCTCGATGCGCTGAGCGCGAGAAAGAACATGCAGCGCAAACGCTTCCGTTATCGCGAGGACAAGGCCACCCAGGCCGCCGCACGGCTGCTGAAGCTGCGCGGCGGCCGGATGAGCCATCTGAAGCTGATCAAGCTTCTCTACCTGGTGGAGCGTGAGGCCCTCACGCGGCTGGGACTGCCGCTGACGTACGACGCCTACGCGTCGCTTCCCCACGGCCCAGTGCTCAACGCCACGCTGGACCGCATCAACTCGTCCGAGTTTTATCAGCAGGGCTACTGGGACCGGCACATCTCGCCCAAGACCAACCACACGGTGGCGCTGCGGGACCCGGTGAACGTGCCCAACGACCAGCTGTCTCCGGCCGAGGAGGCGCTGATCGACGAGGTCTTCGCCCGGTACGGACACCTTCCGCGGTGGAAGGTGGTGGACGCCACCCACGAGCTTCCCGAGTGGACCGATCCGCAGGGCTCGTCCCTCCCCATCGATCCCGCCGACATCCTGCGCAGCGAAGGGTATTCGGAGGAAGAGATCGCGGAGCTGCAGGCGCAGTGGGACGAGGTCGCGCACGCACAGGCGCTTTTCGCCTGAGGGCCGTCCATGCCGGCAACCGCTGGAGACACCTTCCTGCTGACGCGCGGCACCGGCGAGGTGCCGCACCTCTGGGTCATTCTCTGGGGGCCCGTGGGTGCGGCGCAGGCGTTCCTGGCCGTATATCTCACCACGCTGCGCAGCCATTCCGACCGTAGCTGCATCCTCACCGGGGGCGAGCACCCTTTCGTCCAGCACGATACGGCCGTCGCGTACGGCGCGGTCCAGCGCTGGACGGACGAGAAGCTGGGGGAGCTGGTGGCGCGCGGAATCGCCAGGGCGCCCGCCCGTCAGCGCGGACGTGCTGGACCGGCTGCGCGCGGGATTCTTCGCCTCGCAGCGTACCCCGCACGCACTCCGGAGCATGGCCGTCGAGGAATTCGGCGCCGTCGATGCACACCCGCGCTCCGGATGACGCGGTCCGTTTGACCCGCGCGCGCTCCCCGCGTACCTTTTCGTTCCCCATCGCCGGCCGGACCCGTTGCGCGGCACGGCCTTCCCGATCGATCCCGCAGATGCTCCCGCACCTTCGCCCGATGGACCCGGGCGAGATCCTGGACGGCGCGTTTCAGCTGTACCGCCGCCACTTCCGGGCCTTTCTGGCCGCGGGGCTGGTGCCGCTCGCGCCGCTGCTGGCGTTCTGGGCGTGGGTGGCCTGGAGCGTGTGGAGCGGCGCGCCGCTGGCCGGCGAGCACGCAGGCGAGCTGACGGCGCTGCTTCTGTTTGGCGCGTGGCTGCCGGGGGTGCTCACGCAGGGAACCGTCATCCGCATGGCCGACGACGCGCAGATGGGCCGCCCCGTGCGCGCCCGCGCCGCCTTTGGCGAGGCGCTGCGCCGCCTGCCGGTGCTGCTGTGGGCCAGCGGGCTCACCACCGTCATGCTCACCCTCCCCTTCCTGGTGGGGGCCGCGCTGGCCACCCGCCTGGCGGCGGAGGTGGCGACGGGGCTGGCCGGCGCGGCGCTGACGCTGGGGTGCTACGCGGTGCTGGCCGCCTGCTGGGCGGCGCTGGCGGCGGGGTGGACCGGCACGCTGCCGGCGGTGATGCTGGAGCGCACCTCGGGCAGCGCCGGGCGCGCCCGCTCGTGGGCGCTGGCGCGCGGCGGGCCGCGCAGTGTGCTGGCGGTGTGGGCCGTGGGCCTGGTGCTGCTGTGGATGCCGCGAGTCTCGGCGGAGGCGCTGCTGGCGTTCTTCACCGAAAGCACGGACGCGGGGCTGGCCTTCGCCGTCTCCGCGCTCCTCTCGCAGGCGGCCGCGGCGTTCTCGGTGCCGCTGGTGGCCGCCGCGCGCACCCTGCTGTTCAACGACCTGCGCGTGCGGACGGAGGCGCTGGACGTGCGCCTGCTCACCGAACGCCTGGCCCCGGCGGCCGCGTGATGCAGGCCCGCATCCCCTCCGCCGCGCAGGTGAACCAGGCGCTGGAGCGCGTCTACGCCCGCCCCGAGCTGCAGCCGCGCCCGCCGGGCCCCCTGGACGGCTTTCGCGAGTGGCGGCGGCAGATGTTCGCGCGGCTGGGCGAGTGGCTGGGCCGCTTTGGCGACCTGCGCAGCGACAACCCCATCGTCTACTGGCTGATGATCGGGGTGCTGGTGGCGGCGGGGGTGTCCATCATCGGCTACCTGCTGTGGAACACGCTGTCGCGGCTGGAGGAGCGCGGCGCCGCCCCCCGCCCCGCCGCCCTTCCCGGCGCGGTGAACGCCCGCGCCCGGACGGCCGCGGAGTGGGAAGAGGAAGCGCGCCGCGCCGCCGCCGCCGGGCGCTTTCGCGAGGCCGCCGTGGCCCTGTACCAGGCGCTCCTGCTGCGGCTCGAGGCCGCCGGCGCCCTGCGCTACGACCCGGCCAAGACCCCCGGCGACTACCGCCGCGAGGCGAGGCGCGACCCGCGCGCGGCGGGCGCGCTGACGGCGTTCCTGCGCGGCTTCGAGCCCGTGGTCTTCGGCGGACGGGCGCTGGACGGGGACGGATACGAGCAGCTGCGCGCCGCGGCGGCGGGAGCGGCCCGTGGGTAGGCGCGACACGGCGCTCGTCTTCCTGCTCATCGCCATCCTCATCGCCCTTTCGGCGGTGGCGGGGCGGCGGAGCGCGCGCGACGACACCGGGGACCCCCGCGCATCCACCTTCATCCGCTCCGAGGGCGGGCTGGCGGCGCTCTACTGGACGCTGCAGGAGCTGGGGATCCCCGTCGCCCGGCGCACCGACCCCATGCTGCACGCCGACTCCATCCGCGGCGCGCTGGCCATCGTGGCCCCGTGGGAGCACCCGTCGGAGGAGGAGATGTCGGCGATCCGCGAGCACGTGGAGCGCGGGGGCACGCTGCTGTTCGTCCCCGGCGGCTACGACTTCGCGGGGCCGGCATACGATACACTCGGCCTGCGCCCCGTGTGGATCGAGGGCGTGTCGCCCTGGGGGGATGACGGACGCGCCGCCACGCCCCCCGCCGCGCACCGGTGGACGGAGGGCGTGCGCCAAGTGGAGGGGTTCCGCCGCGCCTTCGCCGACACCTCGCGCGCGCTCCGCCGCCCCGGCGCGGAGACGCTGCTGGCCGCCGACGGGCACCCCGTCGCCGTCACCTGGCCCCTGGGCAAGGGGCGGGTGCTCGCCATCGCCGACGGGCGCCCGCTGACCAACAAGCGGCTGCGGGAGAGCGGCGCCGCGCTGCTGGCCGCCCGCGCCGTCGCCGAGGCGGGCGACACCCTGTTCTTCGACGAGTACCACCAGGGCTTCAGCGGCAGGGGAAGCCTGGTGGGCGGCACGCTGGGGATGATCCGCCGCTTCGTCTCGGGCGCGGCGGCCATCCAGCTGCTGGTCGCGGTGGCGCTGCTGCTGTGGGTGGGGGGGCGGCGCTTCGGCGCGCCGCTGCAGCCGCCGCCGGCGCGGCGCCGGTCGCCGCTGGAGCACGTGGAGGCGCTGGCGGGGGCGTACCGGCAGGCGGGGGCCCGGCGCACGGTGCGCCGGCTGCTGCTGGCGGGGCTGGCGCGGCGGCTGGGGCGGCGCGTCCCGCCCGACGAGCGCGCCGCGGGCGAGATGCTGGACCGGATGGCACGGCAGAGCCCCACCGGGCGCGACGCCGCGGCGGCGCTGGAAGGGGAGTGGAAGCGCGGGCAGTCGGGCGACCTGGTGGCGCTCACCCGCGGCGTGGACCGGCTACTGGACGAGGTACGGAGATAGATGAGCACGCTCATGCAGGGCAACGGGACGGACGACCGGGCGCAGCGGGTGCTGGACGCGCTGTCGACGGTGGTGCTGGGACAGGAAGACGTGCTGCGCCAGATGATGGTGGCGCTGCTGGCCGGCGGCCACGCGCTGCTGGAGGGGGTGCCGGGAACGGCCAAGACCCTCTCCATCCGCGCGCTGTCGATGGCGCTGGAGCTGCGCTTTGGCCGGGTGCAGTTCACCCCCGACCTCATGCCGACGGACCTGATCGGCGTAAACGTGCTGGACGGGCTCAAGCACGAGTTCTCGTTTCACCCCGGGCCCATCTTTACCGACCTGCTGCTGGCGGACGAGATCAACCGCGCCCCCGCCAAGACGCAGGCGGCGCTGCTCGAGGCCATGCAGGAGCGGCAGGTGACGGTGGACGGAAAGACGCGCCCGCTCCCCGCCGGCTTTACCGTCTTCGCCTCGCAGAACCCGGTGGAGTACGAGGGGACGTATCCGCTTCCCGAGGCGCAGCTGGACCGCTTTCTCCTCAAGATCGTGGTGGGCTACCCCGGCGAGCAGGCGGAGCGCGCCATCCTGGACCGTTACGTGGACGGTTTCAGCGCCGACCGGGCCGAGAGCTACGGCATTCGCCCGGTGCTAGGCGCCGGCGAGATCGTGAGCCTGCGGCAGTCGGTGGCCACGGTGCACGTGGAGCCCACCGTGCGCGACTACGTCACGCGCATCGTCCGGGCGACGCGCGAGGAGCCCAGCCTGGCGCTGGGCGCGTCGCCGCGGGCCGGGGTGGCCCTGTTCCTGGCCGCGCGGGCGGAGGCCTTTCTCTCCGGCCGCGACTTCGTAACCCCGGACGACGTCAAGGCGCTCGCCCTCCCTGTCCTGCGCCACCGCGTGGTCCTGACCCCCGAGGCCGAGGTGGAGGGGCAGACGGTGGACGAGCGGCTGGCCGGCCTGCTGGCCACCGTCCCCGCCCCGCGCGGCGCGGAGTGAGCCTGTTCCCCTCCGGCCGCTGGCTGGCCCTGCTGGCGGCGGCCTCCCCGCTCTTTCTCCTGAGCCCCACGGTGGCGCTGGGGGTGGACGTCGTGCTCCTCGTCCTCCTGGTGCTGGACGCGCTGGCGATCCCCGCGGCGGAGCAGCTGACGGCGGAGCGCCGCACCCCCGCGCGCGTGTCGCTGGGCGCGCAGGCGGAGGTGGAGGTGCGGCTGGACAACCGCACCACGCGCCGTGTGCGCGTGCGGGTCACGGACGACCTGCCGATCGTCCTGGAGCGCGTGGGCGACGACGTGCGCGACGTGTGGGTCCCCGCGCGGCGGGAGGAGCGGGTGGCGTACGCGGTGAAGACCGTCCGCCGCGGCGACGGCGTGTTCGGAGACCTGCACCTGCGGGTCGCCGGACCGCTGGGGCTGGCGTGGCGGCAGCGGCGCATCGCCCGGGCGGACGCGGTGCGGGTGATCCCCGGCGTGCTGGAGGTGAAGCGGTACCGGCTGCTGGGAATGCGCAACCGGCTGCGCGAGGCGGGGTTCCGCAGCGTGCGCCAGCGCGGCGAGGGCGGCGCGTTCGAAAGCCTGCGCGAGTACGTGCGCGGGGACGATCCGCGCACGCTGGACTGGAAGGCCAGCGCGCGGCGCGGCAGCCTGATCGTGCGCCAGTTCGAGCTGGAGCGGCGGCAGAACGTGGTGATCGTGATCGACGCCGGCCGGCTGATGACGCAGAAGGTGGGCGACCGCGAGCGGCTGGACTACGCGCTGACCGCCGCGCTGCTGCTGGCGGACGTGGCGCGCGTGCACGACGACGCCGTGGGGCTGCTGGTGTTCAGCGACAAGGTGGAAACCTTCATCCCCCCCGCGCGCAACTCGCTCACCCGGCTGGCCGACGCGCTGGGCGAGGTGCACGCGAAGATGGTGGAGCCCAACTATCCCGCCGCCTTCACCTACCTGGCCCGGCAGGTGCGCCGCCGGTCGCTGCTGGTGCTGTTCACCGACCTCATCGACCCGCTGGCCAGCGCCGCCGTCGTCTCGCAGCTCAGCCGCGCGGCGGACCGGCACCTGCCGCTGGCCGTCGCCATCCGCAACCCGGACCTGGAAGCCGCCGCCGCGCAGCCGGCCACGGACGAGGCGTCCGTCTACCGCCGCGCCGCGGCGGAAGAGCTGCTGCAGGCCCGCGCCGCCGCCCTGGCCGCCATGCAGCGCGCCGGCGTCCTGGTCGCCGACACCCGCCCCGGCGACGCCGTCCCCGCGGTGGTGAACCGCTACCTGGACGTGAAGCGGCGGGGGATGCTGTGAAGGGAATAGGGAATAGGGAATAGCCGGCAACGGCGGGCCGGATGCCGCTACTGCTGGCCCAGGTTCCGCGAGCAAGGGTCTGCGCGGCAGGCGGGCCTCACGCAGAGTCAACAGAGTTTTTCCCGTGCCGCCACCTCTGCTCCCATCGTCCCACGCCTGACCTCACTGCCGCTGACGGCATGGCGCGCCGGCCGACGAGGCACGAACCGGCGTGGACTGTCGGGAACGGGCGAGGAATCGAAGTGCGGCAGGGGGCCATGAGAATTTTTTTGAGAGGGATGGGGTCCGGCGGATCATCCCGGAACACGCACTGCGGCAAGCCACCCGGACCACCTGATGCGCAATCCCGCGAACCATCCGCCCACTCCGCGGCCGAGGTAAACGCGCGCACTCCAGAACCATCGGTCTTTTCCGCGATTCGGCATCCGTGAGTGCGTGAGTGCGTGAGTGCGTGAGTGCGTGAGTGCGTGAGTGCGTGAGTGCGTGAGTGCGTGAGTGCGTGAGTGCGTGAGTGCGTGAGTGCGTGAGTGCGATGCGGATGTACTCGGGTGCGAGGCGTGGAGGTTGGCGCGTGCGCGGCCGGGGGCTCCTTCAGAACCTTGGGACGCGCTGCGTGGCCGCCCCTGATCGATCCTGATCCATGCCGGTTTCGCTGATGATGACACCCCGACGCAGGTCACACCGCTTTCCCTATCGGTCGCTCACCGCCGCCGTGCTGCTTACGGCGGCCATCGGCGTGCTGGACCGGTGGACCGGGTACGAGGTGAGCGTGCTGACGCTGTACCTGCTGCCCTCGGGGCTCGTCGGCTGGTACGCGGGGCGGGTCGGCGCGGTCGCGCTGTCGCTGCTGGGCGCGGCGGTGTGGCTGTGGGCGGACGTGGGGGCGGGGGCGACGTACTCGCACCCCGGCATTCCGTACTGGAACGCCGCGGCACGCCTGACCATCTTTGCCGCGTTCGGGATCCTGGCGGCGGAGCTGCGCACGGCGCGGCAGCGGACGGTCCGCAGCCCGGACGCGGGGGACCTGCCCGCCGCGGAGTCGTTCTACCGCATGCTGGAGCAGGAGTACAACCGCCTGCTGCAGCACGGCCGGCCCGTGACGCTGGCGTACGTGGACGCCGGCACCGCGCGGGGCGAAGGGGGCGCCAGCCTGGAGGTGTTCAGCGCGGCCGTGCTCGAAGTGCTGCGCACCACCCTGCGCGGCAGCGACGTGGTGGCCCGCCCGCGGGGCAAGGAGTTCGCGCTGCTGCTGGCCGATACTGGCCCGGACGCCGCCTCCGTGGCGCTGCGGCGGCTGCACGACGCCCTTTCGGCCTTGGCCAAGCGGCACGGCGCGCCGTTCAGCGTGTCCGTAGGCGCCGTGAGCTGCGCCGAGCCCGCCGGGGACCTGAACCAGGTGATCCAGCGCGCCTACCAGCTCATGTACCAGGCCGAGCGCACCCCCGGCCACGCCGCTCTCGCCGTGGAACCCCTGGCGACTGAAACGGAACCGGCGCACTCCGCCTCGTAGCGCGCCACCTCTCCGGCATCTTCCTCAGCGGGTGTCGCTAACCCTCAAATCCACAGCGAAGCGGTGACTTCCCGAGGGAGCGCATACGCGTAACCAGAAGTCACACAACAGGTTGCGCGCGACCGAAGGACCTCGTCCCGGTGGCGACGAGTTACGGGGCGCCGCCTCCCTCAGGAAGTCAATTACGCTGAGAGGTTTGGCAACACCCGCTCAGCGGATGCAGCTCGCGGACGATCAGCCCCAGAACTCGCGCGCCTGCCACGCTTCGGGAAATCCCATCACCCCGCGGGGGACGCGCGGATAGCGGGCCAGCAGGTCCACCAGCCGCCGCTTCCATTCCACGCCCGCCCCCATCACGTCCAGCAGCGCCGCCAGGATCACCAGCCGGGCGTACAGCACGTCCGTGCGCCCCAGCTCGCCGCGCAGCCGCTTGGCGCCCACGGGCTGGTCCACGTGCATGGGCGCGTTCCACAGGCGGTTGTGGTGCGCGCACATGTTGCGCAGCAGGTTCAGCGAGCGGAACCACGACGCCAGCACCGTCTCGTCGTATCCGAACCGCCGCGCGATCGCCTTGCGGTGCGCCAGCCTCAGGCCGGAGAACAGGCGCGAGAGCGAGCCGTAGGTAATGGCTTCCATGATGGCCCAGATGGGCGCCAGCTCCGGGGCGCTGTAGCGCTGCTCGTAGTGGCGGATGGCCAGGTACCGCTTGTCGCGGCACGCCGTCTGGTAGAACTCCACGAACGCCGCCACCCGCTCGAAGTGCTGCGGCTCCAAAAAGAAGTGCGGCCCGTGCGCCACCGCCACCTCGCTGACGATGGCCGCCCGCAGCGCCACCTCGATCCGCTCGATGGCGTCCATGCACAGCAGCCGCAGCTCGCGGTCGAAGCTGTACAGGTGAAGGACGTCGTCGAAAACGGTGCCGGGAAGGAAGGTGCGCCTGCCGGTGGCGGGATCCACCTGCTGCAGCGCCCGCATGTACACCAGCAGCCGGTAATAACCGACGTACTCCAGCCGGTGGAGCGCGGCAACCGGGTCGGGGCACGAGAGCCCGCGCGACTGCAGGTGCGCCAGCAGGTCGGGCGGCGTAAGCGCGGGCTTGGCGTAGGGGCCTTTGACGGCAGGCGTCATCGGCGTACGGAGGCAGGGGGAATAAACAAGCCCCCTGGTGCGCATCTCGCCGGGCAGAACCCGTCGTCTAGGCGTGGGGGCTATTGTTGCGGAGCAATCTAGGCGCCCCGCCACCCGCTGTCAAGACCCAAAGCAAACGAAGTGAGCGGAGCCCGCACTCCCGCACTCCCGCACTCCCGCACTCCCGCACTCCTTCACCCCTCCATCCCCTCGCTCCGCAGCACCTCCAGCTCCGACACGCCCGCGGCCTCCTCCTGCCGCGCCTGCACCAGCACCTCCAGCTCGCGCTCGCGCAGGTTCAGCGTGTAGCCCGAGCCCACGATCCCCACCCGCAGGTAGCTCAGGGTGAGCGGCTTGCCGTCCATGCACTCGTCCGCGTTGTCGAAGCGCACGCCGCGGCCGTCCACGAAGGTCACGGAGCCGCGCCCCACCACTTCGCCCAGGTGGCCCTGGACCACCAGGGCCGTGTCTTCGTCGATCCCCAGCCCCAGCGTCTCGGGGTTCTGGGCGATCACCATGAACAATCGCTGCAGCCGCCGCCGCTGCGTGAAGTGCGTGTCGATCATCGCCCGAAAGCCCAGCAGCCCAAAGCCGGGGCCCAGGTGAAGGTCCTGCATCTGCCCGTACTCGTCGGGCTCGCCGCCGGCCAGGATGGTCTCGGTGAGCGCCGCGGCCCCCGCGCTGGTGCCGCAGATGGTGGCGCCGTTGGCGTACGCCTCGCGCACCGCCCGGTCCACCCGCGACCCGCCCACCGTCGCCACCAGGTGCACCTGGTCGCCGCCGCCGAAGAAGATGCCGTCGGCGCCCTCGATCATCTTGGCGATGCGCCGGTCCTGGGCCTGGTCGCGGCGGTCCACGATGGGGATCTCCACGTGCGTGGCGCCGGCCTCGGCAAACGACTTCAACCAGTCGCGCGCGGAGCCCGCTGGGTCCTGCGAGGCCGTGGTGATTCCCACGATGCGCCCGCCGTCCAGCGCCTTGCACTGGCGCAGAAAGGCGCCCAGCGCCTCGCCCGTGGGCTCGCACGCGCCGCCGATGAGCACCAGGGTGCCCGCCGTGCGGTCCGAGCGCCGGCGCGTGGGTCCGGCCTTCACGGCGCCGCGGGCGCCGGTTCCGTTGCTGGTGCTGGTGCTGGACTCCATTCCTCCCCCGTTTGCGCGGCCCCCAGCTCGTGCAGCGAGTGCACGGCTAGCGCCGCCGCCACCTGGGCCCGCGGGTCGACGCCGTCCACCAGCGCCCCGCCGTCGGCCAGCTCGCCCCCCGTCTCGATGAGGATGCGCCCGTCGCGCACCATGGCCACCGAGTGCGCCACCCGCGCGTCGCGCGCGGGGACCGCGTCCAGCTCCGAGAACACGGCCACGCGGCACCCCGCCTCGCGCGCCATGTCCTGCACCTCCCATTCCCGCCCCGGCAGCACCACGATCCCGTCGCGCGCCACCGCGTCGGCAAGGACGGAGACCAGCTGCAGGTTCCGCTCCTCTTCGCGGTAGCGGTCGGGGACGTCGTGCACGTCGCTGTCCAGGATCACGGCGATCTCGGAGCGGGCGTACGGCAGCCCCGCGTTCAGCAGGTACGAGGGCGCCACGTCCACGATCAGCGCCTCGTCGCTGATCCCCCGCCGCACCATCTCGTCGCGCACCGCCCCCCGCTCGCCGCCGCCGGTGATGCCGCACAGCACCCGCTGCGTAAGGCCGGGAACGTCGGGCGTCTCGGCCAGCGCGCGCAGCTCGTTGAGCGCGAACTCCACGTCGTGCAGCTCGCCCGCGAACGCCTTCTGCACCACGTCCAGCGCCAGGGCGGCGGCGCGCAGCCCCACCTCGGCGTGCAGGTGCTCGAAGACCACCGTGTACTCGCCGGGGCGATCGCCGCCGCGGGCGCGGCCGTAGCCCACGTCGTGCCCCACCATCCCCTGCAGCTCCAGCCCCACGTGCTCGGCGATGTGCGGCGCGTACGTCCCCCGCCGCAGCCGCGTGACGAAGCCGCCCCGCTCGCCGATGCTGCAGCGGTGCTCCCACAGCCCCGGCATGGCGCGGATCAGCGCCTCGGTAAAGCCCGGCACCTCGGCGCTGTGGATCTCGTCGTACTCGCCCACCGCCACGTCCATGCGGGTGACGGGGCGGTTGCTCCAGAAGTTGGCCCCGCGCAGCGAGCGCAGGCCCACCAGGCGAATCTCGGTGTAGGGATCGAACCGCGGCATGGGGCGGACGGGCTCCGGTCGTGGGGACGTCACCTGCGCTCCGCCCTCCGCAAACCCGGCGCCGCGGCGCACGCATCTCTGGATACCGACCCTACATCCGCTCCGGCAAAGATGATTTTCATAGCGAGTCCGGAAAAACAAAAGCAAGGGTACAGAGGGACAGAGAAGGGCCAGAGGAACAGAGGACAACCGATCTTCCTCTGTTCCTCTGGCTTTTGTCTGTTCCTCTGTACCCCAATCTTTTCATGGATGAACTGATACGGGTTGTTTGCGGATCGGTATCGGATCAGCCGTCCGTGAACGCGACCGTCCACTCGTCCGGGAGCGCGGGAAGCCGGTACCACCGCGGGCCACCTCCCGGTGCTTTGCAGGCGCGGGACTGGTGGTGCTTCACGACGCGGTATTCGCGGTGAAGCTCGGAGCGGTAGGCGGACACGCCGTACCGGGCGTCGCAGAACCTGCCGGGCAGCACCCGGACGTACAGGTCGCGGCCCAGCGCGGGAAAGGCCGACGGATCGCACCCCGGAAGGTGCTGGATGGCCTCGGCGTCCACCCGGTCGCGCAGCACGCGCACCCGGCCGGGATCGCAGTCGATCCACTCCCGCTCGGCCGGCAGCGGCACGCCCTCCTCAGCGGCTCTGACGGTATCCGTGCGCCACGGCTCCCGGTTCCGGTCGTCGATCCTGCGCTCCGTGAATGCGACCGTCCAGCCGTCGGGAAGCGGGGGAAGCCGGATCCATCGCTCCTCCGTTCGCCCCGCGCGGCAGCCGCCGTATCGATCCACCATCAGGATGCGGTACTCGCGGCGGGAGTCGGAGCGAAAGGCGTCCACCGAGTGCCGGGCGTGGCAGTCGCCCATCATCGACAGACGGACGTAGAGCGCGCGTCCCACGTCGGGGAGCGGGAACGGATCGCACCCGCGAAACCGCCGGATCTCCGCCGCGTCGGCGCTGTCGCGCACCACCTGGGTGCCGGGGGGATCGCACTCCGCCCGCACCGTCTCCAGCGCGATCGGCACCGCGTCCCCCGCCAGCCCCAGCGAGTCCGGCCGCCACCGGTTGTACCAGTCCGGCTGCGCGCTCGCCGGCGCCGCAACCAGCACCGCCGCCACGCCCGCAAGCGCCATCGCCCACCGGCGCCATCCGCCTCGCTCGTCCATCGTCCGCCCGGTGCAGAAAGGGATGAGAGAACTCGCGCCGTCTACCGGCGGACGCGCGCGGAGGTTCCTGCATCCGCCCGCCGACAACAAACGAAAGCCAGCCGGGCGCACCTCCGCCCGGCTGGCTATTCC
Organism: Longimicrobium sp.; assembly: GCF_036399255.1. Classification (GTDB taxonomy): domain Bacteria; phylum Gemmatimonadota; class Gemmatimonadetes; order Longimicrobiales; family Longimicrobiaceae; genus Longimicrobium. The sequence goes on from NZ_DASWNM010000115.1 coordinate 24,698, forward strand.
CTATTCCCTGTTCCCTATTCCCTGTTCCCTATTCCCTATCCCCTCACATGGCCGCGCTGCCCTCCGCGTACCGCTGCACCCGCGCCAGCACCGGCGGCACGTGGTCGGCCAGCACCATCACCAGGTCGCCCTCCTGCAGCCCCCCCATGGCGTGGTCCACCGCCTCCATCTCGTTCAGCACCGTCTCGATGGCGTCGCCCTGCATCCCGCCCTCGCGCAGCCCCTCGATCACCAGCCCCGCGATCTCGCCGCGGGGGCGGCCGCGGGTGTCGTCGTCTTCTTTGACGATGACGCGGTCCAGCGAGGCGCACAGCCGCCCCAGCGCGCGGATGTCGTCGTCGCGGCGGTCGCCCGGGGCGGTGATCACCCCGATGCGGCGGCGCGCGGGGATCTCGGTCACCATCTCCACCAGCCCGCCCACGGCCGCCGGGTTGTGCGCGTAGTCGATGAGGACCCGCGCGTCGCCCACGCGCAGCAGGTTCAGCCGCCCCGGCGTCATGGACGGCGAGGGGAAGAACGAGAGCAGCCCGGCGCGGATGGTGTCGTACCGCACGCCCTGCACGTACGCCGTGGCGATGGCGGCCAGCACGTTCTGCTGCTGGAACCGCGCGGCGCCGCCCATCATCAGCGGCACCTCGCGCACGCTGGCGATGGGAATGCGCAGGCGCCCGCGGCGAATGACGAACTCGCCGTCCTCGATGCGCGCGCCGATCCCCCCCCGCTCCACGTGGTCGTCGAAGAGCGGGTTCTCGCCGTCCTTCATCGTGGAAAAGAGCACGATGTCGCCGCCGCTGCGGTCGCGCATGGGGTAGACCAGCGGGTCGTCCGCGTTCAGCACCGCGTGCCCCTCGCGCTTGACCACGGCGGGGACCACCGACTTCACGTCGGCCAGCTGCTCCAGCGTGTTGATGCCGCGCAGCCCCAGGTGGTCGGCCGTCACGTTGAGCACCACGCCCACGTCGCACTCGTCGAAGCCCAGGCCGGCGCGGATCACGCCGCCGCGCGCCGTCTCCAGCACCGCCACGTCCACGGTGGGGTTGGAGAGGATGATGTTGGCCGAGAAGGGCCCCGTCATGTCGCCCTCCATCACCAGCCGGTCCTGCAGGTACACGCCGTCCGTGGTGGTGAAGCCCACCGTCTTTCCCGTCTGGCGAAAGAGGTGCGCCGTCAGACGCGTCGTGGTCGTCTTGCCGTTGGTGCCGGTGATGGCGATGACCGGAATGGTGTACGGGTGCCCCGGCGGATACAGCATCTCGATGATGGGCGCGCCCACGTAGCGCGGGGTGCCCTCGGTGGGATGCGTGTGCATCCGCAGCCCCGGCGCCGCGTTCACCTCGATGATCACCGCCCCGTTCTGCCGGAAGGGAAGGGTGATGTCGGGCGAGAGCACGTCGATGCCGGCGATGTCGAGCCCCACCACGCCCGCCGCCATCTCGCACGCGGTCACGTTGTCGGGGTGGATCTCGTCGGTGCGGTCGATGGAGGTGCCGCCGGTGGACAGGTTGGCCGTGGCGCGCAGGAACACCCGCTCGCCCGCGGCGGGCACGCTGTCGCAGGTCAGCCCGCGGGCCGCCAGGTACGCCTCGGTGGCCGCGTCGTCGGGAAGGCGCGTAAGGGTGCGCGAGTGGCCCTTGCCGCGGCGCGGGTCCTCGTTCTCGGACTGGATGAGCTGGCGGATGGTGCGGTGCCCGTCACCGACGACGTGCGCGGGAACGCGCTCCGCCACCGCCGCCACGCGCCCGTCCACCACCAGCACCCGGTAGTCGCGCCCGGTGACGAACCGCTCGACGACCACGCGGCGCGAGAACGATTGGGCCACCTCGAAGGCGGCCCGCACCCCGTCGTCGTCGCGGATCTCGCCCGAGATGCCGCGGCCGTGGCTGGCGTCCAGCGGCTTCAGCAGCACCGGCCAGCCGATCTCGTGCGCGGCGTCGAGCGCGGCCTGCACGGTGGTGGCCGTCATCCCCTCGGGCACGGGCAGGCCGATGGCGCCCAGCACGCGGCGGGTGTCGTCCTTGTCCTGCGCGATCTCCACCCCGATGGCGCTGGTGTAGTCGCTCATGGCGGCCTGCACGCGGCGCAGGTTCTTGCCCAGCCCCAGCTGCACCAGCGAGTAGTTGTTCAGCCGGCGCACGGGAATTCCGCGGCGCTGCGCCTCTTCCACGATCGCCGCGGTGCTGGGGCCCAGCCGCACGGACTCCAGCAGGTCGTGCAGGTCTTCCACCGCGTACTGCACGTCGTACGGCTCGCCGCTCATGCAGGCGCGCACCAGGCGCACGGCTTCGCGCACGGCCTGCAGTCCCACCTCTTCCTCTTCGTACGCCACGATCAGCCACCACACGCCGGGGTCGCCCGACTCCACCACGCGGCCGAACGAGACGTCCGTCCCCGCCAGCGTCTGCAGCTCGAGCGCGACGTGCTCCAGGATGTGCGGCAGGTGCGTTCCCTGCTCCAGCCGCTCCAGGAAGCCCCCCTCGGTGCCGCGCGAGCAGGGATGCTCCCGCAGCGTGGGAAGCATCCCCATCAGCCGCTCGTTGAAGCCGGGGATCTCGGTGGAGGGCACGTCTTCCAGCGACCCCAGCGTAAGGTCGCAGGCAATGACGGGCGCCAGGCGCCAGAAGTTGGGCCCGCGCACCGCGCGCAGGCGCGTGACGCGCAGCTCTTCGGGATCAAGCCCTGCGCCGCGCGCCTGGGGCTCGCCAAGGACCGTCGACATGTCGTCAGGTGGGTTCGCGGAAGCCGCGTGCGGGTCGGGTCAGCGGCCGTAGCCGGGGCGCGAGCGCTCCCAGCCGTCGTGCTCCCACGGTGCGCGGACGCGCGCCGTGGCATCGCTCACGCGCGCGCGCGGCGACGAATCGCAGTCGATGCGGCGCGCAAAGGTGCGCCGCTCCTGGTGCTCTCCACGCGGCGCATCGCCCATCCGCGGAGCCTGGTCCATTCCGTTGTACAGCATCATGCACCTTCACAGGTCTCGTTTCCCGTGCGCAAGAAACCGCGCCGGGCGGGAGCAAGGGCAGGAAGCGTACCAGCCAGGGGTCAGGTGATTGCTGGGTTTGGCGCGGGGTGGAGCCTGGACGGAACGGGTACACGAGCCGCACATCCGGCGGGCTTCCCGTTACGCAGGGCGACGCGTATTCTGCGATCGGGCCCGCGCCACACCGGCGAACGGGAAGGCTGGGACACCTTCGATGGGGAGGATGCGATGAAGCGGAACGTGACGCGCGGGGTGCTGGCGGCCGTGTTCGCGGCGGCGATGGGGTTCGGCGCGGCGCAGGCGGTGGCCGCCCCGGCCGATGCCGCGCCGGCCGCCGCCTGCAACCAGGACGTCTGCACGCAGAAGTGCGCGCAGGACGGGCTTGTGGGGATCTGCTCCGGCCGCGGCTGCTACTGCCGGTAGGCGCCGATCCACAAAAGAATGCCTCACGCTGAGGGAGTAGAGGAAACAACTCTGATACTTCCAGAACGCGGGATCGTGATGCAAGCTGAGGAGCCACTTTCACCCTCAACTGAGGAGGCTCCGATGATGCTCCATGCGATCGACCTGCACAAGCGTGTGCTCCAGCTGGCCACGATGCACGCCGACGGC
>NZ_DASWNM010000116.1:0-49253 GCF_036399255.1 Longimicrobium sp.
CCAAAACTGCTGGGGGAGGTTGGGGAGTGCCGATGGATCGCGGTTCGGCGAATGGCATCGAACTGCGTCCGCGGGGGCCCCTCCCCCGGCCCCTCCCCGCTCGTTCCTCACGGAGAGGGGAGGATTCGATCCCGCTCCGGCAGGGATTGAGCTGCGTCCGCGGGCGCCCCCCACCGGCTCGCTTAGGCTCGCCACCTCCCCCAAAACTGCTGGGGGAGGTTGGGGGTGCCGATGGATCGCGGTTCGGCGAATTGCATCGAACTGCGTCCGCGGGGGGGCCCTTCCCCCGGCCCCTCTCCGCTCGTTCCTCACGGAGAGGGGAGAATTCGATCCCGCTCTGGACGGCCTGTGGATCGCATCACCCTCCCCCGCGCAGTTTGCGGGGGAGAAGCCACGCCGCCGCCAGCCCCCACCCAACCTCCCCCAGCGGTTTTGGGGGAGGTGGGCGAGTAATGCGAGCCCGGAGGGGGCGCCTGCCCCTCGCTCCGCACCCTGCCGAAGGGCCGGAGACGGGGAGGCCCCGTCGCACTTTCGCGCCGCGCTCCCTAACTTACGCGGCGATCCGATCCCCCGCACTCCGAGCGCGCGCCTGATGATCCACACCTCCCTCGCCGTCGCCGAGGCGCTGGCCGCGTTCCGGCCCGTCGTCGCGCTGGAAAGCACCGTGCTCGCCCACGGCCTGCCGCGCCCGCGCAACCTGGAGGTGGGGCTGGCGATGGAGGAGGCCGTCGCGTCCGCCGGTGCCGTGCCGGCCACCGTCGGCGTGGTGGCCGGGGTGCCGCGGGTGGGGATGGGGCGCGCGGAGGTGGAGCGCCTGGCGACGGCGGAGGGCGTGCTCAAGCTCTCCACGCGCGACCTGGCCGTCCCCGTGGCGCGGGGGCTGGACGGCGCCACCACGGTCGCGGCGACGATGTGGCTGGCGGCGCGGGCGGGGGTGCGGGTGTTCGCCACCGGCGGCATCGGCGGCGTGCACCGCGGTGCGGATCGCGACGTCTCCGCCGACCTGACGGAGCTGGGCCGTACGCCCATGCTGGTGGTGTGCGCCGGCGCCAAGTCCGTGCTGGACCTTCCCGCTACCCGCGAGGCGCTGGAGACGGCCGGCGTCCTGGTCGCCGGCTGGGGGACGGACGAGCTGCCGGCGTTCTACTCCGCCCGCAGCGGCATTTCCGTGGACGTGCGCGTGGACGACGCGGCGCAGGCGGCGGCGCTCTGGCGCGCGCACCGCGACCTGGGCCTTCCCGGCGCCATGCTGCTCTGCGTCCCCCCGCCCGCGGAGCACGCGCTGGACGCGGCGGAGGTGGATGGTGCCATCTCCGCCGCGCTGGACGGGGCGCGCCGCGAGGGCATCCGCGGCAAGGACGTTACCCCCTTCCTCCTGCGCGCCGTCGCCGAAGCCACGGGCGGCCGGTCGCTGGAGGCGAACGTCGCGCTGCTGCTGAACAACGCGCGCGTCGCCGCGTCCGTCGCGGTGGCCGTGGCGCGGGCGGACGGCGCGTGAGCAAGGACGCGCTGCGTGCCGAGGCGCGCGCCTTTCTGCGCGCCCTGCCTCCCGCCGAGCGCGCCGCCGCGCAGGCGCGCATCGCGGAGCGCGTATGGGACGTCCCGGAGGTCGCCGGCGCGCGGACGCTGCTCCTGTACGCCTCGCTCCCCGAGGAGGTAGCGACGGACGAGCTCGCGGCGGAGGCGCGGCGGCGGGGCATCACCCTGGTCTATCCGCGCTGCCTGCCGCAGGGATTGATGACGCTGCACGCCGTGGATTCCGCCGACGCGCTGCGTCCCGGCCGCTTCGGCATCCGCGAGCCGGACGCGGAGGCGTGCCCGGTTCGCGAAGTGGGGGAGATCGACGCGGCGCTGGTCCCCGGGCTGGCGTGGGACCGAGAGGGCCACCGCCTGGGCCGTGGCGGCGGCTACTACGACCGCCTGCTGGCGCACCCGGACTGGCGCGGCTTCCGTTGCGGCCTCTTCTTCGCCGCCCAGGAAACCCCCTCCGTCCCCCACGAGCCCTGGGACATCCGCCTGGACGCCATCGTCACGGAGCTGGAGGCGATCCGCTGATGGCGGTTGCTGGACGGAATGGACAAGGCGTGCTCGATCTGCTATCTTGATCCCATCGACGCACGGGCACGACGGGAGGAAAGATGGTGGACGAACAGGGGGATTTTGATCCCATCGCGCTGCGCGGCCGGCTGGCGGAGCGCAACGAGCACTTCGCTGAATTCCTCGATCACCCGCTGCACGGCGACGAGGTAGCCGCTTCGTCGCCCGGCTGGACGGAGTGGTACGCTTACCGCGCCCTTCCAGCGGATGCCCAGGATCCCCCCGGCCTCACCTCCGCCGATTTCGCGAGAGCGTATCGTGATATCCCGCACCCGGCCGGCATTCTGGACCGCAAGCGGGGCGAATAAAGAAGGGGTGGATGATCGGAATCATCCACCCCTTTCCTGTCCACCATTCCTACCTCAGAGCCAGCGGGCCGGCACGAGAAAACTCCGCTAACTCCGTTGACTCTGTGTGAGGCCCTTTTTCTTTTGTCAGCGCGACGCTGGCGCCGTGCGCTCCGCCGCGCCGATGGAGCGGGCCGCGGGCGGCGCGGGCTCGCGGCAGCGGCCGGCCTCCCACACCTTGCGCCAGCTTCCCTTGTCGCGCGAAACCGCCTCGTACCACGACTCCTGCGTGCCGAACACCTGCACCAGGATCTCGGCCCCGCCCGCGCCGTTCCAGTTCAGGTGGTCCACCAGCTTGGGCGCGCCCTTGCCCGTCTTGTCGTAGTCGCGCACCTCGGTGTAGACCGGCGTGTACCCCGCGCGCTGCTCGTAGCTGGCCACGTAGAACACGCTGTACCCCTCGGGGTCCGCCGGCCCCACGCCCAGGTTGTCGCCCACCAGGTAGGTGGACGCCATCTCCGACTGCCCGCCCAGCACCAGGTTCATGGCCTGCAGGTCGCGCTGCGCCCCCGGCCAGCTGCGCGGCCGCTGCAGCCCGTTCTGCAGCACCAGCCGCTCGGCGATGAGCGACGCGTAGCGCTGGATGGTGCCCTCCACCTGCGGCGGCGAGTACTCGCCGATCACCTCCGGCGCCAGGCCGCGGCGAAAGGCCAGGAACTCGCGCTCCGCCGCCGCCGCCGCCACCGTGCTGGCCTGCCCCGACGAGGTGGGCACCCCGCACGGCGTCACCGCGCCCGGGGCCCGGACGATCATCGTCCCCACCTCGGCGCCGCGGCGAAAGAGGACGAACTCGGTGTTCACGTCCATCACCGCCTGGCGAAAGCGCTGCTCGTACGCCTGCGGCGCCACGCCGGCGGGGCGCCGCAGCGTGCGCAGCGAGTCGCCCGAGATCTCGGCCACGGGCGTGAGCTGCGCCGTTCCGTCCGGGTTGCGGACCACGTGGAACAGCACCCGCCCGGTGGGCAGGCCCAGCCCCGCCACCGTGCCCGGGTCGGGGACGTTGGCGTCGCCGGCGCCGGCGGGCGGCGGGTTCACCACGTGAACGGCCGCGCCGCCCCATTCCACGTTGTCGCACGCGGCCAGAGCGGTTACAATCAGGGGCGCCGCCACGCGGACGGCGCGGGCTGCCACGACGCGCATCTTCACGGTCTCTGGAATCCCTTGGGGAAAGCGGGCCGGGCCACGTCCGGCCGGCTTTTGTTTTCCGGAAATGGCCGGGCCCTTGCACACGCGGGCGATGCAAGCAAGGACCCGGCCAGACCGGACCCGCGCGGCAAGCTACGACGGAAAATTCCCGCTGCCAAGATGATCGACGAGAGCGAGTTTCGCCGGGTGATCGGCCACTTTGCCACCGGCGTCTCCGTGGTCACCTCGTGCCGCGGCGACGGCGCCGCCTGCGGGCTTACCGTGAGCGCCGTGAGCGCCCTGTCGCTGGACCCCACCCTGGTGCTGGTGTGCGTCTCGCACGGCTCCGAGACGCACGGGTGGATCCGCGAGGCGGGCTACTACGCCGTCAACGTGCTGGAGGAGGGAAAGGGCGAAACGCTGGCCCGCCGCTTCGCCGGCGGCGGGGGCGAGGAGAAGTTCCGGGGCACCGCCTGGCGCCCCGAGCGCACCGGCGCCCCCGTGCTGGACGAGTCGCTGGCCTGGCTGGACTGCCGCGTGAGCGCCGCCCTCGAAGGCGGCGACCACACCATCTTCGTCGGCGAAGTGCTTGCCGCCGACGCGCGTGAAGGAACCCCGCTGCTTTATTATCGTGGAGGATACGGCCGATTCGAGTCCTGACGCCCGCCGCCCCGCGTGGCCGGTGCTGGCGCGCGCCGCGCTGGCCGGGCTGGCGCTGGGGGTGGTGGCGTTCGCCGCGGCAAGCCTGATCCTGTACGAGGCGCAGGGCGTGCTTCCCGCGGCGGGCGGCGTGGTGGCCACCCTGGCCGCCGCGCTGGCCGCCGGCCTGTGGGCCGGCTCGCCCGAGGCGCGTCCGGACCAGGCCCCCACCTGGCGCTGGGTGGGCGCGGGGGTGGCCGTGGCCCTGGCCGGCGTGTTCGCCGCGCTGTGGACCTACTTTGGCTGGGACCGGTACGGCGGCCCGGCGCGCGCGCTGGCGCTGCTCTTCCTGGTCGGCATCCCCGTCTACGCCATCGGCTTCCTGCTTCCCGCGCTGGCCGCCTGGGCCGCGCACTTCCACGGCTCGCCGGACGACGCGGACGACGCCGAGCCCTCCGGCCTGTCGCGCGGCGCGGAAGAGGCGGTGATGGCCGTGCTGGTGGGCGCGGCGGCGGGCGCGGCGCTCAGCGGCCTGCTTCTGCTGCCCATGGTGAGCCCCGGGCCGCTGCTGCTGGGCGTGGGCGCGCTGCTCACCTTTCCCCTCTTCTTTCCCCGCGAGGCCCGGGCGGCGGCGGACGGGGGCGAGCGGCTGCTGCACCAGGAAGAAACGGCGTACGGCACCCTGCGGGTCACGCAGATCGTGCACCCCGGCGGGCGGCGCCAGCCGGAGCTGCGGCTGTACGTGGACGACGAGATCGAGTCCGGCGAGCTGGAGCGCAGCGGCGCGCCCACCTTTGCCTACGTGGCCGCGGCCGAGCGGTGGCTGCGCGACACCACCCCCGCCGGCGCCACCTACCTGTTCCTGGGCGGCGGCGCGTACACCCTGCCGCGGCGCATGGCCGAGGACGATCCCGGCTCGCGCATCACCGTCGTCGAGCTGGACCCGGCGGTGAGCCGGCTGGCGTACCGCTGGTTCGGGGTGCGGCCGGAGCACGGCATCACCTCGCTGCACGGCGACGCGCGCGCCGTGGCGCAGACGCTGGCGCGCGGCGCGTGGGACCGCGTGGTGGTCGACGTGTACGGCGGCGGCGAGCAGGTGCCGCACCACCTGGTCACGGCCGAGGCCATGGGCCTCGTCCGCTCACTGCTGCGTCCCGACGGCGTGGCGCTGCTCAACGTGATCGGCGTGGCGAGCGGCGAGGGGGAGTGCCGCTTCTGGTCCGTGGTGCGCACGGCGGCCGCCTCGTTTCCCTTCGTGCGGCTGTACGTGCACGTGGGGCGCGACTTTCCCGACCGGCAGAACTTTCTGCTGGCCGCCACGGCCGACCCGTCGTTCGCGTTTCCCGCCAGGGCCGGGCTGTTCGAGCCCTGGCCGGCCGAGGAGTGGCCGGCGCTGGCGTGCGCCGTCGTGCTGCGCGACCGCGTGGACGGCGCGCAAACGCAGGCCGCGCCCCCCGTGGGCGGGGAGCGCGGCGGGGTGGCGGTGCCGGCGCGGGCGGACTAGCGGCCCTTGGACCGCTTCTGCGCCTTCTTCTGCTGGCGCTGCATCTCGCCCTGCATGAACTCCATGGCCTTGCGGCGCTGCTCCAGGTGGCGCTTCATCTGCTCGGCCTGCTTCAGCTTCTGGCCCGACGTGCCGCTGTAGCGCTGCTTGTCGAGCATGCGCTTCTGCCAGCGCACCATGGGCCCGGCCAGGTAGCGCACCACGAAGGCGCGGAACCACTTGCCCTTGCCCTTGTAGTCTTCGATCACGAAGGGGATGGCTTCTACCTGGTCCTGCAGCTCGCGGTGCTGCTGGTCCAGGGGCTTCTTGAGCTTCTTGCGCGTGCGGTTGAACATGGCGTAAGTCCCCAACGTCGGGATCGGGATGAATAGGCCTGGACCGGTCCGGCGGACGGCGCTCGGTACCCCGGCCCGCGGGGGCGGTTCTCGCCGCACGGACCGGGCCGGGGTGAATGGTACGGAGAAGTGCGGGCGGAGGGAAGTGCGGAGGGGCTTCTTCGCTCTCCGGACGGTTCGGCGCGGGGGCCCCGGCGCCCCCTCCGGGCTCGCACCACTCGCCCACCTCCCCCAAAACTGCTGGGGGAGGTTGGGGGTGGGGCCGGGAGAGGAGTGATTTCGATCGGGTTCGCACTGCGCCGGCCGGCGCCCCCCACCCCGGCCCTCCCCCGCAAACAGCGCGGGGGAGGGTGACGCGCTCGACAGCGTGTCCGGAGCGGGATCGAATTCTCCCCTCTCCGTGAGGAACGAACGGGAGGGGCCGGGGGAGGGGCACCCCGCGGGCGCCAGTTCGATCGGTGTCGTCGAGCCTCGATATTTCGGATCTACCAACCTCCCCCAGCAGTTTTGGGGGAGGTGCGAGCCTAAGCGAGCGGAGGGGGCGCCCGCGGGTCGCGCCAGAGCCTTGAAGATCCACAAGATCCAGAAGATCCAGAAGATCCAGAAGATCCAGAAGATCCGGACGATCGCAGTCCATCAATAGAAAAACGTCCACGCAGCCAACGCCGTTGAAGATCGCACATCTCGCAGACCTGCACCTTGGCTACCGCGCCTACCACCGCGTCACCCCGCGCGGCGTGAACGTGCGCGAAGCCGACGTGGCCGACGCCTTTCGCCAGGCCGTGGCGCGCCTCGTCGAGCTCCGCCCCGACCTGGTGCTGGTGGCGGGCGACGTGTTCCACACCGTCCGCCCCTCCAACACCGCCATCGCCGACGCCTTCCGGCAGCTCAGCCTGCTCACCGAGCGGGTGCGCGACCTTCCCGTCGTCCTCATCGCCGGCAACCACGACTCGCCGCGCAGCGCCGACACGGGGAACATCCTCAACCTGTTCCGCGAGATCGACGGCGTGCGCGTGGCCTGCGACGAGGCGCGCACCATCAGCATCCCCGAGGTGGAGACCAGCGTCTTCTGCCTTCCCCACGTCGCCCTGGCCACCGAGGGCCAGCCCGACATGGAGCCCGACGCCGGCGCGCGCCACAACGTGATGGTGCTGCACGGGTCCATGGAGGGGCCGCGGACGGCGGGCAAGATCAGCTACATCTCCGAGTACGGCGGCGCCATCATCCCCGAAGAGCGCATCGTCGCCCCCGACTGGGACTACGTGGCGCTGGGGCACCACCACACCGTCACCGAGCTGGAGCCCAACGTGTGGTACGCCGGCGGGCTGGAACGCACCTCCACCAACATCTGGGCCGAGAAGGAAGACAAGGGCTTCCTGGTCTACGACACCGCCTCCCGCACCGCCGAGTTCCACCCGGTCGAGACGCGGACGATGGTGGACCTCCCCAAGATCAGCGCCGAGGGCGTGGGCTCCGCCGAGCTGGACGAGACCATCCTGGCCGCCGTGGGGCGCATTCCCGACGGGCTGCGGGGCAAGATCGTGCGGATGGTGGTCTACGACGTCCCGCGCGCCGTCGTCCGCGAGCTGAACCACAAGCGCATCCGCGAGTGGAAGTCCGAGGCCGTGCACTTTCACCTGGACGTCCGCCCGCCCGAGGTGCGCCGCCGCATCGGCACCGGCGCGCCCGTGCGCCGGCAGACGCTGCAGGAGCAGGTCGCCGGCTACCTGCGCAAGACCTGGGAGCTGCGCGACAAGCGGTTGGAGAAGGAGCGGCTGGTGGAGCTGGGCACGGCGTACATCGACCGCACGGGCGAGGAGATCCTTCGATGAAGCTCCTTTCCCTGCGGATGAAGAACTTCCGCCAGCACTCCGACAGCACCATCACCTTCCGGTCCGGGCTCACCGGGATCATCGGCCCCAACGGCGCCGGCAAGTCCACCATCCTCGAGGGGATCGCCTGGGCGATGTACGGCGCGTCCGCCGCCCGGGGCACCAACGACACCATCCGTTTTTCCCGCGCGGGCGCACGCGCGCGCGTGGAGGTGGAGCTGGCCTTTTCGCTGGGCGGCCACGAGTACCGCGTGCTGCGCACCCTGCACGGCGCCGAGGTGTTCCTGGACGGGGGCCCCACCGCCGTGGCCTCGGGGGTGGGCGGCGTGTCGGGCTACCTGCAGTCGCGCGTGGGGATGTCGCGCGACGAGTTCTTCAACACCTACTTCACCGGGCAGAAGGAGCTGCAGTTCCTGGCCGCCATGGGCCCCGCCGACCGCGGGCGCTTCCTGAGCCAGGTGCTGGGATACGAACGCCTGCGCCGCGCGCAGGAGCTCGTCCGCAACCGCCGCAGCGAGCTGCGCAGCGAAATCCGCGGCCTGCGCGCCTCCCTGGGCGACCGCGACGAGCTGGTGGGCCTGCTGACCGCCGCCAGCACCCGCGTCACCGAGGCCGTCGACCGGCTGAGCGCGGCGCGCAAGGAAGCGGAAGAGGCGGCCGCGGCCGAAAAGGCGTTCGCGCCGCGGTGGGAGAAGGCCGAGAAGGACCGCGAGCGCTTTCGCGAGCTCAGCCACGTCATCGAGGCGGCCGAGCGCGACCGCGACGGCGCAAAGCGCGAGCTGGAGCGCGCCTCCGCCGAGCTGCAGGTCGTGGACGCGGCCGAAAAGGAGCTGGCGCCGCTGCGCACGCAGCTGGGCGAGCTTCCCGCCGCCACCGAGGCGTGCGAGCGCTTCACCGTGCTGGCGCGGCAGGAGGAGGGGCGCAAGGCGCTGGCCCGGCAGCTGGCCGACCTGGACGCCGAGCTGACCCGCGCCCGCGAGCGCCGCGAAAAGCTGGAGAGCGCGCCGGAGCTGGAAAAGAAATACTCCGCCGAGCTGGAGGCCCTGCGCGCCCAGCGCGACACCGTCGCCGGCACGCTGGACGAAAAGAAGTCCGCCTGGCTCGCCGACAAGCAGGATGCCTTCACCAAGCTCACCGGCTACCGCGACCGCGCCTCCGAGCTGAAGGGGCAGATCGCGGAGATCGAACGGCTGGGGCCCGAAGGCACCTGTCCCACCTGCGGTCGCCCCGTCGGTAAAGACTATGAGCGGCTGCTGGAGGAGCTGCGCGATCAGTGGACGCTGCTGGTGCAGGACGGCAAGTGGTGGGCAAAGCGGCACGAGCAGCTGGAGCCCCGCCCCGAGGACCTGGTGGAGCTGGAGACGCTCCTTCCCCAGCTCAACGAGGCGGTGGATGACCGCGCGCGCAAGCTCACCCGCTGCCAGAGCGCGCTGCAGGAGCTGGAGCAGCTCAGCACCGACCTGGCCGCCCGCACCGCCCGCGGCGAAGAGCTGCGGGCGGAGCTGGCCGCCCTTCCCGGCGGCTACGACGCCAAGGCCCACCGCGCCGCGGACGACCGGCTCAAGGCCCTGCGCGAGGTGGAGAAGCGCGCCGCCCGGCTGGAAGAGGCCGTCACCCGCCGCGCCGCCGCCGCGCTGGACGAAAAGCAGGCCCGCGAGCGCGAGGCCGCCGCGCTGGCGGTCGTCAGGAAAGCGGGGAAGGAGCGCACGGCGCTGGACTTCAGCGAAGAAACGTTCGCCGCCCTGCGGGTGGAGCACGACCGGCTGGCCGAGGCGCGCCGCGCCGCCGAGCTGCGCGCCGCCGAGGCCCGCGGCGACGCCAACACCGCCGAGCAGGTGCTCCGGAGCGCCCGCGACGCCGTCACCCAGTACGACGAGCGCGCAAAGACCATCGCCGAGCAGGAGGCGGACCTTCACTACCACGAAGAGCTGGACGCCGCGTACACCGACCTGCGGCAGGAGCTCAACGACCAGGTGCGCCCCGAGCTCTCCGAGATCGCCAGCGCCTTCCTCGCGCAGCTCACCGACGGCCGCTACACGTCGATGGAGATCGACGAGTCGTACAACCTGATGGTGCTGGACGAGGGCGAGGAGAAGCCCGTCATCTCCGGCGGCGAGGAAGACGTCGCCAACCTGGTCCTGCGCCTTTCCCTGTCGCAGATGATCGCCGAGCGCGCCGGCCACCCGCTGTCGCTGCTCATCCTGGACGAGGTGTTCGGCTCGCTGGACGTGGCGCGCCGCGACAACGTCGTCCAGCTGCTGCATCACCTGGAAGACCGCTTCGAGCAGGTGATCCTCATCACCCACATCGACGGGATCCGCGAGAGCCTGGACCAGGTGCTGCGCGTGGAGTACGACGAGCGCGCCGGCTGCAGCCACGTCCGCGAGGAGTCCGTGCACGGCGATGAGTACCCGGAGGCTCCGATGGCCGCGGATTGAGGTGAGCGGGTGAGCGGGTGAAGGGGTGAAGGGGTGAAGGGGTGAAGGGGTGAAGGGGTGAAGGGTGTTCTCCGTTCGGTCGATGCAGAAGGGCCCGAGACCCTTCTGCGATCCCGACAGCCCGCGGCAATGGCGAATGAACTTGCTGCAACAGCCACACGAAGCCCGCCTTCGCGGGCTGGCCTGCAGTGGAGGAGCCGGAACCTGAAGTGCCCGCCCAAGCGTCCTGGCGGGCCGGCCCTTCTGCACCCGAGCAGGTGAAGCCCCGTTCGGCGAGCGTCAGCGAGCCGAGACGGGGCTTCTGGCCTTTCCAGCCGCGGGCTTTAGCCCGTGGTGGCGGGCGCGGCACGGACCCCGGCGCGTCGCACCCCTCACCCGTTTCACCCCGTCACCCGTTCACCCCTTCACCCGTTCACGTTGACATCCGCCGCAGAAGTCGAGAGATTGCCGATCCCCTGCCGTCGCGGATCCCGACCATTCCCGGATGTCTCCGACCCCCACGCTCGACGAGTTCCTCGCGTTTGCCCGCGACGCCACGCTGGTTCCCGTGGTGCGCGAGTTTCCGTTCGACACCGACACCGCCGTCTCCGCCTTCCACAAGCTGGCCCGGCCCCCCTTCGGCTTTCTGCTGGAGTCGGTGGTGGGCGGCGAGACGTGGGCGCGCTACACCATCCTGGGCACCGAGCCCCGCGCCGCGTGGCGGCTGTACGGCCGGCGCATCGAGACGTGGACCCCCGCCGAGGGGTGGCGGGACCAGGGCGAGAGCGGCGACCCGCTGGGCGCCTTCGACCGCATGCTGCGGGCGCACCGCCCCGCCGAGATCCCCGGCCTTCCCCGCTTCTGGGGCGGCGCCGTGGGCTACTTCGGCTACGACGTCGTCCGGCTGATCGAGCACCTTCCCGACGCCCCGCCCGACGACCGCGGCCTGCCGGACGCCGTCTTCATGCTGACGGGAACGGTGCTCGTCATCGACAACCTGTTCAACCGCGCCCGGGCCGTCGTCGCCGTGCAAACGGATGGGGTGTCACAAGTTGACCTGCCCAGACGTTATCAATCCGCAATCGACGAGCTGGACCGGCTGATCGCGCGGCTGCAGCAGGAAAAAGGCCCGGCGCCGCTGGACCTGGGCGACCCCGGCGGCGAGGCCGACGACCCGTTCGAAAGCACGATCGCGCGGGACGCGTTCGAAGACGGGGTGCGGCGCATCCAGGAGTACGTCCGCGCCGGCGACGCCTTTCAGGTGGTGTACTCGCAGCGGCTCACGGTGCCCTTGAAGGCCCGGCCGTTCGACCTGTACCGCGCGTTGCGCACGCTGAACCCGTCGCCGTACCTGTTCTACCTGGACCTTGACGGCGTGCGGCTGATCGGCTCGTCGCCCGAGGTGATGGTGCGGCTGGAGGAGGGGACGGTCACGGTGCGCCCCATCGCCGGCACCCGGCGGCGGGGAAAGGACGCCGAGGACGACCGGCGGCTCTCCGAAGGGCTGCTGGCGGACCCCAAGGAGTGCGCCGAGCACCTGATGCTGCTGGACCTGGGGAGGAACGACGTGGGCCGGGTGGCCCGCTGGGGCACCGTCACCGTGCCGCAGCGCATGGTCATCGAAAAGTACTCCCACGTGCTGCACATGGTCAGCACCGTCCAGGGCCGGCTGCGCGACGGGATGAGCGCGATGGACGTGTTTCGCGCCTCGTTCCCCGCCGGCACCGTGAGCGGCGCGCCCAAGGTGCGGGCCATGGAGATCATCGACGAGCTGGAGCCCGTGCGCCGCGGGCCGTACGCCGGCGCCGTGGGCTACTTCGGGTACGGCGGGCAGACGATGGACACGGCCATCGCCATCCGCACCGTGGTGGCGCGGGAGGGAAGGGCTCACGTGCAGGCGGGCGCCGGCATCGTGGCCGACTCCCGCCCCGCCGACGAGTACGAGGAAACGCTGAGCAAGGCACGCGCCCTCCTCCGCGCCGTCCGCATGGTCGGCGGGTAGCGGGGCCACCGCCCGGGACGCCATCATGTCCGCATTCGCCGGGAGCAGTTCGTTGCACACCCTTGACATGATCGAACGCCCGTTCTACATATCACGGACTCACGCCCAGCAGCATTCAACCGTCCCGCACCGCCGGGATCTGTCCCAGCGCCGCAGGCCGGCGAGACCGAACGGAGCGTTCCCGCGCGAACACGCGCGTTTTTCCATCAGCCAGCAACCGTCCATCCTTTCGCAGCAGGAGGTGTCGGCGACCCCAGATCTCTACGAACCTCGGCAGGGCAGTGCCCCGATCGGGCCGCCCCGGCGCCTTCCATGGGCGTCCGGCGCAAGGCCCGGCGCGACGCGCGATGCATTGGACGTCCGCGTGCGCAGGCATCGGAAACAATCCCTCGGCGGTCCCCCCTGGACCGTCGGCACACAGGAGGACGAGGAATGAGACAATTCCGTCGGCTGATCGCGGTCCTGATCGCGGCGGCCCTCGCGCCGGTCTCGCTGCTGGCCCAGGAGGCCGCAACGGTGACTGGTCGAGTGACCAACGCGCAGGGTGGACCCGAGGCTGCGGTGCTCGTACGCATCGAGAGCCTCAACGCCGGTGCGAGCACCGGTGCGGACGGTACGTACCGTCTGGTCATCCCGGGCGGGCGCATCCGCGCCGGCCAGTCCGTGCAGATCACGGCTTCGCGCCAGGGTCTGTCGCAGGTGTCGCGCAGCGTCACGCTGTCGCCGGGCGCCACGCTTACCCAGAACTTCACCATGGCCGCCCAGATCATCCTCCTCGAGGATGTGGTGGTCACGGGTACCGCGGGTGCCGTCGAAGAGCGCAAGGTGCCCTTCGAGGTAGCCCAGGTGTCCGGTGAGGACATCGTGGTTCCGCCGTCCAACGCCGCTTCCGCGCTCCAGGGCAAGGTGGCCGGCGTCACGGTGGTGCAGGGCAGCGGCCGCCCCGGCTCCGCTCCCTCCGTGCTGCTGCGCGGCCCCAAGAGCATCAACGCCTCGGGCCGTGACCAGGAGCCGCTCTACATCGTGGACGGCGTCATCCTGAACGCCAGCATCTCGGACATCGACGCGCTGGACATCGAGGAGATCGAGGTGCTCAAGGGCGCCGCGGCCGCCTCGCTGTACGGCTCGCGCGCGGCCAACGGCGTGATCCAGATCCGCACCCGCCGCGGCAGCGCCATCTCGGACGACCGCGTGCGCTACGTGGCCCGCACCGAGTTCGGCCGCAGCAACATCCCGGGCACCCCGGACGCGCTGCTCACCGAGTCGCACCACTACAAGCTGGTCGACACCGACAGCGGCCAGTTCTTCGTGAACAGCGGCGGCCAGCTGTGCGCGTTCCAGGACTGCGTCGGCCTGACCATCGCCGGCTCGGACGCGTTCCACACGTACCAGAACCAGGCCTACCCGGGCCAGACGTACGACCAGCTGGACCGCTTCTTCCGCGAGGGCGACTTCTCGCAGCACTACGTGGCGGCCGAGGGCCGGGCCGGCCTCACCAACTTCCACGTGTCGTACAGCAACCTGAACGACGCGGGCATTCTGCCGGGTCTCGAGGGGCAGAACCGCCACAACTTCCGCGTGAACGTGGACCAGGCCATCCGCAGCAACATCGCGGTGCAGGCCAGCGCGTTCTACAGCCGCAGCGAGTCGGACCAGTTCCCCGAGGGCAACGGCAACCCGATCTTCGATCTGACCCGCATGCCCGCCGGTGTGAACCTGTTCGCCTGCGAGGACGATCCGGCGACGGACGCCGACGAGCGCCAGAACGAGTGCCTGGACGACCCGAACAACCTGGTCCTTCAGCCGCACCCGACCAACACCGAGAGCTCGAACCCGATCTACGACCTGCTGAACCGCGACTATCGCACCCGTCGCGGCCGGTTCATGGGCAGCGCGAACCTGCGCGTGTCGCCGGTGAACTTCTTTGACGTGGACGCCAATGTGAGCTACGACCGCCTCGACCGCTCGGACGAGGACTACTACCACAAGGGCTACCGCACCATCACGCCGAGCCCCACGTTCAACGAGGGCTACCTGGACCGGTACCAGCTGCTTACCGAGGCGCTCAACGCCAGCGTCACCGGTACCTTCCGGTTCGACCTGACGGACAACATCGCCAACCGTACCCAGTTCCGGTACCTGTACGAGCAGGCGGACGCCGAGGACGTGTTCACCGCCGGCTACGACTTCGCGGTGGGCGGGCTGCGCAACTTCGACATCGCCGATCCGGACAACTTCAGCGCGCAGAGCTCGCTGGAGCCGGTGCGCTCCGAGGGCTACTTCGCGATCACGAACTTCGACATCGCGGACCGCTACATCATCGACGCGCTGGTGCGCAACGACGGCAGCTCGCTGTTCGGGCCCGAGCAGCGCCGCCAGTGGTACTACCGCCTTGCCGGCGCCTGGCTCATCTCCGAGGAGCCCTGGTTCAACCTGCCGGTGATGGACGAGCTCAAGCTGCGCTACTCGCGCGGCACCGCGGGCGGCCGTCCGGCCTTCGCGGCGCAGTACGAGACGTTCGACGTGAGCGGCGGCTCGGTGGTGCCGATCACGCTGGGCAACGTCGACCTGAAGCCCGAGTTCACCACCGAGGACGAGGTGGGCATCGAGTTCGGGTTCCTCGAGGGCCGCGTGCAGCTGGACGTGAACTACGCCCGCTCGGTCACCGAGGACCAGATCCTGCCGCTGCCGCTGCCGGCCTTCACGGGCTACCGCACGCGGACCACCAACGCCGGCACCCTGGAGAGCAACACCTGGGAAGTGGCGCTGGACACGCGCCTGCTCGAGCGCGGCAACTTCGCCTGGAACGCGCGGCTCAACTACGACCGCACCCGTTCCAAGATCACCGAGCTGGCCGGTTCCGGGTTCCGCTACGGCGTGCCGGGCCAGGCGCTGGCGACCGCGTTCTTTGCCCGTCAGGGCGAGGAGCTGGGCACCTTCTACGGCGTGCAGTTCGCCGAGAGCTGCGAGCACCTGCCGGCCAGCATCGCCGGTGAGTGCGACCAGTTCGCCGTGAACGACGACGGCCTGCTGGTGTGGGTCGGCGAGGGTGGTTCGCTCGAGGATCGCAACTGGGGCACGCTGGCCCCGGCCAACATCCGTCTGGCGGGCACGTTCATGTCGGCGCTTCGCTGGGGCCAGCCGTTCGGCGGCCTGTGCGTGGACCGCGTGACGGGCAACCAGACCGACTACTGCCCGCTGGGCCGCACGCTGCCCGACTACTCGGTCGGCCTGTCGTCCACCATCTCGTGGGGCGGCCTGTCGGTGTACGGCCTGCTCAACGCGGTGCAGGGCATCTCGGTGTACAACCAGCCGCTGCAGTGGGCGGTGTTCCAGAACCAGGCCGGTCTGTCCGACCAGGCCGGGATTCCGGAAGAGCTGCAGAAGCCGATCTCGTACTACGGCGACCTGTACGGCGCCAGCGGCCTGGGCGCGAGCTCGGCCTTCGTCGAGGACGGCAGCTTCGTCAAGCTTCGCGAGCTCTCGTTCCGCTACAGCCTGGGTGACCGCATCCTGGGCCGCTTCCCGGGGATCTCGGGCGTCGACGGCCTGACGCTCATGCTCACGGGCCGCAACCTCAAGACCTGGACGGACTACCGCGGCTTCGACCCCGAGGTCGGCGCCACCGGCGGTGAGACGGGCTCTGCCGCGCTGGGCCGCGTCGAAGGGTACCAGTACCCCAACTTCCGGACCTGGACGCTGGGCGTCGAGGTAAACTTCTAAGCGGGGGATTTTCAGACCATGAATACATTCCGGACAATGGTCGCCGGCTCGCTGCTGCTCTTCGGAGCAGCAGCGTGCGCCGACCTCGAAGTCACGAACCCGAACAACCCGGGTCGTGAAGTCGCCCTGACCTCCGCCGGCGACGTGGAGTCCCTGATCCAGGGCTCCTTCGGCCAGTGGCTGCTGGGCGAGCAGTGGGACGGAGACCCGACGGCTTCGCCGGCGTTCGCGCTGTCCACGCAGGCGTTCCAGTGGACCTCGACCGCGGCGAACTTCGGAATCCTGACGTACTCGCGCCTTCCGCGCTCCGAGATCCGCAACACGGTGACCCACCGGGAGTACCCGGTGATCGACTACTCCTGGAACCAGAACTACCGGGCGCTGTCGGCCGTGTCCACGGGCCTGCGGGCGATCGAGGCCAACGAGGACTGGGCCGACGAGCTGGGCGCGACGGGCGTGCTGCGCGCCAAGATCTTCGGCAAGTTCATGCAGGGCCTCAGCCACGCGTCGATCGCGGTGCTGTACGACAAGGGCTTCATCATCGACGAGACGGTGGCGGTGCTCGACGAGAGCGGCGCTCCGGCCCAGCTGGGTGAGCCCAAGACGTACAACGAGGTGATGAGCGCCGCGATGGGCTACTTCGACGCGGCCATCGCCATGGCTTCGTCGCCGGCGGCGGCCAGCATCACCATCCCCTCCGACTGGATGTTCTCCACGAAGGGTGATGCGAACGTGACGATGACGGAGCTCATCGCCATCTCGAACTCGCTGCAGGCGCGCTACCGCGCCAGCGTCGCCCGCACCCCCGCGGAGCGTGCGGCGGTGAACTGGACGCAGGTCATGGCGGACGCGCAGGCCGGCGTCACGGCCGACTGGCAGATCAACCAGGACCAGGCGCTGACGGACCTGGGCGTGTTCCTGCTGGCCTACCCCACGCTGTCCACGTGGGGCCAGATGCCGCTGTTCATCATCGGCATGGCCGACCAGTCGGGCTCGTACCAGGCGTGGCTGAGCCGCCCGCTAGGCGCGCGCTACCCCACCAACCCGTACCCGACCGGCGAGCGCGTGCTGATCCGTACTCCGGACAAGCGCTTCGCGCAGGGCAACACGCAGGCCGAGCAGCTGGCGAGCCAGGGTACCTGCACGTCGACGACGTGCCCGGCCCTGCCGTACTTCCGCTTCTCCGCGGCGACCCAGCACAACCGTCCCGAGCGCGGCGAGTGGCGCTGGTCGTGGTACCGCCCGCTGGGCGTGCTGCAGCCGAGCGCCTACTACACCTCGCACCCCTGGATCAAGGCCGACGAGATGCGGCTCCTGATGGCCGAGGGCCGGTTCCGCACGGGCGACTTGGCGGGCGCGGCTACCATCATCAACGAGACGCGCGTGGGCGTGGGCGGTCTGAACGCGACCAACGCGGCCGGCCTCAACACCAGCTGCGTGCCCAAGCTGCCGAACGGCAGCTGCGGCAACCTGTTCGAGATGCTGAAGTGGGAGAAGCGCCTGGAGACGTACATGACCGGGCCTTATCACACCACGTGGTTCTTCGACGGGCGCGGGTGGAATGACCTGTACGTGGGCACTCCGCTCCAGTGGCCGATGCCGGCCGCCGAGGCGGGCGTGCTTGGCCTGCCGGTCAACACGTACGGTGGCGCGAACGAGTTCTCCGCGCCGGGCAGCACGTACGGCTTCGACCAGTAAGCCGGTTTCCGCTGGTTCGTAAAAACGGGGGTCGCGTCGCAAGACGCGGCCCCCGTCTTCGTTCGTCCTGCCGGTCCGCAAAAGACCTGTTCGTGTCATACCCGATCCGGATCAGTTGCCATGCCGCCCGGACTGCCTGGCCTCACGCAGAGGCGCGGAGACGCAGAGGCGCGGAGGAAGCAGAGTCAGACTGCTCTGCTTCCCGCGTGTGATGCTCTTCTACCAGATGCTTGGCCCGATTGTGCATTCCCCCGCGGGCCGTCTCATCCTTTCATGCTCATACCAGATCCTGAAAAAGAATGATCGTACAGAGGAACAGAGTCAGACAGAGGAGCCAGGACGACGTTCAGCTCTCTTCTCTGTCTGACTCTGTTCCTCTGTACTCATGAAAGGTGTTGTTTTCCCGGATCGGGTATCATGATTCCAGGCGCGGGGGGCGGGAACGCCGGGGGATGGGGGAACGAACACGGGCCCACCCGCGAGACGCGGATGGGCCCGTAGGCCTTCACAGGCGACCCGGCAGGGCCCTTAGACGAGCACCACCGGCGCACCGACCGGCGACAGCATGGCGTCGCCCGGCGGGGGCGGATCCTTCGGCGAGTCGCCGGGGGACTTGCCGTCAGGAAGCGTGGGCTGGCCTCCGCCCCCACACGCCCCAAACGCCACTGGCGCCAGCACGCAGAGTGCAATAAGCTTTCTGGTCAGTTTCATCTTCACGTCTCCCTTGCTTTGCTGCATCGCCGCCTTTGCGACGCGCAAGATGTGTTCATCCGCCCACCCTAACCTATAACCTCTCGCCATGCATAAGTCAAGCCCATTCCCGCGCTTGCTGATGTTCGCCATGGTGTCGTCCGCCCTGTCCGCGTGCACTCCGGCCGCCACCTCCGCCCCGTCCGCCTCGCCGTCCGACGGCGAGGTGCGCGAGGCGCGCGGCCGCTCGGACGTGATCACCCAGGAGCAGATGGCGGAGCTGAGCTCGCTGAACCTGTACCAGGTGATCGAGCGCATCCGGCCGCAGTGGCTGCGCAGGTCCGCCCGCAGCCTGTCGGGCGGGGACGAGGTGGTGGTCTTTCAGGACGCCAGCTTCCTGGGCGGCCCCGAGGTCCTGCGGCAGCTTCACCCGGGGCTGGCGCGCCGGCTGCGCTACCTGGACGCGGCCACCGCCTCCGCCACCCTGGCGGGGCTGGGCTCGCGCAAGGTCCTGGGGGCCATCGTCATCGAGACCCGCTAGCCCTTAGCCGGTGACGCCGTTGCCCTCGGTCGAGAACCCTTCCAGCCGGCCGCAGGCCAGGACCTCGTTGCGGTTGGCGGGGTCCACGACGGCCGCGTAGTACGCCAGCCCCCGCTCCAGCGAGCCGTTGATGAACGTCTGCGCGATCTCGGCGTCGCCGTTTGCGTCGGTGGTCAGGTTGGGGTACGACCCCAGCACCCCGATGCGGCGGGTGGACGACGCCGTCGTGCACGGCCCCTGCCCGATCTCCCACGCGTAGGTGGTGTTGGGCTCGCCCACCAGGGTGATGCCGGCCTGGATGGTGGTGGCGCGGCGGGTGACCGCGGCCACGGTGGCCGTGGGGTCCTCGAGCCCGATCTCGGGGATGAGCCGGGCCTGCCAGGCGGTCTGCTGGTGGTACTTGATGTCGGTGCAGCCGGCGGTGCCGGCGAGAAGCGCCGCAATGGCCAGCGCGGTGCGTGCTGCGGTCATGGTGGTTCCAGGGTTCACGTTCAGGGGTTCATGAGCGGTCTCCGCCCCGCCGCGTCCACACGGCGACGACGGCGCACTTGGCGTCTTCGTTCAGAAACTCGGCGGGCACGGTCGAAAGCCCGCGGTAGATCTCGATCCCCTCCACGTCCTGCGGGAGGACCGCGTCGTCCAGCGCCATGCCGATCACCTCGCCCGACCGGCTGCGCGGGTTGAGCAGGAATCCGTCGATGTAGATCTGGGCCGGGCAGTCCCGGTTCACCCCGCCCGCCCGCGAGCTGTACAGCTGGCGCCCCACGCTGCCGCCCCCCACGAAGAAGCCGGGGGTGCGCAGCACCACGTCGCTCAGGCGCGAGGGGCGCAGCCGCTCGATCTCGTCGCGCGTGTAGTAGGTGCCGAAGCCGGCGCCCGCGCGTGCGTAGAACCCGTCCAGCAGGGGGCTGGGCGGCGACGCGCCCCGGGCCACCACCGCTAGCGGCGCCAGGAGCACCGTGTCAGATTTCAGCCGTACCTGCACGTTGAGGTACGTATGACGGCCGGTCGACAGCTCGGGAGTGACCACCCGGGCATAGCCCAGCCGCGTTACGCGGACCCGGAACGAGTTGGGCCGCGAGAAGGTGTACTCGAACACCCCGTTGGCATCTGTTACCCGCTCGGCCAGCTTGCGTGCCCCCCAGTCCAGGATTTCGATGCGTGCCCCCGCGACCGGCTGCCCGGTCTGGTCGTCCAGGACGGTGCCCGACACGCGGGTCTGGGCGGAGGCGGATGCGGCGCTGAGCAGAAGGCACAGCACGGCGGCGAGCAGGGATGGACGGATCATGGCGATGCATCCCGGTGCGGAGGTGGTGGTGGGCCGGGGTCAACTTACACTGCAGGAGGTGGACCATGCCGGGTAAGACCCCGCGGGCGTTCGCGGCTTGTCGACTGGTGAAACGCATGAGCCCGTGCGATTCTGTCCGGGGCGCCGCCCTGTGCCTGCTGCTTGCCGCGGGGGCGTGCTCGCCCGCGGTGGCGGGGGCGGCGCACGAGCCCGATCCGGCGGTGACGCCGGTGGGCCGCTGCGGCCCCGAAGCGCAGACCGACGCCCTGCCCCCCGTGGCGGCGCTGGTCGACACCGCCCGCCTGAGCGCGTCGCTGGGCCAGATGAGCGACAGCACCGGCGCGCCGGGCGGGATCGTGGTGATGACGCTGTGGTTTCAGCCCGACGGGCTGAACATTCGCCGCGACCCGGTGCTGCACACCATGGACCCGGCGGCGCTGGGCCCGGTGCAGGAGATGGTGTTCGCCAGCCTGCGCAGGGCGCCGGAGCGCCAGGCCCCCTGGGGCGCGCGCCTGCTGATCCGCATGGACGAGGACATCTCGTACGTCGTGGCCCCGCGCGAGTACTGCCCGCCGCGCCCCCTGAGCGCGCAGGTGGAGACGGAGCTGGCTTCGTACATGGGGGCGGGGCTGCGCTACCGCAACGGACGGCGCGAGCGCGTGATGCTGATGCGCGTGGCGGTGGACCCGCTGGGCTTCGTGTACGACGCGGTGGTGGCGCGCGGCGGCACCACCGGCGGAAGCTACGAACGCACCCTGCGCGACCAGCTGCGCGGGCTGCGGTTCTACCCGGCCGTGCTGGACGGCGTGCCGGTTCCCGGTGAGATCATGGTACCCATCCGCGTGCGCGGCTGAGCCGCGCGACCAACCTTCTTTTCCTGGAGAATGCTCATGACCACGTCCCGTCGTCCGCACCTTCGCCGGTTTGCCGCCGCCGCGCTGGCGCTGGCCGCCTTTGCCCCGCCGCAGCGGGCGGACGCGCAGGTGAACAACTATCCGCGCAACCTGCCCTGGCAGCCCCACCTGGGCATCGGGTACACGGCCAACATCCCCAACCAGTTCGTGGGCGTGAGCGCGCACGCGGTCACCGACCTGCTGGGCGGGATGGGGCTGTACGTGGACGCCAAGTTCGCCACCGAGTCGCCCGAAGACAAAGAATGGTACGAGCCCGACCTGACCTCGGCCGAAGTGATCGCGGCGGGGGGCGACGCGGAGCTGAGCTCGCAGGGCGCCTGGCGGTCGGTGAACGTGGCCCTGATGCGCGGGCTGAGCTCGCAGCTCACGGTGTACGGGGGCGCCGGATACGTGAACGGCACCCAGTACGTGGAATACTACGACGCCGAACGGCAGCTGGGGCGGGCGGGGGTGTACTGGGTGCGAGACGAGGAGGAGTCCGGCACCCACGTCAACTTCCTGGGCGGCGTCTTCTTTCAGGTGGCGCGCACGCTGGCCATTCAGCTGGGCGGCGAGTCCAAGCCGGGCGGGTTCACCGTGGGCGTGAGCTACCTGATCCCGCTGAACCGCTGATCGGGCGGTCCTGAGGTTCCGGGCCCCACGCATCCCGGTCCGCAAAAACACCCGTCTCACGCGGAGGAAGCAGGGGAAGCAGGGGAACCCCCTACGCTTCCTCTGCCTCCTCCGGGTGAGACCATTCTCTCGCCGAACCCCGCATCCACCTCGCCGCCGCGCGACGTCCCGGCACTGGTCCGGAGTTTGCGCCCGCCGCCAGCATGGCCGAACCCAACTTTCCCAACGAGCGCCGCAAGTCACCGCGGGATCGCCGGGCCAAGCCCGGCGTGCCGCGTCCGCCGCGCTTCTCGCTGCTCCCGCTGCTCCTGCTGTTCCTGGGGCTGGTGCTGCTGAACCAGTTCTTTGCGCCCGCGCGCGCCCGGACGGTTCCCTACAGCGAGCTCAAGAACCGCATCAGCGACCGCCAGGTGAAGGAGGTGCGCATTGGCGCCACCAGCATCGAGGCGATCCCCGACACCACCATCAGCAAGGGCGACGGGCCGGACCGCTGGCGCGCCACGCTCCCCGGGGTCGAGGACAAGCACCTGATCGAGCTGCTGGAGGCCCGCAACGTTCCCTACACGGGCGTGGAGGAGGGGCGCTGGGGCTTTCTGCTGGCGTGGCTCTTTCCCCTGCTGCTGATCGTGGGCTTCTGGGTGTTCATGTTCCGGCGGATGAACCCCACGCAGGGGGTGCTGACGGTCGGAAAGAGCAAGGCCCGCATCGTGGGCGAGGAGGGAACGGGCGTCACCTTCGGCGACGTGGCGGGGGTGGACGAGGCCCGGGTGGAGCTGCAGGAGGTGGTGGAGTTCCTGAAGACCCCCGACAAGTTCGCCAAGCTGGGCGCCAAGATTCCCAAGGGCGTGCTCCTGGTGGGCCCGCCGGGAACGGGGAAGACGCTGCTGGCGCGGGCGGTGGCGGGCGAGGCGGGGGTCACCTTCTTCTCCATCTCGGGCGCCGAGTTCGTGGAGATGTTCGTGGGCGTGGGCGCGGCGCGGGTGCGCGACCTGTTCGCGCAGGCCAAGGCGCAGGCGCCCTGCATCATCTTCATCGACGAGCTGGACGCGCTGGGCAAGGCGCGCTCGCCCGGCAACATGCTGGGCGGCAACGACGAGCGCGAGCAGACGCTGAACCAGCTGCTGGTGGAGATGGACGGGTTCGACCCGCGCATCGGCGTCATCATCATGGCGGCCACCAACCGCCCCGAGATCCTGGACCCGGCGCTGCTGCGGGCGGGGCGCTTCGACCGGCAGGTGCTGGTGGACCGGCCCGACTGGCAGGGACGGCTGGAGATCCTGAAGATCCACAGCAAGGGGATCGCGCTGGGGCCCGACCTGCAGCTGGAGCGCATCGCCCGGCGCACGCCGGGGTTCGTGGGCGCCGACCTGGCCAACCTGCTGAACGAGGCGGCGCTGCTGGCGGCCCGGCGCGACAAGAGCGAAGTGGGGATGCTGGAGATCGACGAGGCGGTGGACCGCATCATCGCGGGGCTGGAAAAGAAGAACCGCCTGATCAACGACAAGGAGCGGACGATCGTGGCCTACCACGAGGCGGGGCACGCCATCGTGGCCGAGCGGGTGCCCACGGCCGACCCGGTGCACAAGATCTCCATCATCCCCCGCGGCGTGGCGGCGCTGGGCTACACGCAGCAGCTGCCCACCGAAGACCGCTACCTGCTCACCAAGCAGGAGCTGATGGACCGCATCGCGGTGCTGCTGGGCGGGCGCGTGGCCGAGGAGATCGTCTTCAACGAGATCAGCACGGGCGCGGGGAACGACCTGGAGCGGGTGACGGAGCTGGCGCGCAGCATGGTGATGGAGTACGGCATGTCGCGCGAGCTGGGCCCGGTGAACCTGAGCGGGCCGCGGCGCAGCCAGTTCCTGCAGGGCGACGGGGGCATGCCCGCGCAGCGCAACTACAGCGAAGAAACGGCGCGCGAGATCGACGGCGAGATCCGCGGGCTGATCGAGGGCACCTACGAGCGGGTGCGCCGGCTGCTGACGCAGGACCGCGACGTGCTGGAGGTGCTGGCGAAGCGGCTGCTGGAAAAGGAGGTGGTGGACGAGGCGGAGCTGCGCGAGATCATGGGCCTGCCGCCGCGCACGCACGAGCCCTCTCCGGACCGCGTGGTGGAGACGCCGCCCCCCACGCCGCTGGGCGGGGGCGCGCAGGCGGCGGCCACGGCGGTGGAGCCTTCCGCGGCGCCGCTCTCGATCGACGTGGTGCCGCCGTCCGACCCCGACGCGACGCGGCTGGACACGTCCACCGCGTCGCCCGAGCCGACCAGGCCCAACCGACCCCGGAGGAAACGGTGAGAGACCCGCGCTACGAGGACAAGAGCCCGCACTCGGTGGACGAGCAGGACCAGCCCGAGCCCGAGCGGCCCACCACGCCCACGGAGCGCCGGCTGGACGGCCCCGAAGACAAGCCCTCGCAGGCGGAGGGAGAGCGGGACTCGTCGGCGGAGTAGAGCGCCGAACGTCCGATGGCCTGAACGACCCTCTCCGGCGGATGCCGGGGAGGGTCGTCCGCCTTCTGCCGGAAGCGGTGCGCTACGCGGAGGATCTATGTATTATCAATATCGTTTAAAGACTAATATTGCAAAGCAATGATCGGGCGATTATCATGGCGTGCCGGTCCTGAGTGGGCCGGCGATCCCTCCTTCGTTCCCACGTCCCGGAGACATCCCATGCTCGGATCGGTTCGATTCCGCAACGCGGCGTTCTCGCTGGCAACCGTGCTCACCCTGGGCTTTGGCGCGGTGCAGGCGTTCGCGTCGCCGCAGCCGGCAAAGGCCGGCAGCAAGGCGTACTGTGCCGCGTACAGCTGCGACCTGAACTGCAGACAGCGGGGCGCGCTGGGCGGCTTTTGCGAGAGCAACGGCTACACCACCTTCTGCTCGTGCTACTACTGATCCGCATGCGGAATCCGTAAGCGCCCGGTCTCACCCGGGGTCTCGCAGAACGGAGGCGGTGGGAAACCCTGCCGCCCAGCATGGGGGGATCGCGCCGGCGCCACGGTTTTCCGGGTTCAGGAAGGTGCGGCGCCGCGCCTTTCCTGGAACGACGATCTGGCCGGGCCCGGTTTTCATCCCGGTCCAGGTGGAGGCAGTGGAGGAACTCCGCTGCCTTTGCTTTGCTGCGGAAGATTGGTCTTATGCTGTCGCCCGCTTTCAATTTGCGCAGGTTGCGATAGATTGGAGCCACCGCGTGTGATGGCACCCTGCTCGCCAAGGAGCCCGTGCCGGGCTCGCAGACGGAGTACTCCCCGCGGGCCGTGTGCACAGCGACCCTTGCCGGTGCCAGTCGCACGGCTCGCACATTAAATTCCCGGAGAGATCTGACGATGAAGAAGCTGACCCTGAACACGGACGACCTGCGGGTGAACTCGTTCCAGACCGCCGAGACGGCCGAGGAGCGCGGCACGGTGAACGGCGCCGCGGCCGCCACCTACGGGCAGTGGACGTGCGGCATCTGGTGCCCGCCGACGACCGATCCCAAGGTCACCGGCCCCTGCGCCTGCTGATCCAGCGCGGCAATGCACGGCGCGCCCCGGCGAGATCGATCGCCGGGGCGCGCTGTTTTGTTGGCACGGCGTGATCCCCCTCCACAGCGGATCGACCTGTGAGAGTGTGTTCAAGAATCCCTGCGCTCGCGCCCGTATGTCATTTCGAAGGAGGCGCCACACCGCACCATCGGCTCGCACGAAATCCTGCGCGCCGACTGAGAAATCTACTGTCTGCTGCTGGTGCCCCGCCGCACCGCTCCGGCACTGGCCCTGTCCGCCCGTGTCGTAGCCGCGAAGCAGGCACGGGCTACCGCGTCTGCTCTCCAGCAATCCCGACAGGGGATTCCTCGGCATTGCAACCTCTGGTGTGAAAGCAGGCTGCGGCGTGGCCGGGCCTCGGAATGACAGCGCTGGTAGATCTGCCTGGATGTGCAGCGTCGGATTCTTGAACACCCTCTGAGATGATCCGGATCGCTTTCTGCGCCATCCGCCTCTGCGCGCTGTCCGCCGGGGTCCGGCGCGATCCGCGTCGCTACAGCAGCCGCTCGATGACGTCGGCGCCGCGCTCGGCGGCGCCCAGGCCGGCTTCCACGTAGCGGCGCGCGGCATCGCCCGCCGTCCGGGCGCGGGCAGGGCCGGCGACGAGGGTGCGGAGGGTGGATTCATCCTCCCCCCACTCGAAGGCGCCGCCGGCGGCGATCAGCGCGGCGGCTTCGCGGGCGTTGGCGTGGCGCGGGCCAAAGAGCACCGGGACGCCGAACGCGGCGGGTTCCAGCACGGAGTGCAGGCCCGCCGTTCCCCATCCCCCCCCCACGTACGCCACGTCCGCCAGCGCGTACAGGTCGCCGAGCACGCCCACTCGATCCACCAGCACGGTTTCCCCGGGCCCCGCGCCGCCCTCCACCTCGGACAGGCGGACGGGGGGCGATCCTGCGCGCCGCAGCAGCCCGGTGGAGCGGGAAAGGTGCTCGGGCGTGGGCTCGTGCGGGACGAGGATGAGCCGGACCGGGTGGCCCGACGCGCGCAGGGCGCCTACGGCGGGGACCAGGCGCTCCTCGTCCGGCGGCCAGGTGGAGCCGGCCACCAGCGTTACGCCGCCGTATCCGCCGAAGGGGCGCAGCAGGTCCGAGCCGCGGTCCACGGCGGCGGCGCGCGCCCACACCTGGTCGAAGCGCGCGTCGCCCATCACGCTGCGCCGCTGCGCCGGCACCCCCAGCGCGCCAAAGCGCTCCGCGTCCTCCGGCGAGATGGCGGCGACGGCGTCCAGCCGGCCGTACGCGGGGGCCAGCAGGGCGCGCGCGGGGCCGCGCAGGCGGCTGGACGCGGCGGGAAGGGTGCCGCTGAGCATCGCCAGGCGGACGCTCCTGGACCATGCCTCGCGGGTGAGGATGGGCCACACGTCCGTCTTGGAAAACGCGATGACAGACGGACGAAGGGCATCCAGCGCACGGTGCACGTCCGCGGGGACGTCCAGCGGCAGGTAGTCCGCGACGTCGGCGTGGACGGTGCGGGCGAACGCCTCGGCGGAGGGGGAGAAAAAGGTGTACGCCACCTGCGCGTCCGGCCGGCGCGCGCGGAACGCCTGCACCACGGCGCGCGCCTGCAGCCCCTCGCCCACGCTGGGCGCGTGGAACCACACCAGCGGGCGCGCGGGGTCGCGGTGCACGCGCGCCCACGCCTCCATGCGCTCCAGCACGCCCGCGCGCCCGCGGATGCCGCGCGCGAGCTTGCCCTCGCCGCCCGCGGCCAGCGGCAGCAGGGGGCGCGCGGCGCGCAGGGCTACGGTGTAGAGCGCTTCGGGAATGGACATGCGCCGAAAAGTAGGCGCGCGGCGGGAGGGGGGATAGTGGGGCCCGTCCTCAAACCTGGGGCGCGGCCTGGAACGCACGCGTCCCTGACGTTGTGGAGCGGGTGGAGGGCTCCAAAGATCGCGCATCAGGTGGTCGTGGCGGCCGGTTCCGGGGCGCCGCGGAGATCATCCGCCGATGGGCATGCTTTTCCAAAAAACGCGGATGGCTCCCTGCCGCATTCCATCTCTGTTCCGTTCCCGACACATCACGCCGGCTCGTGCCTCGTCGACCGGCGCGCCATGCCTCCGCTCACTACGGTTCCGCGTTTCCGACGGTGAGAGAGCGGAGGAAACGGCACGAGAAACCCCTATGGCCTCTGTGCCCTCTGGGTGAGGCCCATTTCTTTTTCCCGGTCGGATGAGGCTTCGGCCTGGACGGCGAGATCGACGGAAAGCAAAGCGGGGGCGACCGTCGTGGCCGCCCCCGCTCGCGTTTGGGCACCTGCCGGGATCAGATCGGGCCGGATCCGCCCACGTTGCCGAATCCGCCGGTCCCCGTGCCGCTCGCGGTCCCGGAGCCCGTACCCACCCCGGTTCCGACGCCGGCTCCCAGGCCCGTGCCCATCCCGGCGACACCGGCTCCGGACCCCATCCCCATCCCCGTTCCCGTGCCGGTCCCGGTGCGATAGTCGGTGTCCGCCACGCCACCGCCGCCCAGGCCGACGCCGGCCGCTCCCGTGCCGGCCGTGCCGCCGGTGCCCAGGTCCGTTTCGACGGTGTCATAGCCGCCGCCGTCGCTGCCCAGGTAGCCCGTGGTGCCCGCGGTGTACTCGGGGCCGCCCTCGCGGTAGGGCATGCCGCCCGCGTAGCCGCCGGCCAGCGTGACGTCGTCGTCGTACTCGACGTCGTCGTACACGTCGATGGTGTCGGGCTCCAGGTCCACCACCTCTACGTACTCCATCTCGGCCCCGGTCTCGCGGCCCAGCTGCTGGCTGATGAGGTACGCCAGCCCGGCCGCCACGGCGCCGCCGCCCAGCATGCGGCCGATGGGCAGGCTGCGCTCGCGGCGGGGACGCGGCCGCGGACGCGTCTCGGCGTACTCCGGCGCGGAGGGCGCCAGCGGCACGAACTCGGCGAACAGCTCCAGCATGCCGCGGTTGAAGTGACGCAGGTCCTGCGGGCCGCGGCTGGACACCCAGTTGCGGTCGCGCACCATCGGCTCGTCGTGGTAGATGGCGCCGGCGTTGCGCACGTCGTCCCTGATTCCCGGCCAGCAGGTGAGGTTGCGGCGCACCACCAGCCCGGCGGAGACCAGCAGCCAGGGGCCGTGGCAGATGACGGCGATGGGCTTGCCCACGCGGTCGAACCCGCGCACGAAGTCCAGCGCCTGCTCGTTCTGGCGCAGCGTGTCGGGGCTGATGAGGCCGCCCGGCAGCAGCAGCGCGTCGTAGTCCTCGGCGTCGGCGGTGCGCAGGGTGCGGTGCACGCGCACCTTCTTGCCGGGATACATGAAGTTGACGGTGCGCAGGCGCCCGGGGCGCAGCGACACGATCTCCACGTCCGCGCCGTGGTCCTCCAGCGCGTCCACGGGCGAGGTGATCTCTACCTGCTCGGCCCCGTCCGCCGCGAGCACCGCCACCCGCAGCCCGGTCAGATCAACGTGATGCATGGCACCCTCTCTCCTGGTTTTGGCCTCCGCGCGCCACGGCTCCGAGCGCGGCGCAGGGTGCCGCCGTGGTGCAAGAGGCTTGCCGGGCGGGGAGGTGAAGGGGTGAACGGGTGAACGGGTGAACGGGTGAAGGGGTGAAGGGGTGAAGGGGGCGGCCTCGTCGCGCGGGATCACTGCGGGATGTCGGGGATGTATTCGGAGAGAAGGCCCAGGCCCACGTAGATGGCCAGCAGGCCGGCCAGCGTCAGGCTGGCGCGCTCGGTGCTGACGGGCTCCTCCACCACGCCGGGCCACTGGGTGAAGAGCCAACCGCACGACACGCGCGCGTCCAGCACCTCGTACTCCCGCGCATCCACCGCCGCGCTGTCCGCCGCCGTGTCCGCCCGCCGCCAGCCGCGCGTGCAGCCTACGGAGGCGCGGTTCAGCTGGCGGAACGGGCGCGTGTTGCTGAAGATCGCCCCCGGCTCGCCCACGATGACCTGGCCGTTGGGGAGCAGGCGGAACGTTTCGCCCCCGGACGGAGGACCCAGCGTCTCGCCCACCGGCGCCATCGCCACGGCGGACGCGCGGTAGCAGCCTCCCGGCGCCAGCGTCCGCGGCGGCGTTTCCTGGCGGTAGCCCCGCGGCGGCACGCCGTACGTGATCCGCAGCGGCTCGCTGTCGGTTGCGTCTGTCCATCGCGTACGATGCGCCACGTGACGCGCTCCGCGTTGGTCGCCTGGCAGTCCGCCACCTGGAACTCCTCCACGTACGTCAGCGGGTCGCCGCGGTAGCCGAACCGGAACGCGGGCGCGTCGCCGGTGCGCGGGGCGGGCGTTACGCCCACGTCCACGGGGTGTATGCACTGCGAGGCCATCAGCGCGGGACACAGCGCCAGGGCCAGCCACAGCTTGCTGCGCATGGGGAATGCTCCGGACGGGGTGGGACGCGTCCCTGCGGAACGACAACAGAGTAGGACGCTCCTGCGGCATCGTCCATGACGGCGGGGTGTCGATCCGGGGGCGAGCAGGTGGCAAGGGCAGGAAGGCAGGAAGGGGCAGAAGCCAGGAAGGGCAGGAAGGGCAGAAAGGGCAGAAAGGGCAGGAGGGCAGGAGGGCAGGAGGGCAGCAATGGCGAATGAATTCGCTGCAACAACCACACGAAGGCCGCCTTCGCGGACTGGCGTGATGTGGGGTAGGGGCGGGTGCCTGCCGCGTAGCGGGATCGAAGCAGCCACGAAGTTCAACCTCCCCCAGGGGTTTTGGGGGAGGTGGGCGAGTGGTGCGAGCCCGGAGGGGGCGTGCCCCTCGGTCGGGATTTTCCGAAGCGGGATCGAATTCTCCCCTCTCCGTGAGGAACGAACGGGGAGGGGCCGGGGGAGGGGCACCCCGTCGGGCGCAGTTCGATCCCGTTCGTCGATCCACCACCCCCCAGTCCCCACCCCAACCTCCCCCAGGGGTTTTGGGGGAGGTGGGCGAGTGGTGCGAGCCCGGAGGGGGCGTGCCCCTCGCGCAGTCCTGTCCGAAGCCGATCGTTCTTCCCTTCCGCCTCTCCCTCCCCGCCGCCGTTTGTACGGGACGGGTCCCGCGGCGAGATTCGTGCGGGCTGGATGCGCCACCTTCGACACGCACTTTGCGCACACGTTCAGAGTTCGGTATGTTTTCGGGAATATGAAGGATCGCATCGTCATTCGAGGGGCCCGGCAGCACAACCTCAAGAACCTGGACCTGGACCTGCCGCGCCGCGCGGTGGTGGTCATCACGGGGCCGTCGGGTTCGGGGAAGTCGTCGCTGGCGTTCGATACGGTATACGCCGAGGGGCAGCGCCGGTACGTGGAATCGCTCTCCACGTACGCCAAGCAGTTCCTCGACCGCATGGAAAAGCCCGACGTGGACCGCGTCGAGGGCATTTCCCCCGCGGTCGCCATCGAGCAGCGCAACCCCACCAAGACCAGCCGCAGCACCGTCGGCACGGCCACGGAGGTGCACGACTACCTGCGCCTGCTGTGGGCGCGCGTGGGCCGCACCTACTGCCCCGGCGACCACCCCGGCCGCCCCTGCGGCCGCGAGGTCAAGCCCGACACCGTGCAGACCGCCACCGACGCCGTGCTCGCGCTTCCCCCCGGGACGCGGGTGATGGTGTGCTTTCCGCTTCCGCTTTCGCACAAGGTCACGCACGCGCTGGTGGTGGAGAACCTGCGCGCGCTGGGCTTTCTGCGCCTGATGGCCGACGGGCGCGAGATGCACCTGGACGAGCTGCCGGCGGACGTGGACCTGACGCGGCAAAAGGAGCTGCTGGTCATCGTCGACCGCCTGCGCGCGGACCCCGACGACACGGCGCGCCTGGCCGACAGCCTGCAGACGGCGTTTACCGAGGGCGAGGGCGAGGCCATCGTCATTCCCGTCGGCCCGCCGCGCATGCGGTTCACGGAGCGGTTCCGCTGCCCGGACCACCCCGAGATCGAGTTCGCCACGCCCTCGCCGCAGCTGTTCAGCTTCAACAACCCCTACGGCAGCTGCCCGGAGTGCACCGGCTTTGGCGCGGTGCTGCGGCTGGACGACTCGCTCATCGTCCCCAACGCCTCGCGGTCGCTGGCGGAGGGGGCGGTGGACCCGTGGAGCAAGCCGCGCTACGACACGCGCCGCGCGAAGCTGGCGCAGCTGGCGGCCAAGGAGGGCGTGTCGCTGGACGCGCCGTGGGGCGAGCTGCCGGAGCGGTTCCGCAAGATCGTCCTCCACGGCCAGCGCGGCTTCCAGGGGGTCTACGACTTCTTCGAGGAGCTGGGGGAAAAGCGGTACAAGCAGTACATCCGCGTCTTCATCCGCCAGTACCAGAGCGCACAGGACTGCCCCGTCTGCGGCGGCGCCAAGCTGCGCGCCGAGGCGCTGCGGGTGCGCGTGGGCGGCCGGACCATCGCGGAGGTCTCGGCCCTGGCGCTGGGGCGGCTGATGCCCTGGCTGCGGGCCATGCGCGAGGGGCGGACGGGGGCGGACTGCCCGGAGCCGCCGCTCAGCGAGCAGGAGCGGGGGATCGCGGACAGCATCCTCAAGGAGCTGGACTCGCGCGTGGGCTTTCTGTGCGACGTGGGGCTGGGATACCTGACGCTGGACCGGCAGACGCGCACGCTCAGCGGCGGCGAAGCGCAGCGCATCACGCTCAGCAACGCGCTGGGCTCGCGGCTGGTGGACACGCTGTACGTGCTGGACGAGCCCACGATCGGCCTGCACCCCGCCGACAACGACCGCCTGCTGCGCCTGCTGGTGCGCCTGCGCGACCACGGCAACACGGTGATCGTGGTGGAGCACGACCCCGAGGCCATGCGTCTGGCGGACCACCTGGTGGAGCTGGGGCCCGGCAGCGGCGAGCTGGGCGGCGAGCTGATGTTCCAGGGGACGCTGCAGGAGATGCTGGCCTCCGACACGCTGACCGGGAGGTACCTGTCTGGCCGCGAGCGCATCGAGATCCCCGCGCGCCGCCGGCCGGTGGACGGCCCCAGGCTGCGGCTGGAGGGTGCGCGCGAGCACAACCTGAAGGGCGACTCGGCGGTCTTTCCCCTGGGCGCGCTGACGGTGGTGACGGGGGTGAGCGGATCGGGAAAGAGCACGCTGGTGCACGACGTCCTCTATCGCGCCGTGGAGCGCGAGCTTTCGGGCGGCGAGACGACGGCCAAGCGGCACCTGGGCGAGACGGTGGGCGGCTTCGAGCGGCTGCACGGCGTAAGCCAGCTGCGCGAAGTGGTTCTCGTGGACCAGTCGCCGATCGGGCGCACGCCGCGCAGCAACCCGGTGACGTACATCAAGGCGTACGACGAGGTGCGCCGCATCTTCGCCAGCCTTCCCGACAGCAAGCGGCTGGGCTTTGGGCCGGGGCACTTTTCGTTCAACGTGGCGGGCGGGCGCTGCGAGGCGTGCAAGGGCGAGGGCCAGGTGCAGGTGGAGATGGTGTTCATGGCCGACGTCTTCGTCCCCTGCGAGATCTGCGGCGGCGCGCGGTTCAAGCCCGAGGTGCTGGCGGCCCGCTACCGGGGGCGCAGCATCCAGGACGTGCTGGAGATGACGGTGGACGAGGCCATCCGCTTCTTTCTTCACGAGGACCGGCTGGGCGAGGTGCTGTGGCACCTGCAGCAGGTGGGGCTGGGCTATCTGCGCCTGGGCCAGCCCGCGCCCACGCTTTCGGGCGGCGAGGCGCAGCGCATCAAGGTGGCGCGCGAGCTGGCGATGGGGGCGCGTCGCGGCGGCAAAAAGCTGTACATCCTGGACGAGCCGACCACCGGCCTGCACATGGACGACATCAAGAAGCTGCTGCGCGTGCTGGGCGACCTGGCCGACGCGGGGCACACGGTGGTCCTGATCGAGCACAACCTGGACGTGATCAAGACGGCGGACTGGATCGTGGACCTGGGCCCCGGCGCCGGCCCCGACGGCGGGCACATCGTGGCGATGGGGCGGCCGGAGGACGTGGCGCGCGTGCCGGAGAGCCTGACGGGGCAGTGGCTGGCGCCGATCCTGGAGGTGGAGCCGCGGGCGGCGTAGCGGTGAACGGGTGAAGGGGTGAAGGGGTGAAGGGGTGAAGGGGTGAAGGGGTGAAGGGGTGAACGGGGTGATTCGCTGCGCGAGGGGTTGCAAGGGCGAATGAATTCGCTGCAACGACCACACGAAGGCCGCCTTCGCGGACTGTGAGGGTGTGGGTAGGGGCGGGTGCCTGCCACGTGGCGGGATCAAAGCAGCATCGCAGTTCAACCTCCCCCAGGGGTTTTGGGGGAGGTGGGCGAGTAATGCGAGCCCGGAGGGGGCGTGCCCCTCGCACGAAGCCATCCGAAGCGCGATCGAATTCTCCCCTCTCCCCCGCGCAGCGGGGGAGAGGGGCCGTGGGGAGAGGGGGCCCTGTCGGGCGCCAGCGTGATCCCCTTCGCCGAGCCCCGATCCACCCCTTCACCCCTTCACCCCTTCACCCCTTCACCCCTTCACCCCTTCACCCGCTCGGGAACCATTCCCGCCCCATCCGCATTCCTCTCTCTGCCGGGCACGATCAAACCCGGCGAACCCGCCGCGGGACACGCCATGGAAGGAACCCTCTCCCCCGCCGCACCCGCCGCGGCGCCGGCCGACTTCGAGTCGCTGCTGGCGCCGGTGGTGGACCGCGCCTACGCGACGGCGCTGCGCCTGGCCGGCAACCGCGACGACGCGCAGGACCTGGTGCAGGAGGCGGCGCTGCTGGCCTTTCGCGGCTTTCACACCTTTACGCCCGACACGAACTTTCGCGCGTGGTTCCTGCGCATCCTGGTCAACTGCTTCTACGCGTCGCGGCGTCGCAGGCGGCCGGAGGTGAGCATGGACGGGATGGAGGAAGAGGCGCCGCTCATCCACCTGTACGTGCAGACGTACCACGCGGGGATGCACGGCGCCGGGCGCGACCCCGCGCGCGAGGTGCTGGACCGCATCGAGGGCCAGGACGTGGCGCGGGCGGTGGATTCGCTCCCCGAGGAGTTTCGCGTGGCGTGCACGCTGTACTTCATCGAAGACCTGTCGTACCAGGAGATCGCCGAGGTGTCGGGCGTACCGGTGGGCACCGTGCGCTCGCGCCTGCACCGCGGCCGCAAGCTGCTGCAGAAGCGGCTGTGGCAGGCGGCGCTGGACGCCGGGCTGGCGGCAGCGACCGTGCGCGGGCCCATGGAGGGGGACCTATGAGCCACATCGACCGATACACCTGCGAAGAGGCGTTCCTGCGCCTGGACGACTTCGTGGACCGCGAGCTTCCGCCCGAAGAGATGGAGTGCGTGCAGCGGCACCTGGAGACGTGCGCCATCTGCGCGTCGGAGGTGCACTTCGAGCGCACGGTGATCGACGACGTGCGCGGCAAGCTGCGCCGCATCCGCGCCCCCGGCGACCTGATGTCACGCATCTCGTCGCTGATCGCCTCCGCCCGCGGCGCGGATGCGCATCCCTCCTGAACGACGCCTCTGGCCACCCGCTGTCATTCTGAGGAAGGCGCCGCGCAGAGCCGTCTACCACGCTCCAAGGCCCGTGGCGCCGACCGAAGAATCTCCTTCGGAAACGGGCGGCCCCTCGCGCGAGAGCCAGCCGTAGCCGACGGTGCCGGGCGCCCCTCCGCGTTTCTGCGTGATCCCAGATCCTGGAAAAGAATGATCGTACAGAGGAACAGAGTCAGACAGAGAAAGCGAGTTGAAACATCATCTTGCCTCCTCTGTCTGACTCTGTTCCTCTGTACCCGTGAAGGTGTTGTTTTCCTGGATTCGGCCCGAGACCTTCTTCGTCCGGATCAGCGAGGGGCCTGCGTGGCCAGACCCAGGCTGGCGGTCCAGCCGCTGCGCCCCGCGGACGCGCTGGTGCGGGCTACGCCCACGTGCAGGGGTCCCAGGCTCAGGCCGCCGGAAAGCAGCGCGGCCCCGTCCAGGTCGGTGGCGGCGCCCGCGCGGAGCGTCACCAGCGGCACGCGCTGCTCCACGCCCACCGAGACGGTGCGGTCCCATCCCGCGCCCATCCGGCCGGCGGTCAGTGCGTCCTGGTAGCCGGCGGCCACCCGCGTGCGCCCGCCCGGCGCCGCCCACGCCACCCCGGCGCGGAGGGTGGCGGGAAGGTACGCCTGGTCGTACAGCCCGCGCGCGGTTTCGTACACCGTCGCGGGGGCGGCGGACGGGTCCACGCCCTCGTCGCTGTCCTCCAGCGAATTGAACGCGTTCTCCACGCCGTCGCCCTCGAAGGTGGCGCGGCGCAGCACCACGTGCCGCGTGCGCAGCTCGTCGGACCACGTCATCCCCGCGGCCACGTTCGACAGCGCGGCGCTCACCGTGACCCCGGGGGCCGGCTCCGCCGCCACGCCCACGTCCACCGCCCAGCCGTGGCCGCCGCGGGCGTACACCTCGCGGTACTCCGCCGACAGGTCCTCCGCCTCCAGGTCGAACTGCGGCTCGAACAGACGCGACCGGGCCAGCGTGCCGCCCGCCAGGTAGTGCGCCGCCACCCCCACGCTCACCGGGCCGGCGCGGCGGGCCCAGGCGGCGGAGAGGTCGAAGTAGCTGAGCCGCGTGCCGCCGGTGGCGCCCACCGAATAGTCGGTGCGGCCGGACTGGTATCCGTTCAGCACCAGGTCCACCAGGTCGCGGCCCACGTTCTGGCGCGCGCTTCCCGCCCACGAAAGGCCCACGGCCACCCGGCTCACCTGCACGGCGGCGATGGGGACGCGCACGTCCACGTCCGCATCCACCCCCGAGTCCGGTACGCCGGCCAGGATCTCGTCGCGGCGCGGCTGGGCCAGGGCGTCGTAGTCCAGCAGGTCCCCCACGTCTCCCAACCCGGCGCCCCGCACCCCGGCGCCCGCCGCAACCTGCCCCACGGCCACGGACCAGCGGGGCGTTCCGCCCAGCGCCAGGCTGGCCGGGTTCTGAAAGAGCGATTCCTGCCCGCGCGCCACGGCGCCGTACGCGCCGCCCATCCCCAGCGCCCGCGGGGTCGCGGCCACCTGCGCCTGTGCGGTGCCGGCCGCGAGAACGGCGGCGGCCGCGAGGGCGTGCGCTCCCGGTCTGAAGGTCATCGCACCCACCTACTGCACGCGGACCAGCGGCACGCGCGCGGCCACCGTCACCGGCTGGCGGGTGCCGCCCTCCACCACCGCGTCGAACTGGTGCTCCAGGCGAATCCACGCCTGCGCGCCCTGGTACTCCACCGTGAGCGTGGCCGTGGTCTCGCCCTGGTCGCGGCCGGACTGCCCCAGCACGCGCACGTTGGTCAGGGTGATGCGCCCGTCCGTCTCGGTCACCACCGTCTGCGGCGTGGCCGTGGCGACGATGCGGCTGTGGAGGGTGGTGGCCGTGGTCCGCGCGCCCAGGCGCACGCGCAGCGGCGTGAGGGCCGTCAGCGACCCCGAGGCCGACAGTCCGTTGATCGTGATCTGCCCCGAGATGCGGGGGTAGAGGACCGCCGCCGTGTCGACCAGCGACAGCAGGCGCTCGCTCACCTCCACCGCCAGCCCCGTGCAGCGGCGGCCGGGGGCGCCGCAGTCGCCGCGCAGGGCGCGGGTCGCGGGGCCGGTCAGCGCGGCGGCTGTCGCGGGCGAGGCGGCGCGAATGGCGGCGCCCAGCGGTTGCGCGCGTACGATGGCGGACGCTTCGGGGACGACGGCGGTGACGGTGCCCAGCGCGCCGATCTCCCCGCGCAGCAGGCCGCTGTTCAGGTCCACGCTCCCCGCGCCGTTCTCCACGATGCCGCTGGGCGTGGCCACGACGACGGAGGCCAGCCACGCGTTGGGGGCGGCGGCGTCCACCCGCAGGTCCACCGACGCCGGCGTGGACAGGGCCAGGCCGGCCGGCTGCAGCTGAAAGGCGTACGCGTATGCGGCGGTGCCGGTGGCGGGCGCCTGCGCGGGGGCCGGCGTCAGGGTGACGGCCGTCCCGGCGGGAACGGCGCCGGCGGGAAGCTGCACGGACGCGCCGGCGGGGGTGCTTACGGTGCCTCCCGCGGCGGGGATGGTGCGCGTCACCGGCTCCAGGGAGCCGCTGTCGAAGGGGAGCGCCTGGTCGGCGCGGCCGCACGCGGCCAGGGTTGCGCTGCCCAGTGCGGCAAGCGCGGCAAGACGACGGATGATCATCGGGAAACCACGGAGTACAGCGTCTGGCGGCTCGACTGGCGTGGCGGGGCGCGGCCCCGCGGTAGCCTCGTAGCTTTGCGTCCCCGCCTTTCGACGGGTTTGCCGTGAGTGGCGGGACGATGGCGTCCGCGCCCGGCGGCAGGATTCGGCTACCTGCGCGCGCGACGTGAGCAGCCGCGCGAGGGCGGCCTGCGCGGCCCCTGTTCCACGAACCGTGCCTGCCGTCCCGGCGCGCGCCTCCACCGCGTATCCGCCGCGCCACCGCTGGAGTTCCGTCTCTGCTCCGGGAGCAGTCCGTTCCCCGGGCGGGCGGAGGACTGCGTGCATTTCTCCGCACGTCTTTGCAAAACGAGAGGCGGCAAGAAGTCGGTGGAGGCTCAAGCTTCGCCGGGCCAGCAGGTTGCGGCGCGTCGCCGTTTGGGGATCGGGGCCAGGGACCAGCCCCTCGTGAATCCGGGGTCGAGACGTGCGGGAACCATCGGGGCGCCGGGCGCATTCTGGATCTCAGGTGCCGGACGGGAGCCGGCGGCGGGATCACGCGAACGCGGCGGGGGATGATGACCACGATTGCGCACGATGCGGGGCTGGTGACGGCGCGCCGGGTGGATGCGGCGGCGGCGGGCGCGCGTCTGGAGGCGGCGGGCGCCGCCCTCCTGCGCTACGGGCTGGTGGCCATCCTGCTGTACTTCGGCCTCTTCAAGTTCCACCCGGTCGAGGCGGAGGCCATCCGCCCGCTGGTGGCCAACAGCCCGCTGATGGGATGGATGTACGCCGTGCTGAGCGTACGCGGCGTATCCAGCCTCATCGGGGTCGCCGAGATCATCGTCGCGGGGCTGCTGCTGGCGAGGCCGTGGTCGCCGCGGGCGGGGGCCGCCGGCGGCATCGGCGCGTCCCTCGTCTTCCTGGCCACGCTCAGCTTTCTGTTCACCACGCCGGGCGCGTGGGCCAGCGTTCCCGGCTGGCCGCTTCCCATGCCGGGGATGGCGGGCTCGTTCCTGATCAAGGACCTGTTCCTGCTGGGCGCGGCGGTGTGGATCACCGGCGACGCGCTGCGCGCCGCGTCCGCCCGGCCCGCCATCCGCTGACCCGCATCATCCCCCCGCCGGGACGCGCCGACTGCACGGCGTGAATCCTGGCGGGGCGCGCGTCCGTATCCGGGTGCGTCCCCGGATCCACCCCACGGATGGAGCGCCGGGCCGCGCTCCACGGACGCAGGATCAATCGAAAGATGAAGGCAGGCGAGTTCTTTCTGCGCGTTCGCCACGGCCGCCCCTTCGCGTGGCTGCGGCTGCACGACCAGCGGCACCGGCGGATGGCGGTCGCGGGGCTGTGGGCGGCGTTCGCGGCGCACGTGGCCGTGAGCGGCGTTGGCGGGGACGGCGCGCTGGCCGGCTTTGGCGGCGCGGTGACGCTGATCGCCGGGCTGGTGTGCCTGTTCTCGCTGGGCGAGGCGTCGGTGCTGCGGGGCGGCGCGCGCCCGCTGGACGCGGGACGGCTGGCCGCCCGCGACCGCGCGTACGCGGCGGCGTTCCACGGGACGGGGTGGCTGCTGCTGTCGGTGGTGGTCTACGCGGAGCTGGCGCTGCGCATCGAGGCGCTGTGGCTGCCGTCGGACCCGCGCGCGGCGGTGGGCGTGTTCGCCGCCGTGGCCGTCGCGATCGGGTTGCTGCCGGTGTCGGTGGTGGGGTGGATGGAGCCGGACCACGCCGTGGACGTGCCGCCCGCCATCCCCCCGCTTCCGCGCCGCCCCCGCCGCTTTGCCGCCGGGCTGGACGAGCCCGAGGGGCCGCGGTTCCTGCACTGACGCCGGCGCGGGGCGCGATGTCCACGGCGCCCCGCGATGTGTGATTTCCATCGGCCACCTTCCCCACACGCTCACTCGAGGCAATCCGATGAAGACCCTGGTTCGTTCCGCGGCCGTGGCGGCCCTGGTGCTGCTGGCCGCACCCGCGCACGCGCAGCGCGGCGACTTCGACACCGCGCGGCTGCGGCCGTTCACGGCGGAGTACGAGATCCTGGCGCAGGGCAACGCCTTTGGCCGCTCCGTCAACACGCTGGCGCGCGACGGCGACGGCTGGAAGTTCCGCATGGAGGGGACGTTCGGCGCCGTGCGGCAGACCATC
Organism: Longimicrobium sp.; assembly: GCF_036399255.1. Taxonomy (GTDB): domain Bacteria; phylum Gemmatimonadota; class Gemmatimonadetes; order Longimicrobiales; family Longimicrobiaceae; genus Longimicrobium. The sequence goes on from NZ_DASWNM010000116.1 coordinate 39,418, forward strand.
GACGCGGCGTGGGGGCCGCGGTGGGAGCCGGGCGCGTACGGCGAGACCTACGCCGGCCCCTTCGAGGGTCGCGCCGACGTGCGGGTGGAGAACGGCCGTGTGACGGGATCGTCGGCGATGCCGGCGCAGGCGGGCGGCGACAAGACGTTCGACGTGGCCGCCGTCCCGGGGCTGGCGTGGAGCCAGATGGAGGAGGCCATGCTTTCCACCGCCGAGCTGGCGCCGGGCAGGTCCATCGTCATCCCGTTCTTCAACACCAGCACGGGTGCGGTGGAGCCGGTGACGTTCGCGGTGGGCGCCCTCGAAAGCGTGACGGTGCCCGCCGGCACCTTTCAGTCGTACCGCGTGCAGGTGTCGGGCGGCTCGTCGGCGCTGGTGATGTGGCTGCGCGCCGAAGGCCCGCACGTGCTGGTGAAGCAGGAAATCGTCGGCCGCCCCGTCGTCGTGCAGCTGAAGTCGATCCGGTAGCGGGCGGTTGGGTGGATGTGGATCGTGGAGGAGGGCGGGCTGAGAGGTCCGCCCTCTTCGTTGTGTTCAGGGCGGGGAAGAGCATCGGTCGAGGATCGGCGACGGGGATCGAACTGGCGCCCGACCGGGCCCCCTCTCCCCCGGCCCCTCTCCCCCGCGGAGCGGGAGAAAGGGGAGAATTCGATCGCGCTTTGGACAGTCCGGGCTGCGTCGGCGGGGTGCCCCTCCCCCGGCCCCTCCCCGCTCGTTCCTCGCGGAGAGGGGAGAATTCGATCGCGCTTCGGCAAGGGGGCTGAGCGGGGGGCACGCCCCCTCCGGGCTCGCATTACTCGCCCACCTCCCCCAAACTGCTGGGGGAGGTTGAACAACGATCCCGACCACGTGACAGGCACCTGCCCCCACCTTCCAGTCCCCGAAGGCGGCGCTCGTGTGGTTGTCGCAGCGAATTGTGTTCATTGCGGATCTAATCCGGTGATTGGCCCGGTTGCGGACGCGCAGGTGCTTCGGATGCCGTAGATAGCCGGGCCGCCGAGTCCGCGAAGGCGGACTTTGCGATTTCCCAGCGGCGAATTCATTCGCTCCAGCGGGCGGACGGCGCGTTGCCAAATGGGATTCGGCAACGAGCATCATTCGCCATCGCCCCTCCGGAAGCCCGGCTGGGGCTCCCGGCGGCGCACACCGTGCGTCAGTGCCCCGCGGGCGCCCGCGGGGCGGCGGTGGCGGGCCGCGCCGCCGCCGCATAAGTTACGCGCGGCTCGCCCTCCGCCCCACTGACGGCGGCAGGGCTTACGGGCGCATCCGCGGGAGCGGGCGCCACCTGACCAGGCTGGACCCATGGCAGAGCAACGCTTTCACGGCCCCAACGCGGGCTACGTGCTCGAGCTTTACGAGCGCTTTACACGCGACCCCGCTTCCGTCGAGCAGGGGTGGCGCGACTACTTCGCATCCGCGTCCCCGGCCGACCTGCAGGCGCTGGAGGCCGCGGCGGCGCCGTCCACCGCGGCGGCGCCCGTGCCGTCCGCCGGCGCGGCGGCCCCGGCGGCGGACATCGAAAAGGTGTTCGCCGCGCGCGAGCTGGGACGCTCCATCCGCGCCCGCGGCCACACGGGGGCCCGGCTGGACCCGCTGGGCGCCGACGCCGCACCCGACCCGGTGCTGGACCCGGCGCGCTACGGGCTGAGCGACGCCGAGCTGGCGCGGCTTCCCGCGAGCGCCATCTTTGGCCACGACCCCCGCTCCGCCAGCGCGCTGGACGAAATCCAGCGGCTGCGGCGCGTGTACATGGGCACGGTGGGATACGAGTTCCTGCACCTGCCCGACCCCGACGAGCGGGGGTGGATTCGCGAGGCGGTGGAGAGCGGCGCCTACGCGCAGCCGCTGCCGGCGGAGCGCAGCCGCGCGCTGCTGGACCGGCTCTCGCAGGTGGAGGGCTTCGAGCGCTTTCTTCACCGCGCCTTCTTCGGGCAGAAGCGCTTTTCCATCGAGGGGACCGACGCCATGGTCCCCATGCTGGACGAGATCATCGCCGAGGCGGCGGGCGCCGGCGCGGACGACGTGCTCATCGGCATGGCGCACCGCGGCCGGCTGAACGTGCTGACCCACGTGCTGGGCAAGCCGTACGCGATGATGCTGGCCGGCTTCAAGGTGGCGCAGGAGGCGGTGGGCCGCGACACGGAGCAGAACTCCGACGAGCCCAGCGGCGACGTGAAGTACCACATGGGGTGGACGGACGAGCGCGACGTGAACGGCAGGCCGGTGCGCGTCCGCCTTTCCCCCAACCCCAGCCACCTGGAGTTCGTCAATCCCGTGGTGGTGGGGATGACGCGCGCCGCCCAGGACGAAACCGCGTCCGCCGGCCCGCCCCGGGTGGAGGTTTCGCGCGCGCTGGCCGTGCTCATCCACGGCGACGCGGCGTTCCCGGGGCAGGGCGTGGTGCCCGAGACCTTCAACATGCAGTCGCTCCCCGGCTATTCGGTCGGCGGGACGATCCACATCATCGCCAACAACCAGGTCGGCTTTACCACCGACCCGCAGCAGGGGCGCTCCACCCGCTACTCCAGCGACCTGGCCAAGGGCTTCGAGGTCCCCGTGGTGCACGTCAACGCGGACGACGCCGAGGCGTGCCTGGCCGTGGCGCGGCTGGCGCACGCGTACCGCCGGCGCTGGGGCAAGGACTTCGTCATCGACCTGGTGGGCTACCGGCGCTGGGGGCACAACGAGGGCGACGAGCCGCTCTTTACGCAGCCGGTGATGTACGGCGTCATCAAGGACCATCCCACGGCCCGCGAGACGCTGGCGAACCGGCTGGTGGAGCAGGGCGTGCTGTCGCGCGAAGAGGCGGACGCGGCGTACCAGCGGGTGCTCGACCAGCTGGCCCGCGTGCTGGAAGAGCTGGGCGACAGGCCCAGGCTCACCGTGCACGACGAGCCGCCCTCGCGCAACGGCAAGGCGCCGCGGGCCACGGCCGTGGCCCGCGGCACGCTGCTGGAGCTGAACCGCGCGCTGCTGGCGCGCCCGGACGGCTTCGTGCCCAACGCGCGGCTGGAAAAGGTGCTGCAGAAGCGCGGCGAGGCCGAGAGCGGCCAGCCCAGCATCGACTGGGGCCACGCCGAGGCGCTGGCTTTCGCGTCGCTGCTGGCCGAGGGCGTGCCGGTGCGGCTGACGGGGCAGGACGTGGAGCGCGGCACCTTCAGCCACCGCCACGCCGTGCTGCGCGACGCCAATACGGGGGCGCGGCTCAACGTGTTCCACCTGCTTCCGCAGGCAAGGGCCAGCTTCGAGATCCACAACTCGCCGCTGTCCGAGATGGCGGTGGTGGGCTTCGAGTACGGCTACAGCGTGGGCGATCCCGGCGCGCTGGTGCTGTGGGAGGCGCAGTTCGGCGACTTCGTGAACGGCGCGCAGGTCATCATCGACCAGTACGTGGCGGCGTCGTACCAGAAGTGGCAGCAGCGCTCGGGGCTGGTCTTCCTTCTCCCGCACGGCTACGAGGGGCAGGGGCCGGAGCACAGCAGCGCGCGGCTGGAGCGGTTCCTTCAGCTGTGCGCCGAGAACAACCTGCGCGTGGCCAACTGCACCACGTCGGCCAACTACTTTCACCTGCTGCGCCGGCAGGCGGCCATGCTGCACGCGGACCCGCGGCCGCTGGTGGTGATGAGCCCCAAGAGCCTGCTGCGCCACCCGCTGGCGGCGTCCGGCATCGACCAGCTGGCGCAGGGCACCTTTCAGCCGGTGATCGCCGACGCGTCCGCGGCGGAGCGGGCCGAGGGCGTTACGCGGCTGCTGCTGTCGTCGGGCAAGGTGTACGTGGACCTGGTGGGCAGCTCCGACGACCAGCGCCGGGAGCGCGCGGCGGTGCCGGGGGTGGAGCGGGTGGCCCTGGGCCGGGTGGAGGAGCTGTATCCCTTTCCCGCGGAGGAGATCCGCGCGCTGGCGGCCACGTATCCCAACCTGCGCGAGATCGTCTGGGTGCAGGAGGAGCCGCGCAACATGGGTGCGTGGACGTACGTGGGGCCGCGGCTGGTGGATGCGCTGGACGTCCCCGTGCGCTACGAGGGCCGGCCCGACCGCGCCAGCCCGGCGGAGGGCTACCAGCACCGCCACCAGCAGGAGCAGAACCGCATCGTCTTTGCCGCGCTGGGCGATTCGCCCCCGGTGGGCCCGCCCGCGCGCCGCGGCGGCGAAAAGCTGATCGGCAAGCGCAAGTGAAAACTGCAGGGAATAGGGAACAGGGAATAGGGAATAGCGGGCAACGGCGCGTGCTGTTGCTGGCTGTACCCTGTCCCCTGTAACCTGTCCCCTTTCTTTCAGAACGTACCGGGAGCACAGAATGCCCGTTGAGATCCGAGTTCCGCCCCTGGGCGAGTCCGTCGTAGAGGCCACGGTGGGCCGCTGGACCAAGAAGGAGGGCGATTCCGTCGCCAAGGACGAGATCCTGGTGGAGCTGGAGACGGACAAGATCACCGTCGAGGTGGCGGCGCAGGCGGCCGGAACCCTTGGCAAGATCCAGAAGAACGAGGGCGACACCGTCGGCGTGAACGAGCTCCTGGGCACGCTGGAGTCCGCCGACGGCGCCACCCCGGCCGACGCGGCGGGGCAGACGGCCTCGGCACGCTACGAGGAAAAGGCGCCGGCGGAGGCCGCGGCCGCACCGGCGGCGGCGGCGGAAGCTCCCGCGGCAGCCGAGGCTTCGGCGGGCGGCGGGCCGGCGGACGCGCAGACGTCGCCGGCGGTGCGCGCGCTGGTGGCGGAGCACGGGCTGGACGTGGCCTCCATCCGCGGCAGCGGCCCCAACGGGCGCGTCACCAAGGAAGACGTGCTCAAGGTGATCGAGGACGGCCGCGCCCGCGCCGCCCAGCCCGCGCCCGCCGCGGCCCCGGCGCAGCCGGCGGCTCCCGCGGCGCCCGCCCAGCCCGCCGCTCCCGCGAAGCCGGCGCGCGCGGCGGACGGGCGCGAGGAGCGGCAGCGGATGTCGCGCCGCCGGCAGACCATCGCCCGGCGACTGGTGGAGGCGCAGCAGACCACGGCCAGCCTGACCACCTTCAACGAGGTGGACCTCAAGGCCATCATGGACCTGCGCAAGGCGCGCCAGGACGACTTCGTGAAGCGCAACGGCATCAAGCTGGGCTTCATGTCGTTCTTCACCAGGGCCGTCATCGGCGCGCTCAAGCAGTTTCCCCGGCTGAACGCCGAGATCCAGGGCGACGAGATCGTCCTGAAGAGCTACTACGACATCGGCATCGCGGTGGGCGCGGAGGAGGGGCTCGTCGTCCCCGTGGTGCGCGACGCGGACCGGCTGAGCTTTGCGGCTCTGGAAAAGGCCATCGCCGAGCTGGGCACCCGCGCGCGCGACGGCAAGCTGGGGCTCGAGGACCTGCAGGGCGGCACCTTCACCATCACCAACGGCGGCGTGTTCGGATCCATGCTCTCCACGCCCATCCTGAACCCGCCGCAGGTGGGCATCCTGGGGATGCACAACATCGTGGAGCGGCCGATGGTGGTGAACGGGGCCATCGAGATCCGCCCCATCATGTACGTGGCGCTCACCTACGACCACCGCATCGTGGACGGCAGCGAGGCGGTGCGCTTCCTGGTGACGGTAAAGCGGATGCTGGAAGATCCCACGGCGATGCTGCTGGAGGGGTGACGGCAGTGCGGGAGTGCGGGAGTGCGGGAGTGCGGGAGTGCGTCAGTGCGTGAGTGCGGAAGTGGATGAGACGAAGGACCTGTCGCGTGGCGGCAGGTCCTTCGTGTTTCGGTTGATAAACCAAATCCTCACACAGATACCACATCCGACAAACTGTCATTCTGAGGGAGGCGCCGTGCGGTGCTTTCCGTACGCTCCGGAGCCTGGCGCCGACCGAAGAATCTTTATCCGAAGCGGCAGGATCTTTCCGTCACGCGGGGTTCCCGGGCTCTGCCCGGAAAGGGGTTCCGCGCGAGGGGAGGGAGATTCTTCGGTCGCGCCAACGGGCTTCGCGACTTTCTTGAAAGGGTGTTGCTAAACCCCCAACCTCACAAAGAAGCGATGACTTCCTGAGGGAGCGCACCACGTGTAACCCGATTTCACACAACCGACTGCGCGCGACCGAAGGACCTGCTCTCCGGCGAGGCGGGGCCGGCTCCATGCCGCGGGACCAGCCCCATCGTTCTGCTGGCGAGGTCCTTCGGTCGGCGCCAAGGTGCAGTGTGCAAGCGAGTTACGAGGTGGCGCCTCCCTCAGGAAGTCAATCACGCGGCGAGGTTTGGCAACACCCCCTGAGAACCCGGCGTGGGCGCTTCCTCAGAATGACGGGTGTTTTCCCGGATTCGGTGTGAGACCCGTCTTTTCAGTTCTTCGAATCGCGGTGCACGTGCAGGTCCGGCCGTCCACCTGTGCGTGTGGGGCGATTGCCCTTTTCGATCTCCACGCGGCCTTCTTCCGAGCCCGTCCACGTGCGCAGGCGCTCGGTGGAAAGCGACTCCAGCAGGTGGTCGAGCAGGATCATGGAATCGAACACGCCGTCCAGCTGCTGTCGCTGGCGATCGGTGGCGCGCGCGTCCATCGTCAGCAGCGCCGCCACCTGCTTGTGGACGTCGTCGCGCAGCATGGCGCGCACCTGCGCCACCGTGCGCTCGCGAACCAGCCGCTGGCGGTGGTGCACGCTCCAGAAGATCAGCCCGTGCACCACGCCCACGACGATCGCCACCAGCGCGGTGACGTACCAGTAGTTGTCGCGCGAGACGCCCACCACGGCCGGCACCAGCAGGATCACCGCGACCCCCAGCGCGCTCAGCCACAACTCCAGATAACGCAGAAACCAGTGCACGCGTGCTTTCCTTGATCCCCTGTAATCTTTGTTCACCCTTGCAGCGGTTGCCGCATCGTTTTCAATGCAAGGATGGGGCAAACGCCGCGGCGCGGCGGACCGCGGTTCCAATCGTCGGATACGCGGCTCCGGTCGGGCCCGGATGCATGCAACCAGGTGTATGATCCCGGGCGCGCTTGCCGGACCGGGCGGCGCGCCCCATGCTTCCCGTCCGCCGCGCCGCACGCCGGGCGCGGCGGGATCGATGAAGACGACATCGTGCGGTGGAGACCACTCCCGCACTCAACGCACTGACGCACTCACGCACTGGTCCCATGGCAGAAGAAACCTTCGACCTCGTCGTCCTGGGCGGGGGGCCCGGCGGCTACGTGGCCGCCATCCGCGCCGCGCAGCTGGGCTTCAAGACCGCCTGTGTAGAAAAGGAGAGCGCGCTGGGCGGCACCTGCGTTCGCGTGGGGTGCATCCCCAGCAAGGCGCTGCTCGACAGCACCGAGCTCTTCGACCAGATCCGCCACAAGAGCAAGCTGCACGGCATCACCGTCGACGAGCCCAGGATGGACGTCGCGAAGATGCACGCGCGCAAGGACGCGGTGGTCAAGTCCAACACCGACGGCGTGGCCTTTCTCTTCAAGAAGAACAAGATCGAGTGGGTGCGCGGCTTTGGCCGGCTCACCAGCCCCGAGACGATCGAGGTGCAGGGCGAGGGCGGCGCGCGCACCCTGCGGGCAAAGCACGTGATCCTGGCCCCCGGCTCCGTGCCCGTGGAGCTGCCGTTCCTGAAGTTCGACCACGAGCGCATCATCGACAGCACCGGCGCGCTCACCATCCCCGAAGTCCCCGGCCACCTGGTCGTCGTCGGCGGCGGGGTGATCGGAATGGAGCTGGGGAGCGTCTGGCTGCGCCTGGGCGCAAAGGTGACGGTGCTGGAGATGGCGCCCACCATCCTTCCCGGCATGGACGCCGAGATCGTAAAGGCCGCCGACCGCATCTTCCGCAAGGAGGGCTTCGAGCTGCGCACCGGCACCCGCGTGACCGGCGCCGAGCGGCGCGGCGACAAGGTGGTGGTCTCGATCGATGGGCAGGAGCCGATCGAGGCGGACTACGTGCTGGTGGCCGTGGGCCGGCGCGCGTACACGGAGGGGATGGGGTTCCAGGAGGCCGGCGTGCGGCTGGAGCGCGGCGTCATCCAGGTGGACGAGCGGTTCCACACCGGGGTCGGCGGCGTCTACGCCATCGGCGACGCCATCGGCGGGCGGATGCTGGCGCACAAGGCCGAGGAAGAGGGCGTGGCCGCGGTGGAGTTCGCCGCCGGCAAGCACGGCCACATCAACTACGACGCCGTGGCCAACGTGGTCTACACCTGGCCCGAGATCGCGTCGGTGGGGATGACCGAGGAAGAGGCGAAGGCCGCCGGGCGCGAGTACCGCGTGGGCAAGTTCCCCTTCCAGGCCAACGGCCGCGCCCGCGCCATGGCCGAGACGGACGGCATGGTCAAGGTGATCGCCGACGCGAAGACGGACCGGCTGCTGGGCCTTCACATCCTGGGCCCCCGCGCCAGCGACATGATCGCCGAGGCCGCGCTGGCGATGGAGTTCCACAGCAGCGCCGAGGACATCGCCATGACGGTGCACGCGCACCCCACGCTCCCCGAAGCGGTCAAGGAAGCGGCCCTCGCCGTCGCCGGCCGCGCCATCCACTTCTAGGCCGCGCCGGCGGCATCCAAGGCGGACGAATCGCCGCGCTCTTCCGGGAGCGCGGCGATTTTCCTTGCGCGGCGGATGTCCGTGCATCATCTTGAACCCGTTCAACTGAACGTGTTCAACAAACGCGTTCGCCTTTTCCTCCCAAAAGCCTGGAGCTTCCCGCGATGTCGCTCCTCAACAAGCGCACGGTCGCCGCCACGCTGGCGGGCGCCGTGGTCTATGGCCTGGTCGCCCGCCTGGCGTTCAGCGATTCGTTGCCGATCGCCGTGCCCATGACGTTCACCTTCATCTTCCTGGTGCCGCTGGCCGTGGGGTACCTGGCGTTCGCGGGCGCGCCGCCGGGCGAGCGCCGTGCGTTCCACGCGGTGCTGATTCCGCTGGCCGCGGCGGTGATGGTGCTGGTCACGGTACTGGCGGTGGGGGTGGAGGGGCTGATCTGCGTGGTGATGATGGCGCCCGTGTTCATGGCGATGGCGCTGCTGGGCGGGGCGCTGGCCTGGATCGTCCGGTCCATCGCCAACCGGCGGCTGCGCGCGTCGGCGCTGCTGGTGGTGCTGGTCCTTCCCTACGCCGCGGGTCCGCTGGAGCAGCGGCTGCCGCAGATGCAGTCGCGGCGCGTCGTGGAGAACCGCATCCGCATCCGGGCGGACGAGGCGGCGGTGTGGAGCCAGATCATCCGCGTCCCCGCCATCCGGCCGGAGGAGTACCACACCACCTTCATCCACCGCATCGGCTTTCCGCGGCCCATCGAGGCCACGCTCTCGCACGAGGGCGTAGGCGGCGTGCGCGAGGCCAGCTTCGAGCGCGGCGTCCTGTTCCGCGAGACGGTGACCGAGTGGACGCCCCTGCGCCGCCTTTCGTTCACCATCGCCGCGGACAGCATTCCCACGAAGACGCTGGACCAGCACGTGACCGTGGGCGGCGAGTACTTCGACGTGCTGGACGGCACCTACGAGATCGTCCCCGTCGCCCCCGGCGAGGTGGAGCTGCGCCTGTGGAGCACGCACCGGCTCAGCACGCACTTCAACCCCTACGCCGCGCTGTGGACGGACTTCGTGATGCGCCAGATCCAGGGCAACATCCTGCAGGTCGTCCGCGACCGCGCGGAGGCACACGGTCCGTCCGCGTCACCGCACGTGGAGAATGGGTCCTGACGTTCTCGGTTCATCCAGATCCGGCAAAAGAACAGTCTCGCGCAGAGGGAACAGAGAAAACCACTCTGATACTTCCAGAACGCGGGATCGTGATGCAAGCTGAGGAGCCACTTTCACCCTCAACTGAGGAGGCTCCGATGATGCTCCATGCGATCGACCTGCACAAGCGTGTGCTCCAGCTGGCCACGATGCACGCCGACGGC
>NZ_DASWNM010000117.1:0-32881 GCF_036399255.1 Longimicrobium sp.
CTTCACCCCTTCACCCCTTCACCCCTTCACCCCTTCACCCCTTCACCCCTTCACCCCTTCACCCCTTCACCCCTTCACCCCTTCACCCCTTCACCCCTTCACCCCTTCACCCCTTCACCCGCTCACACCCTGTCCTTCAGCAGCTCCTGCAGCGTCTCCCGCGCGCGCATCACCCGCATCTTGAGCGCAGAGATCCCGGCGTCCAGCATCTCCGCCATCTCCTCGTAGCTGCGGCCCTCCACGTGCTTCAGCAGGAACGCCTCGCGCTGCGGCTCGGGAAGGTGGGCGAGCGCTTCGGAAACCGCGCGGCCCAGCTCGGTGCGGTCCAGGGTGAGGCCGGGGTCGTCGCCGGGGGGGGCGGCGTGGGGGCCGTCGTCCAGCAGGGGGACGTCGCGGCGGCGGCGGCTCTTGAGGTAGTCCTTGCAGCGGTTGCGAAGAATGCGGAACAGCCACGCCGCGAACCGGTCCGGGTCGCAGGTGCCCAGGCGCGTGTACGCCTTGACCAGCGAGTCCTGCACCAGGTCGGCCGCCGCGTCGGGGTCGCCCACCATGCCGTAGGCGTGCCGGTACAGCGGCTCCTGGTACCGGCGCACCAGCACCGCGTACACCGCCGTGTCGCCACGCAGCACCCGCCGCACGTCTTCCGCGTCGCTTTCCGGCTCCAAACGCCCCCCGGCACCCGGTGAATCCCGCTCAGTGCGACCCCTTCAAAACCGTCCGGCGGCCCCGCTTGCGGGTTGGCCGGGGGCATCGCTATGTTGGCCGCGCTCTGGCCCGGACCGTGCGGCAGGCAACCGCCACGCCGCCGGCTCGCCGGCCGGAAAAAATGTAGTCTCGCAAACGCGTCCGAGAAAGTCGAAATGGCTGCCAAGGGTCTCGAGGGGGTCGTCGTCGCCCAGTCCAAGCTGAGCGACATCAACGGCGAAGTGGGAGAGCTGATCTACGCGGGGTACGAAATCGACGACCTCGCGCGCAACACCACCTTCGAAGAAGTGTGCTACCTGCTGTGGAACGGGCAGCTGCCCAATCGCGAGCAGCTGGACGAGCTTCGCGGCCACCTGCAGAGCCACAGCGCCCTGCGGCCCGAGGTGCTGGACATGCTCCGCGCCTATCCGAAGGACGCGGACCCCATGGCCGCCGTGCGCACCGCGATCAGCGCGCTGGGGATGTTCGATCCCGAGGCGGACGACATCACGCCCGCGTCGGTGCGGCACAAGGCGCTGTTCCTTACGGCGCAGACGCCCACCATCGTGGCGGCGTACGACCGCATCCGCCGCGGGCTGGAGCCGCTGCAGCCCAGGGAGGGCCTCAGCTTCGCCGGCAACTTCCTCTACATGCTCAACGGCGAGGAAGCCAACGACACCCGCTGCCGCACCATGGACGTGGCGCTCGTTCTCCACGCGGAGCACGGGATGAACGCCAGCACCTTCGCGGCGCGCGTCACGGCGGGCACGCTTTCCGACGTCTACTCCGCGATCACCTCCGCCATCGGCACCCTCAAGGGGCCCAGCCACGGCGGCGCGAACGTGGAGGTGATGAACATGCTGCGCGAGATCGACGAGAGCGGCGAGGACCCGGGCGAGTGGGTGCGCGGCGCGCTGGGCAGCGGCAAGAAGATCATGGGCTTTGGCCACCGCGTGTACAAGGCCACCGACCCGCGGGCCACGGTGCTGCGCGAGCTGGCCGACAAGATCATGCAGGAGGCGGGCGAGACCCGCTGGCTGGACCTGTCGGACCGGATCCGCAGCGTGATGGCGGAGGAGATGGAGAAGAAGGGGAAGAAGATCTACCCCAACGTCGACTTCTTCAGCGCCTCGGTCTACACCACGCTGGGGATCGAGATGGACCTGTTCACGGCGGTGTTCGCCCTGGCGCGCATGCCGGGGTGGACGGCGCACCTGATGGAGCAGTACGCCGACAACCGGCTCATCCGTCCGGGGTCCGACTACCTGGGCCCGCGCGGGCTCAAGGTGACGCCCCTGGACGAGCGCTGACGCACCGGCAGGTCGGAACGCGCATTCGGGGCGCGGCGGGCACCCCGCCGCGCCTCGTCGTTTTAGGATCAAGTGCCAAGTATCAAGTACCTAGTACCTAGTACCTAGTACCGGCCACTCACGCACTGGGCACTAGGCACTAGGCACTGAAGTTCAACACCGGCGCTTCGGCGCTCGACGCAATCATCCTTTACCCGGTTTCCATCCATGAGCGACTGGCGGCCCAGCGCCCCGACGGACGGCGCGCGCATCACGATTCACGAGGGCGTGCTGAACGTTCCCGAGAACCCCGTGCTTCCCTTCATCGAGGGCGACGGCACCGGCCCCGACATCTGGGCCGCCTCGCAGCCGGTGTTCGACGCCGCCGTGGAAAAGGCGTACGGCGGGTCGCGGCGTATTCACTGGATGGAGGTGCTGGCGGGCGAAAAGGCCTTCAACCAGACGGGCGACTGGCTGCCCGCCGCCACCCTGGACGCCTTTCGCGAGTACCTGGTGGGCATCAAGGGCCCGCTGACCACGCCGGTGGGCGGCGGCATCCGCTCGCTGAACGTGGCGCTGCGCCAGGAGCTCGATCTGTACGCCTGCGTGCGCCCCGTCCGCTGGTTCGAGGGCGTTCCCTCGCCGGTCAAGCGGCCGGGCGACGTGGACATGACCATCTTCCGCGAGAACACCGAAGACATCTACGCGGGGATCGAGTTCGAGGAGGGGACGGAGGACGCGGCCAGGTTCCGCGCGCTGCTGCAGGAGAGCTTTGGCGCGCGGTACCGCAAGGTGCGCTTTCCCGAGACGTCGGGCTTCGGGATCAAGCCAGTGAGCCGCGAGGGGACGGAGCGGCTGGTGCGCGCGGCCATCGAGCACGCGCTGCGGCACGGGCGCAAGTCGGTGACGCTGGTGCACAAGGGCAACATCATGAAGTTCACCGAGGGCGCCTTCAAGACCTGGGGCTACGAGCTGGCCCAGCGCGAGTTCGGCGCGACCGACTACGAGGGCGGGCCCTGGCAGGTGATCGACAACAACGGGCGGCAGGTGATCATCAACGACGTGATCGCCGACGCGTTCCTGCAGCAGATCCTTACGCGTCCGAAGGAATACGACGTGATCGCCACGCTGAACCTGAACGGCGACTACGTGAGCGACGCGCTGGCGGCGCAGGTGGGCGGCATCGGCATCGCGCCGGGGGCCAACATCAACTACGTCACCGGCCACGCCATCTTCGAGGCCACGCACGGCACGGCGCCCAAGTACGCCGGCAAGGACATGGTGAACCCCGGCTCCGTCATCCTGAGCGGCGAGATGATGTTCCGCTTCATGGGATGGAACGAGGCGGCGGACCTCATCATCACCGGCCTGGAGGGCGCCATCCGCCAGAAGACGGTGACGTACGACTTCGAGCGGCTGATGGACGGCGCGACCAAGGTGTCGTGCTCGGAGTTCGGCCGGAAGATCATCGAGAACATGGGATGACGGCAGGGCCGAGTACCTAGTGCCTGGTGCCGAGTGCCTAGTTTTCAGGTAACAGCCTCGGCACCAGGTACTAGGCACTCGGTACTTCGGCACTAGGTACTTCTTTTCTACTGGATCCTGATCGCACCATGAAGATCTCCGTTTCATCCGCCGCCGGCTCCGCCGTGCCGCTGCTCGTCGTCCCCGTGCTGGAGGGCGGCGAGCAGGACGCGGCGTTCCGCGCGCTGGACGGGGCGCTCGGCGGGCAGCTTTCCACGCTGCTCGCGCGCGGCGACCTGAAGCACGGCTTTGGCGAGACGAGCCTGGTCTTTCCGCATTCCGATGCGGCGGGGGCGGAGCGCGTGCTGCTGGTGGGGCTGGCCAAGGGGGCGGAGGTGACGGGCGAGCGCCTGCGCCGCGCCGCCGGCACCGCGGCCAAGCAGGCCGGCAAGTCGCGCGTGGCGTCGCTGGCGTTCGCGCTGCCTGCGTCGGCGCTGCCGGTGGCCGAGGCGGCGCGGGCGGTGGCGGAGGGGCTGGTGCTGGGCGGCTACGACTTCCGCGTGATGAAGACGGAGGACGCCGACGCGCCCGCCCCCGTCGCGCTGGAGGAGGCCGTCATCCTGCTTCCCCAGGGTGAGAACGAATCCGCCGCGGCGGAGGGTGCGCGGACGGGCGAGATCCTGGCGCGGGCCGAGAACCTGGCGCGCGAGTTGGGCAACCTGCCGGGGAACGTGGCCACCCCCACGTATCTCGGAGACACGGCGGAGCGCATTGGCCGGGAGCGCGGGCTCAAGGTGACGGTGCTGGGGCCGGACGAGATGCGCACGGAGGGATTGAACGCGCTGCTGGCCGTGGCCCAGGGCTCGGAGCAGGAGCCGCGGCTGATCGTCATGGAGCACCGCGGCGGCCCCGAGGGGCAGAAGCCGCTGGTGATCGTGGGCAAGGGGCTCACCTTCGACGCCGGCGGCATCTCCATCAAGCCCGCGCAGGGGATGGAGGACATGAAGTTCGACATGTGCGGCGGCGCGGCCACCATCGCGGCCATGCAGGCGATCGGCGAGCTGGGGCTGCCGGTCAACGTCGTGGGCATCGTCCCCAGCAGCGAGAACCTGCTGGGCGGCGCGGCCATGAAGCCGGGCGACATCTTTCGCGCCCACGGCGGCAAGACGATCGAGATCGTCAACACCGACGCCGAGGGGCGGCTGATCCTGGTGGACGCCATCTCGTACGCGAAGCGCTTCGAGCCTGCGGCCATGCTGGACGCGGCGACGCTCACCGGCGCCTGCGTGATCGCCCTGGGCCACGCGGCCACGGGGGTGATGGGCAACGACGACGGGCTGGTGCAGGAGGTCGTCCGCGCGGGCGAGCACACCGGCGAGCGCTGCTGGCCGCTCCCCATGTTCGACGACTACCGCGAGCAGATCAAGAGCGACTACGCCGACCTCAAGAACAGCGGCGGCCGCCCGGCGGGGACCATCACGGCCGGCTGGTTCCTCCGCGAGTTCGTGGGCGAGTGGCCGTGGGTGCACCTGGACGTGGCCGGCACGGCGTACGGCGAGGGCAAGCTGTCGTATCTTACCAGGGGAGCCACCGGCGTGCCAACGCGCATCTTCGTGCAGTGGGTGATGGACCGCGCGGCGGCGGCCGGGGGTACGTCGCCGGCGTGATCCTGCTTTCCTCGCTCCGCCGCCTGCTCCCGGCCCTGCTGGCCGGGGTGTCCGCCGCCGTGCTCCCGCCGGCGGCGGCGCTGCGCGCGCAGGACACCATCCCCGCCGTGCGCCAGGACTCGGCGCAGATCGCCATTCCCGGCGAGGCGGTGCGCGGCGACACCATTCCCGACGCGGCCAAGCCGGACTCGGTGCCGGCGGACTCCACCCGCCCCGCGCCCAACTTTCCCGTCTTTCCCAGGCCGCGGAACGCGGGCTTCGCGGCGGCCAGCTGGGTGTTCGGCCCGGCGGAGCTGTCGCGCTTTCACGGCCTGAGCCTGCTGGAGCTGCTGGACCGCATCCCGGGGCTGGTGATCACCCGCGAGGGCGGAGTGGGGCGCGCGGCGGGGGTGGCGGCGTTCGCCTCGGGCGGCGGGCGGATGCGGGTGTTCCTGGACGGCTGGGAGCTGCGCCCGCTGAACGCCACCGTCATCGACCTGCAGCAGATTCCCCTGCTGGACGTGACGGAGGTGCGGGTGACGCGCGGGCTGCTGGAGACGCGCGTGGAGCTTGAGACGCTGCGGCTGACCGACCGGCGCCCGTACGCGCAGATCGAGGGGGGCGAGGGCGACTTCGCCACGCGGCTGCTGCGCGGCATCTTCGCGCGGCCGCTGGGGGAGCGCCTGATCGTGCAGGCGGGGCTGGACCTGGTGGAGACGGCGGGCTTTCGCCGCGCGGCCGACTTCAGCGAGAACACGGCGCTGGCGCGGCTGAGCTACGCCTTTACGCCCGACCGCGGGCTGCAGCTGGAGTACCGCAGCACGGGGATCGACACGGAGCGCACGGTGGAGGGCTTCGCTCCGCCGCGCGAGAGCTTCGACCGCGGCGAGCTGCTGCTGCGCGGGCGCGGGCGCTTTTTCGGCCGCCGCTCCGCCGCCTGCGTGCGGCCCGCGCCCGCCGCCGCCGCGGATTCGGCCGCGGCGGGCGATTCGGCGCGGACCGACACGGCGGGCGCGGCGGCGCGCGACTCGGCGCTGGCGGCGGCGTGCCAGGTGCAGGGCGGGTTCTGGCTGGACGGCGCCATCGGCCGCAGCTGGGTGAACCCGCTGACGGGCGACTCCATCAGCATCGGGAGCGAGTCGGTGCAGGCGATGGTGCGCGCCTCGATCGACGTGCCGCTGGGCACGCTGACGGGCGCGGCGCGCGTGCACCGCGTGGACCGGGAAGGCTACTCGGCCAACGCCACGGAGCTTTCCGCGCGGGCGGAGCTCACGCCGGTGCCGTGGGTGGCCGCGTGGGGCGAGGCGCGGGCGGTCTCGGCCGGCGGGGTGACGGGGGTGGAGCTGGAGGCGTCGGGGCGCGCGGGGCCGTTTGGCGGGTTTACGCTGTTCGGCTCGCTCGCGGCGGGAAACCGCGGCGTCCGCTTTCGGCGCGACACCATCCAGGTGGTCAAGACGCTCGCGGGCGAGGTGGACCCCGACGCGCCCGAAACCGACACGCTGCCGCTGGTGCTGTTCCGCGACCGCGAGTCGACGGCGGGCGGGTTTCGCGCGGGGGCGGAGTGGACGCGCGGCAGCCTGGTGGCGGGCGCGGCGTTCGTGGCGCACGACGTGGACGTGGTGGCGCCCTTCGGCTTCTGGTGGGAGCAGGGGCTGCAGCCCTCGGCCGGCGGGACGGTCGCGGCGGTCGAGGCGTACGCCGACGTGCCGCTGCTCTGGCCGCAGCTGCGCTTTCAGGCCACGTACACCGACTTCCTGGCTGACCCGGAGCGGCCCTACCTGCCGCAGCGGTTCGGGCGGGCGGCGCTGGAGTTCCACGGGCTGTACTTCGGCGGCAACTTCGAGCCCACGCTGCGGGCCGAGGTGCTGGCGCGCGGGCGGCAGCTGAGCGTGGACCGCGACAGCACCACGTTCAACGTGATCACCGAGCCGTTCGCTACGTTCAACTTCTTCGTGCAGATGCGCGTGCTGGACGTGCGGGCGTTCTGGCGCATCGAGAACGCGTTCAACCGCGAGCAGGCGTTCGACGTGCCGGGGCTGCCGCTGCCTGGCGTGCGGTCGCTGTTCGGCGTGCGCTGGTTCTTCCGGGACTGAGGGTCCCTCCCCCGGCCCCTCCCCGTTCGTTCCTCACGGAGAGGGGAGAGTTCGATCCCGCTTCGAGGGATTGCGGCGCGTCCGGCCGGCGCCCCCTCCGGGCTCGCATTACTCGCCCACCTCCCCCAAAACTGCTGGGGAGGTTGGGGAGGCCGACGGTTATGTGGCTCGACGAATTGCATCGAACTGCGCCCGCAGGGGTGCCCCTCCCCCGGCCCCTCCCTGCTCGTTCCTCGCGGAGAGGGGAGGATTCGATCCCGCTTCGACGGATTGCGGCGCGTCCGGCGGGCGCCCCCTCCGGGCTCGCATTACTCGCCCACCTCCCCCAAAACTGCTGGGGGAGGTTGGGGTGGGGCCGGGGCCAGAGGCGCGGTGGAGGGATCGCGCTGCGTCCGCGGGGTGCCCCTCCCCCGGCCCCTCCCCGTTCGTTCCTCACGGAGAGGGGAGAATTCGATCCCGCTTCGACATGCTGTCAACCGTGGTAACGAAAAAAGCCGGGCCGCCTCAGGGGCGGCCCGGCCTTTTATCTACCTGCCTGCCGATCCGGGTGGATTAGCAGTCGATCTCGGTGCAGCCGCGGCCGCTGGGGCACGCGTCGTTGGCCGACTCGCAGTACTCCGGGTAGTACGTGGGGCAGGCGTCCGGGCTGTAGGTCTCCGGGCAGTCGGCGGTGCACAGGCCGGTCTGGCAGGCGTCGAAGGCCGAGCCGCAGTTGGGGCCGTGCGCCGTCTGCTGGTATGCCGCAACGGTGCCACGGTTCGCGCTCACTGCGGACGTCGTGAAGCTCTGCACTTCGAGGTTCTCCACCGACAGCTTCATCTTGCGCATGGTCGTGTTTCCTGGTCGGGACGTTTGGGCGCCCGGCGTATCCGGCCGCCCCGGCTGCCTGGAAAGAACGACCTTCCCCAGGCAGCGAGTCGCAAAAAGTAGCGGGTGGTAAACCCGAATGCAATCCGTAGCAAAGATGTACCCTAGTGTTTTCGGGCGTATCACCAGCAGGCGCGCGGAGATAAATCCGCGAATTGTCGCGGGATATGGACGGAGGGTGCCGGTGGAGAGGCACGGGCCCGCCCCGTGGTGCGGAAGAAAGGCCAAGCCGGACCGCTCGAACGGCGGTCCGGCTCCCCCTATCCGCCGGCGTGACCCTGGTGGATCAGGCGCGGCCGGTCACCGGCGTCCCGGGCTCAGCAGTACTCCGGATACGCGGTCGGACAGGCGTCCGGGCTGTAGGTGGGGTCGCAGTCGTACGTGCACAGCCCCGTCTGGCAGGCGTCGTACGCCGAGCCGCAGCCCACGTTGTGGCCACGGGTGGGCTCGTGGCCCAGCACGGTGCCGCGGCCGGCGGGCGCCTGCGACGTGGTGAAGCCCTGTACCTGCAGGCTGTCCAGCGAAAGCTTGATCTTGCGCATGTCGTGTGATTCCTGGTCTGGATCGTAGAGGGGCACCGGAGGGTCCGGTGCCCCGGTTCAGCACGAGATCAGCAGTTGACCTCGGTACAGCCCCGGCCGCTGGGGCAGGCGTCGTCGGCCGACTCGCAGTACGCCGGATCGACGGTCGGGCAGGCGTCCGGGCTGATGGTGTCGGGGGCGCACAGGCCCGTGGGGCAGGCGTCGTACGCCGAGCCGCAGCCCACGTTGCGGCCGCGGGTGGGCTCGTGGCCCAGCACGGTGCCGCGGCCGGCGGGCGTTTCCGACGTGGCGAAGCCCTGTACCTGCAGGCTGTCCAGCGAAAGCTTGATCTTGCGCATCGTCTTGAGACCCCTGTCTGGTGTAGCGGGCGCCGTCATGCGGCTGCCCTTGCGTCCGGAGAATCACTTCTTCCGAACAACGTGGCAGCCAAACCTTGCAATCTCCAGACCCCAATTGACGCGTAAACCCTTTACTCCGTTGCGTTTCACCGCTTTCTTCCCATGCGCGGCGAGCGATCTCCATCCCGGAAATTTTTTGATTCGGCTTGCCATGGAGCGTCTGGACGCGACCGGTGCGCCCTGGCCGGGCCATCATGAGCCCGGCGGAAGGTGAGTCGCCCCGACACCCCTGCTGATATCAGCTCCAGGAAAAGATTGGTCGCACGCAGAGGGAGCAGAGGCCGCAGAGAAGACCCTCCCTCTGCGGCCTCTGCTCCCTCTGCGTGAGACAATTCTTAAGAGGTGCGGTATGCTTCCCAGGCATGGGCGCGGCCTGTACTTCCCCGAACCCCCGACTCGCCAGTCCGCGAAGGCGGCCTTCGTGTGGTTGTTGCAGCGAATTCATTCGCCATCGCCGCCCTGATGGATCCCCATCCACCCTTCCAGACCGTCCACATCCATGCGCCAGCGATTGACGCTCCCCTCCAACTCCGATAACTTCACCGGTTCCCGTACGGAGGTGCGATGATCCGGAGCATGACGGGGTTCGGGGAGGCGGAGCGGCAGACGGAGGCGGGCACCCTCCGCGTCGAGATCCGGACCGTAAACCACCGACACCTCAGCGTAAACTTTCGCACTCCCGCTTCGCTGGCGAAGTGGGAGCCGCAGATGCGCGACTGGCTGCGCGCCCACCTGTCGCGCGGCCACGCCAACGTGGCCGTGCGCCTGGAGCCCGCCGCCGGCACCAGCGCCGCCGCCGTGGGCCTCAAGCTGGACGAGGAGCGCGTGCAGGCGTACCTGGCCCTGTTCGGCGAGCTGCGCACCCGCTTTGGCGTGGGGGGCGAGCCGGACCTGGCGCAGCTGCTGCGCTTCAGCGACGTCATCGTCCGCGACGACGAGGGCGTGCGCATCGAGGTTCCCGCCGACGACCTGAGGGCGGTGGTGGAGGATGCGGCGCGCTCAACGTCGTCCATGCGCGAGGACGAGGGGCGGCGGCTGCAGGCGGACCTGGAGGGGCGCATCGCCGCCATCGACGTGGCGCTGGACGCCATCGCCGAGCTGGCGCCCGCCCGCCTAGCCGCTGAGCGCGACCGGCTGCGCGCCGTCATCGCCGAGCTGGCGGGCGGCGTGGCGGTCAGCGAGGACCGGCTGGCGCAGGAGGTGGCGTACCTGGCCGAGCGCTGGGACATCAACGAGGAGCTGGTGCGCTTTCGCTCGCACAACGAGCTGTTCCGCGAGCTGATGGCCGCCAACCCCGAGGAGCCGGTGGGCAAGCGCCTGTCGTTTCTCGTCCAGGAGATGCACCGCGAGGCCAACACCATCGGCTCCAAGGCCAACCACGCGGGGATCGCCCACCGCGTGGTGGCCATCAAGGAAGAGGTGGAGCGGCTGCGCGAGCAGGTGGAGAACGTGGAGTGAAGACGTTTCCGCTGGTGCTGTCGGCGCCGTCCGGGGCGGGAAAGACCACCATCGCCCGCCGGCTGCGCGAGCGCCGCGGCGACGTGGACTTTTCCGTCAGCGCCACCACCCGCTTGCCGCGGCCGGGAGAGCGCGACGGGGTGGACTACCACTTCGTCCCCGAGGACGAGTTCCGGCGGATGATCGCCGCGGGTGCGCTGATCGAGTGGGCGCAGGTGCACGGCGCGTTCTACGGCACCCCGCGCAGCTACGTCGACGACGCGGCCCGCAACGGGCGCTTCCTGCTGCTGGACATCGACGTGCAGGGGGCGCGGCTCATCCGGAACGCGGTGCCCGAGGCGGTGCACGTCTTCATCCTTCCCCCGTCGGGCCGGGCGCTGGTGCAGCGGCTGGTGGGACGGGGAAGCGAGGACGACGCCCGGGTGCAGCGGCGGCTGCGCAACGCGCTGGACGAGATCGGGACGGCGTCGGAGTTCGACCACGTGGTGGTGAACGACGAGCTGGACGCGGCGGTGCGCGACGTGAACGCGGTGCTGGAGGGGCGGGTGCACGCCCTGCGGCCGCACCCGCCGCTGGAGGGGATCGTGGGTGAGATCCGGTTTGAGATCGAGCGTCACCTGGACGCGTCCGTCGCGGACGGACGGGCCACAGGACAACTCTAGAGGGAGCAGTGCGATGCGAGTAGTGACTCCGGGCCAGGCGGCCCGCCACACGGGAAGCAAGTACCTGGGCGTGCTGGTGGCGGCCAAGATGGCCCGCAACCTGAACGAGCTGCGCCGCGGCGAGATGATGGAGGACCCCACCATCAGCGGCGGCGACGAGCCGCGCGAAAAGCTCACCACCACGGCGCTCGAAGAGGTGCGCAACGGCACGGCCAAGTTCCACCTGTCGCAGCGCCGCCGTCCCACCGACCTTCCGTAGCCACGCCATGCCCGGGACGCGCGCGCCGCGGCGCCCCTTCAGCGGGCGCCGGGTGGTCCTGGGCGTCACGGGGGGGATCGCCGCGTACAAGGCGGTCACCCTGGCCCGCGAGCTCACGCTGGCGGGCGCCACGGTCGACGTGGTCCTTTCCCAGGGCGCGCTGGAGTTCGTGCGCCCCCTTACCTTCGAGGCGCTCACCGGGCGCCCCGCCTTCTCTTCGCTGTACCCCGCCGGCGATCCGCTGCTGCACATCCGCCTGGCGCGCGACGCGGACGCCGTCGTCGTTGCCCCCGCGACCGCCAACCTGCTGGCCCGCGCCGCCGCCGGCATGGCCGACGACCTGCTGACGGCCACGCTGCTGGCCACGGCGGCCCCGGTCGTCGTGTGCCCGGCGATGAACGACCGGATGTACGCCCATCCCGCCACGCAGTCCAACCTGGCCCGTTTGAAGGAGTTCGGCTACCACGTGGCGGGTCCCGCGGTGGGGCCGCTGGCGTGGGGCGAGGGCGAGGGGCCGGGGAGGATGCTGGAGCCGGACGAGATCCTGGCCCACGCCGGCCGCGCGCTGGAGGGGCGCTCCCCGCTCGCCGGCCGGCGGGTGGTGGTGACCGCCGGGCCCACGCGCGAGGCCATCGACCCCGTGCGCTACATCGGCAACCGCTCTTCGGGACGGATGGGATACGAGATCGCCGCCGCCGCCTGGCGCCGCGGCGCGGACGTGCTCCTGGTCTCCGGCCCCTCCCACCTCCCGCTCCCGATCGGCGTGGAGGTGCGGAAGATCGAGTCCGCGGAGCAGATGCGCGCCGCCGTCGCCGACGCGCTCCCCCAAGCCGACGCGCTGGTGATGGCCGCAGCCGTCGCGGACTTTCGCCCCGCCACCGCCGCGGACCAGAAGATCAAGAAGGAATCCGGCGCCGTCCCCCAGATCCTGCTGGAGCCCACGGCCGACGTGCTGCGCGCCACGCGTGAGGTCCGCCGCGCCGGGGCGGTGATCGTGGGCTTTGCGCTGGAGACGACGGACGTGGTGGAGAACGGGCGCCGCAAGCTGGAGGGGAAGGGGCTGGACCTGCTGGTGGTGAACGATGCCACCGAGCCGGGCGCGGGGTTCGAGGTGGAGACCAACCGCGTCGTCCTCCTTCAGCGCGACCAGCCGGACGAGGCGCTGCCGCTGATGACCAAGGCCGAGGTCGCGGACCGCATCCTGGACCGCGTGGAAGGCCTGCTCCCCGCCGCGGAGCCCGCCGCGTGAGCGATCCGCGCGACCTGCTGCGTGCCTACCTGCGCCAGCGCCAGGAACTGGGCGAAGACGAGCTGGTGCTGGACCGCCTCTCCCCCTCCGAGCTGCGCGCCCTGCTCGGCGCCGCCGCCCCCGCCGCGGCTGCCCCGCCGGCGCGTACGATCGAGCGCCCCGCCGAGCGTGGCGCCGACCGTCGCATCGATCGTCCCGCGGACCGTCCGTCCGAGCGTCCCGTCGAGCGGCCCATCGAGCGCACCCCCGCGCCGATGAGCCGCGTGGAGGCCGCGCCGCCCGCCGCGCCCGTTCCCGGGCTGGTGGAGACGCACCGCCGGGAGGGCGCGCCGGTGCCGGGGACCACTCCTCATCCGCCATCTCCCCGCGCCCCCGCTGCGTATGTAAGCGCGGAAGAAATCGCAAGTCTACCCATCCTGGCCGACGTGCGCGAAATTGCACTCGGATGTCCGCGGTGTGGACTGGCGAAGACCCGCAAGCACGTGGTGTTTGGCGAGGGGCGCGAGGACGCGGACGTGATGGTGGTGGGCGAGGCGCCCGGCCAGGACGAGGACCGCACGGGAAGGCCGTTCGTGGGGCGGGCCGGCAAGCTGCTGGACCTGCTCCTTCTTTCCTCCGGGTTCTCGCGCGAGGACGTGTACGTCTGCAACGTGCTCAAGTGCAGGCCGCCGCAGAACCGCAACCCGCAGCCGGACGAGGTGGACGCCTGCAGCCCCTACCTGCTGAAGCAGGTGGAGCTGGTGAAGCCGCGGGTGATCCTGGCGTTTGGCGCCTTTGCGGCGCAGACGCTGCTGGGAAGCGACATCTCCATCGGCAAGCTGCGCGGCAGGACGCACGAGTACCGCGGGGTGCCGCTGGTGCCCACCTATCACCCCGCCGCCTGCCTGCGCCACCCGGCCTGGGTGCGCAGCGTATGGGAAGACCTGCAGCGCGCGCGCGACGTGCTGGACGCGGCCTGATCGCCGCCCTCTGAGCCCATATACGACCTTTGCGCCGCTCCGCCCGCCCCGGCGGAGCGCCTTGTAGTCTTCAGAAGTACCGGAATACCCGATGGCCATCGCATCCCCGTTCGTCCCCAGGATCGCGCCTCCCGAGGCATTCACCGACCGCAGCGCCCCCTATTCCGCCGAGGCGGAGCTGGCGGTGCTGGGCGGAATGATCATCGACGGCGACGCGCTCACCAAGGCCATCGAGGTCGTCGACGACTCGATGTTCTACCGCGAGGGGAACCGCCGGGCCTTCCGGGCCATGCGGCGCATCTTCGAGCGCGGCGACGTCATCGACCCGGTGACGCTGGCCGAGGAGCTGCGCGGGGCGGGCGACCTGGAGGCGGTGGGCGGGCTGCAGTTCATCGCGTCGGTGCTGGACGCGGTGCCCACGGCGGCCAACATCGAGTACCACGCCAAGATCGTCCGCGAAAAGGCGGTGCTGCGCCGGCTCATCGAGGCGTCCACCATCACCATCCAGGAGACGTACGCCCACCAGGGCGACATCGACCAGCTCCTGGACCAGGCCGAAAGCCGCATCTTCCAGATCGCCCAGACGCACGAGCGCAAGGGCTTCGTCTGGATCAAGGAGCTGCTGTGGCCGGCGATGGAGCGCATCGAGCTGCTGTCGCAGAACAGCTCCGCCGTCACCGGCGTCCCCACCGGCTTCTACGACCTGGACGAGATGACGGCCGGGTTCCAGAAGGGCGACCTGATCATCGTCGCCGCGCGCCCGTCGATGGGAAAGTGCCTGGCGCACGACAGCGAGATCGTGCTGGAGGACGGCAGCGTCGCGACGATCGAGGAGATCTACCGCCGCCGCCAGGCCCGGCTGCTGACGCTGGGCACGGACTGGAAGCTGGGGATCACGGAGCCCAGCGCCTTCGTGGACGACGGCGAGAAGCCGGTGTTTCGCGTGACCACGCGCCTGGGCCGGCGCATCGAGACCACGCTGTCGCACCCGTTCCTTACGGTGGATGGATGGAAGCCGCTGGGCGAGATCCAGGCCGGCGGCCACGTGGCCGTGCCGCGCCGCATCCCCGTCTTCGGCACGGGCGAGATGCGGGCGTGCGAGGTCACGCTGCTGGCGTACCTGATCGGCGACGGTGGGCTGACGGGGACCAATCCGCGCTTCACCAACGCCGATCCCCGCGTCCTGGACGACTTCAGCGGCGCGGTGGCGGAGTTCGGCGGGGTGGCGGTGACGCGGGAGGATTCGCGCGGCACGCGGACGCCGTACCTGAACGTCCGCCGCGATCAGGAGGCGACGTCCGCGGCGCGTGCGGAGTTCGCCGCTGCGGTGGCGGATGCGATGCCGCGCGCGCGGGGCGAGGGGTGGCGGTTGGCGGCGGCGGTGGGGGTACGCCCGTCGTCCGTCAGCCACTGGATCAACGGGATGGCGGTGCCCGCCGCGGCCCGGCGCGAGGCCCCTGGCGCCGCGCTGGGGGTCGATCTCGCGGCGGATCCGCAAATCGACCGCAACCCGCTGGTGGCGTGGCTGGACGGGCTGGGCACGTGGGGAAAGGGCGCGGCGGAAAAGACGGTCCCGGCGCCGGTCTTTACCCTGCGCCGCGAAGGGGTCGCGCTGTTCCTGAACCGGCTGTTCGCCACGGACGGCTGGGCCACGGTCCTGGCCAGCGGCCAGGCGCAGGTGGGCTACGCCACCGTCAGTGAGCGGCTGGCGCGGCAGCTTCAGCACCTGCTGCTGCGCTTTGGCGTCATCGCCAGCCTGCGTCGGCGGATGATGAAATACGCCGGCGGCCGGCGACCCGCGTGGCAACTGGACGTGACGGACGCCCGCTCGCTGCGCACCTTCGCGCGGGAGATCGGCATCTTTGGCAAGGAAGCGGCGGTCGCGCGCGTGGAGCGGGCGCTGGAGCAGAAGCGCTACCAGACCAGCCGCGACCTGGTCCCCCGGCAGATCTGGGAGCGCATCGCGGCGGCCAAGGGCGGCGAGTCGTGGGCCTCGCTGGCGCGCCGCGCGGGGATCGCGGGATGGAGCAACCTGCACGTGGGGCGGCGCGCGCTTTCCCGCGACCGGCTGTCCGTCCTGGCCCGCGCGCTGGGCGACGCCGAGCTGTCCGCGCTGGCGGAGAGCGACGTGTACTGGGACGAGGTCGTCTCCATCGAGCCGCTGGGTCGCAAGCAGGTGTACGACCTGACCGTCCCCGGCACGCACAACTTCGTTTCGAACGACGTGTGCGTGCACAACACCGCGTTCACGCTCAACATCGCGCAGCACGCGGCCATCGCCGAGGGCAAGTGCGTCGCGTTCTTTTCGCTGGAAATGAGCAAGGACTCGCTCGTCCAGCGTCTGCTTACGTCCGAGGCGCGCGTGGACGCCGGCCGCGTGCGCACGGGCCGCCTGCGGGACGACGACTATCCGCGGCTTGCCCAGGCGGCGGGGCTGCTGAACACGGCGCCCATCTTCATCGACGACACGCCGGGCATCTCGGTGCTGGAGATGCGGGCCAAGGCGCGCCGCCTGAAGTCGGACCGCGACGACCTGTCGATGATCATCGTCGACTACCTGCAGCTGATGCAGGGCAACGCAAAGACGGAGAACCGCCAGCAGGAGGTCTCGGAGATCTCGCGAGGCCTGAAGGCGCTGGCGAAGGAGCTGGAAGTCCCCGTGGTGGCACTTTCGCAGCTGTCCCGCGCCGTGGAATCGCGCCCCGACAAGCGCCCGATGATGTCGGACCTGCGTGAGTGCGTCACCGGAGACACGCTGGTAATGCTGGCGGACGGGCGCCGCGTGCCGATCCGCGAGCTGGTGGGCACGACGCCCGAAGTGCTGAGCGTATCGGAGTCAGGGCAGTTGATCAACGCGGTGAGTGATCTGGTGTGGTCCGTGGGGCGGAAGCCGGTGTTCAACGTTCGGCTTGAATGCGGACGGCACATCCGGGCTACGGCTGAGCATCGCCTGCGCGGTCCCGCCGGCTGGGTACACGTGTCGGAACTCGCACCGGGTGATCGGCTTGCCGTCGCCTCGGCATTGCTGGAGCGAGCCGGGCTGGAACGCGCTGATGCGACCCGTGCGTCGGCGGAGCCAAGCGGCGTGCCGGACGCAGGAACGTCCCGCGCCGTGATGACGGAGTACGCGACGCTTTTGGAGGACGACAGGCTGCGCGAGTGGGCGGAGAGCGACCTGTTCTGGGATCGGGTGGTGGAGGTAGTGGCGGAGGGCGAAGAGGAGGTGTTCGACCTGACGGTCCCCGGGCCGGCGTGCTGGCTGGCGGATGGAATCGTGAGCCACAACTCCGGCGCAATCGAGCAGGACGCGGACGTCATCATGTTCCTGTATCGCCCGGAATACTACTACGGGCCGACGGACAAGGACGGGAACAGCCTGGAGGGAGTCGCCGAGGTCATCATCGGCAAGCAGCGCAACGGTGCCACGGGCATTGCACGCATGCACTTCCAGAAGGAATTCACGCGGTTCGAAAATGCCACCAAGCGCTCGGACGAGGGCGGCGGGTACGGCGGATGAACAGGGGCGGCTGATGGCAAAGACGCGGACCGCGTTCTTTTGCCGCGAGTGCGGCAACGAGACGTCGCGGTGGCAGGGGCAGTGCCCCGCCTGCCACGAGTGGAACACGCTGGTGGAAGAGCCCGCCGCGCCCAGGCGCGCAAAGGCCGCCGCCGGCGCGTCCGCGCGCGCGGCGGGCCCGGTCGCCGCGCCGGTACGGCTGCGCGACGTGGAGGGCGCCGAGTCGCAGCGCTGGGCCACGGGGCTGGCGGAGTTCGACTTCGTGCTGGGCGGCGGCATCGTCCCCGGCTCGGTGGTGCTGGTGGGCGGCGAGCCGGGGATCGGCAAGTCCACCATCCTGCTGCAGGTGGCGGGGCGGCTGGAAGGCGCGGAAAAGCGCACGCTGTACGTGTCGGGCGAAGAATCGCCCCACCAGGTAAAGCTGCGGGCGGACCGGCTGGAAGAGGCGGCCGGCTCGGTGACGCTGCTGGCCGAGACGGAGCTGGACACCATCCTGCTGCGCGCGGCCGAGCTGGCGCCGCAGGTGCTGCTGATCGACAGCATCCAGACCGTCTACACGCCGGAGCTGGAGGGCGCGCCGGGAAACGTGGGGCAGGTGCGCGAGTGCGCGGCGCGGCTGCAGCGCTTCGCCAAGCAGACGGGGACGGCGGTGTTCCTGGTGGGCCACGTCACCAAGGGCGGCGGCATCGCGGGGCCCAAGACGCTGGAGCACATCGTCGACACCGTGCTCTACTTCGAGTCCGCGGGCGGGCTGGACAACCGGGTGCTGCGCGCCACCAAGAACCGCTTTGGCGGGGTGGACGAGATCGGCGTCTTTCGCATGACGGCGGCGGGGCTGGCGCCGGTGGGCAACCCGTCGGAGCTGTTCCTGGGCGAGCGCCACAGCGGCGCCTCCGGCTCGGCCGTCGTGGCGACGATGGAGGGGACGCGGCCGCTGCTGGTGGAGGTGCAGGCGCTGGCGGCCAAGGCCAGCTACGGCGCGCCGCAGCGGGTAAGCACGGGGCTGGACCACAAGCGGCTGGCGCTGCTGCTGGCGGTGCTGGAAAAGCGCGCCGGCCTCACCTTTGGCCAGCTGGACGTGTTCCTGAACGTGGTGGGCGGGCTGCGGCTGGCCGAGACGGCGGGGGACGTGGCGGTGGCGGTGGCGCTGGCGTCCAGTGTGTTCGACCGTCCCGCGCCCTCGGACGCGGTGTTCATCGGCGAGCTGGGGCTGGGGGGCGAGATCCGGCCGGTGGGGCAGGTGGAGCGGCGGCTGTCCGAGGCGGCGCGGATGGGCTTTCGCACGGCGTACCTTTCGCCGCGCGCGGTGCCGCAGACGCTGCCCTCCGGGATCCGCGCCGTGCCGGCGGAGGACGTGCGCGCCCTCGTCGGCGCCATCTTCGGCTGACGGTGCGCGCGGCGGCCGTCGTCGTGGCCGGGGGCGCGGGAACGCGCCTGGGCGGGCCCGTGCGCAAGCAGTACCTGGAGGTCGGCGGCGAGCCCGTGCTGCTGCGCGCCATCCGCCCCTTCCTCCATCATCCCCGCATCACGTCCATCGTCGTCGTGCTCCCCACGGACGATGTGGCCGATCCGCCCCGCTGGCTCGCCGGCCTGCCGATCCACACGGTCGCGGGCGGCGCGGAGCGGGGCGATTCCGTGCTCAACGGCCTTCTCGCCCTCGCTGAAGACGTCAGCCACGTGCTGATCCACGACGGCGCGCGGCCGTTCGTATCCACCGACATCATCGACCGGGTGCTGGACGGGTGCGCGGAGGGTGGCGCCATCGCGGCGGTGCCGGTGACGGACACCATCCAGCAGGTGGATGCGGGCGGCGTCATCACCGCCACCCCGGACCGTGCCGCGCTCTGGCAGGCGCAGACGCCGCAGGGCTTTCCGCGCGCCGCGCTCCTCGACGCGTACCATCGCGCCCGCGCTGACGGCGTCGCCGCCACGGACGACGCGGGGCTCTACGCGCGCTACGTGGGTCCCGTGCGCGTGGTGATGGGCGCGTACGACAACCTCAAGGTCACGCGCCAGGAAGACCTCCCGATCGCGGAAGCCATCGCAAACGGCCTCACACAGAGTCAGCAGGGTTAACAGAGTTCGCTCGTGCCGTTCCCGCGCGCGTTCGTGGGGGGTGACACCGTGAAACCACTCTGTTGACTCTGCTGACTCTGTGTGAGGCCATCTTCTTTCGGTGTTTCGGATTGCACGAGGGTGCCGCGGGTGTGTAGATTGGGCCGATCCGTTGCAGCCATGTACCGACAGCCGTGTACGACCTCGCGATGGGACCGGAGATGAGCCAGCAGGCGGCCCCCGACACGCCGGCGACCACCACGTTCAACATCCTGTTCGTCTGCACGGGCAACACCTGCCGCTCGCCGCTGGCGGAGGGCATTGCCCGCGCCGAGCTGGCGCGGCGCGGGTGGAAGCACGTGAGCGTGGCGTCGGCCGGCATCGCCGCGCGCCCCGGCGACGGAGCGACGGGGCACTCGGTGACGGTGGCGGCGCGGCACGGCATCGACCTGGCCGGCCACCGCAGCCAGCCGCTTACCCCCGACCTGGTGGCGTGGGCGGACCTGGTGCTGGGGATGGGGCCGTCGCACCTGGACGGCGTGTGGCGCCTGGGGGGCGCTGAAAAGGCGCTCACACTGGGCGACTTCGCCAGCGGCGCGGAGAACGGCTACTCCATCCGCGACCCCTTTGGCGGGCCGGAGTCGGTGTACCAGGACACCTACGACGAGCTGCACCGGCTGGTGGGGCAGGCGCTGGACCGGCTGGCCCCCATCCTTCATCCGTGACCGCTCCCACGGCCGCCACCCGGCTGTTCGCCCTGCTGGGCGATCCCGTATCGCACTCCCTGTCTCCGAAGTTCCAGAACGCCGCGATCCGCGCCCTCGGGCTGGACGCGGCGTTCGTCGCGCTGCGCTGCTCCGCGGACGACGCGCCGGGGCTCATCCGCGGCATTGCGCGGGCGGGCGGTGGCGGCAACGTGACGGTGCCGCACAAGGCGCTCGCCGCGGCCACGGTGGAGCGGCCCAGCCAGGCGGTGCTGCGGACGGGCGCCTGCAACACGTACTGGCTGGAGGACGGCGCGGTACACGGCGACAACACGGACGTGGCGGGGGTGCTGCAGGCGGTCCACGTGCTGCTGGGGCGCCCGCCCGCGGGAGCGCGCGTGCTGCTGGTGGGCGCGGGCGGCGCGGCGAGCGCGGCGGTCTGCGCGCTGGCGGACGCGGGCGTGGAGCGCATCGTCATCGCCAACCGCACCGTGGAGCGCGCACGGGCGCTGGCGGAGCGGTTCCGCGTGCCCGGCGTGCGCATCGACGTGGCGGGCGCGGTGGATGCGCTCGCGGGCGAGCGCTTCGACCTGGCCATCAACAGCACCTCGCTGGGCCTGAAGCCCGCCGATCCGCTCCCGCTGGATCCGGACGCGCCCGGCCCGGAGATCGGCGCGGCGCTGGACCTGGTCTATTCGCCGAACGAGACGCGCTGGGTGCACGCCCTGCGCGCCCGCGGCCTCTCCGCCGCCGACGGCAAGGAGATGCTGATCGGCCAGGGCGCCGCCGCGTTCCGCCGCTGGTGGAAGATGGAGCCGCCGCTGGACGTGATGCGCGCGGCGCTGGCAGAGTGACGAGCGGTTCCTTCAACACGGGACCGAACCGGGAGCAACCGGCGGTTCCGATAATTTGTCCAATCTGATCCTCGCGTTTGAAAATCATCGCGCGCGCTTGTCCCGCGTGGTGCGATTACTCCTGGCGTCCCTTCGTGATCCGTGATGCAAAAGATCCTGGTGATCGGCTCCAGCGGGGCGGGGAAGTCGGTGTTCGCGGCGCGGCTGGCGGAGCGAGCCGGGCTGCCGCTCATCCACCTGGACGCGATCTACTGGAAGCCCGGATGGGTCAAGACACCGAAGGACGAGTGGGTGCGGACGGTGGACGGGCTGCTCGCGCGAGATCGCTGGGTGATGGACGGCAACTACGCCGGCACGCTGGACCGGCGCCTGGCCGCCTGCGATACGGCGGTGTTCCTGGACCTGCCGCGCACGCTCTGCCTGTGGCGCGCGTTCAAGCGGCGCATTGTCCATCGCCGCGGCGGGCGGCCGGACATGACCCCGGGATGCAGCGAGCGGCTGACGGGGGAGTTCATTCGCTGGATCTGGGAGTATCCGCGAACGCAGCGTCCCGGTGTCCTGGCCAGGCTCGCGGCGCTGCGGCCGGATCAGCGGGCGGTGATCCTGCGCTCCACGGCCGAGATCGACGATTTCCTGCGCTCCATCCCGCCGAATCCGGCCGTCGCGGAGATCCAGCCGGCGATCTCGCCGTCGAACATCGCCGGGACCCGCTACCTGATCCTTCCGTTCATTCGCACCGCGCTGAACCGCGGCGCGTGCGTCGAGCAGTTCCTGGGCGGCTTCGACGACGGCGGGGAGCCCGCGATCCGCTGGATCACGTTGTGCCAGGAAGAAGACGCCGTCGTCCTGTCGCTTCACGAAGCGTACGACCAGGGCGACGAGAGCTTCTGGGACGTCTACGACTTCACGCCCCTGACCGAATACGATGAGGACGACGCGGCCGGTGAACACCGCCTGCCGACGGTGGAGGAGGCGATCGCGCTCGCGGTGGAACGCTACGGGGCGTCTCCCGACCGCTTCGTCAACGGGGGTGTGGTCCAGGATGAATACGGCGACTACGTGAAGCGACGCGGATGATGGAGTCCGCGATTCGCCGGCGGGCGGTCGCGTTCCGATCGTCGAAA
This sequence comes from Longimicrobium sp., assembly GCF_036399255.1. Classification (GTDB taxonomy): domain Bacteria; phylum Gemmatimonadota; class Gemmatimonadetes; order Longimicrobiales; family Longimicrobiaceae; genus Longimicrobium. Next base: position 21,825 of record NZ_DASWNM010000117.1, read on the forward strand.
TCCCCGGCGTCTGCACGCTCGATCGCGTGCAGACGCCGTCGTGTTTTTGTGCGATCCTACCGTCGTGTTCGCGGCCGGTTGGCCCGCGCGCCTGTGTTGGCGGACTGAAAGGTGCAGAACCGTGCGGCGGGGCGCCCTGACGGGGCGCCGGCGCTTGCATTCACGGCAACAATCGGGGGATACATGGCACGCAGGCCAAACTACGGATTCGAGAAGCGGCAGAAGGAAATCGACAAGCAGAAGAAGAAGGACGAGAAGCTGGCCAAGAAGGAGCAGCGAAAGGCGGAGGCCGCGGCCGGCGAGGGCGAGATCCTGCAGGGCGACGAGGACCTCGAGGGCGCCTCGGACGATGACGGCGAGGACGACGAATGACCGCGTCCCCGGCGGGCCGATGAGCGGCACCCTCTCGGCGGAGGAGCAGGAGCTGGAGCCCGCCCTCCGCGCGCGGATCTCCGCGCTGAGCGAAGAGGGCTGGGAGATCTGGCGGCGCTTCGACGAGGAGGTGCGGCAGGAGAACTGGCATCCGTTCGTCCCGGCCGACTACGACCACGTGCTGCAGACGCTGCTTCGGCTGCGCGCGCCCGGGCTGCGCTTTCTGGAGCTGGGATCGGCCACGGGCGTCATCACCATCATGGCCGACATGCTGGGCTACGAGGCGTACGGCATCGAATTGGACGGCAAGCTGGTGGACGTGGCCCGGGAGCTGGCGCGGCGGTTCGATTCGGGCGCCCGGTTCGCGGCGGGCAGCTTTCTGCCCGCGGGGTACCGCTACCGCTCGCGGACGGGCGACGACCGCATCGGCACCATCGGGCACGGGGCGTCGGCGTACCCGGAGCTGCGGCATCCGCTGGAGGACTTCGACCTGGTGTACGGCTACCCCTGGCACGGCGAAGAGCCCATGATGCTGGACCTGATGCGCGCGTACGGCGGCCGCGGGGCGCGGCTGCTGCTGCACGGCGGCAAGGAAGGCATCCGCATCTTCCGCGACGGCCGGCGGGAGCTCTGACGGCGGCGTCCAAAGTTTGTAGATGTCGTCAGGGATCCTGGCCGGTTCCCGGATCACGAGCATCCCTTTGCCTGCGCTCATCGATGGCGTGAAGCCTGCATGGGTCCCCTGCCCGGATTTTTGGATTCCCCGCGCGAAGGAGGTACGATGCAGAGCTTCAACGATCCCATCGACGGAACCAATGCCGGATCGTCCGGCGGCTCGACGTCCGGATCCACCGGCGGCGGTTCGACGGGTGGCCCGGGTGGCGGCACGGCGGGCGGCAGCGGGCTGTCGGATAGCGGCCTTGGCGGCGGCGGGACCAGCGGCGGCTCGACGGGCGGGCTGGGTGGATCGACGGGTGGGCTCGGCGGCTCGACCGGCGGATCGACGGGTGGCAGCGGGCTGGGTGGATCGACGGGTGGCGGCTCGACCGGCGGGTACGGCGGCTCGACGGGCGGCGCGGGAAGCGGACTCTCCGACAGCGGCCTCGGCGGCTCGACGGGGGGCAGCGGCCTCGGCGGATCGACGGGCGGCGGATCGACGGGCGGGTACGGCGGGTCGACCGGCGGCAGCGGCCTGGGTGGATCGACGGGCGGCTCGACCGGCGGGTACGGCGGCTCGACGGGGGGCGGATCGGACCTCGGCGGGACGGCGGGGCTGGGCGACGGGATGGTGAGCGGCACGGAGGACTTCGAGCTGCACGAGCCCACGTACCGCAGCCACTACAGCACCGTGGGCACCGAGGGGACCGCGGGCACGTACGACGAGGCGCGGACGGGCTACGCCGCGGGGCACGCGGCGGCCAGCAACCCGGTGTACGCCGACCGCACCTACGAAGAGGTGGAGGTCGACGTGCAGCGCGACTACGGCGACACCGAGCGCTTTGGCCGCGTGCGCGAGTTCGCGCGGACCGCGTTCGAGTGGAAGCGCGTGGTGGCGGGCGTGGCGCTGGTGGCCGGCGGCTACTGGGCCAGCAAAAAGCTGTTCAGCGCCGCGGCGGAGCTTTCGGAGGAGGAAGAGCGGGACTGCCGCACCTACTACGAGAGCCACCCGGTGCGCAGCAGCGGCGTACCCTACAGCCAGGCACGCACGGTGTACGTGCTGGGCTACGTGGCGGGCCGCAACCCGGAGTACGCCGGCCGCGGCTACACCGACGTGGAGCCGCACCTGCGCGGCGGCTACACCGGCAGCCGGGCGGGGAGCTACGACACCCTGCGCGACTTTGGCCAGCGCGGCTACGAGCGCGGCTCCACACGCGGCAGCGTGTGATCCGCCTCGGCTGATGTCGGGAGCCCGGTCCGCCACGCGGGCCGGGCTCCCGGTCTTTCATCAATCAATCCCAGTCGTCATCTTCCTGCGCGGAAGATTTGACTTCCTGAGGGAGCGCACCACGTGTAGTCCGAAGCTGCACAACAATGAGCGCGCGGCCGAAGGACCTCCTCTGGGATACGACGGGGGCAGATCCTGAGTTGCGATCCAGCCCATTCATACGGCCGGCGAGGTCCTTCGGTCGGCGCCAGGGTGCATCGTGCATTCAGATTCCAGGGCGGCGCCTCCCTCAGGAAGTCAATCGTGGAAGGTCTGGAGACATCCTGCCATCGTCCCACCCATCCACCCCGATCATCCACCCCTCGTACGAGAGAAAAGATGCGTCGTCTGCTCTGCCTGCCCATCCTGCTGATCGCGACCGCCTGCAGCGCCGGGGGCACGTCGGGCGCGCTTGCGCCGGAGTCCATCACCTTTGCGCCGTCGCTGGGGGTGGACGTGGCCGCGATGGAGCGCATGCGCGACGGGGTGCTGGTGCGCGACCTGGTGGTGGGGAGCGGGCCGTCGGTGCGGCGGGGAAGCCGGGTGGGGGTGCACTTTGCCGGCTTTCTCCCCGACGGCACGCAGTTCGACGCCGCGGCCCCGCCCAGCCCGCCGGTGGAGTTCGTGCTGGGCGCCGGCGGCGTCATCCGCGGCTGGCAGACCGGCATCGTCGGGATGCGCGTGGGGGGGCAGCGGCAGCTGGTGGTGCCGGCCTCCGAGGCGTACGGGACGCAGAGCGTGGGGCGGGTTCCGCCCAACGCCACCCTGGTGTTCGTCATCAAGCTGGTCTCCGCCCGCTGATCGCGGCTCCTCCCGCCGGCGGATGTCGTTCAGCTACCACGCTCGCCGCGTCCGCGACCCCGCGCATCCCGTCTGGCTGCGGCTGAGCAGCCTGCGCGCGTGCGTGCGGTCGTTCTGCGCGCTCACCGGCGGCAGCTACACCCGCGTGAGCGCTTGCCTGGAGCTGGACTTTGGGTACGAGCCCGGCCGCGAGCCCCCGACGGACGAGTTCCTGCGGCGCACGCTGGACCAGGTGGAGCGCGAGCGCAACGCCTCGCTGCAGCGGCTGCGCGCGTTCCAGACCCGGCGTGTCCGTGCCAAGGCGCGCGGCAACCGCCAGCTCTCCACCGCCGAGCGCACGGTGCTGCGCGAGCTGGCCGGCGGCGTCGGCTGATCGGCGCCGGAGCATCCCAGGCTCTGAAAACGAATGGGCCTCATCCCGAACCCGGGAAAAGACGGCGTCTGGCCACGTGCCGCTCGCGACCCTCGACGTGGGCGGATGGTTCTCAGGATCGCGCATCAGGGGGTGCGTTCGGCCTGGTTCGATGCGCTTCAAAGATCATCGGGTGATCCGCCTCCTCCCTGAAAAAACGCGGATGGCACCCCGCCGCATTCCATCTCTTTCGCCGTTTCCGACAGCCCACGCCAGCTCGTGCCTCGTCGACCGGCGCGCCATGCCTCCGCTCACATCCACCAGACGTCGAACCGTGGGAGCAGCGGAACGGAACGAGAAAACTCCGTTGACTCCGTGTGAGTTCCCTGCCTGCTGCGCAGACCCTTGCTCACGGAACCTGGGCCAGCAGTAGCGGCTCCGGCCTGCCGTTGCCGGCTGTCCCCTGTTCCCTGTCCCCTGTTCCCTATTCCCTATTCCCTATTCCCTGTCAGGCCAAGCCAGGATCTGCACCCGCGACGTGTTCAGCCGAAGCCGCGCGAACCGCGTTTCGGGCCCCCCAGTGGACGGCGTTCACTCTGTCCGATAGCTTCCGCACCTTCGCCGGGACCGATGCGGCGCGGGGGGCTTTCGAAAAGTGACTGCTCTGTCCCATTCTGTCGGTGCGTGGGCCGCCGTTTGCGTCGGATGAGCCCGATTCGCGACGCACCGCGGGTGGAAGCCCGCCGGGCGCCGGACGTGATGCACCGGCCGGTCTGCGTCCGCCGCCGCCGCAACCGCGTGAGGGATGCGCGCCCGCAGGGCCGAGAACCCGGCGCGCCGTGCACGAGGCCGGAGGATTTCGCGCGAGAGGCCGGCGCGCCGGGGGCTCGGCGCCGTTGGGCACAGTTGTATCGTGCCCTACGGCGCGCGCAGCCCGGCCCGGAGCGCAGCGCAGGGACACGCCCAAACGAGCCGTTGACGACGTCCCGCTCTTTCATCATCAAATCCGCAGGACCGACGATGCCCTACCTGAGAGACGTGCTGGGCGAGCTGGGCGACGGCGCCATGGACCTGGTGTTCGCGCCGGTCTGCGTGAGCTGCGACCGCCCCATCCCCACCACCGAAAAGGACCGCCTGGTCTGCCGGCTGTGCTGGGTAAAGTGCCGCACGCTGCCGCACCCGCGCTGCGAGCGCTGCTGGGCCCCCGTCCCCGCCCACGAGGACCCGCGCCCCAAGTGCCGCACCTGCGGCGACTGGCCGCAGGCCGTGCGCGCCATCCGCGCCGCGTTCGTCATGGGGCCCGAGGTCAAGGGCATCTGCCACGCCCTCAAGTACCGCGGCTGGGAGGGCGCGGCCGACCCCATGGCCCAGCGCATGTCCGAGATGTCGTGGCCCCGCGACGTCGAAGACGAGGTGCGCCTGGTGGTGCCCGTGCCCACCAGCGCGGCCCGGCTGCGCGAGCGCGGCTACAACCAGGCGGCGCTGCTGGCCACCGCCTTCGCCAAAAAGATGGGGTGGACGGCGAGCCCCGACGTGCTGGCGCGGACCAGGCAGAGCAAGACCCAGACGGCCTTGCATCCGGGGGAGCGCAAGGCTAACGTAGCGCGCGCTTTTTCCGTCCCGGCCGAGCGCGCCGCCGAGCTCCAGGGGGAGCACGTGATGCTGGTGGACGACGTGTGGACCACCGGTGCCACGGCCCTTGCATGCTCGCAGGCGCTGCTGGACGCGGGGGCGCGCGTGGTGAGCGTGGCGACCTTTGCCCGCGTCATCCCGGAGCTGGAGCGCTGAGCCCACACGGGCCCGGCGCTCCGTCGTCCATTTTTCACGCATAGACACAGAGACCATGCCCATTCGCGTCGCCATCAACGGGTTCGGCCGCATTGGCCGCAACGTTCTGCGGGCCGCCAAGAAGGCCGGTGCCACCGACATCGACTTCGTGGCCGTCAACGACCTGACCGACACGAAGACGCTGGCCCACCTGCTCAAGTACGACTCGGTGCACGGCATCTACGCCGGTACCGTGGAAGCGCGCGAGAACAGCCTGGTGGTGGACGGCGACGAGGTGCGCGTCTTCGCCGAAAAGGACCCCGCCGCGCTTCCCTGGCGCGACCTGGGCGTGGACATCGTCATCGAGAGCACGGGCCGCTTCACCAAGCGCGCCGACGCCGCCAAGCACATCGAGGCCGGCGCAAAGAAGGTCATCATCAGCGCCCCCGCCAAGGACGAGGACATCACCATCGTCCTGGGCGTCAACGGCGACAAGTACGATCCGGCCAACCACCACGTCGTGTCCAACGCCAGCTGCACCACCAACTGCCTGGCGCCCGTGGTCAAGGTGCTGCTGGACGAGTTCGGCTTCCGGCGCGGCCTGATGACCACCGTGCACGCCTACACCAACGACCAGAACATCCTGGACCTGCCCCACAAGGACCTGCGCCGCGCCCGCGCCGCCGGGATGTCCATCATCCCCACCACGACCGGCGCCGCCAAGGCCACCTCGCTGGTGATCCCCGAGGTCAAGGGCAAGATCGACGGCGTGGCGTTCCGCGTTCCCACCCCCGACGTGTCGGTGGTGGACCTTACGGCCGAGCTGGAAAAGGACGTGGACGCGCGGCAGGTGAACGACGCCCTGCGCGCCGCCTCCGAGGGGCGGATGAAGGGGATCCTGGGGTACGAAGAAACGGAGCTGGTCTCCATCGACTACACCGGCAACCCGCACTCGTCCATCGTCGACGCGCCCTCCACCAGCGTGATGGGCGGGCTGGTGAAGGTGATCGCCTGGTACGACAACGAGTGGGGCTACAGCTGCCGCTGCGTCGACCTGGCCCGCTACATGGGCGAGCGGCTGTGAGCGGAAGAAAGAAGACGATCACGGACCTCACGACGGACGAGGTCCGCGGCCGGCGCGTCCTGGTCCGGGTGGACTACAACGTCCCCCTGGACGACGATGGCCGCATCACCGACGACACGCGCATCACCACCACGCTCCCCACGCTGGACGGGCTGCTGCAGCAGGGCGCGCGCGTCATCCTCCTCGCGCACTTCGGCCGCCCCAAGGGCAAGCCGGTGCCCGAGATGTCGCTGAAGCCCGTGGCCGACCGCCTGCGCGAGCTGCTGGAAGGGCGCCGCGTGGAGTTCGTCGCCGACACGGTGGGGCACGAGGCGCGCACCGCCATCGGGACGATGTTCGACGGCGACGTGCTGCTGCTGGAGAACACCCGCTTCCTTCCCGGCGAAGAAAAGAACGACTCCGGGCTGGCGCAGGAGATGGCCGCGCTGGGCGACGTGTACGTGAACGACGCCTTTGGCGCGGCGCACCGGGCGCACGCCTCCACCGCTGGCGTGGCCACGGTGATGCGCCTGGAGGGCAAGCCCGTGGTGGCGGGGCTGCTGATGGACCGCGAGCTCCAGTACCTGGGCCGCGCGCTGTCGGAGCCGGAGCGGCCGTTCGTGGCCATCCTGGGCGGCTCCAAGATCTCGGGGAAGATCGACGTCATCCGCAGCCTGCTGCCGCAGGTGGACCGCCTGCTGATCGGCGGGGCGATGGCGAACACCTTCTTCAAGGCGATGGGGCTGGCCACCGGCACCTCGCTGGTGGAGGACGACCGCCTGGACATGGCCCGCGAGCTCCTTTCCACCTCCGGCGACAAGCTGGTGCTGCCGGTGGATGCCGTCGTCGCCGAAAAGATGGAGGCGGGGCAGGCCGTGCAGACGGTGGACCGGGAGGCGATCCCCGCCGACCGCATGGTCCTGGACGTGGGTCCGCGGACGGTGGACGAGTACCGCCGCGTGCTGTCCGACGCGCGGACCGTGCTGTGGAACGGGCCCATGGGCGTGTTCGAGATCGCCGAGTTCGCCGCCGGCACCCGCGGCGTGGCCGAGGCGGTCGCCGAGGCGACGGACCGCGGCGCGACGACGATCATCGGCGGCGGGGACAGCGCGGCGGCGGTGGCGGAGATGGGGCTGGAGTCGCGGATGTCGCACGTGTCCACGGGCGGCGGCGCGTCGCTGGAGTTCCTGGAAGGCAAGGAGCTTCCCGGCGTGGCCGCCCTGGCCGACGCGGGGGCGTCGTGAGCGCCCCGCGCCGGCCGGTGCTCGCCGGCAACTGGAAGATGAACCACGGGCCCAGCGACACGGCCCGATTCTTCGCCGACTTCCTGAACCGGCTGGCGCCCGCGGACGACCGCTCCGTCGTCTTCTTTCCCCCCGCCATCTCCTTTGCCGCCGCGCGCGAGGCGCTTCAGGGGCGGCCGGACGTGCGCCTGGGCGTGCAGAACGTGCACTGGGAAGCCAGCGGCGCCTTTACCGGCGAGCTTTCCGTGGCGATGGCCAAGGACGCCGGCGCGGAGCTGGTGCTGGTGGGCCACAGCGAGCGCCGCCACGTCTTCGGCGAGACCAGCGACGAGACGGCGAAGAAGGTGCGCGCCGTGCTGGACGGCGGCCTGGTCCCCGTCCTGTGCGTGGGCGAGACGCTGGACGAGCGCAACGCCGGCCGCGCCGAGGCCGTGGTGGCCGAGCAGCTGGCGCCCGTCCTGTCGATCATCCGCCCGGACGAGGTCGCCGAGCTGGTGGTGGCCTACGAGCCCGTCTGGGCGATCGGCACCGGGGTGACGGCCACGCCTGGGGACGCGGCGTCCATGCACCACGCCGTGCGCGAGCGGCTGGCGCAGGCGTTCGGGCGCGAAGCGGCGGACGCGGTGCCGGTTCTGTACGGCGGCAGCGTCAAGCCCGACAACGCCGCCGAGCTCATGTCGCAGCCCGGCGTGGACGGCGTTCTGGTGGGCGGCGCCAGCCTTGACCCCGGCGGTTTTGCGGCCATCTGCGGCGCGGCGGGTTGACCGGCCCGGCGTTCTGGCCTAAGTTTGCTGTTTCCCCGTACATGCCGCCTCTTTCCCGGGCCTGCCCGTGTTTACGTTTCTGCTGATCCTGCTGATCCTCGACGCGCTGATCCTGATTCCCGTGGTGCTGCTGCAGGCGGGAAAGGGCGGCGGTCTTGCCGCGATGGGCGGCGGCGCCGGCACCGACACGCTCTTCGGCGGGCGCCACGCCACCACGCTGCTCACCAAGCTGAGCTGGTACTGTGGCGGCGCGTTCCTGCTGCTGGCGTTCACGCTTTCCATCCTGTCGTCGCGTCCGGCGAGCAACGAGAGCCTGCTGCAGCGCGAGCTTCGCCGCGGCGCCGCACCCGCCGCGCCTGCGCCGGCGGCTCCGGCCAAGGGTGGCGCGACGGCCCCGGCCACCGGCGCTCCGGCGACCGGCGGCGCGACGGCTCCCGCGGGCGGCGTCACGCCCCCCCTGGGCGGCGGCACCCAGGCGGCGCCCGCGACGGGCACGGCCCCGGCCACCACGCCCGCTCCGGCGACCCCGGCCCCCGCCACGCCGGCTCCGTAAGCCACGGCGGTTCGCCGACGATTACGGCCCCCTTCCGAACGTTCGGAAGGGGGCCGTTTCGTGTGCGGATGTCCGGCATCGTCCCCAATTCCAAAGAAGGCCTCATGCCGAATCCAGGGAAAACAACACCATGGGGTACAGAGGAACAGAGTCAGACAGAGAAAGCGAGCTAACTATCACATTGGTTTCTCTGTCTGACTCTGTTCCTCTGTACGATCATTCTTTTTCAGGACCTTGTATCACGCAGAGGCGCGGAGAGAAACGGAATTGCTCTCTGCGTGAGTTCTTCTTCCAGGTGGCGAACGACCGTTCGAGCCCCGGCCCGGGAATGGAACTTGCTCCGCGCCCCCGGCAACCGCCCCGGCGCCCGGCGCATGGGGCGCCCACCCGGAACCCCGGAGAGAGCGCCCGTGGCCCTCACCCGTAAGATCTCGCGCAACATGCAGCGGCAGGTGGACCTGACCACCGCCGTCTGCCAGGAACGCCTGCTTTCCACCCACGTGCGCCACGTGCTGGCGCTGGTGGACCTGGTGTCGGAAGAGCTGCCGTTCGATTCGGCCCTGGACATCTACGCCCGGATCCTGCGGCTCACCCCCGAGCAGGCGCGCAACGTCGGCAGCCGGGCGCTGGCCGCCATCGGCCGCCGCAGCGGCCTTACCGAGGCCGACGAGCTGAACCTGGACCTCGAGGACGACGAGCTCGAGGAGTCGGGCGACCGCGGCAGCGAGGAGGGGCGCTTCGACGCCGTGTTCTCGCGCGTGCGCCGCCGCATCCGCGGCCGCGTAAAGGACGACCTGCGGCAGACCATCAACCTGGCCGCCGCCCGCGCCGAGGACTCGCTTTTCGAGACGCACGTCCAGAACGCCCTGGTGTTCGGCAAGGCGCTCGCCGAAGAGGTGCCGCTGCACGAGGCGGTGGACCTGTACCTGGACGTGATGGCCATTCCCGAGGGCGTGTCGGACGTCATCTTCAACCGCAGCCTTCGCATCGTGGCCGACGACGTGCTGCCGCCGATGGACGCGTCGCGCGTCCCCCGCCGCGGCGACGACGGGCGCAGCGTGGCCGCGCCTTCCGCGGCGCCCGCGGCCGAGCCCGCCCCCGCGGCCGGCCCGGCGAGCTGAGCGTTCCGCGGGCGGTAGACGGAGTGACGCACGGCCCCGCCGGCGCGTCAGGGAGCACCGGCGGCGCCCCCGGTGGGCGCCGCCGGGCATTGAACGTGCGGCCCGCGCCCGCCCCGGGGGGCCGGAACGCGGCCGACGGAAGCGCGGCGGTGCCGCCGGGGGAGAGCAAGGGCTGATGGGGGGATCCGTGGGTACGGTCGTGTGGGCGGGGTTCGTGGCCACCATCCTGTCGGCGTGCGTGTTCTGGGTGTTCCGCACCTTCGAGTGGACGCGCTTCAGCCCCACCACCCAGCTGGGCTGTATCTTCTTTCGCGAGCCCAACGTGCCCGCCACCGAAACGGTGGGGTTCCTGCTGTTCCTGGGACTGGGCGTGTCGCTGCTCCCCGCGCTGTTCGTGGGGCTCATGCGCGTGATGGGCGGGACGGGATGGGGAACGGGAATCGCCGCGGGGCTCCTGGTGGGGGCCGCGGCCGCGGCCGCCCTTCCGCTGCTGGAGCGGGTCAGCGGCTGCATCAAGCAGGGCAGGCTGCCGCCTCCCGGGCGGTTCGGGCTCAATTGGGGACGTGCCACGCCCTGGGCGGTGATCGCCGGGCACGTGGCGTACGGGGCGGTGCTGGGCGGCGTGCTGGCCGCCTTCTAGGGAGAGACGGTCCTGGACCGGGACCCCTTTCACCACCGGAATCCGGGGAGGTGAACACGCCAGAGAGGGGAGTGCCCCCGGGGCAGCCGTGCGTTCGGCTGGGCCCCGCGCCGAGGCGGTCGACTGACCGCGGCGGCAAAAAGACGGAACAGAAGCTACATCACCCGGTTCGGAAGAGGACTCATGAAACGATTGCAGACATCCCTCCTGGCGGCCGCGCTGGCCGTGGGAGCGGTGGGCGGAGCGCAGGCGCAGGACGACATGATGATGGGTCGCCGCGCCAGCGCGTTCGACCTGGGGATCTACGCCGGCGGCGCCTGGACCAGCGACTGGTTCAGCATCGACGACGAAGGGTACTCGCCGGGGCTGTCGCCGATCTTCGGCGCGACGGCGGCGTTCTTCTTCACGCCGACGGTGGGCCTGCGCCTGCACGGCGCGTACACGCCGCAGGAGTAC
>NZ_DASWNM010000118.1:0-5071 GCF_036399255.1 Longimicrobium sp.
GGCGGGGGCCTCGTTGGGTCCCGGATTGATCGATTGCGCTCATCCTGCCGCGGCGGCGCAGGGGTGCGCCGCCGCGCCGTCATCCTGCGATCAGACGATCACCGGCTCCACCTTGCCGTCGAAGATGCGGATCTTCTGGCCGTCGAACTTCGTCAGTTCGAAGAACGCGTCGTCCTCGTTGAAGCCCAGCGAAATCTCCTGCAGCAGCCCGATCGCGATGTCCTCGCCGAAGGGCAGCGACTCGGTGTAGTCGCTCCTCCAGTGCACGCCGGCCGCGTTGCGGAAGAGGGCGATGTTGCCGGCCAGCTTGTTCAGCTCGCCGCCCACGGTCATCTGCGCCGCGTCGGCACCCGTGTACGCCACCAGGGAAAGTCCGTCCGAGCTGGCCTGCAGCGGGTTCTCGATGGCCTTGCTCTCGTCGAAGAACGCCTTGAGGATGGTGACCAGCGCGCCGCTGCCCGTGGCGTGTCCCGCGCCGTACGCCGGGTGCGTGGGCGCGCCCTCGGGATACGCCTGCGGGAGGAGGTACGAAGAGGGGAACTTCTCACCCGTGTTCCCGAAGTACGGGGCCAGCCCGCCGCTGGAGAGCGACGTGGTGATGCTGGTGTTCAATGGGTAGGTGCGCGACCCGGTGATGTGGTTGTGCACCCGCCCGCCGTATTCCTCGGGCCGCAACCGGCGGTGCACGAACCACTTCTGGTACCACACCGCGCGTAGCGCGCGCCCCAGCACCTCCACCAGCGCCTGAAGAAGGTGAGGTGGACCGAAGGTCGCGAAGGGTGCCTGCGTCCGCGAGTCCAACGCGGTGCTTGGCGGGTCGTACGGGTTCCCCTGGTCCTTGGGGAACTCCATGTCGATCTGCGGACGCCCGGCCCCCGACGTTGTGAGCTGGTTCCCGGTGGGCTCGCTCATCAGGATCCACGCGGCGTTGTAGTACGCGTCCAGCACCTGGTCAAAGTGCACGAAGGTCGCGCCGTCGCGAAGGCTCCGGATGAAGAGCTTTTGCGCCATGTACAGGTCGTCCTGTCCGCGGAAGTCCACCCCGTTCTGCGCGTCGAGCCACGTGGAGAAGGTGGTCAGATAGTCGAGCCCCACCTCCGCTGTGTGCTGCCGCTGGTCGATCTCCCGTGAGCCGTAGGAGATGTATCCTGCATTGGCGTTGCGCCCCTTGCGAGGGTCGTTGTTTCCCTTCAGCAGGAACTGGCTCACGTACGGCCCCACCTGCTCGCCCGGGTAGATGCCGCGGAAAAGGTTCTGCGCCGTGACCGTGACGGTGCCGCCAAAGCGCGGGAACTCCGCGTTCAGCGAGTCGATGGCGCGCTTGACGATGGTGTTGGCCGTGCCCGCGTCCGTCGCGTAGCTGCCGAACCAGACGTCGCGCGCCACCGCCATCCAGTACAGCTCGCCCGCCTCGTGCGCCGCCACCTCACTGTCGAAGCGCGGCGCCGGCGGCAGGGTGAATGCCTGCGCGTCCGGCCCGGCAATGTCGAACGTGAGCCCCGCCTGCGGGTTGGTAAGCTTGAGCGCCGTGGACGAGGCCAGGATGATCTCTTCGAAGTCCGCGGGGTCGCGGCTTTCCAGCGCCCGCAGCAGCGTTGCGTACGAGCCCGGGTCGGGGTCGCCCAGCGCATCGTGCTTGAGGCTCTTGGAGTAGCTGCCGGCCAGCAGCCGCTCCGGGTAGTTCACCTCGTCGTTGTTGTTGGCGTGCTCCTCGTGGTGACGCGCCGCCGCCAGCTCCGCCGCCTCAATGCGTACGTCGCGCGCCGACAGGCGCCGCTCATCCAGCCGCCGCGCGCGCCCCGTGTCCTGCACGTTGAAGTTGTCGAACACGGCCAGCCCGGGGCGCGGCACGGCCGCGTAGGTCCGGGCGCCGAGGTAGGCGTACAGCGAGGTCACCGCGATCGGGGGGGTGGGCGCCGCGAGCACCTCCCACACCACCCCGTCCGCCGACGTCTCGTAGTAGACCACGTCGGCGCCGGCTACCGCGTCGGTTTCGTGGCGCATGCGCAGCCAGCGGTGCCGCGCCGGGTCGTACGGCACCTTTCCGTACGAGAAGCTCGATCCGCCCGCGTCCGCCAGGGCGCGTACCATCCCCTCCTCGATGCTGATGTACAGTTCGTTGCTGCCGTCCGGCCCCACCGAGAGATAGGTGCTGGCCCCGGTGGGCGCCGCGAGCGCGCGCACCACTTCTACGCTGACGGCCGAGTCGCTGAAGTCGAAGAGGCCGGTGGACCGGTACCCACCTCCGTTGGTCCCCGCCAGGTGCGGGCGCGGCCAGATCTCCAGGCGCTGGTTGGCTTCGGCGACCTGGGCGCCGCCACCCGCCTGAACGATCCACTTCGCTGCATCCGTCGTGTTGTCGTTGAAGTTGTCGACGAGCGTATGCGTCTTGGCCATGATCGATTCCTGCCAGGGTTTTTTGCTGCTCCGCCGCCGATGTGCGGCGGGGCTCCGTGGCCGGTCGCTCTGCCGGCGTGGCCTGGCTGGCCAGTTCTCTCGCCGTCGCTCCAGCATCGATCCAAACCAAAGCCCCCGTCCGGCGCTGTGCCGGCGGGGGCCTCTCGGGTCCCGGATCATTCGGTTGTGTTTCCTCCCGCGGCGGCGCAGGGGTGCGCCGCCGCGTCCGTCATCCTCCGATCAGACGACCACCGGCACCACCTTGCCGTCGAAGATGCGGATCTTCTGCCCGTCGAACCGGGTCAGCTCGAAGAAGGCGTCGTCCTCGTTGAAGCCCAGCGACATCTCCTGCAGCAGCCCGATGGCGATCGATTCGCCGAAGGGCAGCGACTCGGTGTAGTCCGAGCGCCAGTGCACGCCCGCCGCGTTGCGGAAGAGGGAGATGTTCCCCGCCAGCTTGTTCAGCTCCCCGCCTACCGTCATCTGCCCCGCGTCCGCGCCGGCGTACGCCACCAGCGACAGCCCGTCCGCGCTGGCCTGCACCGGGTTCTCGATGGGCGTGTCCTCGCTGAAGAACGCCTTGAGGATCGTGACCAGCGCGCCGCTGCCCGTCGCGTGCCCCGCGCCGTACGCCGGGTGCGTGGGCGCGCCCTCGGGGTACGCCTGCGGCAGCAGCCATGAGTCCGTGAACGGTCCGCCGGGGCTGAAGAGCTGCAGCAGCTCGCCGTTCTGGATGGAGTCGATGAGGCTGACGTGGAGGGGATACGTCCGCCCCTCGGTGAAGCCGCTGGTGTTGTACAGCACCTGGTTGTGCACGCGGCCGCCGTACTCCTCGGGCCGCAGCCGGCGGTGCACCCCCCACTTCTGCCACCACACCGCCCGCAGCGCCCGCCCCATCACCTCGGCCAGCGCCTGCAGCAGGTGCGTGGGGCCAAAGGTGTTGAAGCCCGCCTGCGTGCGGCTGTCCAGCGCCGTCCCGGGCGGATCGTACGGGTTGCCGTCGTTCTTGGGGAACTCCACCCTCACCTGCGGAATCCCCGTGCGCCCGGCGTTGGTGAGCTGGTTGCCCTCCGGCTCGCTCATCAGGATCCACGCGGCGTTGTAGAACGCGTCCAGCACCTGGTCAAAGTGCACGAACGTGGCACCGGCGCGCAGGTTGTAGATGAAGCGCTTGGTGCTCTCGAAGGTGCCGGTGCCGCGAGTGTCCTGGCCGTTCTGCACGTCCAGCCAGGTGGGAAAGTCCGTCAGGTAGTCCACCCCCGGGGTGGCGCTGAACAGCCGCTGGTCGATGTTGCGCGAGCCGTAGGAGATGAAGCCGTCGGTGGCGTTCAGCCCCTGCCCGCCGGGCTTGCGCGGGTCCACGTTCCCCTTGAGCAGGAACTGGCTCACGTACGGCCCCACCTGCTCGCCGGGGTAGATGCCGCGGAACAGGTTGTCATCCGTCACCGGGACGGTGCCGCCAAAGCGGGGGAGCTCCGTGTTCAGCGAAGCCACGGCCCCGGCGGCCAGGCTGTCGGTGTCGTAGTCCAGAAAGGGCACGTCGCGCAGGGCGGCCATCCAGTACAGCTCGCCCATCTCGTGCGCCGCCACCTCGCTGTCGAAGCGCGGCGCCGGGGGAAGGGTGCGCTCCTGGGCGTCGGGGCCCTCGATGTCGAACGCCAGCCCGGACTGCGGGTTGGTGAGCTTCACGGGCGCGCCCGCCGGCCCCAGGATGATCTCCTCGAAGTCGTGCGGGTCGCGGCTTTCCAGGGCGCGCAGCAGCGACGCGTACGAGACCGGCTCCGGATCGCCGAAGTCGTCGTGCCGCAGGCTCTTGCTGTACATCCCCGCCAGCTCGCGGCCGGTCCAGGTGGGGTAGTTGGTCTCGTCGTTGTTGTTCACGTGCTCGTCGTGCCGGCGCTCCGCGGCCACCTGTGCCGCCTGCACGCGCACGTCGCGCGCGGACAGCCGCCGCTCTTCCACGCGCCGCGAAAGCGACGTGTTCTGCACGTTGAAGTTGTCGAACGCCGCGAACCCGGGCGCGGTCACCACGGTGGTGACCCGCACCCCGAACTCCAGCAGCACGGAGGTCAGGGGAATGGGATCGGGGGCCTGATGGAGCACCGTCCAGGTGCTTCCGTCGGCCGAAACCTCCCAGAACGTGGTGCCCGTCCACTCGCTCAACCGCAGCCAGCGGTGCGCCGCCGGGTCGTACGGCACCCGGCGAAGGATGCTGCTCACCCCGCCCACTCCCTGCATGCTCTCCACGTAGCCGTCCTTCACCCAGATCAGGATGTAGTCGTTGCCCGTGATCGATGCGGCCAGCCCCGTTGCCACACCCGGTGACGTGCTCGCCGTGACGATCTCGACGCGCATCTGCGACTCGGTCAGGTCGTAGGTGACGGAGCTTGCGTAGGTGTAGTAGCCGGCTTGGTTGCCGGGCGGGCGGATCTGCACCCGGCCGTTGGTTTCGGTGGCCACCGTACCGGCGACCGTCCAGAGCGCGGTGTCCGTAGTGTCGTCGTTGAAGTTGTCGACGAGCGTATGTGCCTTTGCCATCATGCTGCTCCTGCCAGGGTATCCACCGTCCCCCCGCCGATGCGCGGGAGGCGCCGCCGGCTGCTCTGCCGGATGTGGCCTGACATCAGCCCGTTCTCTCGCCGTCCCTCGCCAGATCCCGTGGAACACAAAGGCC
>NZ_DASWNM010000119.1:0-78311 GCF_036399255.1 Longimicrobium sp.
GTGAAGGGGTGAAGGGGTGAAGGGGTGAAGGGGTGAAGGGGTGAAGGGGTGAAGGGGTGAAGGGGTGAAGGGGTGAAGGGGTGTGATAAAACGGAGCGGCTCCGAAGATCCGGACGCCGCTCCATCCTGTCTCCCCCGTGAACGACACTGTCATTCTGAGGAAGGCGCCTCCCCGAGCCGTCCGAAACGCTCAGCAGCCCTGTGCGCCGACCGAAGAATCTCCATCGGAAACGGGCGGGGCCGCGCGCCAAACCCCGCGTCGTCAACGCCATGATCCGCCCATCGGTGTTGCACTGAAATCACCTGCAATCGCCGACCAACGGCACATGCCCCCGATCACTTCCGCACTTCCGCACTTCCGCACTTCCGCACTTCCGCACTCACGCACTCCCGCACTCTCACACCGGCTTCGGCGGCGCGACGGGGCCGCCGGGGCCCAGGTCCTTTTCCTCCACCACCACCTCCGGCCGGCGGGTCCGGAAGTAGCGCACGGCCTCGATCCCCAGCGCGCAGATGATCGCCCACGCGGCGCCCATCACGAAGCCGGCGAGCACGTCGGACGGGTAGTGCACCCCCAGGTACAGCCGCGACCAGCCGATCAGCAGGATCACCCCGATGGCGGTGGCCCAGGTAATCCGCCGCAGCAGCTTGGTGGGCGCCAGCCGGGCGATGAGGAACGCCAGGGTGCCGTAGACGACCACCGACGTCATGGCGTGCCCGGACGGGAACGACGCCAGCCCCACGTGGGTGGTGCGCCAGGGAAACACGTCCGGACGCGGCCGGTTGAACGAGACCTTGAGCGCCGCGTTCACGAACCCCGCGCCGATCATCGACACCCACAGCAGCGCCGCGGAGTAGTGGTGGCGGCTGGACCACAGGAACACGCTGGCGATCAGCACCACCATCCAGACCACCAGCCGCGCCCCCAGCGCCGTCACCTCCAGCGCCACGTTGTCCAGCCAGGGCGCGCCCATCTGCTCCATCGCCCGCAGGATGGACTCGTCCATGTGCAGCGTCGCGCCCGCCATCACCTGCTTGGCCAGCATGGCGAAGCCGATCGACATCACCAGCACCACCATCATGCCGATCACCAGGAACGCGCCGACGGCCCGGTGAAATCCCTGCACGTGCGCGCCGATCCAGCGCAGCAGCCGGTACAGCCCGTCGTACAGGGGGCGCAGCGGCCCCGTGCGGGGAAGGGTGCGGCGGTCGTAGCGCGGTCGGTTGGCCATAGAGCGGACGAAGGCGCAGGGTCCATGCCGGGCTTGCGTCCGCCCCCCGCGCGGCGGTAGGCTCCGGGCCATGATCCGGCTAGAGAAGGTGGTAAAGGAATACGGCGGCCCCCTGGCCCGCGTGCGCGGCGAGCGCGTCCGCGCGCTGGACGGCGTGACGCTGCACGTGCCGCCCGGCGCGGCCGTGGGGCTGGTGGGGCCCAAC
Organism: Longimicrobium sp.; assembly: GCF_036399255.1. Taxonomy (GTDB): domain Bacteria; phylum Gemmatimonadota; class Gemmatimonadetes; order Longimicrobiales; family Longimicrobiaceae; genus Longimicrobium. The sequence continues at coordinate 1,438 of NZ_DASWNM010000119.1, forward strand.
GGCGCGGGCAAGAGCACGCTCATCCGCCTGCTGCTGGGCTACCTGAACCCCACGGCCGGCGGGGTGCAGGTGGGCGGCATGCTGCCGCGCGACTACGCCGAGCGGCGCGGCGTGGCGTACGTCCCCGACCGCGTGTCGCTTCCCCCCGCGTGGACGGTGCGCGGCGCGCTGCAGGCGTTCTCGGCGCTGGGCGAGGTGGAGCGGCCCACCGAGCGCATTCAGCGCATCATCCGCAAGCTGGGGCTTACCGAGGTGGCGGGGCGGCGGGTGGCGGCGCTCAGCAAGGGCAACCTGCAGCGGCTGGCCATTGCCCAGGCGCTCCTCGGCGACCGCAAGGTGATGGTGATGGACGAGGGAACGGACGGGCTGGACCCCGAGTGGGTGGCCCGCGTGCGCGAGATGCTGGCCGAGTGGCGCCGCGCCGACCCGGAGCGCGTCCTGGTCTTTGCCTCGCACGACCTGGACGAGGTGGAGCGCGTGGCCGACCAGGCGGTGATCCTGTCCAACGGCCGCGTCCGCGAGGTGGTGGACCTGCGCGGCGGCGCCGGCCCCGTCCCCGCGTACCGGCTGGAGGTGGAGGGCACCGCGTCCGCCCGCCGGGTGCCCGAGGCCTTTCCCGGCGCGCTTCCCCTGCGCGGCGACGGCCACACTTTCCGGGTGGAGGCCGGTGGCGCGCGCGACCTCACCCGGCGGCTGGGGGCGCTCATCCAGGCGGGCGCCGTCGTCCGCTCGGTGGCGCCGGACGCCGGCGGGCTGCGCGACCGCTACCACCGCCTGGCGCACCGGGTGGAGGAGGCGCCGAAATCCGAGGGCGCGCCGCGCGTTCCCGACGCGGCCCTGGCGGACGTGGACGGCGGGGAGGAGGGCGCATGATCCCCATCATGCTGCGCGGAATGCTGCCGCGGGTGTTGATGGTGGCGCTGCTGTGCGTCGCCTTCTTCTTCATCGAGCCCGGCTTTCACACGCACGAGGCGGCGCCGGAGGAGTTCCGGCTGGACCTGGGCGCGCTGGGGATCAGCGCCACCCTGAGCAACCTGGCGGGATTGTCGATGCTGATCCTGCTGGGCGGGTTCGTGAGCAACGACCGCCGGCAGGGCTACTACCGCCTGTTCTTTTCGCATCCCACGCGGCCGCTGGCCTTTTACGCGCTGCGCTGGGCCATGGGGCTGGCGATGGCGATGCTGGCGGCCGCCGCGTTCCTGGTGATCGGTCAGCTGGTGGCGTGGGGCAGGTTCGAGGGGGGATGGATCGGGCTGTACCTGGCGCTGCTGGCGGCGGTGGCCAACGGGGGGATGATCGCCTTTCTCTCGGTCACCCTGTCGCGCGGGGACACGTGGGTGGCGCTGGTGCTGTTCCTGTTCAACTACTTCTGGCTGCTGGCCATCTCCGCCGGCGCGCAGCCGCTGCCGGGGCCGCTGGGCGACATCCTCTCCATCGTGCTCCCCCCGCAGCTGGCGTTCAACGACGTGTACGACGGCCTGGTCCGCGGCGAGATCGTGTGGGGCGCCAGCGCCTTTGCCGCGGGATACGGCGTGTTCTGGCTTCTCCTCGCCGGCCTCGTGCTCAAGCTGCGCGACTGGCCCTGAGGGGGTGTTGCCAAACCCCCAAGCTCACGAAGAAGCGATGACTTCCTGAGGGAGCGCACCACGTGTAACCCGATTCCATACAACCGCCTGCGCGCGACCGAAGGACCTGCTCTCCGGCGAGGCGGGGCCGGCTTCATGCCGCGGGACCAGCCCCGTCGTTCTGCCGGCGAGGTCCTTCGGTCGGCGCCAAGGTGCAGTGTACAAACGAGGTACGGGGCGGCGCCTCCCTCAGGAAGTCGATCACAGGGTCAGGTTGGGCAACACCCTCTGAGGGGGTGGCTGCTTACACTCGGGAATCTCCGAAGCGATTCCAGCGGCGCTCTCCGTACCCTTGCTGGATGAACCCGGACTGTCATTCCGAGGCCCGGCCACGCTGCCGCTGGCCGAATGCGACGCAGGTTGCAGGGCCGAGGAATCTACTGTCGGCCCGCGCGAGGCCGGACGCGGCAGCCCGCGCAATCGCCGCGGTGCGAAACCGCCGGACAGGGCCAGTCCGGGGCGTCGCGTCGGGCCACGAGGAAACGGAAAGTAGATTCCTCGGTCGCGCGCCGGGTTCCGTGATCGGGCAAGGCGCGAAGCGTGCGCTCCTCGGAATGACAGATCGGGGTGTGCGGAGCGCCCGCCAGAGGGAGGGGTAGCACAGTCTGATGAACACGACGAAGCCCCCGGCGCCGTGGCACCGGGGGCTTCTGCGTGGGACAAATCTTTTCCGAATTCGCGGCTACGCAGCCCCCGGCGGAAGCTCGTGCTCCAGGATGCCGTACAGGTCCAGGTCCTCCAGCATGCCCCATTTCAGAAAGTGCTTCCGCAGCCGTCCCTCGTGCCGCATCCCGATCCTGAGCAGCACCCTGCCGGACGCCGGGTTCCGGGTGAGATGCGCGGCGGTCACGCGGTGCAAACCCAGCGTGGCGAATCCCCAGCGCACCAGCGCGTCCGCGGCCTCCGTGGCGTATCCGCGCCCCCAGTGGGCGCGGCCGATCCAGTAGCCCAGCTCCGCGCGCCGGTGCCCCGGCACCAGGCGAATTTCGATGGATCCCACCAGCGCCTCCGTCTCCCGCAGCGCGATGGCCAGCACCACCGCCTCGCCCGCCGCGTAGCGCCTGCCGTGCGTGCCGATCCACTCCTCCGCCGCGCCGTCGGGATAGGGATGCGGGATGCTGGCCGTGGTGGCCGCCACCTCGTGGTCGGCCAGGTGCGCGTGCACCGCCGCCGCGTCGTCCGGCGCAAACGGCCGCAGCACCAGCCGTCGGGTGGTCAGCGTGGGAGCCTGCGACATGGGAGACTGCATCGGCGTGGATGATCCCGGGCGGACCGCACTTGGCACTCGATACTGGGCACTTCCCCTGCAGACGAACGCCGGCCGGACCACCGCGAGTGCGGGGCCCGGCCGGCCTGTCAGAACCGCCGCCTTCAGCGCCAGATCAAGCGGAGCAACCTGCGGCCAAGGGGGAAGAACCCACCCAGGAGCCGGGTCACGGCGCCCAGGATCAGGCTTCGGAAAAGAAAGCGCAGAACCAGCATGGCGGGTTGGCGTTGAAGGAAGTTCGACGGCCTGCTCTCACGCCCGCATCCTACGGGCGCCGGCCGCCGATGGTTTCAACCGCCCGCTACGGCGCCGTACCGGCCGCCGCCCCGCCGCCGCCGATGCCCAGCGAGGGCACGCTGATCTCGTACAGCTTGGGCCACAGCTTGCCCGTCACCAGCAGCCGGTTGGCCTGCGGATCGTACGCCGTGCCGTTGAGCACCGCCTCCGGATCGCGCACCGCGGGCACCAGCGCCGACAGGTCCAGCCGCCCCTTCACCCGCCCCGTCTGCGGGTCGATGCGCACGATCTGGTTGGTGTGCCACACGTTGGCCCACACCTCGCCGCGCACCCACTCCAGCTCGTTCAGCTGGTCCACCGGCTGGCCGCCGTCCGTTACCCGGATGGTGGTGTCCACCTGGAACGACGCCGGATCCACGAAGGTCAGGTAGCTGGACCCGTCGCTCACGATCAGCCTGCGGCCGTCGGAGGCCAGCCCCCACGCCTCGCCCGTGTAGCTTACCTGGCCCGCCGGCCGCAGCGTCTCGGCGTCGTACTTGAAGGCGACGCTTTCCTTCCACGTGAGCTGGTACAGCGTATTGCCCACCGCGGCCAGGCCCTCGGCAAAGTAGGTCTGCGCCAGGTCCACCTTCTGCACCACGCGCCCCGTCTGCAGCTCCACGATGCGCAGCGACGACTCGCCGTAGCGCCCCGTGCTTTCGTACAGGCGGCCATCGTGCCACACCAGCCCCTGCGTAAAGGCGGTGGAATCGTGCGGATAGCTGCGCACCTGCTGCACGGCCACCGTCGGCGCGTTGGGCTCCATCTCAGGCTCTTTTGTAGGGTTGGGCGTTCCTTCCCTGCACGCCACCGCGACGGCCATCGCCGCGGCGCACGCGCCCATCATCATCGTCCGCGCTCGCATTGTCTCGTCCCTCCAGGGTCAGCGCCGCGCGCGAGAGCCCAGCCAGCTCTCGCGAAAGGCGCGCATCTCCGGCGTCACCCGCATCCCGGCCACCTCGTACGCCACCACCTCCAGCGCGGGGCTCCCCGCCAGCGTCATGGGCTCGGCGCGGCGCTGCCCGCGCTGCATCCACTCCACCTGCACCACGTCGCCCGCGGTGTGCGCATCCAGGACCGCCCACAGCGCGTCCGGGTCCGCCACGGCGCGCCCATCAACCGATACGATTACGTCGCCCGCGCTGATCCCCGCCGTGTACAGCGACGCGTTGGCGGGCGCGTACCCATCCACCCGCACGCCCCCCTCGGCCGGGGAGAGCGGCGCGCCCAGCCAGGGGCTTTGCGCCTGCGGCTGACGCAGCAGGAACCCGGCCCGCGCGAGCAGCGCGGCGTAGTCCACCACCTCGCGCCCCTCCACGTACCGGTCGAAGAAGTCGTCCGCGAACGCCGGGTCGCGCGTCACCTCACCGAGAACGCGGCGCAGGTCGGCCAGCGTGTACGGCCGCGCGGGCGCCAGCGCCGCCGTCTGCTCGCGGCCAAACTCGCGCCACATGGCCCGCATGTAGTCGTCCAGCGTAACGCTGTCGAAGCGGGTGCGCAGGGTAAGGTCCAGCCCCAGCGCCACCCCCGAGCCCCAGGTGTAGTACGAAAGAAAGGTGTTGACCCGGTTGTGGGGGTCGATGGATGCCGCCGCGTCCACGAACGGCGCCTGCATGCTCATCTCCACCGGCGAGAAGAAGCGCCGCCCCTGCGCCACCAAGGTCGGCGAGACGATGCCGCCGCCGATCCCCTCCGCGTACGCCGAGTCCGTCGTCAGCCCCGCGCGGCGGATGAACAGGTCGTCGTAGTAGCTGGTGAAGCCCTCGGCGAACCACAGTTCGCCGCTCATGTTGGCCTGGGTAAAGTCGAACGGCTCCAGCGCGTCGGGGCGAATGCGCTCCACGTTCCACGCGTGAAAGAACTCGTGCGACAGCGTGCCCAGGTTCTGCATCTCGCCCGTGCGCAGCGGGCGGGTGCTGCTGATGACGGTGCTGTTGCGGTGCTCCATCCCGTCGCCCGCCACCCACGGCAGGTAGTCCGCCAGAAAGGTGTACGTGCCAAAGTCGAAGCGCGGCGCCTCGCCGAACATGCCGATCTGCTCGGCGACCACCTTGCGCGCCTTGTCGGCGTAGCGGTCCAGCTCCTCCGCCGTCCCCGCGTGGTGCACGGCCAGCCGAACCGTCTGCGGGCGCCCGTCGGGGCCGGGCACCGTCCACTCGCGCACCTCCCACGGCGAAACCTCGGCGGGCGAGTCCATCAGGTACTGCAGGCTGGGCGCGGTGAACACGGACGAATCGGCCGTGGGCGCCAACTGCGTGGCCACGCGCCACCCCGCCGGCCGCTCGAAGCGCACGCGGACCGGCGCGTTCTCCATCCCCCGCGCCCACAAAAAGGTGGCGGGCGCGTTCAGGTGCGCGTGGCTGGCGTCGATGCCGGCGTAGGTGCCGTCCGCCCGGTCGCCGAACAGCGTGTACTGAATAGTGACGGTGCCGTCGTGCCCCGCCACGTCCCACTGGTGCGGGTCGGCGCGGGTAAAGGCCAGCGGGCGGCCCTGCCCGTCGGTGGCGCGGACGCCGTAGACGTTCTTGGCGAACTCGTGCAGCGCGTAGCGGCCCGGCGAGCTGCGGCTCATCCGCGCCTGCAGCGGCTGGCCGGCGGGCACGCCGCGAAAGGTGGCGGTGATCTGCGCTTCGTGGTGCACGCGGTTGGGCAGGCGGACGTCGTACTCCACGCTCTGCTGGGCGGCGGCCGGCGCCAGGGCCAGCAGCACCGCCGCGGCGGCAGGGCGGAGGGGATGGATGAAGCGCATGCGTACGGTTGGGAGCGGGCCAGTGGTGCTTGCGAGAGATTTAGCACCCCCGCGCGCCGGGTGCCAGCGCGCGGGTGCGTGGAACCGCCGATCAGGGTGCAAGGTTCCCGATGGAGAAAATCGATCAGGCTTCGGATGCTTCGAGCTGCGTCGCAGGCGCCCCCTCCGGGCTCGCATTACTCGCCAACCTCCCCCAAAACTGCTGGGGGAGGTTGGGGGTGCGGAGGGATCGCGGCTCGACGCAAGGCCTCGAGCTGCGTCGGAGGCCGCCCCCCTCTCCCGGCCTCTCCCCCATGAACTGCATGGGGGAGAGGAGAATTCGACCCCGCTCCGGATCGTTGGTCGTGCGCGTCACCCTTCCCCGCGCTGTTTGCGGGGGAGGGCCGGGAGAGGGGGGCGGCCCACCATCTCGCACAACACTGTCCGGACCGCCCCAATCCGTCTCCTATCCACAAACGCGAAGCGGGCGCCCGTGTGGACGCCCGCTCACCCTGGAGGGCCTGCCGCCACGCCGCGTTACGGACGCGGGCGGGTGTTGCGCTCCGGGGTGTAGGTGCCGCACTCGGCGCCGGCCGCGCTCACGCGCACCTCGATGGAGCCGGCGTGGCACTCGTGGTTTTCGTTGAACTTGCAGTCCGTCACGGTGCAAGCGCCAACCACCGAGGTCTGCGGCAGCGACTTTTCAAGCGGGTTCTGCATCGTCCAATCCTCCGGTTCGGGTTCGGTTGCCCACACCTTCCAGCAAGGTGCGGGCCACCTCTTCCTGCACGCAAGTATTCGATCTGCAACAACTTGCGAATGATTCTCAACCGCGCACTCTGCTGCCTCCAGACGCGATCCGCGCACCGGGGTATGGCGATTGCGCCGACCACCGTCGGGGACCGGATACATCACACGGGAAGAACGGACCATGGATCTGCTTACGTGGCTGATCGTAGGGCTTGTGGCGGGCGTGCTCGCCGGTTTGCTGGTGGGGGGCGTGGGGCTGGTGGGCGACATCGTGGTGGGGATCGTGGGCGCCTTCGTGGGCGGCTGGCTCTTTCGCCAGCTGGGCGTAACCACGCCGTTCAGCGGATTGGCGGGCACCATCTTTACCGCGTTCGTCGGCGCGGTGGTGCTGCTGGTGCTGCTGCACCTTCTCCACCGCCGCCGCGGCGGACGCCGGCTCTGATCCCCGGATCCGGCCGGACTCATCAACAGAACGACGCAGAGACGCGGGGAGATCATTCTTCCCGCGTCTCTGCGTGAGGCGCTTTCGGTCGATGGGGAACTCGATGATGCCGGTAGATGCGGCGCGTCATCCGGACGGAGCCGCATCCACCCATCAGCCCCGGTAAGCCGCGGGTGGCTTGCGCGCGAAGACGTACGCCCGGACGCTGGGATGCTCCACCTCCGGATACGGCTCGCGGATGATCGTCTCCACCTCGCCCAGCCCCGCACCGTGCAGCGCCGCCTCCACGTCCTCCGTCCTGTGGAACACGAAGTCCACGGACGCCTGCCGGCCGAACATCTCGTCCACGTGCACCACCTGCTCGCCCACGTGGAACGCGAGCAGCAGCGGCGCGCCCGGCCGCATCACCCGCTGCATTTCGCCGAGCGCGGTGCGCAGCTGCGCGGGCGAAAAGTGCACGATGGAGTAGAAGGCCACGATCCCCGCCGCCACGCCGTCCTCCAGCGGCAGCGCCAGCATGTCGCCGGCTTCAAAGACGATCCGCGGATGCCGCCGACCTGCCTCGGCGACGGCGGCGGGGGAGAGGTCCATCCCGCGCACCTCCACGCCCAGCGCGTGCAGAAACGCCGTCGTCTGCCCGCCCGGCCCGCAGCCCAGGTCGTACACCGGCCCGGCGCCCCGCACGTCCGCGGCGAAGCGCTCCAGCAGCGCGCGGTCCAGCGGCTTGCCCTGCAGCTCGTCCGCGAAGTGCTCCGCATACTCCGCCGCCACGGTGTCGTAGAAGGCGCGTACCTGCTCCGGTCCCTGGGCCATGAGATCAGATGCGTTCCAGCTCGTGCTTCGTCAGCGCGTGCTCCACGTCGCCGGTGTGCCTGGTGGAGGCGGGCTCGAAGAGCAGCACGTGCACCTCTTCGTCCGCGATGGGCCGGTGCTCCACGCCGCGCGGCACGATCAGCACCTCGCCCTCGCCCAGTTCCACGGTGCGGTCGCGGAACTCCATGCGCAGGCGGCCCTTGAGCACCAGGAACAGCTCGTCCTCGTCCGCGTGGTCGTGCCAGATGAACTCGCCCTGCAGCTTGGCCAGCTTTACGTGCTGCCCGTTCAGCTCTCCCACGATGCGCGGGTGCCAGTGGTCGCTGAACAGCGAGAGCTTTTCGGCCAGGTTGATGGCGTTCACGTCGTCTCCTCGGTCTGCGGCAAAGCCGGCGCCGCGCGATGCGTGCGCGCGGCCGGGCCGTGAAAGGTGGATGCCGGTGCCGCGGGTCGCCTGAAGATGCGCACGAGCCGGGTCAGGGCAAGAACCAGCAGCAGTCCCCACACCCCACACCAGCCCACCCGCCATCCGGTATAGGGGGTGGATGACGAGGGCGGCGCCGCGGGGACGTTCCACGGCCGCACCACGGACGACCACGCCAGGAACGCATCGCCCACGGCCAGCCGGCCAAACGCGTACGACCGCCGGCCGCGCCACTGCAGGGGTGCGCCCAGCACCTCCGGCGTGGCGCGCAGGTCCGCCGCCGCGCGGTGGTGCCCGGTCATGCGCGCCGCGGCGATCCCCACGACGGACGCGGGGGCGCTCACGCCCAGGATCACGGGCCCGGAATCGATGTCGCCCGAGCCCCGGACGCCGCGCGGATACTCGCGCACCGCCGGCAGCAGCCCCACCAGCCGCGTGGCGAAGGTCCGCTCCATCCCGGCGTACTGCGCGGCCGCGACGGCGGGGTCGATCTCGTGGATGAAGCGGATCATCAGCGCCACCGATTCGCCGCGCGGGTTCGGAAGCCCGGCGTCGTGCGGAAGCAGGCCGGTGGCCGGGTCGGCGTGCCGGAGCGCCGCCCGCAGCCACCCCTGCGCCGTCCGGGTGTAGCGCGCGTCCAGCAGCGTGCCGCAGGAGGCCAGCGCCGCCGCGCCCACGGCGTTGTCACCGGGCCACGCCATCCCCGCGTACGAGTCCAGGAACGGCCCGCCGCTCCGGAACGCGGCGTCAAGGCGCCCGCACGCGGCGCGGAACGCCGTGTCCCGCGCCGCGTCTTCGCCGCTCAGGTGCAGCGTCCCGGCGCGCAGGTGCGCCGTCCATCCCTCGTAGAAGATCCCGTGCGGAAGCCCGCCCGCCTCCCCGAAGCCGGCTTGCGAGCGAGGCGCCTCCGCAAGCACGAGCGCCCGGCGCGCCTCCGCCAGCGACCGCGCGCGCAGGGCCCCATCGGACGAGCCGCGTCCCACGTCCACCCAGGCGAGCCCATAGAGCGCCAGGGTAAAGACGCGGCCCTCCGGAAACAGCTCCTGCATGGCGTCCGCGCGCGCCTCCAGCTCCGGCCGCAGGTGCGCGAGCTGCGCCAGCGCCACGCGCGTGCCGCCCGCGCCCGACGGGTCCGGCGCCAGCACCACGCGCCCGATCGCGAGCACCGCCAGCAGCGCGGCGAGCCCCCACGCGAACGCCCTCAGCGCGCGCGAAAGGCGCCCGGGCTCGCGTCGGCGCCGGTTCATCAGCTCAAGCAAAATTGTACCGGCGGGTCATCATCGGCAGGCTCGGCGAGGGCGAGAGGGGATGATCCCCATCCCGTTCCGCGCGCGGTGGGCGCATCGCAATCTGACGAGCCGGGCTGACGAGGCAAGTCCGCAGCGCCTGCTTGGAGAGGCGCCAATCTTCGCGTGGCGGTGCGGCTACGCGTTCTTGGCCACCCTGCTGCATCCGGAACGCACGCGGGCGCTCCGTTATCGGGGCGCCCGCTGTGCTCCATCGGCCGTGGCCCCTCTCCGTCTACGCCTGCGAGGTGTCCGCTGGCGTGCCGCCACTGCGCGTGTCCGCAGACTGGAGGTCGACGTACACGGTCTCACCCGGAAACCTGGCCACCAGGTACAACTCGCCGCCCATGGCCGCGACGACGTTGCGGAGCGTGCCGACCAGCATGTCGCGCCTGCGCTCCATCCGTGAGCACGCGCCCTGATTTATGCAGAGCCGTTGTGCCAGCTCCATCTGCGACAGCTTCCGCGCTTCCCGGAGTTCCGGGAGCGTAGCCCGCGTGGGCGGCTTGGTGGGGGTCTGGCTCAGGAGCAGCGCCTTGGCACGATGGTATGCGGATTCTACATCCTCAAACACTTCGTCGGGGCCCGTGCCGAAATCGTCGTCGGCAGGCGTGGACAGGCCGAACCCCCTGCCTGGGCGCCATTCGATCACCAGATCGTACCCCTTCAAGGCCACATCCAGGAACCAGCCGCCGGTTTCCGTGCGAGGCTTCAGGATCGAATACGAGCCATCCGGAAAACGCTGCTCGAGCATTTTCCACAGACGTTCCATGTCGTTGGCCGCCATGGCTGGCTACCCCCAGATGTGCGTGATCGATGCTGTGAACGCCGACCCGGTTTCACCGGCGGTGAGAACCTGTGAGAGGCCCGCGTCAGTCCAGTTCCCAGACTCCCAGACCGTCTCTTCCTGGCTTTCGGAATGTGACGTCACCCGACGCGTCGCGGATCTCGGCCGATCCGTTGTCTCCGATGTAGACCAGGTTTTTCCGCGCTCGTAACAGGGTTACGCGCGGATGCCCCGCCACATCGAATACGTTGTCATCGTAAACCGGATAGATCCGTCCGTCATTGCGCCAGTTCGCGGGGTCGTAGGGAATTCCGGTCAGCTGGTCCTCCACCGCGTTGATGACATCGGCCAGCTGCGCACGCATCTCGTCGAACGTTCCGGCAGCGGGCGCCTGTGTCAGTCGACGGTAAATCTCTTGAAGCCGGTGCTGCTTCGGCGCCTCCATGCCCCTCCTCGCGAACGGCATGCCTTCAAAGGCATTATCACCTCCAAGGCATGCGGTTGTCAACCCGCGACGAGCACTCCTGCCCAGCACGCCGTAGCCGGGTCGAGAGTACCAGGAAGGCGCAATGGTACATGGAAATCCGTTGCTGTTCAATCTGTTCTCTTTTGGCGTCACCCTGCAGGCGGATTGCGCGACGCCGGGTTGCGCGTTCCGACGATGGTTTGTATCCTCCATCCCATGCTGAACATCCGCGCCGCGCACATGTGCCGTTGTTGTCCCATGCGCTCCCGCACCACGGGGAGGGCAGGCATCGGCGCGCGGGTACGGGTCATCAGCTGACCTGACCGGCCGGGACAAAAACCCCGGCAACGCAACGAAACCGAAAGCCGCGACTCCCCTGGAGCCGCGGCTTTTTGCTTTCCATCACCCGACGCACACGGAGACGCGTTTCCATGTCCACAGTACCGGCAGACCGGCCCATCGGCATCTTCTACGAGCACCCGGAGTGGTTCAAGCCGCTGTTCGCGGAGCTGGACCGCCGCGGCACGCCGTACGTAAAGCTGCACGCCGACGAGCACGTCTTCGACCCCGCCGACAGGCCGGCGTACTCGCTGGTCTTCAACCGCATGAGCCCGTCGGCATACCTGCGCGGCCGCGGCGACGCCATCTTCTACACGCAGGCCTTCCTGGCGCACCTGGAGCGCCGCGGCGTCCGCGTGGTGAACGGGACGGAGGCGTTCGCCAACGAGATCAGCAAGGCGGCGCAGCTGGCGCTCATCGAGTCGCTGGGCCTTCCCTATCCCCGGGCGCGCGTCATCCACCGGGGCTCGCAGGCGCCGGCCGCGGCCCAGGGGCTGCGCTGGCCCATTGCGGTAAAGCCCAACATCGGCGGGAGCGGCGCGGGGGTGCGCAAGTTCGAGACGGCCGAGGCGCTCGCCGAGGCGGCGGAGGCCGGGCTGGACCTGGGGATCGACAGCACGGGGCTGGTGCAGGAGTTCATCCCCCAGGAGGAAAGCCGCATCGTCCGGGTGGAGGTGCTGGGCGGCAAGTACCTGTACGGGATCCGCATCTACACACCCGGCACGTCGTTCGACTTGTGCCCCGCGGACGTGTGCCAGCGCGTGGACGGCGCCGAGCTGGACGCGCAGGTGTGCGCGGTGGACGCGCCCAGGCGCGGGCTGCGCGTGGAGGGCTACGAGCCGCCGCGCCCGGTGATCGAGGCGGTGGAGCGCATCATGGCCGAGGCGCGCATCGAGGTGGGCGGCATCGAGTACATGATCGACTCGCGCGACGGGCAGCTGTACTACTACGACGTCAACGCGCTCAGCAACTTCGTGGCGGACGCGCCCAACGTGATCGGCTTCGATCCGTTCGCGCGGCTGGCGGACTGGCTGGAGCGCGAGGCCGCCGCGGCGGTGGCTGTCCGGGTGGAGAAGGAGGCGGCCTGATGCGCTTTGGATACTGGATGCCCGTCTTTGGCGGCTGGCTGCGCAACGTGGACGACGAGGGGATGGAGGCCACCTGGGCGTACGCCAGGCGCCTGGCCCAGCGCAGCGAGCAGATCGGCTTCGATCTTACCCTGGTCGCCGAGCTGAACCTGAACGACATCAAGGGGATGGACGCGCCGTCGCTGGACGCGTGGAGCACCACGGCGGCGCTGGCGGCGGTCACGGAGCGGCTGGAGATCATGACCGCCGTCCGCCCCACCTTCCACGCGCCGGCGCTGCTGGCCAAGCAGGCCGCCAACATCGACCGCATCAGCGGCGGCCGGCTGTCGCTGAACGTGGTCTCCAGCTGGTGGGCCACGGAGGCAAAGAAGTACGGCGTGCAGTTCGACCAGCACGACGACCGCTACGCGCGCACCGGCGAGTGGCTGGACGTGGTGGACGGGATGTGGAAGGAGCCGCGCTTTTCGTACTCGGGCACGTACTACTCGGTGGATGACGCCATCCTGGAGCCCAAGCCCGCCCGCCGTCCGCGGCCGACGATCTACGCCGGCGGCGAAAGCCCCGCGGCCAAGGCGCTGATCGCGCAAAAGTGCGACGCCTGGCTCACCCACGGCGATCCGCCGGAGACCATCGGCGCCAAGGTGGCGGACATGCGCGCGCGGCGGGACGCGCTGTCGCTTCCTCCCATGCAGTTCGGCGCGGCGGGGTACGCGGTGGTGCGGAGTTCGGAGGCGCAGGCGCGGGCGGAGATCGCGCGCATCACCGACGTAAAGCAGAGCGCCAAGGGCTACGCCAACTACCAGGACTGGATCGGCAACACGCAGCTGGAGCAGCAGGTGAGCCTGGAGGACTATTCGGTGAGCAACCGCGGGCTCAAGGCCGGCCTGGTGGGCACGCCCGAGCAGGTGGCCGAGCGCATCCTGGAGTTCGAGCGCGCGGGGCTGGACCTGCTGCTCCTGCAGTTCTCTCCCCAGCTGGAGGAGATGGAGCGCTTCGCCGAGGAGGTGATCCCGCTGGTCAACGGCACCCGTCCCGCGGAGCGCGCGGCGGCATAGCATCCGGCCCGGCAAAAGATTTGTCTCACGCAGAGGCCACAGAGGCCGCAGAGGAATTCACTCCGCGTCCTCTGCTCCCTCTGCGTGAGACATTTTTCCGGTGTTTATCCGCTGCGCCTTCCTCTTGCGATGTACGTTGCTGTACGTTGCACGCATGCACCCGCTCTGACGCACACTGATGGCATGATGCGCCCGATCGCACGCATCCTCTCGTTCCTCCTGCTTTCCGCCGTCGCGGTGCCGCTGCACGCGCAGGTGCCCTCGGACACGGCGCGCGCCGACACCGTGCGGCTGCCGGAGGTGACGGTGACGGCCACGCGGGTCCCGGCGCGCATCCTGGACGTGCCGCTGGCGGTGACGGTGGTGGATCGCGCCGAGTTGCGCGAAGCCGCGGGGAACCGGGTGGACCAGGCGCTGCGCACCGTGCCGGGCGTACTGGCGCAGTCGCGTGCGGGCGGCACGGACCTGCGTATCATCATCCGCGGATTCGGCGCGCGCGGGGCCGGCGACCGCTCCAATGCGGGGACGACGCGCGGCATCCGCATCATCCAGGATGGCGTGCCGGAGACGGAGCCGGACGGACGCACCTCCATGGACCTGGTGGACCTGGGCGCGGTGGAGGAGATGGAGGTGGTGCGATCCAACGCGTCCGCGCTGTGGGGGAACGCGGCGGGCGGAGTCGTCAGCTTTTCCTCCGTTCCCTCCTTTGACCGGACGTTTGCGGAGGCGCAGCAGCAGGCCGGCGGATTCGGGCTGATGCGCCACGTCCTTCGCGGCGGGCTCCTGCTGGGCGCGGCGCGGACGTACGTGACGGCCACGCGCACGGAGCAGGAGGGGTGGCGCGCCAACTCCGCGGGGCGGCGCACGCTGGTGAACGCGGGGATGGTGGCACCGCTGGGCGCGCGGACGGAGGTGCGGCTGCACGCGCTGGCGGCGGACAACCGCTTCGGCATTCCCGGACCGCTGACCCGCGCGGCGCTGGACGCCGATCCGCGGCAGGCGAACGCCGTGTACGCGGAGCGGCGCGAGCGGCGGCACAACCGTCTGGCGCGCGGCTCCGTGCACGTAGACCACCGCGCCGGCGAGCGGGTCGCGGTGAGTGCGATGCTCTTCGCGCAGCCCAAGCACCTGCGGCGCAGCGAGCGCGGCACTTACCGCGACTTCGACCGCCACCACCTGGGCGGCAGCCTGGGCGCGCGCTGGGAGCACGCCGCCACACCTGGGCTCTCCGCCACCCTTGCCGCCGGCGTGGACCACGCGCGGCAGGGTGGCGCCGGCATCTTCTACTCGCTCACGGAGGATGCGGAAAAGGGGACGGAGGTGCGCTCGCACCAGCGCGAGGGCAGCGCCAACCTGGGCGTCTACGCGCAGGAGCAGCTGTCGCTTGGCGAGCGGCTGGAGCTGGTGGTGGGCACGCGGTGGGACGCCGTGACGTACGACGTGGAGGACGTGCTGGATCCACGGTTGAGCGACCGGCGCAGCTTCCGGCGGCTGTCGCCCAAGCTGGGCGTGGTGTGGCGCACGTCGCCGGAAGGCAGCCTGTACGCCGCCGTCGGCGGAGGCGTGGAGGCGCCCGCGGGGAACGAAACCGACCCCGTGAGCACCTTTGGGCAGGACACGGTGCACGGCATCAATCCCCTGCTGCGCCCCATCCGCTCCACCACCTGGGAAGCGGGCGCCAAGGGGCTCCACGCGCGCGGCGACGGCGTCGTGCGGGCCTTCAGCTACGACGTGGCGCTGTACTGGACGGAGGTGCGCGACGAGATCGTCCCCTATCGCGGCGGGCGGTTCTACTTCAGCGCCGGGGCCGTGCGCCGCCGCGGCGCGGAGCTGGGGATGCGGGTGGTGGCGGCGCCCGGGCTGGAGCTGGACGCGGCGCTGGCGGGGAACGACCATCGCTACACGCGCTATGCGGTGGACAGCGTGCACTACGCCCGCCCCGGCGCCGTAGCCGACTTCAGCGGCAACCGCGTGGTGGGGGTGCCGGACCTGCACGGCTCCGCCGCGCTGCGCTTTTCCCCGCCCTTTCGCCGCGAGGTGGAACTGGGCTTGGTGCTGCAGTGGGTGGACGGCTTCTGGGCGGATGACGCGAACGCGGTGCGGGTGCCGGGCTACGCGCTATGGAGCGCGCGGGTGGGGCTGCGGCCCGTGCGCCTGGCCGGTGGCCTCACGCTGCACGGATCGGTGGGCGTGGAGAACCTGGCGAACGCGCGCTACGTCGCCTCCGCGTTCCTGAACCCCGACGTGGTGGAGGGGGAGCCTGTGGCGTTCGAGCCCGGCCTGCCCCGCCACGCCGTCGCCACGATCTCCCTCGGCTGGGGCCGCTAGCGTCACATCCCCCGGTCGCAACACGGTCTGTCATTCCGAGGCCCGGCCACGCTGTCGCCGGATGAATGCGACGCAGGTTGCAGGGCCGAGGAATCTACCGTCGGTCCACGCGAGGCCGGACGCGGCAGCCCGCGCGATTGCCGCGGCGTCGAAAACCGCCAGACGGGGCCGGTCCGGGGCATCGCGGCAGGCCACGAGGAGACGGACAGTAGATTCCTCGGTCGCGCACCGGGTCTTGTGATCGGAAGGAGTGTGGTGTGTGCGCTCCCTCGGAATGACAGATCAGGGGGGATGTGCGGCCGACTGGCGAGGGGCTGGCTCCCGTGCTCGGAAGCCAGCCCCTCGGTTCTGCCGGCGAGGTCCTTCGGTCGGCGCCACAGTACATCGTACGGTCACGCCCAGCGCGGCGCCTCCCTCAGGAAGTCATTCTCCGAAGCGGCGTAGAAACATCCGCAGACTACGCGTCGCGCGGCAGCGACGCGTGGCGCTCGGGATCGTCGAACGCCTTGTCGAGCGACGTGAGGACCGGGACCAGCTCGCCGGACGCGGTTTCCGCCGCGGCCCCGCGCACGCCGTCCACCAGGTTCTGCGCCGCGATCCGCGCCGACTCGCCCACGTTGCCGAGGCCGACTTCCGGGCCGCGCGCCTCGTTCAATCCGCCGGCGGGCTTTACGCCCACGCCGTGCTCGTACGGCAGCCGCCCGCCCAGGTACGCGCTGTACCCCATCACCCCCAGCGCGGAAAGCCCCAGGGCCAGGTAGCCCAGCCCCGGCCGCCGCCGGCGCACCCGCGCGACGGCCATGGCCGTGGTGAGCGCCACCAGCCCCGCGTTCAGCGTGCGGTGCGTGACCAGAATGTCGTGCGCCTGCCCCTCCGCGTGCACCGCCTGCTGCGCCATCAGCCCGAACGCCGCCGCGTTGATGGCCGATGCCGCCGCCACCGGCATGGTGCGTCGCCCCATCTCCATCAGCGTGTAGTCGCCCGTCAGCCGCCCCAGCGCATCCACCCCCAGAGAGAGGGGAAGGAGCGCGATGGGAAAGTGCACGACCGCGGGGTGCATCTCCTGAAGCCCGACCGGCATCGCTCGCCTCCGTTCCTGCCGTTCATCCACCGTCCTAATCGGGGGATGCACATCGGCAGGATCGGGTCCACGGGAGCGAACAGGTGATGCCGCAAGCGCAAAACCCGCCGCTCAGGCCATCGAGCGGCGGGTGCGTGTTTCGGTCGATTGTCTGCCGCGGATGCGGACGACGGCTACCAGTCGTCGCCGTTGCCGTAGTCGCGGCGCCCGCCGCGGCCACCGCCACCGCCGCCCCAGCCGCCGCTGTCGCGACCGCCGCCGCCGTTGCCACGGCCGCCGGCTCCACCGCCGCGGTTGTATCCGCCGCCACCGCCGCCGCTCCGGTCGGCGTATCCACCGCCGCCGCCGTATCCGCCGCTGGAGCCGCTGTCCGCGTATCCACCGCTGCTGCGGCCGTAGCCGCCGGACTGGCTCATGTCGGCCGGCTGGCTGTCGCCCTCCGGCGCGTTCAGGCGCACCAGGTTGGCGGCCTTGAGACCCTTGGGCTCTTCGATGACCTCGAACTCCACGGGCTCGCCCTGCTCCAGCGTCTTGAAGCCGCGCCCCGAGATGCCGCTGTGGTGAACGAAGATGTCGGTGCCGTCATCGCGGGTGACGAAACCGAAGCCCTTTTCCTGCGAGAACCACTTGACCGTACCGGATGCGCGTTCCATGGGACGTTGCTGGGTGGGGGGACCGGGTGGAGCAGAACCGGGGGGCGCCTGTCCGCACGGATCGTTCCCGTCCTGCGGCACACTGAAGCAGGTTGGTTCACCGTTCTATCCAGGTGAAGGCAAGCCCCGTGTTTACGCGATTTTTCGAGTGATTCCGGGAGCTGCGGACGCCCGCCGGCCGCGCCGAACACGCCAGTGACGCAGGAACAGGCGGGGCACGAATGCCCCGGTCTGCCCCTTGCCCGCCACGCACGGCCGGGGCAGCGGACGTGTGTTACATTCCGCGACGGGCCCCTCCATGAAGAGGTGCATCGCCGCGATACCGGGTTCACGGAATGACCGAATCGATCCTGTTCTGGCTGGCCGCGGTGACCGCCGCCTTCTTTGCCGCCGCCTTCGTGGAGCTGGCGCGCGGCGGCCGCAGCCTCAAGCACATGCACCTGCTGCCGCCCGCGGACCCTGCGGCCATGCCGTCCGTCAGCATCGTCATCGCCGCGCGAAACGAGGAGAGGGGGATCGAGCCCGCCCTGCGCTCCGTTCTTCGGCAGCAGGGGGAGCGGATCGAGGTGGTGGTCGTCGACGACCGCTCCGACGACGCCACGGGCGCCATCCTGGACCGCATGGCCGCGGAGGACCCCCGGCTGCGCGTGGTGCACGTGGCCGAGCTGCCGGCCGGGTGGCTGGGAAAGAACCACGCGCTGTGGCTGGGCGCCCAGGCCGCGCGCGGCGAGCTGCTGCTGTTTACCGACGCCGACGTGGTGATGAAGCCCGACACCGTGCTGCGCGCCGCCGGCCACGTACAGGGCGAGCGGCTGGACCACCTGACCGCCGCGCCGCGCCTGGTGATGCCGGGCCTGCTGCTGCAGACGTTCGGCGTGGTGTTCGGCATCATGTTCTCGCTCTTCACCCGCCCCTGGAAGGTGCGCGACCCGCGCAGCCGGGCCCACGTGGGCATCGGCGCGTTCAACCTGGTGCGCGCCGACACCTACCGGCGCATCGGGACGCACCGGGCCATCGCCATGCGCCCGGACGACGACGTGAAGCTGGGCAAGCTGGTCAAGAAGAACGGCGGCGCGCAGGAGTGCGTGGTGGCCGCCGAGCAGATTTCGGTGGAGTGGTACCACTCCGTGCGCGAGGCGGTGCGCGGGCTGCGCAAGAACGGGTTTGCGGGGGTGGACTACCGCCTGTCGCTGGTGATGCTGGCCACCGTGTCGCAGCTGGTGTTCTTCATGTGGCCGTTCGCCGCCGTGTGGATGACGGACGGGTGGACGCGCGCGCTGTACGCCGTCTCCATCATCATCCTGCTGCTGATGTACGCCGGCGCCGCCGCCGCGCAGGGATCCCCCGTGTGGCATGGGATCCTGTTCCCGCTGGCCTCCACCATGTTCATCGTCGTGGTGTGGAACGCCACCCTGTACGCGCTGGTGAACCGCGGCATCGAGTGGCGCGGCACCCACTACCCGCTGGACGAGCTGAAGGCGAACAAGGTGTGACGTGCTCGGACGGTTTCGTGCGAGGGGCACGCCCCCTCCGGGCTCGCACCACTCGCCCACCTCCCCCAAAACTGCTGGGGGAGGTTGGGGTAGGGCTGGGATCGAGAATCGGCGAACGGGATCGAACTGCGCCCGACGGGCCCCCTCTCCCCCGGCCCTTCTCCCCCGCTGCGCGGGAGAAAGGGGAGAATTCGATCCCGCTTCGGACGGCTCGTGCGTGGGGCACGCCCCCTCCGGGCTCGCATTACTCGCCCACCTCCCCCAAAACTGCTGGGGGAGGTTGGGGATAAGGCAGAGATAGAGGCTCGACGAACGGGATCGAACTGGCGCTCGACGCGGCCCTTCTCCCCCGCTGCGCGGGAGAAAGGGGAGAATTCGATCCCGCTCCGGACGGCTTCGTGCGTGGGGCGCGCCCCCTCCGGGCTCGCATTACTCGCCCACCTCCCCCAAAACTGCTGGGGGAGGTTGAACTTCGATGCTGCTTCGATCCCGCCACGTGGCAGGCACCTGCCCCTGCACCACGGCCGCCAGTCCGCGAAGGCGGCCTTCGTGTGGTCGTTGCAGCGAATTCATTCGCCCTTCCGTCGTGCCCCCTCCACATCCGCATCCCACCGCCCCCATATCCCACTGTCCCCTGTAACCTGTCCCCTGTACCCTATCCCCCGTTGACACAACCCCGCGCCGCGGCTAGGTTTGCGGCCAGCGTAAGGGCCCGGCAAAGGCCCGCGACAGAGCAGGACGCGCACGGAGGATCGGCCGGCCTCGCCGGGGTCCTCCTTTTCGTGCACGCAGCCCGGGAACCGGGCCGCGGATCGTTGCGTTTTCGTCCACCGCCGTGCATCTTGCTGCACAGTCCATGAGCCGAATCGCACTGATCACCGGGGCCACCGGCTTCGTCGGCGGGCACCTGGTCCGGCGGCTGGCGGGGGCGGGGTGGCACGTCCGCGCCCTGGTGCGCGCCACCAGCGACACCCGCCTGCTGGACGAGGTGGGCGCCGAGCGCATCGTGGGCGACCTGGACGCCACCGACGCCATCCGGCGCGGCGCGGACGGCGCCGACACGGTGTTCCACCTGGCCGCCCTCACCATCGCGCGCGGCGAAGCGCCGTTCGTGCGGGCCAACGCGCAGGGGACCCGCAACGTGGTGCAGGGGGTACTTGGTGCCACGCGCCGCCCCCGCCGCCTGGTGTACCTGAGCTCCTACGCCGCGTGCGGGCCGGCGCGCCACGGACGCCCGCGCGGCACGGACGAAACCCCGGAGCCGCTCACCGCGTACGGCCGCACCAAGCTGCAGGGCGAAGCCGCGGTGCGCGAGGCGGAGCGGGACGGCCTGCAGGCCGCCATCCTTCGGGCTCCGCCGGTGTACGGCCCCGGCGACACCGCCCTTCTCCCCTACTTTCGCCTGGTGAAGCGTCGCCTTGCCCCCGCGCCCGCGGGGCCCGGCCCGCGCACGCACATGGTGTTCGTGGAGGACCTGGCCGCCGCCCTGGTGCGCGCCGCCGACGCCCCGCCCGGCACCTGGGCCGTGGCCGAGCCGGTGGAGCACCCCTGGAGCGCCGTCGTGGGAGCCATCGCCGGGGCGCTGGGGACACGGCCCGTGCGCGTGCCGCTGCCGCCGGCGCTGGTCCGCGGCGCGGGAACGGTGGCCGGCTGGATGGGCGGCTTGGGCGTGTTCAACCGCGAGAAGGCCGAAGAAATGCTGGCCCCCGCCTGGCTGTGCGACCTTGCGGGACTGGACGCACTGCTGCCGCCGGGAACGGCCACCCCGCTGGCGGAGGGCATTGCCCGCACCGCCCGCTGGTACCAGGAACACGGATGGGTTTGATGGCGACGATCGAGGAAACCGTACGGAAGACCGTGGACCTCTTCGACAAGTGCCGCCGGTTCACGGCGGCGCGCGAGATGATGGACCGCGGCCTGTACCCGTACTTTCAGCCCATCGAGGCCAGCCACGACACCGAGGTGGTGATCCGCGGCGAGACCAAGGTGATGGTGGGCAGCAACAACTACCTGGGCCTTACCCATCACCCCTACGTGCTGGAAAAGGCCCGCGACGCGCTGTACCGCTACGGCACCGGCAACACCGGCAGCCGCTTCCTCAACGGCACGCTGGACCTGCACGAGCAGCTGGAGCACCGCCTGGCCGCGCTCATGGGCGCCGAGGCCGCGCTGGTGTTCAGCACCGGGTACCAGACCAACGTGGGCATCATCTCCGGCCTGGTGACCCGCGGCTCCGTCATCGTGCAGGACCGGCTGAACCACGCCTCGCTGCTGGACGGCAGCCAGCTGGCCGTGGGCGAGCTGGCCCGCTACGCGCACGGCGACATGGGCGCCCTGCGCCGCATGCTGGAGCGCCACCGCGACGCCAACGGCGTGCTCATCGCCACGGACGGCGTGTTCTCGATGGAAGGCAACATCGTGGACCTGCCCACCCTGGTCGACATCAAGGACGAGTACGGCGCCCGCCTGCTGGTGGACGACGCGCACTCCGTGGGCGTGCTGGGCCCCAACGGCGGCGGCACGGCCGAGCACTACGGCCTGCAGGACCGCGTGGACCTCACCATGATCACCTTCTCCAAGTCGTTCGCCTCCATCGGCGGGGCGGTGGCGGGGCCGGAGGACGTGATCCACTACCTCAAGCACCACTCGCGGCCGCTCATCTTCAGCGCCAGCATGCCCGGCAGCGCCGTGGCCACGGTGCTGGCCTGCCTGGACGTGATGGAGCGGGAGCCCGAGCGCCGCGCGCAGCTGTGGCACAACGCCGCCTACCTGCGCAACGGACTCAACGCGCTGGGCTTCGACACCGTCGGGTCCGAGACGCCCATCATCCCCGTGGCGTCGGGCGACATGGAAAAGACGTTCATCTTCTGGCGCGCGCTGTTCGACGCGGGGATCTTCACCAACCCCGTGCTGCCGCCCGCCGTTCCCGAGAACGCCTGCCGCCTGCGGACGTCGGTGATGGCCACGCACACCACCGAGCAGCTGGACCGGGTGCTGGACGCATTCCAGCGCGTGGGCCGCCACCTGGGGATCGTCGGGGGCGCCGCGTGAGCACGGCGGCGCCCGCGGCCCACCCGGCCGCGCGGGACGTCCGCATCCGCGAGATCCCCCGCGGCGCGTCGATGAAGCCCTTCATCGACCTTTCCTGGAAGGTGAACGCGGGCGACCCCGTGTGGGTGCCGCCGCTGCGGATGGCGCTGGAGCCCGTCCTGGACCGCGGCAAGCACCCCTTTCACCAGCACGCCGACGTCGCCTACTTCCTCGCCGAGCGCGGAGCGGAAGTCGTCGGCCGCGTCGCCGCCTGCGTCAACCACCAGTACAACCAGCACCACGCGGGCGACCGCACCGGCTTCTTCGGGTTCTTCGAATCCGTGGACGACCCGGCCGTGGCCGCCGCCCTGCTGGACGCCGCCTCCGGGTGGCTGCGCGCCAGCGGGATGGAGCTGATGCGCGGGCCCATGAACTTTTCCACCAACGACGAGTTCAGCTCGCCGGGCGTGCTCATCGACGGGTTCGACACGCCGCCCACGGTGATGATGTCGCACAACCCGCGGTACTACGGCCGGCTGATGGACGCGGCGGGGATGGAGAAGACCAAGGACCTGGTGGCGTACTGGATCCCGGACCGCATCCCCGAGCGCCTGCGCAACGCCATGGAGCGGCTGTCGAAGCGCGCGGGCGTCACCATTCGCTCGGTGCGGATGAAGGAGCTGAAGTCCGAGGTGGCCAGGGTGCAGGAGGTGTACAACGCCGCCTGGAGCCAGAACTGGGGCTTCGTCCCCATGACGGAGGCCGAGTTCAACCACATGGCGAAGGAGATCAAGCCGGTGGTGGACCCCGACCTGGTGCTGCTGGCCGAAAAGGCGGACGGCGAGCCGATCGGCTTTCTGCTGGCGCTGCCGGACCTGAACCGCGCCTTCAAGCACCTGCCCGACGGGCGGCTGTTCCCCTTCGGCGTGTTCAAGTTCCTGTGGCAGAAGCGCAAGATCGACACGGCGCGACTGCTGACGCTGGGGCTCAAGCCCGGCTACCAGCACCTGGGGCTGGGCGCCGCCATGTACACGCGGCTGCTGCAGATCGGCGTGGCCAAGGGCTACACGGGCGCCGAGGGCTCGTGGATCCTGGAAGACAACCACGAGATGTGCACCGCCCTGGAAAAGCTGGGCGCCGACCAGTACAAGCGCTACCGCGTCTACGACCGGGCGCTGTAGCCTGCGAGCGCGGGATCTTGAGGTGGCGTGGGGGATGCGGTAGCTTTCACGCTCAACATGGAGGTGACGATGTCGCGCCGGGAAAAGCAGATATATCACAAGCTGGTGCGCCTGGCCGGCGGATCCGCGCTGGTCGAGGAAGCGCTGCGCGAACTGAGCCGAAGGCGCCAGGCAGCACCCGATCTGGAAGAGGTCGTAGACTACATCGTCGCACAAAGGCAGCCCGCCGGGGCAGCCTGAGCGGCCGGGCAAACGCCCGGCCGCTCTCTTTTTGCCACCTGAGGCACGTCTATGTCGCTGGCATGGGGGACCATCTCGGTCCTGGTGCTGCTTCTTCCCGGGTTCGTGTTCTTTGCCACGGTTTACCTTCCCGGGCGGTTCAGCCGTGAGGCGTCTCCTCTCAACCCGATCGGGCAGGCGGCGACGGCCGTCCTGGTTTCGCTCTTCGTGCACGGGATTCTCCTGCTCCTGCTGCCCAAGCGCAGCTGCTCCGGGCTGATCGGCTGCGCCGACCTCGGAGCGGTGCTCGCGCTGCTGCAGGTCACTCCCTCCAGGCCGGAGGCGCTGCCTGACCTTGGAGAGCAGATCACGGATTCGCTGCCGCAGATCCTGGCCTACTTCTTCACGGCGTGCGCGCTGGGTGGAGGGATCGGATGGGTGTGGGGCTGGATCTTCGTACGGACGCGGCTGCGCGGCCTTGCCCAGCACGGCTGGGTGGCGGGGCTGGCAAAGGGAAAGCAGGCGTGGACGTTCGTGCACGTAGTCTCCGGCGTGTCCGTGGGAGACTTCGTCCTGCTGTACCGGGGCAGGCTGGAGGACTTCGGCCTGCTGGCGAACGGCAGGTTCTCGTACATCGTCCTGACGGAGGCCAGCAGGTCGTACATGCACTTTCGCCACGCCCCCCGCTCCGCGTCCGTGAGGGATCACGAGCTGGGCGTCGGGGGGTTCGGCATGGACGGCGACGACCGGCTGCTGGACAGCTACCTGGTGATCGAGGGAGAGGACATCCAGAACGCGGTATTCGAACGGTACGAAGTGGTGCTCTCCCAGCGCGGTGAAGCCAAGCTGGATGCGGCGCTCGAGCGTCTGGGCGACGTGCCGCCGGCGCTCGCGCCCGCGCAGGTGCCGCAGCCGCGCAGCCGGACGTTGCGGTTTACGCTGCCATGGCGCCCCTGGCGGTACGTAGCACTACGATTCGGGAACGTGCCTGGATCGCAGGTGAAGGGGAGGCCGTGAATCCCGACGCTTGCAGAGACGGATGCAGAACGGCTGCGCGGATCGCGCAGCCGTTCTTCGTTTCGTGGATCAGGCGGGGAGCGTTACTTCGGTGCGCGCTCCGCGATGCGCTTGGGCCCGCCTTCGGGTGACTTGGGCTTCTCCTCGGGCGATCTGCCCGCCGCGCGGATGCTGATGACCTTGTTCAGCAGGTCGAACCAGAACGGCGCACCGAGTGAGATGGCGATGGCCGTAAGGAACAGGCCCAGCAGCTTGCTGAAGAACGGCCCCGGGCGCGTGGAGGCAGTGTTGAGTCCGTACCACCACTTGCCGCTGCTCGCCTTCGCGACCGCGGCGCTGTCCTCCTTGCTCCACGCGGGAACAAGAGGGCGCGCTTGCTGGCTCGCCCGCGCGGCGGCGACACTGTCAGCCTTCTTCTTCGCCGCGTTGAAGAGAGCTTGCGTTTGCCGCCTGGCCTTCAGGGTGTCCAGGAACCCGATCGCAATCAGGTTCTCTCGCGTCCAGCCCAGCTTCAGCTCCATGCTGTCCAGCCGTGCGCGAGCCCTCTGGTAGTTGAGCTGCGCGCTGTCCAGCGGGGTGAGCGGCTTCGCGGAATCAGGTTTGGGGGGAGCATTCAGCGCTCCCTGCGTGGCGGGACTACCTCCCTTTTCCTGACCACCAGAGGTTCCACCCGAAGCACTGCCGGTTACCGGTGTCGCCGCGGGGTTGGCCGGAGGGTTGTTCGAGGAACCTGTCGTCGGGCCGTTGACGCCCTGAGTCAGCGCGGTGGAATTCGCGTTGCCCGGCTGTGGAACGGTCTCCGCCCGGGTACGAGGGCGCACCACCGAGTCCAGCACGCCGACGGAGGCGATCGCGCGCGCCGCCATTCCGTCCCGGACCTTGTCGTTCTCCGAAAGCCGGCGCCACATGTCGATGGTGTCGGCATTGGAGCACGATGCGATGAACAGCCCGATCAGGAAAAGCCAGCCCTGCACCGTACGCTTGTAGGCGCCGGACACGCGGTCCATGGAGTTGTTGAACCACACCTCGACGCTGTCGTGCAACTGCTGGAGTTGTGTCTGCGTGCCGGTAAGCGCGGTCACGATCTGCGTACGGACCTCCGCCGGAACCGCGGGCTGCGCCAGCAGCGAATCCAGGTTCTGCAGGTGCTCCTTGACGTCGAAGGGCGATTCCAGCTTCAGGATTTGCAGCACCTTCACCAGCCGGGCCCGGCCCACGGCCGCCGCGGCGGTCGCGGCGGCCTGTTCGGCGTCGGCGGCGGCGCTGACCAGTGCGGTGTTGCCCGAAGCGGCGTCCGCCGCGGTCCTGGCAGCCTTCGCGGCAGCGTCGGCTTCCTTCGCGGCTTTTTCCGCCGCCTCCACGTCCGCCGCGGACACGGGCGCCGGCGCCGCGGGGTCCGTACCGGCACCGGGAAGCGCGGCTCGGAGGTTCGCCTCCTTGGTGTCGATCCCCAGCACGTCCAGCAGCGCCATGGCGAACGTACGTGCCGGGATGTACGACGGAAGGCGCGGCTCGTTGTTCAACGGCTGAAAGAGGCCGCCCCGCCGCGTCGCCAGCGGGCGGATGAGCCGGTGGTTGTAGAATCGCTCCGTGAGTGAGTCGCTGGCCGCCGTCAGCTTGGGCCCCACTCCGTTGAACGCACGCGTCAGCGCGTCGCGCTCGTCGAAGTCGTCCAGCAGGCGGCCCAGGCCGCGCGCCAGCTCCTTTCCGCGCAGGTTCATCACCGCCGAGATGTACTCGTTGATGGCCGTCGCCAGCAGGGCCAGCAGCAGGTACACGAACGTCAGCCCGATCACGACGTCCAGGATCTCCAGGCCGAACATGGTTCCTCACAGTGTGGTGGGACGAAGGGGCCGCGGAGGTGGGGTGGGAGTGCGGCAGTCCCCTTGTTGGACGGGCAGAAATTTCTGATTTCTTCCAGCGCGGGTGGGAATCGGGAGGATGTGGCTCGCGCGGCACTCAGTCCGGCAGCCGCGCGACGTACAGGCCGCGGCCGGTGAGGCCATGGGGATCGTGCTCCACCACCTCCAGGCCGGCCGCGCGGATGGCCTCCATCGTCTGCTCGGGCGTAAACAGGCCCAGCACGTGGCGCTCCTCGAAGTGCTCGATGCCTTCCGCGCGGCCGATCAGGTACGAAAAGGTGAGGACGGACAGGCCGTCGTGCATGCCGCTGTGCGACATCCGCGCGACCTTTACCTCGGGATGATCGGACGTATCCACGTGCACGTAGCCGGGCGAGAACACCCCCGGCGCAAGCCACGGCTCGACGACCGCCACGCCGCCGGGCGCCAGGTGGCGCGCAAAGGTCCGCATCGTCTGCTCCAGCCGCTCCGGCGTGCGCACGTAGCCGATGGCGCTGAACAGGCAGGTGAGCGCGTCGTAGCGGCGGCCCAGGCCGAACTCCGCCATGTCGCCCTGCGTGAAGCGGCTGCCGGGGTACCGCTGCCGCGCGATCTCCAGCAGCCCGGCATCCAGGTCCACCCCGTCGCACTGGTAGTGACGGCGCAGGTGGGCCAGGTGGTTCCCCGATCCGCAGCCCACGTCGAGCAGCGTGCTTCCGCCGGAGCGCAGGTGGCGCTGGATGACGCCGTGCACCGTTTCGGCCTCGGCCTCGTAGGGCTTCTGGCCGTAGATCAGGTCGTAAAACTCCGCCGAGCGGGCGTACGCGGATTCGTTCATCGGATCAATCCGTTCGTGCCTCGAGACGCTTCCCACTCCGCCCGCAGAATGCCGTAGAGGGTCAGGTCCCAGAAGCGGTCCTTGAAGAACTGGTGGTCGCGCAGCCGGGCCTCCTGGCGCAGCCCCGCGCGCTCCAGCACCCGCGCGGAGGCCGCGTTCTCGCTGACGCAGTGCGCGTGGATGCGCTCCAGCCCCCACTCGCCGAACCCCCAGTCCACCATCGCCCGCGCCGCCTCGGAGGCGTAGCCCTGCCCCCAGTGCTCCGGCGAAAGCTCGAACCCCATGTCGGCCACCGGCTCGTCCGCCGTCTCGCGCCGCACGCCCACGTTGCCGATCACCTCGCCCGTCGCCGCCAGGGTGATGGCCAGCTGCACCTTGCTGCGCGGCTGCTCGCCCTGCCACAGGATGAAGTGGTAGGTGAGCGCCTGCGACTGGCGCTCCGTGACCGAGTCGCGCTCGTAGAAGCGCAGGTACCGCGGATCGTTCTGATACGCGAAGATCGCCGGCCAGTCTTCGGCGGTGAACTCGCGCAGGAGCAGGCGCCGGGTGTGGAGGATCAAACGAACGCTCACGGACGGACGGAAACGGGCGGATATCCAAAGATGCCGCCGCCGCGGCCCGTCCGCAAAGGTCTTGGTGTAAAGGTGTGGAGAGGGTGAAGATGAGCGATGGCGACGAATGTGTGGGATGAGCGGTGGTGATGAGCGGGTAAACCCGCTGCTGCGAAAGCGACAAGCCCCGTTTCGGCTCGCTGCGCTCGCCGAACGGGGCTTCAACTGCATGAACACCACGATGTGACTTCCTGAGGGAGCGCCGCGCTGCACATTCCCACTCTCCGGACCCGGCGCGCGACCGAAGGATCTCGCCGGCCCCACGACCAACCTCGCGCCGGAGTGCGGGCCGCGCCGGCCCGAGAAGGTGAAGCCCCGTTCCGCGAGCGCAAGCGAGCGGAGACGGGGCTTATCGCTTTCCCAGCAGCGGATTCATCCGCTCATCCGCGGGACTTGCCGCCCGCCACCACCCGTTCACCCGTTCACCCGTTCACCCCTTCACCCCTTCACCCCTTCACCCGTTCACCGCTACTCCTCCAGATCCGCCCACCGCACCAGGTCCCGCAGCGGCGGCCGGCCGTCGTGATGCCACCAGGGCGGCGGCCACGCCATCCGCCCCAGCGGCGTGAACCGGCTGGCCCCCACCCGCGCCAGCGCCGTCGCCAGCGTGCGCATCTCGTCCGCCCCCGCGGCGATCCCCACCGTCTGCAGTACGGGCGCGTACCGCTCCACCAGCGCCGGCACCTCCGCCAGCGACGCCACCGGCTTCACCCGCACCACGCGGTTCAGGCAGCTGGCAGTAAAGTCGGGCCTGGGATCGTACAGCACCGTCCACGCGGTCCCCTCGCCGGAGGCGTGCAGGCGCAGGCCACCGCCGCCCGCCTCGGCGAACTCCGCCTCGGCGCGCAGCTGCCGGATGGCGGACGACTCGCCGGGGGCCAGCGTGCCGCGCGGCAGCTCGCCCTCCACCGCCGCCATCTCTTCCGCCAGCAGCCCCGTCCACACCTCCGGCGCCACGTCGCCGCCCTCCTCGGCGTAGAACAGGTGCGGCGACACGCACCCCTGCTGGTCGAAGGTGGACGCGTCCAGCGCCGCCCCGCGCGCAGCCTGCCGGGCCGCATCCCCCGAAAGTGCCGTCCGCCCCACCACGCCGAACGACACCTTGGGCCCGTAGCCCAGGAACCGCGCCGTGGCCGGCGTGCGGGCGCGGATGGACGCCACCGCCTCGGCCCCGCCGTAGACGGTCACCGCGTCCGCCCCTTCCAGCGCCGCGCGCTCCATCATCTCGTCGCCGCCGGCCCAGTAGGTCACGGCCAGGCACTCGCCGATCCGCGCGTCCGCCTCGGCCACGCCACGCGCGAACAGGGCGGCCAGCAGCGGCTCGCCCACGGCCGCCTTGCCCAGCGTGGCCGCCTTTACCAGCAGCGAGCGGATGATGGACGTTACCGCCACCCCCGGCACGTTGCCGCTGAACACGTGCACCGCCAGCCGCGGTCCGAACGCCGCCTGCTGCCCGTGCGCGCGCGGCGCGGCCATGAACCCGTCCAGCACCCGCGGATCGCCGAACTCCGCCCGCAGCAGCTCGCGCAGCCGCGGCGCGCGCCAGTCCGCCGCCATGCGGTCCAGCACCAGCCGGATCATCGCGGGCGAGTAGGCGGTCACTGCGGGAAGCGCGCGCTCGGCCGCGCGGCGCAGGGGATCCGCCGGGTCCTGGAAGCGCGCCGCCACGCGGTCGATCACCCCCACGATCTCCGCCACCGGCCGGTCCGCCAGGTGCCGGTCGCGCGCGGCGGCCAGCGCCTCCACCTGCCGCTTCAGGTCCACGGGCGACAGGCGGGGAAGGCGCACCTCGAACGCATCGTCCCCGCGCCCGTACGCCCACGTGCTGGTGCGCGGGTGTCCGATCGCGGGGAGGTGAAAGGCGTCGATGACGTCCGGCCGCATCGGGAAAGTGCGTGAGTGCGTGAGTGCGTAAGTGCGTTAGTGCGTTAGTGCGTTAGTGCGGGAGTGGATGCATGTGCGCGAAGGTGCAGTTCACTTCCGCACTCACGCACTCACGCACTTCCGCACTTCTTTACAGAAAGTCCCAGAACGACGGATTGGCCTCCACGATCACCTCCCACTGCCCATCGTCACCCAGCCCGCGCGCCACGTCGATGCGGATGATGTCGAACAGCAGCCCCACCCCCGCGCCGATGGAGAACATCGATCCCGTGCGCAGGGGCGGGATGGGCGGCACGGGCGGTATCACGCTCGTCGCCGTCTGGAACGGGACCGCGTCGGGGGTGCGCTCCGTCCAACCGGCGGCCGCGAACACCCGGCCGCGGATGAAGGGGCGGAACAGGTCCGCCGCGTACGCCGCCCGCCCAAAGGCGAACGTGTGGCCGCCGTACGCGCGGAAGGCGTACCCCGGCACCGTTCCACGGCCGCCCAGCAGGAACTCGCCCTGCGGCGGCACGTCGCCGAACGCCGCCCCCGCGGACGCGTCCACGGTGAGCTCCGACCCGCCCGTGCCGCGCGAGATCCATCCCGCGTCCAGCCGGGGCCGCCAGTGCTCGTAGCGAACGTCGCCCGAAGCCAGCACGCCGCCGTCCACCGTCACCCCCAGCGCCAGGCCGCGCGCCATCTCCGCCGGCACCCCGCGGCGGACAGAAAGGGAGCCGCCGTAGAACTCGCCCTCCGCGATCGGCCGCACGGGGCGAAAGTGGCCGCCGCCGCCCAGCAGCGAAAAGTCCGTCTCCAGCTGCGCCTGGCGATGCTCCTCGCCCCGCAGGCGCAGGGCGCCGTTCCAGCCGCGGCCCACGGGCCGGTCCACCCGCAGCTCCGCGCCGGTGGCGAAGTACGGGTCCGTGAAGTCGTAGCCGGCCAGCAGCGCCGTCACCGAGTTCATCGCGCCCGAGATCACCGGGCCCACGCCCACGTCGCGCGGCTGGTTGGCGTACACGCCCAGGCCGAAGCGGTCCGGCAGCGCCCCGCGCCACACGTCCACCTCACCGAACGCGTGCTCCGCCCCCGTCGCGTAGCCGCCGCGAACGCCGATCGACAGCCGCTCCCCCGGGCTGAAGCGGAGGCCGGGGCCCACGGCCAGCCCCTCCGCGCGGTTGTAGCGCAGCGTGCCGCTGGCGCTGGACAGGTCGATGCGCGTTCCCGGCAACCCGCTCAGCAGCCGGCGCCCGACGAGCTCCGCGGCCTCGCGGCGGATGTCGCCCAGCTCGCCGGACGCGGCCAGCCCCGCCTCGCGCAGCTCCGCGTCGATCCCCTGCTCGAAGGCGAACGCCTCGCGCTCCGCCACGGGGACGGAGACCACGCGCCGGCCGGCGAAAAGGCCGGCGGGCAGGTCCTGGTTGAAGCGGTAGTTGCTGATCCGCATGGTCCCGCGGATCATCCCCCCCGCGGGAAGGCCCAGCTCCGGCACCTGCCGCCGCAGCTCCACCTGCTGGCGGTTGGGAAGCCAGAAGCGGCCCTTGTACAGCCCGTTCTCCAGCAGGACGTTGATGTAGTCCAGCTGCTCGTCCACGTACGACACCGGCGTGAACGTGAACTCCATCCGCACGATGTCTCCGCCGCGGCGGTCCACGAAGATGGAGCCCACCAGCGCCGGGCGCGACGCATCCTTCGGCCGCACCTGCACCTTGTAGACGCGCACCGGCTCTCCGGCGCCCGGCAGGCGGATGGTGGTGGAGTCGGCCAGGCGGTAGTCGTACGCCGCGGGGCCGCTGGCCGCCGCAGGGTGCAGCACGTCGGCCACCTCGTCGCCGTCGCCCAGGCGGATGAGGTCGCCGAAGTTGTCCTGCACCACCGTCAGGTGGTCTTCGTGGTAGCGGATGTTGGTGGGCAGGTTGCGCTCGTCGCGCAGCCCCACGATGCGCTGCTTGGCCAGGTTGGGCGCCTTCCAGAACACGTCCAGCGCCACCTGGTCGGTCTTGACCAGCGTGCGCTCGCCCGTGTCGCGGCGGTCCAGGTAAAAGTAGATGTACCCGCGCGCGTCGGCCTGGTAGTCCACCATCCCCGTGTCGCTGAGCGCCACCTGCCGGCGCTCCTGCGCGCGCTGCACCAGCTCCAGCGCGCGGCCGGAGTTCCAGTCGCCGTCCTGCGCGGCCAGGGCGGCCGGCCCGGCGAGCGCCGCCAGCGCCAGCGCGGCGCCCATCAGCTTGCGTCGCAAACGAATCACTCCCGCATCGTTGCATGGATGAACAAGCGGGCCCGCGCAGCCATCGCGACGGGCCCGGCGTTGTTACCCTCGGTTGACGGATCCGGTCGCCGCGTCAGGGGCAGGCGCCGGCGGAGAACACCGCGGCCGTGGTCCCGTTGATGGAGTTCTGCAGCCCCTCCTCGCTGATCCCCGCCGCCCGCGCGTACTCCGCGCGCGCCACGGCGTGGGGAACCCTGGTGTCCGACGTCAGCCGCCGGGCACCCGCGTTGTAGTTCAGCGTCAGCGAGCGCGGCAGCAGCAGGATGGACGCCTGCTCCTGCAGGGGCACGCTCAGCACCACCGCGTCCTGGCGGTAGTGGATGGAGCCGCGGAACTGCTCCAGGAAGGACGTCTGCTGC
Source organism: Longimicrobium sp. (assembly GCF_036399255.1). Lineage (GTDB taxonomy): Bacteria > Gemmatimonadota > Gemmatimonadetes > Longimicrobiales > Longimicrobiaceae > Longimicrobium. Next base: position 33,567 of record NZ_DASWNM010000119.1, read on the forward strand.
GCGGTGTACGCCAGGTCGTACGTTCCGTTGGGCGCCAGGGCGATGGTGGCCTCCGGACGCCCGGCGGGCGGCGTGGTGTCGACCACGGTCGCCAGCAGGTCGGCCACGGGAAGCGCCGTCTGCGACGGCTGAAAGCGCAGCGTGCACAGGCTGTACACGCCCGCCACCTCTTCCGGGCGCAGCGGGTCGGATCCGGTTCCGCCGCCGTCGCCGTCACAGGCGGCCAGCAGGGCGAACGCGGGAAGCAGGACAAGGGTACGGCGCATGGGCACGGCTTCTCTGTCGAGGATTTCTGTCGTTTTGTGATTCCGGATCACAGCGCGGACCACTCCGCGGAGCGGTACGTACCCGCGAGGGGTCCGGAACGGTTCCATCGTTTTGTCACAGCAGTGGATGCATTCCACCACGGCCGGGTTTGAAACGCCGGGCTCGGCGGACGGGATCGAGCTGCGTCGGCCGGCGCCCCCTCCGCTCGCTTAGGCTCGCACCTCCCCCAAAAACCCTGGGGGAGGTTGGGAGACCGATGGTCCCGAGGCTCGACCGCATGGATCGGGCTGCGTCCGCTGGGCGCCCCCTCCCCCGGCCCCCTCGTTCCTCGGGGAGAGGGGAGAATTCGATCCCGCTCCGAAAGGCCTGTCGGCCGCGTCACCCTCCCCCGCGCAGTTTGCGGGGGAGGGCCGGGGTGGGGGGCCGCCCAGCGGACGCAGCGCGATCCATCCGATGAACCTCCATCCCCTGCTCTGCATCAACCTCCCCCAGCAGTTTTGGGGGAGGTGGGCGAGTAATGCGAGCCCGGAGGGGGCGCCCGGCCGACGCAGCGTGAACTCAGCCCGCCTTCCCGCCGCCCTCCTCCGAAGCCGCCGCGTCTCCCGCATCCGCCGAATCTCCCGACGCGCCGCCTTCGCGCTCCAGCATGGCGGCGGAGGGGTCCAGAAAGGCGTTCAGCGAGGCGAGCACGGCGCGGTCCACCATGCCGTCGATCTGCTCCATCGCGGCGTAGGCGCCTTCCACCTGCGCGCCCACCGCCGTGAGGTGCGCCCATATGGCGCGCCGGAACATCAGCAGTTCCAGCACCGTCTCGGCGATGTTGTAGCCGGTGAGCCGGCGGGCAAAGCCGTGCACCGTGGCAAACTGCTCGGCGTCTTCGCGCGAGCGGTTGATCTCGAGCCGGTCCAGGATGGCGTCGAACAGCTGCGGCACGTGGTCCAGCAGCAGCGGCTCGCTCAGCGCCTGCCCCGTCACCATGGTCTGGTTGGCGCGCACCCGCTCCATCCAGTCGCGCAGCACCGTCTCGCGCCCCGCGCGCAGCTGCTCCACGGCGCCGCTCAGGTCGCGGATCTGGCGCTCGGTGTAGAACTGGGTTTCCATCTGGTCCACGGCGTGCTCCCGGCGGGGGACGATGCGTTCTGGAAAACAGAAGGTATCATCCGGCGCGCGGGGCCGGAAGCGCTACCCCTGCCCCGCCACCACCAGGAACACGTCGTACAGCGCGTGCGTCCACGCCGCCACGCCAAAGCCGCGCACCATGTACAGCGCGCTGAACGCCAGCCCCGCCAGGAAGCGGAAGGTAAAGCTGTTCAGCTCCAGCGGATACGCGTACGGCCCCACGTAGTGGAACGCGGAAAAGATGAAGGCCGATACCACGACCGCCACCACGCCGGAGGTGGACTTGCGCATCCCCGCGGCCACCAGCAGCGCAAACAGGCCGCCCGTCAGCAGCACGCGAAACAGCAATTCCTCGTAGATGCCGGCGCCCAGCGACAGGACCACGCCGTCCAGCATCGGCAGCTTTTCGATGGCGCCCTGGTCCGCCGCCATGCGCACCACGCCGCCCAGCAGCGCGTGCGTGGCCATGGCGATCATCCCGCCAAAGAGCAGGGCATACGCGGCGCTCTCCGCCATCATCAGCCCAAAGTAGCCGGTGCGCAGCGGCACACGCTTCTTCTTGCGCTCCAGCCCCACCAGCACCCCGGCGCCCAGCGCCAGCGCCGCCGTAAAGGCCAGCGTTCCCTGCAGCCCGCCCGCGGCCAGCAGGGTGCGCAGCAGCACGTCGGCGCCGTTGCGCATGCCTCCCCCGCGGTCCGCGATCATCATCGCCCCCAGCTCGTAGAGGACGAGAAGGGGGAGCGCGAACAGCAGCGAGTAGGTGTGCGTGCGCGTGGTGTCGAAGTATCTGTTCATGCCTGGCTCTGCGCGAATTCCGCGGCGTTTCCGCGGCTGGCCTGCCGATTGCGAAATCCACCCGTTTCAGGAGACCCGCATCCACCTTAGATTAAGACGGGCTCGGTGGCAAAAAGTTTCCCCGGATGATGATCGGATGGCGCGGCTCCTCCCGAAGACGGTCAGGATGATGATGGTGGCTGCCACGGCGGCGCTCGTCCAGGGGTGCGCCCTGTTCGGCGGCGGCGAGCCGCCGCTGACGCCCGCGCAGGTGCAGGAGCGCGCCGTCCAGGAAGAGGCCATCCGCCGCGAGGTGGAGGCGCGGCTTGATGCGGAGCCTTCCATCGGCGCGGGCCGCATTCGCGCCGAGGTGAACGACGGCGACGTGCACCTGCACGGCGCGGCGCCCGGCTTTGGCGCGCTGCAGTGCGCGCTGGCCAACGCCGGGCTGGTGCCGGGGGTTCGCCTGGTGGTGGACTACATGACGCTACAGCCCGGCCCCAGCCGCGTCACCTGCCTGGCCCCCCGCGTCTTCTCCGCGTCCGCCACGCCGTAAGCGTCCGGGAGAGGCCGGGTGGCGCGTTCTCAGCGCGGCCCCGGCATCGACCCACCCGGCTCGCACCCGTCCCGCTCCATGCCTCGCATCCGCCTTCGCCGCCCGTACGCCGCCCTCGCGCTTGCCGCCGCCGTGGCGTGCACCGCCGATCCGGTGAGCCTGTGCGGCTGTTCACTTCCGCCGCCCTACGTCATCGTGTACGGCACCGTCAGCACGCCCGGCGGCGCGCCGGTGGCTGACGCCACGGTGCACGCGGACGCGGGCCCGCCCGGATGCCAGACGGCGGTGGAGAGCCGCGACGTCCAGACCGACGCCGCCGGCCGCTACCGCCTTCTGACCGGCGGATCGGGCGGCGATGCGCAGACGTGCATCCGCCTGGTGGCGCTGGCGCCCGCCGGAAGCGGGCTGGCGAGCTCCGACACGACGCGGATCACCGTGCCCACCCCGCAGCGGCATCCGCCGGACAGCGTGCGCCACAACCTGTCGCTGCGGGCACCCTGATCTCGAGTGCAGCGCGGTGCACACGCTGCTCGATGAAAACGAGGGGTGGAAACCAGGTCTGAGTCCGGTCCAAGAAGTCGCCTATGCCGCTTGATCCACACAGGTGTGGAGAAGTCGGCTTCGGAGGATGCCCTTCGACGCACGATCTCGACTTGGGGATACTGCGGAGGACCCTCAAATCCGAGGCATCCGCCGCCGCTCCGGACTTTTTAGACCGGACTCAGGTCTGTCATTCCGAGGCCCGGTCACACCGCGACCGGACGATCACACCGCGCGTTGCAGGGCCGAGGAATCTACCGTCTGCTCGCGCGAGCCCTGACGCGGTAGCCCGCAACATCGCTGCGGCGGCGAAACCGCCGGTCAGGGCCGGTGCGGGGTGTCGCGACAGGCCACGAGGAAGCGGAAAGTAGATTCCTCGGTCGCGCACCAGGTGCGGCGGTGAGGATGGGATCGCGCGGCGCTCCCTCGGAATGACAGATTGGGTGCAGCCGGCGGCGGCGAAACCGCCGGACAGGGCCGGTCCGGGGCGTCGCGACAGGCCACGAGGAAGCGGAAAGTAGATTCCTCAGTCGCGCGCCGGGTGCGGTGGTGAGGATGGGATCGCGCGGCGCTCCCTCGGAATGACAGATTGGGTGCAGCCGGCGTTTTACCTGCCCACCGAGCGCCGTACGAGTCAGGGCGCCGACCGATTTTCGCCGGCAGGAGTGTGGGCTGGATCTCTGCCGAAGAGCCGGCCCCTTGCAGGCGGAGAGCAGGTCCTTCGGTCGCGCGCAGGGGGTGGCGGGACTTCTGGGTGCACGCGGTGCGCTCCCTCAGGAAGTCACGGCTTGGCTTTTGGTGGAGATCAGCCCGAGAGACCTCAGGAGCCCAGACGCGGCAGGTGCCTGGCGGCGAGCGCTTCCATCCAGCCGTGGATGCGGCCGTTGCTGGCGAGGACGCGGCCGGACTCCAGGGGCGAATCGGCGTCGCCGGGCCAGCCGGTCACGCGGCCGCCGGCCTCGGTGACCAGCAGCATCCCCGCCGCCACGTCCCACGGCGCCAGGCCGATCTCGAAGAAGCCCTCCACCCGCCCCGCCGCCACGAACGCCAGGTCCAGCGCCGCGCTCCCCGCCCGCCGCACGTCGTGCGTGCCGCGCACCGCGTCGGCCACCAGCAGCATGTAGGCATCCAGGTCGCCCTTGCCGCTCTTGAACGGAAAGCCCGTCGCCAGCAGGGCGCGGCGGGCGTCGTCCACCTCCGTCACATGGATGGGCTCGCCGTTCATCCAGGCGCCGCCGCCGCGCACGGCATGGTACACCTCGCCCAGCAGCGGCGCGTGGACCACCGCCGCCGCCACCCCCTCGTCGTCCGCGAAGCCGATGCTGACGCAGACGAACGGGTGCCCGTGGACAAAGTTGGTGGTGCCGTCCACCGGGTCCACGTACCAGCGCCGCCCCGCGTGCACCCGCGCGGACGAAAGCTCCTCGCCCACGATGGCGTCGGACGGAAAGCGGGCGCGGATGCGGGCGGATATCTCACGCTCCGCCGCCTCGTCCACGGCCGTCACCAGGTCGGCGCGGCCCTTTTCGCGCACCTCCAGCGCCCCGCCGCGCGCGCGGATCAGCTCCGCCGCCGCGGCCGCCGCGTCCATCGCCACCGCCAGCTCCGCCGCGAACGGCGCATCCACTTCAGACATTCCGGAACTCCCGTCCTCCGCCGACGGTACGCAGAGCGCCGATCGCGCCGCCCCACGCGGCGGTGGCGCGGGGCGCGGGCATACTGTACATTGCGCGGTCCGCACGCAAGAAAAACCCGGCATCCACTTGCAGCCAACACCGCGGCTCCCTGCCGCGGACGCGCGCATCCATGCGCGCGCCAGCCAACCCCGACCTTTTCTACCCGCATGAGCAAGCACCCCTCCCAGGCGTACGCAGGCGGCGGCGGAACGCCGCACGCGGCTTCGCAGGACACCGGCTTCATGGGCCATCCGCGCGGCCTGTCGACGCTGTTCTTTACCGAGATGTGGGAGCGCTTCTCGTACTACGGGCTGCGCCCCCTGCTGGTGCTGTTCATGGCGGCGTCGCTGGCCCAGGGCGGGTTTGGCTTCGACCGCGGGCAGGCGTCGGCCATCGTGGGCATCTACGGCTCGCTGGTGTACCTGGCCTCGCTTCCCGGCGGGTGGGTGGCCGACCGGCTGCTGGGGCTGCGCCGCGCCATCTGGTGGGGCGCCGTGCTGATCACCGCCGGCCACTTCTCCATCGGCCTCTCCGGCTTCGCGGGGCAGGGCACGGCGGGCAAGGTTTGCTTCTTCCTGGGCCTGCTGCTCATCGTCTGCGGCACGGGGCTGCTCAAGCCCAACATCAGCGCCATCGTGGGCGACCTCTATCCCGAGGGCGGCGCCCGGCGCGACGCGGGCTTCTCGATCTTCTACATGGGCATCAACCTGGGCGCCTTCGCGGGCCAGCTCATCACGGGCTTCCTGGGCGAGCGCATCGGCTGGCACTGGGGCTTCGGCGCGGCGGGCGTGGGCATGCTGGCCGGGCTGGTCATCTACACCATGCGCGCCCCCAGCACGCTGGGCGACCTTGGCGAAAAGCCCACGCTGCACCCCGACCCCGCCGTACAGGCGCGGCAGGAGGGGCAGATCAAGATGGTGCTGTGGGCCATGGCGGCCATCATCGCCCTGGTCTTCATCCTGGGCGCCATGGGCATGCTGGCGCTGGACGCGCAGGTCATCGGCGGATACATGACCTTCGTGCTGGTGGGCACGGCCGTGGTATACTTTGCCTACATCTTCATGTTCGGCGGGCTGAACGGCGACGAGAAGAAGCGGGTGGCGGTGATCGTGGTGCTGTTCGTGTTCGCCGCCATCTTCTGGTCGGCGTTCGAGCAGGCGCCCACCTCGCTGAACCTGTTCGCGGCCGACTTCACCGACCGCACCGTCTTCGGCTTCGAGATGCCGGCCACCTGGTTCCAGTCCATCAACTCGGCGTTCGTCATCCTGCTGGCCCCCGTGTTCGCGGCGCTGTGGGTGACGCTGGCCCGCAACCGCGGCGACCTGAGCAGCCCGGCCAAGTTCTCGGCCGGCCTGTTCTTCGCCGGCCTGGGCTTTCTGCTGATGATCTTTGCGGCCAACCGCGTGGTCGCCAGCGGCGGCACGGTGCTGGTCTCGCCCTGGTGGCTGGTGGGCAGCTACTTTTTCCAGACGGTCGGCGAGCTGTGCCTGAGCCCGGTGGGCCTGAGCTCGATGACCAAGCTTTCCCCGCGCAAGTTCGTGGGGCAGATGATGGGGATCTGGTTCCTGGCCTCGTCGGTGGGAACGCTGATCGGCGGCCTGGTGGGCGGCCACGTGGATCCCGAGAAGCTGGACCAGATGCCGCGGCTGTTCACCACCACCACGCTGTCGCTGATGGTGGCCGCCGCCCTGCTGGCCGCGCTGATCATCCCCATCCGCCGCATGATGCAGGAGCGCCCGGCGACGAGCTCCTGAGCCGCGGCTCCGGAGCGGATTGGAAGGCGCCGCGTGCCCGCTCGGGCGCGCGGCGCTTTTCTTCGTGAAGGGGTGAAGGGGTGAAGGGGTGAAGGGGTGCGATGGCATTGTGGGTGGGCGCGGGAATCCGCGATGGATCCGACGTGGGGAGCCACCCCGGGCTAAATCCTGGGCTAGAACGGCCGCAAGCCTGCCCAGGGCTCGCAAACCAGCCCCGGCTATCAATCCCCGGGGGTGCGGGGGCCGTGTGGTGGACGAAGCCCGGGGCTGCGCCGTCGCCCGTTCACCCGTTCACCCGTTCACCCGTTCACCCGTTCACCCGTTCACCCGTTCACCCGTTCACCCGTTCACCCGTTCACCCGTTCACCCGTTCACCCGTTCACCCGTTCACCCGTTCACCCTTTCACCTGTCCCGGGCACGGCCCGGAAGCCGCGGTGTACGGGGCGTAAGGGAGCAATGAGAACGGAGAATCGGCAGATGATGACGGACGACGAGATCGGGGAGCGCATCCGCGACCGCGGGCTTGAGGAGGATTACATCCGCGAGCTGATGGCCACGCTGGGCTTCGACCCGGCGGACGGGTTCACCATGGAGGGGATCGAGGCGCTGGACAACGCACCGATGGAGATCCGCCGCAAAGCCGCGCTGCGTACCCTGGCCCTCGGCGAAGACCATCCCGAGCAGGCGTGATTGCCCCGCGCCCGCGCGGCGCCCTATCCTCCCCGCTCCACGCCTCCCGTCCATCCGCCGTTCCGCACCCCATGCGCCCACACCGCCTGACCGCCGCCCTGCTGGCGCTCGCCGCCGCCGGCTGCGCATCCGCGTCGCCCCGCGCCCCCGCCGCCGCTCGCTTTGCGCAGACGGTGGTCGACACCGGCACCATCGCCGGGGCGCCGTACCGCATCGAGATCCCGGCGGGGTGGAACGGCGGGCTGGTGATGTACGCGCACGGCTACGAGATCGTGGGGACGCCCTTCGAGCCCATGGCGCCGCGCCACGCGGGCTTCCGGGAAGCGTTCACCTCGCGGGGGTTCGCCTTTGCGCAGTCGTGGTACCGCGCGCAGGGATGGGCCGTGCGCGAGGCGCTGGAAGATACGGAGGCGCTGCGCCGCCGCTTCGTCGGCCGCTACGGTGCGCCGGACAGCACCTTCGTCACCGGCAACTCGATGGGCGGGCTGATCACGCTGGGCATCATCGAGCGGCAGCCGGGGGACTACGACGGGGCGCTTCCCCTCTGCGGCGTGCTGAGCCCGCCGCTGGAGGTGCTGAAGCTGCGGATGTTCGACCTGCTGGCGGCGTACGAGTACCTGTATCCCGGCGTGCTGACCGCCGCGCCCGGCGGACTGGGCGACCTTCCCTCCGCGCCGCCCGCGACGCGCGACGCCATCGTGGCCGCCACGCAGGCGCACCCGGAGCGCGCGGAGGCGCTGGCCCGCCGCTTTGCGCTGCGCCCGCAGAGCATTCCGGGCCTGGTGTGGTTCTATTCCGTGATCCTGCGCGAGCTGCAGCAGCGCGCGGGCGGCAACCCGTTCGACAACCGCGGCACCGTCTACGCCGGCCTGGGCGACGACGCGGCCAGCAGCCGCGGCGTGCGGCGCTACGCGGCGGATGCGGAGGCGGTGGCGTACCTGCGCGCCTGGTACTCGCCGACGGGGCGGGTGGAGGATCCCGTGCTGGCGATGCACACCACCTACGACGCCACGGTGGAGCCGCAGCAGATGGACCGCTACCGCGCGCAGACGCAGCTGGCGGGAACGGCGGACCGCTTTGCCGCCACGTTCGTGGTGGCGGACGGCCACTGCGCCTACACGCCCGCGCAGGTGGGCGCCGCGTTCGACGCCCTGCGCGCCTGGGCGGCCACGGGGGAGAGGCCGGCGGAGGGGGAGCTGGTGGTTCGGTAGGGAGTGCGGGAGTGCGAAAGGGAGTCGCCGGATTTCGTGCCGTCCGCCTGCACGGGCGAATAATGCCCATTGCGAACCTGATCTGGTAATCGTCCCGGTAGCGGACGCGCAGGTGCCTTGGACGCCGCATGCTTCCTGGCCGCCGAGTCCGCGCAGGCGGACTTTGCGATTTTCCAGCGGCGAATTCATTCGCTCCAGCGGGCGGACGGCACGTTACCAGGTTGGATTCGCAACGAGCATATTCGCTGCTTCGCTGCAACATCCACACGAAGTCCGCCTGCGCGTCCGCAACCCGGGGCCGTCCGTATCGTCGTGAACTCGTTGCACACGAATGCGGTGCACCTTGACGCGCACGCGCCACAGCCGCATCCCTTCATCGTCCCGCACCGCTCACGCATGTTCCGCATCGATCCCTCAGACCCCACGCCCGTCGAGGCGCAGATCGTCCGCACGGTGCGCTCGGCGGTGGCGGCCGGGCTGATGAGCCCCGGCGAGCCCATGCCCACGGTGCGGCAGCTGGCGGTGGACCTGCGCGTGGCGGCCAGCGCCGTGGCCCGCGCGTACGCGGAGCTGGAGCAGCAGCGGGTACTCGAAACCGTGGGCGGGGTAGGTATCGTAGTGAGGGCGTCGCCCGAGGCCATTCGCCGCGAAGAGCGGTTCGGCGAGCTGAGCGCCCTGGAGGACGCGTTCCTGCGCCAGGCCTCGGAGCTGGGCTTTTCGCTGGACGACGTCATCATCCACCTGGACAGCCGGCGCAGGCCGTAACCCCCAAGGAGTTCCATACATGGCAACCGACCTGGTTCCCTTCAAGACGTCCAGCGCGGGCATCGTGGCGCCCGAAATCAAGGCGCCGCGCGGCAACGTGCTGGCCACGCTGGCGCTGGCGGGCCCCGCGGCGGCCGGGCTGGCCACCGCCGCCGCCACCGGCAGCATCATGGCCGCGGTGGCGGGCGTGGCCATCGGCGCGGTGGCCATGTTCTCGCCCAAGATCGCCAACCAGTGGGAGCGCGCGGTGGTCCTGAAGTTCGGGCGCTACGTGGGAATGCAGGGCCCCGGCGTGTTCTGGGTGATCCCCGGCGTACACCAGGTGGCGGCATGGATAGACCAGCGCACCGTGACCAGCCCCTTTGCGGCCGAGCAGACGCTGACCAGCGACGCCGTGCCGGTAAACGTGGACGCGGTGCTGTTCTGGACGGTGTACGACCCCGAGAAGGCGGCGCTGGAGGTGCAGGACTACCGGCAGGCGGTCAGCTGGGCGGCGCAGACGGCGCTGCGCGACATCATCGGCCGCACCAGCCTTACGGAGCTGCTGCGCGGGCGCATGCACATCGAAAAGGAGCTGCAGGCGCTGATCGACGAGCGCACCACCCCCTGGGGCGTAAGCGTGCACTCGGTGGAGATGCGCGACGTGGTGATCCCCGCGTCGCTGCAGGACGCCATGTCGCGCGAGGCGCAGGCGGCGCGCGAAAAGCAGGCGCGCATCATCCTGGGCGAGGCCGAGGTGGAGATCGCGCGGTTGTTCGAAAAGGCGGCGGAGCCCTACCAGGCCAACCCGGTGGCCCTGCAGCTGCGGCAGATGAACATCCTGTACGAAGGCCTCAAGCAGAAGGGCGGGATGATGGTGGTGCCCAGCACCATGGTAGAGAGCATGGGGCCGGCCGGAATCATGGCCGCCACCGCCATGATGCAGCAGCAGCAGGCCGCCGCCGCCGCGCCGGCCACCAACGGCCAGCCGGAGGACCCGAGCGCCCTGCGGGTGATCCCCGACCTCCCCGTCTTCGGTGGCGACGGCTGATCCGCCGGGAGCACGATGGATGGCCTACGAAACGAGCCCGCCCGGCAGCTGCCGGGCGGGCTCGTTTTCGAGGTGCCTGGGAGGACGGTCTGCTCCTCCATCTCTTTTGACCCTGCCGCGCGCCGAATCGCCACAGGTGCGGCAGTAACCTTGCTGCTCTCAGAGGGTGTTGCCAAGCCCCCAAACTCACAAAGAAGCGATGACTTCCTGAGGGAGCGCACAACGTGTAACCCGATTCCACACAATCACCTGCGCGCGACCGAAGGACCTCGTCTCGGTGGCGCAGGGGCCAGATCAGGGCACGGCACCAGCCCCGTCGTTGTGCTGGCGAGGTCCTTCGGTCGGCGCCAGGGTGCAGTGTACAAGCGAGTTACGGGTGGAGCCTCCCTCAGGAAGTCAATCACGCTGGGAGGTTTGGCAACACCCTCTCAGGCACCATCCAGCATGACGTGCCTCAAGCCGCGCGGTTCTCGCGCTCCGCATGGGGCGATCTCCATCCCAGCAGCTCGGGCATCATGTCATCCAGGTGCACGTGCTCCCAGCAGGCGTTCCGCAACTCCGTGGCCTGCCCGCGAAACCACGCGTGCGTGATCTGCTTGGCGCGGTTGCCCAGGAACTCCACCGCAGGCACGTGGTCGGCATCCGCGGCGATGAGGATCGCGCGGTCGTAGTGTCCATCCAGCCCAAAGCGGATCAGGTCCGTCGCGAGCGCGGTGTCGATCCCCTTCTCCACTGTCCGCTGGATGGGCTCGTGGCAGTGAGGGCAGGTGGAGACGGGCAGGCGGCACGCGGGGTTGGGACAGCGCGCGGGACTGCGCGGCGCCCGCTCCTTCAGCAGCACGTCGTAGCCGGTGAACCCGTCCATCACGTTGAAGAACCGCCGCAGCTTCTGATCGGCCATGTGCCCGGGGCTGCACGACGCGTACACGTGCGTTCCCGCGTACACCGCCTCGGGGCCGATGCGGCGCACCAGCACGTCGGGGAGCTGTGGAGACCACGGGATGCGCACCAGCTGGCTGCTGCCGTGCCGGGCGTGGAATTCGTTCCAGGACAGCTGGAAGTTCCAGAAGTCGATGAAGATCTTTACGCGAGGGAGCATAAGGAGCGAAGGCCGGGGTGGGGCAAAAAAACGGGGAGCCGAAGCTCCCCGGGGCTGTAATGCTCACCTCAACCAGCAGGCGAGGGGGTGTAACTGAACAAAGTGTACTACGCCGCGCGGCCGGTGTCAAGCCCTTCGGGCATCGGGCGCTGAGCCGGCGCGCAACACCCTCCGGCCCCGTCGTTGCTTCTGCCGTCGGGGAAGCGATGGCGGGGCGCACGAGACGCGGAGGCAGGCAATGGCGGCGGCGGACGAGGCGGGGTGGGCGCACCACGAGGCGCTGGTGAACAACGTACGGCTGCACTGGGTGGAGGCCGGGTCCGGCGCGCCCGTGCTGCTGCTGCACGGCTTCCCCGAGTTCTGGTGGGAATGGCGGCGGCAGATCCAGCCGCTGGCGGACGCGGGCTTTCGCGTGATCGCGCCGGACCTGCGCGGCTACAACCTGTCGGACAAGCCGTCCGGCGTATCGGCGTACCGCATGGAGAACCTGGTGGCGGACGTGGAGGGGCTCATCCGCCAGACGGGGCTGCAGCGGGCGCACGTGGTGGGGCACGACTGGGGCGGCATCGTCGCCTGGTGGCTGGCGATGATCTCGCCGGAGCGCGTGGACCGGCTGGCCATCCTCAACGCGCCCCATCCCGCCGTGTTCCGGCGCGAGATCCGCAAGCCGGACCAGATGCTGCGCTCCTGGTACGCGGCGGCTTTCCAGGTGCCGGTGCTGCCGGAGATGGCGATCCGGCGCAACGACTTCGCGATGCTGGAGGGCATCTTTCGCGCGTCCAGCGTGCGGCCCGGCGCGTTCACGGACGACGACATCCGCCGCTACAAGGCGTCGGCGGGGCGGCCGGGGGCGCTGACGGCCATGCTGAACTACTACCGCGCCGCCGCGCGCTATCCCGGCCCGCCCACGCGGCGCATCGACCATCGCACGCTGCTCATCTGGGGCGAGCGCGACCAGGCGCTTTCCATCCGCAACACGCACGGGCTGGAGGAGTGGGTGCCCAACCTGCGCATCAAGCGCATTCCCGAAGCCAGCCACTGGGTGGCCGCGGAGGTGCCGGACCGCGTGAACGCGCTGCTGGCGGACTTCCTCATCCGGCCGTGAGCGCCTAGCTTGGCGCCCATGCGTCCCAACCTCCTGACCCGCCGCCGCGGATGAAGCGCGAGCTGGCCCGCAAGGCCATCCACGTGTCGTCCACGGCGGTGCCGCTGCTGGTGTGGCTGCTTCCCCGCCCCGTCGCCATCAGCCTGCTGGTGCCGGTGGCGCTGCTCGCGCTGGCCATCGACCTGGCGCGGCACCGCATTCGCCCGTTCCGCTACCACTTCCTCCGCCACACGCGGACGATGCTGCGGCATCACGAGCGGCACGGACTGGCGGGGGCCACGTGGATGGCGCTGGCCTACGCCGCGGCCCTGCTGCTCTTTCCCAAGCCGGTGGCGGTGGCGGCCATGCTGTTCAACGGGCTGGGCGATGCGGCCGCGGCGCTGGCGGGCAAGCGCTGGGGGCGCCACCGCACGGGCTGGGGCAAGAGCTGGGAGGGTTTCGCCGCCGGGCTCGCCGTGGACGTGGGCGTGGGGGTGGCGATGTGGATGCTGGCGCCCTCCGCCGTCTCGCTGGGCGCGGCGCTGCTGGGCGCGGCGGTCGCGGCGGCCATCGAGTTCGCGCCGCTGCCGCTGGACGACAACGTGCGGGTTACGCTGGGCGGAGGCGCGGGGATTATGCTTGGATTAACGCTGTTTCCGCCATCGAACATTCTCTAGGCTCCAGCCGTCCCATGGCCGGCACGCAAGAGGCGCCGGCACCCCGCCGGGCCAGTGCCGCCTCAATCCTGCCTTTCTGGAGCCTCTCGAAATGTCCATCGCACTCCCTGTGGCCCGCTGGGGCCGCGTGCTTCCGTTCGTCCTGCTGGCGGCCTGCGACACCGCGCCCACCGAGTCCACCCGCGCACCCGATGCGCCCCCTTCCCTCGCCGCGCAGGCGGCCGATCCCGCCCACATCCGCCGGGTCATCGACCAGAACAACGCCCGGCTCATCAAGACCTTCGTCGCCGGCGACGCGGTGGCCGCCGCCGCGCTGTTCGCCGACGACGCCGTGCTGATGCTGCCCGGCGTGGAGCCGGTCGCCGGCAAGGCGGCCATCGAGCAGGCGCTGGCCGGCTTCTTTGGATTCGTGAAGTACCGCGGCATCGTGGCGAACGTGCAGGAGGTGCAGTTCTTTGGCGACTACGCGCTGGAGACGGGCACCACGGTGATGACGTACGACGTGGGCGGCCGAACGATCGTCGACCGCGGCAAGTACATGGTGGGATGGAAGCGCCAGCCCGGCGGCGAGTGGAAGATTCACCGCGACGTCAGCAACGTCACCAGCAGCTCGGCCCAGTAAGACAGAGGCAGGCTCCGGCGCGTCGGAACACGATTCCGGCGCGTCGGCCGGCGCCCCCCTCCGGCCCTCCCCCGCAAACTGCGCGGGGGAGGGTGACGCGACCCACAGGTTTCTCAGAGCGGATCGAATTCTCCTCTCTCCCGAGGAACGAGGGGCCGGGGGAGGGGGCCGCCTCGGGCGCGGCACGATACTCTTCGATGCGCCCGGCCCCTGCCTGAGGGTCTACACCGTGTGGACCTCGCCGCGCGGTCCGCCCCCGCTGTCGCGCTGTTTCCACGGCAGCTTGCCCTCGATCTCCACCTCCAGCGAGAAGCTCAGGAAGGTGCGGATGAGAACGATGAGGCCCAGCACGCCCAGGTTGCGGAAGGTGGGCTCGATGGCGACGGTGCCGATGATGTCGGCGATGACCAGGAACTCCAGTCCCAGCAGAATTCCCCGCCCCAGATTGCGCCGGTAGGCGTGGTACGCCGGGGCGAAGGTCCCCTCTCGCCGCCAGTCGCGAAAAAGCAGCGCCGTGGCGACGATGGCGGTGAGCACCAGCATCAGTACCCCGCCGATTTCCACCGCCAGGGCGATGGCGTGCACCGCCTGCTCCACCATCTCCGGCTTCTGCGCGGCCTGGATCATCCCCTGCTCCTGAATCCGGCGTCATCCCACCCTTGATCCCGCCGTCCCAAACGGCAACCCCGGTGCCGTTTCCCGCTATTCCCTATTCCCTGTTCCCTATTCCCTGCCCCTCAAGGCACACGATTCGCAGCCTGCGCGCGGCAATGATGACGCAACGCAACCAGATCATCGCCGCGGCCGGGGTCGTGCTGGTGCCCGTACTGGTGTGGGCCGCCACCCGCCTGGGTGATCCCGACCCGCCCGCCGAGCGCCCCCGCGCGCCCGCGGCGGCCGCCACCGCGCTGGTGCGCGGCCCCGAGCTGCCGGCCGACGTCGCCGGCCTGCTGGCGCAGGAGCGTAACTGGCGCGCCGCCCGCCGCCTGCGCGAGCTCACCACGCCGCAGAGCGACCCCGAGCTGCTGCTGGTGGCCGCCAAGGCCGAGGCGGCGTGGGGCGGCTGGGAGAACGTGTTCGACCTGCTGCGCGACAAGCCCTGGCTGGACCGCACCGGCGGCGGCGACGGCTGGTACCTGCTGGGCCGCGCCTGGGAGCAGGCCGGCCAGTGGGACCGCGCGGCGCAGGCGTACGGCAAGTACGTCTCGCTGCGGCCGGACACCGGGAACGCCCAGCTGCGCGGCGAGCGGGCCGTGGGCCAGCTGCGCCACGCGCTGGCGCTGATGCGCGCCGGGCGCGAGGACGAGGGCGTGCGCGCGCTGGACCAGGCCCGCGGGCAGATCCCCGCCGTCGCCGGCTGGGTGGCGACGCTGGCGGCCGAGGCGCTGGCGGAGCGGGGCGACACCGCCCGCGTCCGCGCCTTCCTGGCGGCGGAAGAGGACGAGCTGCCGGTCCCCGCCCGCGCCCGCGCCGCCCGCCTGCGCGCGCACCTGGCCGCGCGCGACGTGGCCGGCGCACGCGCGCTGGCGGTCGAGTTCGCGCGGGAGACGGACGTGCCGGCGGAGCGGGCCGCGCTGGACGTGGCCGCCGCGCAGGCCATGCTGCAGCTGCGCGACACGGCGGCCGCCCGCCAGGCGCTCCGCGCCGCCCTCGCCGCGTCGCCGTCGGTGGACGCCGCGCGGCTGCTGAACGGGCTGGGCGGGCTGGGCGTCAACGACCGCCTGGCCATCGCCACGGTGTACGACCGCGCGGGGAACAAGCCGCGCGCCCTCGAGGGCTACCGCGCCTTTCTGGCGGCGAACCCGGGGAACCAGGACGTGCGGCTGCGGATGGTGCGCGCGCTGTTCGCCGCCGGGCGCTACGCCGAGGTGGATGCGGCCGCGGCGCCGCTGTACGCCGCCGCGCCGGCCGTGGGCGCCGAGGCGATGTTCCTGACGGGGCGCGCGCAGTACCGCCGCGATGCCCGGGCGCAGGCGCGGGCGACGTTCCTGCGCACGGCGGACCGCTATCCGGGGACCAGCGGCGCGGCGGAGGCGCTGTTCCTGGTGGCCGACATGGCGCACGACGCGCGCGACGCGGCCGGCGCGCGCGCGGGCTACCAGCGCACGGCGGACCTCGCGCCGGGAACGGAGCGCGCGGGGCTGGCGCTGATGCGGCTGGGCGGGATGCAGATGAACGCGCGCGACTACGCCGGCGCGCAGGCCGCGTTCGACCGCGGGCGCTCGGTCGAGGCGTACTGGCCGCAGGCGACGTACTGGGCCGCCCGCGCCCGCGCCGCCCGGGGCGACACCGCCGGGGCCGCCGCGCTCTATCGCGAAGTGCGCCAGCGCGAGCCGCTGTCGTACTACGCGCTGCGCTCGGCGGAGCGGCTGAAGCAGGCGTTCTGGCCCATCCCCCTGCGCGATTCCGTGCCGGACGACGCGGCGTCGCGGCGGACGGTGGCGCAGTGGATGTACGCGGTGGACCTTCTCCGCGCGGCGGGGCTGGACGCGGAAGCGAAGGCCGAGGTGGAGCGGCGCGTCCGCGAGGCGGGCGAGAACCGCGCGCTGCTGTACCCGCTGGCCGAGTCCATCAACGAGCGCGGCTACACCTCGCAGGGCATCCGCATCGCGCTGGAGATGCAGAAGCGCGACGAGCCGGTGGGCGCGCGCTTCCTGCGCATCCTGTATCCCCTTCCCTACCGCGGGATCATCCAGGGCGAGGCGAAGCTGCGCGGGCTGGATCCGGCGCAGGTGGCGGCGATGATCCGCCAGGAGTCGTGGTTCAACGCCACGGCCGTCTCCGGCCCCGGCGCGCGCGGGCTGATGCAGGTGATGCCGGAAACGGGTCGCGGGCTGGCGTCGGGCGCCGGCATCCGCGACTGGGACGCGGACCTGCTCTTCAACCCCGAGATCAACGTGGCGCTGGGCACGCGCTTTCTTGCGGACCAGATGCGCGCGTACGACGGCTCGCTCCCCAGCGTGTTCGCGGCGTACAACGCGGGACCGGGGCGCATCCGCACCTGGAGCCAGTACCCCGAGTACCGCGACGAGGAATTGTTCACGGAGCGCATTCCCTTCACCGAGACGCGCGATTACGTGAAGATTCTCACGCGCAACATGGCCGTGTATCGCGGGCTGTACGTGTTCGTGCGGTGATGGGGTGAAGGGGTGATGGGGTGAAGGGGTGAAGGGGTGAAGGGGTGAAGGGGTGAAGGATATGCCGCATCCGTTAGCGACAGGGAGATTCCAGCCGCTCCAATCCCGGCTTCTCGCGCAGCCCCGCGCAGTTTGCGGGGCTTCCCGCTTTTCCAGCCGCGGGTTTACCCGCCCGAGGATGAGGCGTGCTGGACGGCACGCCCGCCGAACGCGCCGCATCCTGCCGAAGCACACCAGCGTCCGCGGGGAGGGTCCGAAACCCGCCGCGCGCCTCGCCCGTACGCCGCGTCACGCCGGGAGGGCCGCGGCGCATCTCATCATCCAACCTCACGTTTGCGGAGCCGATCCGATGCCGACCAGGGCTGCCGTTCTTGCCGTTCTGCTGTTTTCCGCCGCCGCGCCGGCGCACGCGCAATCCGCCCCGCCGCGGGCGCAGGTGATGATCCTGGGCACGCACCACATGGACAACCCCGGCCTGGACTACGCCAACCCCGCCGTGGACGACGTGCTGGCCCCGCACCGGCAGGCCGAGATCGCCGCGGTGGCGCAGGCGCTGGCGGAGTTCCGGCCCACCCGCATCGCCATCGAGGTGCCGCCCAGCCGCGACTCGGCGGTCAACGCGCAGTACCGTGCCTACCGTGCGGGGAGCTACACGCTGAGGCGAAACGAGATCGACCAGCTGGGCTACCGGCTGGCCGGCATGCTGGGGCACGAGCGCGTGTACCCGGTGGACTACCGGATGGACATGGACGTGGGCGGGGTGATGCAGTTTGCCGCGCAGAACGGGCAGGGCGAGATGGCGCAGCGCATGGGCGCGACCGTGCAGCGCGTGATCGCCGAGATGAACGCGCGCATGGCCACCACGCCCATGGGCGGCATCCTGGCCGAGGCGAACGGGGCGCGCGCGGACAGCATGCACGGCTGGTACATGGTGATGGCGACGGTTGGACGCGACACCGCGTACAAGGGCGCGGAAGAAGTGGCCAACTGGTACGCGCGCAACCTGTACATCTTCGCCAACATCGCCCGGGTGGCGCAGCCGGGCGAGCGGGTGCTGGTGATCATGGGCAGCGGCCACGGCCCCCTGCTGCGCGAGTTCGTGGACGATTCACCGGACCTGGACCTGGTCCTGGCGGAGCCGTACCTGGCCCGCTTCGTCACCCCCGCCGCCTCGCGATGAAGGCTGGCCGATGAACGACGTGCGGGGCGCGGCCCTCCTTGCCGGGGTGCCGCGCCCCGCTCACCTTTCGGCGGCTCCCACATCCCTCCTCGTTATCCCATGATGAAGCCGTCGCTGGACCGCACCCTCAAGCTGCTCTGGCTGGCCATCGGCGTCCTGCTGCTGACGCTCCTGGCTGCCGGGGGCGTGATGATCCTGGCGCAGTGGATCGGCAACCGGGGCGCGGGCGACGCGGCGGTGCAAGTTGCCAGCGAGAACCGCGCGCCGCGCGAGGAGCCGCGGGCGGTGCGCTACGGGCCGCCGATGCCCATCCGCGGGACCGCCACGCGCATCGTGATGGTGGGGTACGGAACCGGGCACACCTACGGCCCGGGTCTGAGCGGCGACTACGACGACGAGGGCCGGCGTCCCGGCGCCGAGGTGAACGTGATGTTCCTGGATGCGGCAGGCGCGCGGCTGCTGCTGGACCGGCCGGCGTTCATCCACCGCGTGTCCTATCCACAGCCGGATCCAGCGCCGGGGATGGAGTTGCCCGCCGGTCCTCCGTGGATCTCGTACGTGCTGTCGCTGGACGACGCCAACCGCAACGGCCGTCTGGACGAGCGCGACGCCTCCGCGCTGTACGTCTCCGATCTGGATGGAAAGAACCTCCGCCCCGTGCTCAGGCCCCCGCTGCGCTACGAATCGCACCATGTGCTGGACGCCGGGCGAATGCTGGTGTACGCCCTGGAGCCCCCGGCCGGCGCGGAGGTGGAGGAAGACCGCATGCGGCAGCGCGCGTTCATCTACGACGTGGCGTCCGGCCGGCTTTCGCCGTACGCCGCGCTGGATTCGGCCGCCGCGCGCGCGGGCCAGATCCTGCGGCGCTGATCATCATCATCAACCCCTTTGAACCGAAAACCGGGAGGAGCCGATGGCCCGTGCAACGTGGAACGGCGCCGTGATCGCCGAGAGCGACCGCTGCGAGGTGGTGGAGGGCAACGTGTACTTTCCGGCGGAGGCCGTGAACCGCGATTACCTGCGGGAAAGCGCCACGCACACCGTCTGCGGGTGGAAGGGCACCGCCAGCTACTACGACGTGGTGGTGGACGGCCGGCAGAACGCCGACGCCGCCTGGTACTATCCCGAGCCCATGGACGCCGCCGCCAACATCCGCGGCCACGTGGCGTTCTGGAAGGGCGTGGAGGTGGAGCGGTAGGAGTGCGGAAGTGCGGAAGTGCGGGAGTGCGGGAGTGCGGGAGTGAGTGCCCAGATCCGGAAAAACAAACATCTTTTGGGTACAGAGGAACAGAGTCAGACAGAGAAAGCGAGTGGAGGCATGATCTCGCTTCCTCTGTCTGACTCTGTTCCTCTGTACGATTATTCTTTTTCAGGGTTGGGGATTTACCGGGTCCGGCGCAGGGTGCGGGCGATGGACTGGAACTCGGGGATGAACTCGGCGGCCCGGGCGTCGTCCACGAAGGCCTGCACCAGGATGTAGTGGTTTCCCTCGGGAATCACCACCTGGTACATCCTGATCGGCATCTCGTCATCGATCTGGACGACGTCGGCGAAGAGCTCCCACCCCGCGCCGCCGTCGATGGTGACGGGGCCGCCGCCGGTGATGGCGGAAAGCCGCACCTTGTCGCCCAGCCGCGCCGCGCGGGTGCGCGAAAAGGCCTCGACGTCATCCAGCTCCACCTCGCTGATGGACGAGCCCACCACCAGGAACGGCGCGCCCGCGTCGACGTTGGGCAGCGTGCCGGTGTCGTTGATCGCGAGCACGTTCCCCATCCGCTCCGCGATCTGCAGGCGCGAGCCGGGATCGACCCAGAAGCCGATGCCCTCGAACGGATCTCCCACGGGGCGTCCGCTGCGGCGGGCGGAGAGCACAGCCAGCCGGATGGGCTCACTGAGCGACGCGGCGGATGCCTGCGGGTAGGCGCCGGTCACGAAGGCGGTGCCCTCGTCATCGCCAAAGACCAGCACCCACTTCTCGAAGGCGACGCCGTCCACCTGCTGCGTCAGCGCGAACAGGCGTCCCGGCCGGCCGCCCACCGTCAGCGAGTCGGCGCTGCGCACCGTCATCCCGCCCCCCGCAAGCGCCTCCGGTGTGAGCCGTGCGTCCATCTCGCTGAAGGGCCCCGGAAGCTCCGTCACCATGATGGACGCGAGCGTCGCTTCCTGCCCGAAGCCCGGGAACCGCTCCGCCTGCGTGAACCCCGCCGGCGGCTCCAGGGTGATGCTGGTCCCGATCACCTCCCGCGGCTGCGCCAGCGCCACGGCCGGCGCCGCGAGAGAGAGCAGGAGGGCGAGCATCCATCCGCGGCGGAATGAAGTCGCGATGTCCATCGGCACCTTTGAATTGGTGGAATGAGTGGAGCGGGGTCAGCCTGCCCGCAGCGCCCGCGCGATGAAGACCAGCACGAGCCCCACCAGAATCCAGGCCAGGCGCCGCTGGCTGGCCCGGGGCGCCTCGTCCTGGAAGGTGGTGGGGCCCACGTGGCTCATCGCCTGCGCCAGCTGCCGCGTGCCGCCGAACACCCCGGAGTAGCCACCCAGCCGCCCGTCGGTGAACCACGCGTGGCGCACCTGGTCGCCCTCGCGGTAGCGCACCTGGACGGACGGGTTCGTCATCGTCCCGTACACCCCGTACTCCACCGCCTCCACGTTGCGCAGCACGAGGTTCGCCGTCCGCCCCTCGAACCGCAGCGCATCCCCTTCCACCACCAGCCGCCCCCGCTCGCGGACGAACGGATCGGCCTTGCTGGATTCGGTCGCCGGCTTTTCGCGATACCAGATGCTGTCGAAGGTATGGGGCTGCTCCATCGTGGGCTCCATGAAGTGGAGTATGGAGGATGAAAGAGGGTTCTGCGCGTGGCGAGGGCCTGCGCGGCGAGATGAAACGCTCGGGGCGCGGATATGTTCCGTTAGATGCGGATAAACCGGCGGGATGGATGTTGGACTAGGCGGCGAACTGAAATACCGGCGTCTGTGCCACACGGTCCGGCTGGCGGCCGCTCCAGACGAGCGCCTGCAACTGCTCTACGGTTTCCGGCGAGTAAAACCGCTCCCCGGTTTCGGATCGACTCTCGCCGGTACGTTTTCGACGATGATGATCCGCCCTTCGTACTCCACGGAATACGTGACAAGACGGTCCACCGCGTGATCATCGTAGGGCATTTGTCACCCGTCTCTGAATCCGGCCCGAATGTTCAGGCCGCACTGCTGCGAAGTTCCAGCCACCGCTTGAGCGATCGCTGGCTCTCCCCCGACGCCATGCCAGCCAGCAGGCCGGCAACGCTGATATCCTCGTCCAGGTCAGGCCAATGAATGCCCTCTCCCCCACCAATCAAACGCCAGTGGTTTCGCTCGGTGGGTGAGGCGTGTGCCAGCCGGGGGAACCAGAGCAGCGGAACCGCCACAGTTCGCCCGTCCAGCAACTCGACCGTGAGGGCGGCGTCCGAGACGTCAACCTGTGTGACTCGCGGCACGATCACCCCGCGCGCTTGGTCCGGCGGCGGAGGAAGTCGCGCATGATGTACTGGCCCAGGGTCATGGTGCTGGTGAAGTAGGCCTTGCCGCGCGCGATCTGGCTTACCTGGTTCACGAACGCCACCAGCGCGGGGTCGCGCGCCAGCATGAAGGTGTTGATCAGGATTCCGCTCTTGCGGCAGGCGCCCACCTCCTGGAATGTCTCGCGCAGCACGAACTGGTCGAGGCCCATGGAGTTCTTGTAGACGCGCCCGTCCGGCAGCGTCACCGCGCTGGGCTTTCCGTCCGTGATCATCACGATCTGGCGCATGTCCTTGTTCTGCGCCAGCAGCAGCCGCCGGGCCAGCTTTAGGCCGGCCGCGGTGTTGGTGTGGAACGGCCCCACCTGCGCGTGCGCCAGCCGCCCGCTGGGAATCTCTTCCGCCGTGTCGCCAAAGGTCACCACCTTCAGCGTGTCGCCGGGAAACTGGGTGCGGATGAGGTGCGTGAGCGCCAGCGCCACCTTCTTGGCCGGCGTAAAGCGGTCCTCGCCGTACAGGATCATGCTGTGGCTGGTGTCCAGCATCAGCACGGTGGCGCAGCTGGAGCGGTACTCGCTCTGGTGCACGTGCAGGTCGCCGTACTCCAGCGGCAGGGTGCCGTCGTCGCGCAGGCCTTCGCGGGCCAGGGCGCTCTTGAGGGTGGCGGGGATGTCCAGGTTCAGCGTGTCGCCGAACTCGTATTGCCGGCTGGCGGCCTCGGCCTCGACGCCGGTGGCCAGGTGCGGCGTGTCGTGGCTGCCAAACGACGAGCGGCCCATGGCGCCCAGCAGCTGGCGGAGCGTGCGGTATCCCAGGAAGTCGATGCCCTTGCCGGTCAGCGAGAACTCCACCTGCCGCGACGCCTCGCGCGCCTCGTCGATCTTGCCCTCGCCAGCCACCTGCTCGTAGCCGGCGGGCATCTGCGGCGGCTCGGTGACGTTCAGGTAGCCTTCCTCCACCATCCGCTGGATAAGCCGGTCCAGCAGCTCGGCGATGCGCTCGCGGACGGCCTCGTCGGGCTCGCCGTCGCCGCGCAGCTCGCTGATCATCTCGGGGGTCAGCTGGCCGCTTTCCAGCAGCGCCTTGAGCAGCGCCTCCTTGAGGGCGTCCATGCTGCGGTCGTCCTCGTCGCCGCCGAACTCGCCCCACCAGGGGTTGAAGTGCTGGCCGCCCGCGAACCCGCTCTGCAGCAGGAAGTCGGAGAGCTGGTCCAGCAGCGCCTGCAGGTTCAGCGCGTCGGCCATGTGGCCGGTGAACTTGGAGTAGCTGGTAAAGCGCATGGGAACCTCGGGCGGTGGGCGTCGGCCGGGAACAGGCGGCGCACGTTGCGGGCCATCCCGCCGGTGGCGCGGGGGGACCCTGCCCGGTAAGATAAAGCCAGACCAGGCACTTCGCACAGCGGCTCGCACAGAGGTCCTTACGCAGGAGCACAATCCGGGGGCGGACGCGGCGCGGGAGGCCGGGGTTCCGCCCTCGTCCGCGTTTCGCGCGCCCCCCACGCAGCTGCCGGATGCACCGGACGGCCCGCGGGAGGCCCCGGTTTCGCCGCGCGCCTTCGGGGCGCTGCGGCACCGCAACTTCCGCGTGTTCTACATCGGCCAGCTGCTTTCCCTTACGGGAACGTGGATGCAGACCACGGCGCAGGGGTGGCTGGTGCTGGAGCTCACCAACTCGGCGCTGCGGCTGGGAATCGTGACGGCGGTGACGTCCATCCCCACGCTGCTGTTCACCCTGTGGGCCGGCGACCTGGCCGACCGGCACGACAAGCGCCGCATCATCCTGATCGCCCAGTGCGTGGCGCTGGCGGCGGCGCTGGTGCTGGCGGTGCTCACGGGGACGGGGCGCATTACCTACGGCGTGCTGCTGGCGCTGGTCTTCGTGCTGGGGACGGCCAGCGCCTTCGAGATCCCCACCCGCCAGTCGTTCTTCGTCGACCTCGTGGGCCCGGCGGACCTGCCCAACGCCATCGCCCTGAACTCCGCCGCGTTCAACGCCACGCGCATCGTGGGCCCCGGCCTGGCGGGGGCTGTGATCGCGACGGCGGGGGTGGCGGCCTGCTACGCCGCCAACGCGGTGTCGTACATCGCCGTCATCACCGGCCTGCTGATGATGCGGCTGCCGCGGTTCACGCCGGCGGAGCGCACCACGTCGACGGTGGAGAACATCCGCGAGGGGCTGGCCTACATTCGCTCGGACCGGCTGGTGCGCACGCTGGTGTGGCTGATCGCGGCGATGTCGGTGACGGCGCTGCCGTACGCGATGCTGCTGCCGGTGTTTGCGCGCGACGTGCTGCGCGTGGGTGCGCCCGGCCTGGGCTCGCTGCTGGCGGCGACGGGGAGCGGGGCGCTGGTGGCGGGGGTGGCGCTGGCGTCGGGCCGGTCGCGCATTCCCCGCGGCAGGCTGATCATCGGCGCCACGACGGCCTTTGCGGTGGTGCTGATGGCGTTCGCGCTGTCGCGGACGTACGCGCTGTCGCTGGTGCTGCTGGCGCTGGCGGGGTTCTGCATGATTCTGAACAACGCCAGCGTGAACGCGCTGCTGCAGTCCCGCACGCCCGACCGGCTGCGCGGGCGGGTGATGTCGGTGTACGTCTTCATGTTCATCGGGATGACGCCGCTGGGCGCGCTGCAGGCGGGCGCCCTGGCCCGGTGGATGGGCGCGCCGTTCGCGCTGGCCTGCGGCGCGGGCGTGCTGCTGCTGATCATCGCCTGGGTGGTGACGCACATCCCGGAGCTGTGGGCGGCGGAGTGAGGGTTGCGCGTGCAGGGGTCGCCGGCCGGGATCTCGCGCGGGGCCCAGCACGCGGGTTGAAACCCGCGGCTGGAAAGGCCATAAGCCCCGCCCAGGGCTCGCAAGGCTCGCCAGGCGGGGCTTCACCCGCTCGCGTGAGCGGCGGCCGGCGCACCGTTCGGGAAACGCGCGTGGGTCAGTTCGCAACAGCGGAAACGCGCCGCAGGTTGTGTAACCATTACCTCTCCCACTTGTGGGAGAGGGTGCGAGCCTAGCGAGCGGGGACCCCCGCCTGGCGCAGCGCGATCTCAATTCTTTCGTACTCTCGCACTCTCGCACTTTCGCACTTTCGCACTTTCGCACTCCCATCCCCTTGCTCGACTTTCCCACCCTCCGCACGCGCCTGCTGGCCTGGTACGGCACCGCCCGCCGCGACCTGCCGTGGCGCGCGGCGCCGGGCGCGGCGGCGGATCCGTACCGCGTGTGGCTTTCGGAGGTGATGCTGCAGCAGACGCGCGTGGAGACGGTGCGCCCGTACTACGAGCGGTGGCTGCAGCGCTTTCCCACGGTGCAGGCGCTGGCCGCGGCGCCGCTGGACGACGTGCTGAAGGCGTGGGAGGGGCTGGGATACTACTCGCGCGCCCGCAACTTTCACCGCGCGGTGCAGCAGGTGGCGGCGATGCATGGCGGGCGCGTGCCGGGGGATCCGGAGGCGTTCCGGGCGCTGCCGGGGGTGGGACGGTACACGGCGGGGGCGGTGATGTCGATTGCGTTCGGGCGGGCGGAGCCGGTGGTGGACGGCAACGTGCGCCGCGTCTTTGCGCGCTGGACGGACGATCCCGCGCCGGCGGAGGACGCGCTCTGGCGGATGGCCGCGGCGCTGGTCCCCGGCGAGCGGCCGGGGGACGTGAACCAGGCGGTGATGGAGCTGGGCGCCACGGTCTGCACGCCGCGCAATCCGCGCTGCGGTGCGTGCCCGGTGCGCGACCTGTGCGCGGCGTACGCGGCCGGAACGCAGAACGAGCGGCCCGCGCCCAAGAAGGCGAAGCCGCTTCCGCACGAAGACACCGCCGTTCCCGTCATCCAGCGCGGCGGCGAGGTGCTGCTGGTGCGCCGCCCCGTCGCGGCGCGGCTGGGCGGGATGTGGGCGTTTCCGCAGGCCATCCGCAACGACGGCGAGTCCGTGGCCCACGCCGCCGAGCGCGCCGCGGGCGAGGGCGTGGACCTGGCCGTCCGCGCCGGCGAGCCGATCGCGGTGGTGGAGCACGTGTTCACGCACGTCCGCGCCACCTACCACGCCGTCCGCTGCACCGTCGTAGCGGGCGAGCCCCGCGCCGTCCGCTACGACGACTGCGCCTGGGTGCCGTGGGACCGCATCGGCGACTACGCGCTCCCCGTCGCGCAGAAGCGCATCGCCGCGCTGGCCGCGGAAGCGACACTGTTCACGGATTGAAAACAAAAAACCTCACACGGAGTCAACGGAGTCAGCGGAGTTTTCTCCTGCCGTTTCCGACACACCCTGCTGGCTGCAGGGGAATGTCGGGATCAGCACGAGAGAACTCCGTTAACTCCGTTGACTCCGTGTGAGGCCCACTCCCTTGATCTTTGCTCAGACTTCGGCCGGCGCCTCCACCTCGTAGACGAAGCGGATGTCCTTCTCGATCTCCGGAAGCAGGCTGCGGTGCACGGGGCAGGTGAGCGCCACGTTCTCCAGCGTCTGGCGCTGCCGCTCGTCGAGCGCGGCGGGCATGCGGATGGTCACCGGCAGCCGGTCCACGCGGCGCGGGTCGGCGCGCATGTGCTTCTCCAGCCGGAACTCCACGCCGTCGAAGGGGATTCCGTTCTTCTGCGCGTAGATCCCCATCACCGTCACCATGCAGGCGCCCAGCGACGCCGCCAGCAGGTCCGTGGGCGAGAACGAGCTGCCGTCGCCGTTGTTGTCCACCGGCGCCGCCGTGCGCATCTCCGCGCCGGACGGCCCGTGCCGCAGGTCCACCTTCAGCCCGCCGGCGTACCGGCCCGTGATCTCCACCGCCATCTATCGCTCTCCCGTGTAGTCTGGTATCGAACGTCGAAAGACTCCGAACTGCGCCCGACGCGGTGCCCCGCCCCCGGCCCCTCCCCGTTCGTTCCTCACGGAGAGGGGAGAATTCGATCCCGCTCCGGAAGGCCTGTCGAGCGCGTCATCTCTCCCCCGCGCACTTTGCGGGGGAGGGCCGGGGTGGGGGGCCGCCCACCCTCCCGCGCCGAGTCATCCGAACCGCTTCGAGCCTGGGCGAAGCAGGGAGAGGGCCCGTTACGCCACCATCCACCACGCCAGCACGCCCATCCACACCGCGCGCAGGGGGAGGATGCGGTGCTTCCCCGTCTTCGCCCCCCATATGCTGGAGACGGTGTTGAAGATGAACAGCACGAAGAAGACCCGCCCCACGGGGTGCCCCACGTCGGCCAGGAAGATGAATCCCTCGCTGAAGCGGTCGATCACCACGTCCACGATGTATCCCTCGCGCCCCGCCAGCTCGCCGCCGTGCCTGCGCGCCGTGGCGCCGTCCCACCAGTCCGTCAGCAGCACGCCGAACACCAGCGCCAGCTTGACCCCCGGCGAGGCCGCGTACAGGCACGCCACCGAGCCCACCAGCCCCAGCAGCGACCACCACGACGGGTTCACGTCGGGCACCGGGATGTGCGGCTCCATCCAGGCCAGCGCGGCCCGGTAGCCGCCGGCTATCCGCGGGCGCGCAGGTACGGAATCCATAGCGCCACGGATGTGATGATGACCGCCGCGTCCACCGCCACCTTCTGCCCGAAGCTCATCCTGAACATGTGGACCACCGTGCGGTCCGCGGGGTTCAACGGCAGCGAGTGCCCGGTCACGAAGTCCTGCGCCAGGTGGATGGAGAACGCGGTGAACACCACGCCCGCCATCAGCGGATCGATCCACCAGAGCAGGCACGCCACGATCCCCGCCCCCGCCAGCCCCGCCAGCTCGTGCACCGGCGTGCGCGCGCCGTGCAGGTTGCCGCGAAAGCCGTGCTGCCGGTAATAGCGCCAGTCGCGCAGCACCGGGTACACGTGGTCCGCGTCGGCGATGGAGCCGGCCACCAGCGCCGCCACCAGGTAGCGCGACTCCGACGGCGGCACCTCGAGCGCCGTCACCGCGATCAGCGCCGCCGAAAGCGCGTGTGCGACTGTAGTCATCCACGTGGATCGTGCGTTGGAAGGAAGGCGGAAGCCCGCGCGACAACGTCGCGAATGCACGGCCCGCTGGCAACCTCCGCGGAACGGGAAGGATCCGCGGCGGGATCCGGAGATCGGCGGAAAGCGGCGGGAGGTCTCGGAGGGAGCGCGGGCGGCACCAGAAGGACATCCGATCATATTCGGCCGGAATGGAACCATTCCTGCCATCGTACGTCAGGTCGTGGTCTCTCCATCCCGGGGCTCCAATGCTTGCGTTCTACGTTCCCGACTCCCGATTCCGCCAGCGCGTGCGCCGCGCCGTGCCCACCGCCCCCGGGCCCATGGAAGAAGAATGGGCCCCGTTCGAGCGCGCCGCCGAGGCGGCGGAGTGCTCCGTGGCCGTGATCCCCTGGCTGGGCACCGACGCGGTGGACCAGCTGACGGGCTTCAAGGTACGCAACCCGCTGCACCCCGTGGTGCTGGTGACCCGCGGCGACATGCAGAACGCGCGGCAGCTCAAGGCGGTGCAGGTGGAGGAGGTGATCTGGCTCGAGGAGATGGACCGCGAGCTGGGCGACGCCGTCTCACGCACCTGCACGCTCAGCCACACGCGCACCTTCTGCGTGGCCATGGGCGACGCCGACTACCTGCCCGGGTGCCTGGGCCCCGCCCTGTCGCGCGCCTGCACCGCCGAGCCCCCGCTGCGCACCGTACAAAAGCTGGCCGCCCTTGCCGGGTGCGACCGGCGCACGCTGTGGCAGCACTGGAAGTGCGTCGCCGACGGCTCGGAGCTGCGGCTGCAGGACGTGCTGCACTGGTTCCTTCTGCTGCGCGCCGCCACCCTCAAGACGCCCGGCCGCGCCTGGGCCTCGGTGGCCGCCGAGCTGGGGCTGCACCCGCAGACGCTGGGGCGCCTTTCGCAGCAGCTGGCGGGGATTACCCTGCGCGAGCTGGCCGGGGCGGGGCTGGGCGAGCTGGTGGACCGCTTCGAGCACGACGTGCTGGGCCTGCTGCTGCGCAGCGGCCTGCGACAAACTGGGAGCGATCAGACAAACTTCGATTGAAGCCGGGTTTCCGGAATTCCATATTGGTGCCGTTCGCACGACGCGAACGGCATCTTGTTTTTTCTCAACGATTTACGAGGACGCAATGTTCCGCACCCGCAATATTTCCTCGGCGGTTCTGGCCACGCTGGCCATCGCCGGGCTGGGCGCCTGCGCCGACGACGCGCAGGCTCCGTTCGAGGCCCAGACGGCCGCCGTCACCCAGACGTCCGCCACCCCCGCCGGCCAGCGCGTGGCCCAGCTGGTGGCCCTGGCCCTTCGCGAGCCGTCGGCCCGCGGCGTGTTTCACCGCGCCGTCGCCGCGTCGCCGGTCCGCGAGAGCAAGCTGTTCCTGAGCGGCTACCTGGGCGGCGAGGGCACGCCCCTGCTGCAGGCCATGGCCCGCGCCGGCGGCCTGAAGGTTTCGGAGGTGCAGGCGCTGGTGCAGCAGCTGGGCCCGGTCGAGATCTACCTGCCCGTGGCCGAGCACCGCGCCGCGTGGGCGGGCGGCAGCGACCTGCTGGTGGCGTTCGCCGAGCGCGACCGCGCGCAGCCCTACGGCTTCGACCTGAACGGCCGCCCCGTGCAGCTGGACATCGACGAGGCGCCCGCCACCCCCACGGTGGTGATCACCTACGCCGAGGGCTTCGACGAGAAGGGCAACCCGCACGGCGCCAACCGCCCGCAGGGTGCCAGCAACGCGCTCGCGCCGCGCCTGGCCGTGCTGACGGTTCCCTACACCGGCGTGTGGGCGGACAGCATCGAGACCAAGAGCGACTTCGAGAACTGGGCTTCCGGCAGCCCGGAGTTCGAGCTGTACATCCAGAATGCGCAGACCCGTGCCAACGTGGCCTGCTCGGGCGAGTCGAGCGTGGAGCCGTACAACTTCAACATGGACGGCACCTTCTACCGGCATCCGGTGCTGCTGGCGGCGGACTACGAGATTCCGGAGAGCGTGCCGATGGTGATCGCCATGTTCGAGGACGACGACGTCCGCTGCAAGATCGTCCAGGGCAAGGACTACATCAAGCTGGCCGTCGAGGGGTTCGCCGCCGCCGGCGCCGCGTACAAGGGCGTCACCAGCAAGGAGATGGTGAACGGCCAGTGGATCATGCAGCTGCACACCGCGCTGGTGAACTTCATTGAGATCGCGCAGGGGAACGACGAGTTCGTCGGCGTGTCGACCACCACCACCAACATCGACGGCATCGCCCGTCGGTACACGCTGCGCAACGACTACATGAACGCCACCGGCACGATCCGGCTGCAGTGGCGGACGGACACCGGCTACTGAGCCGTGACGGTCGGCTGGACGGCAGATCGATAGAAGGCACGAAGCGCCGCGGGAGACCTCCCGCGGCGCTTCGTTTTTCCCTTGGAGGGTTGCCCCCCCAAGCTCACGAAGAAGTGATGACTTCCTGAGGGAGCGCACCACGTGTAACCCGATTCCACACAACCGCCTGCGCGCGACCGAAGGACCTGCTCTCCGGCGAGGCGGGGCCGGCTCCATGCCGCGCGACCATCCCCCCGGCTTGTGCCAGCGAGGTCCTTCGGTCGGCGCCAGGGTGAGTGTACAGGTGAGTTACGGGGCGGCGCCTCCCTCAGGAAATCAATCAAACTTCTACTGCCGTCTCACACGGAAGGCACGGAGAGTACGGAGGAGAAACCCGGTCATCTTGTCTTCTCCGTGTCCTCCGTGTGATGAGTACAGAGGAACAGAGTCAGACAGAGAAAGCGAGTGGAAGCATGATCTCGTTTTCTCTGTCTGCCTCTGTTCCTCTGTACGATTATTCTTTTTCAGGATCTGGTCTGAGGATGAGACGGCCTGTGGGGGAATGCACAAAAGACAGGCCTCACGCGGAGACGCGGAGAGAGACCGGTTCTCCCTGCGCCTCCCGCGCCGCTGCGTGAGGCTCGTGTCAGTGGCCGCCCGCCGCGGGGGCCACGGCGGCGGCGGCGTGGGCGCTCTCGGCGGGGAGAAAGTAGAAGGCGATGCCCAGGATGACGTACACGGCCAGCAGCTGCACCCCCTCCATCCAGTGGCTTTCGCCGTCGGCCGCGCAGAACGCCATGATCCCCACGCAGATGCCCACCGCCAGCACCTCGAAGGTGGTGAAGATGAGGTCCATGGGGCGCGGGGCGATGAAGTAGCTCAGGAACAGCAGCAGCGGCGCCACGAACAGCGCCACCTGGATGCTGGAGCCCACGGCGATGTTGATGGCGGCGTCCATCTTGTTCTTGGCCGCCATGATGATGGCCGTGCTGTGCTCCGCCGCGTTGCCGATGATGGCGACGACGATCACGCCCACGAAGATCTCGCTCCACCCCAGCTGCTCGGCGGTCTCGGTGGCCGCGCCCACCAGGAACTCCGCCATCACCGCCACCCCCACCGTCGCCAGCAGCAGCTTGCCGATGCTGCGGCCCAGCGGCACGTGGTGCTCCACGGCGCCCTCGGGCGCGGTCTCGCCCGCGTCGCCCATGTACAGGTGCTTGTGGGTGCGCAGGGTAAAGAACAGGCTGGCCACGTACGTCGCCATCAGCACGATGGCGATCTCCAGGCTCAGGTTGCGCTCCGCGCCCGGCGCCGTGTTCCCCACGATGGTGTGGAACATGGCGGGGACCACCAGCCCCACCGCGCTCAGCACCAGCAGCGTGGACCCCAGCCCGGCCGCCGTGCGGTTGAATCGCTGCGTCTCGTGCTTGAACCCGCCCACCAGCGCGCTGAGGCCAAAGACCAGGAGCACGTTGCCGATGATGGAGCCGGTGATGGACGCCTTCACCAGGTCGAAGAGCCCCGCCCGCAGCGCCATGATGGCGATGATGAGCTCGGCCGCGTTGCCGAAGGTGGCGTTCAGCAGCCCGCCCAGCCCCTCGCCCACGCGCTCGGCGATCTCTTCGGTGGCGTGCCCCATCTGCCCCGCCAGGGGAATGATGCCCAGGCACGCCACCACGAAGATCCAGATGGCCGGCGAGTGTAACCACCACTCCATCAGCATGGCCACCGGCACGAACACCAGCAGCGCGTTCATCAGGTTGCCAAAGGAAAGCAGCGGGCGCTTTCCGGTCGTCGCGGTGGTGGCCAAGGCGGTGGGCTCCGTCATGGTGGCAAAGGGCGTTTTCCGGCGGTGAGACTACGTCCATGCACGTCCCGGCGCAACGGGAAAGGGCTCCATGCGTCCGGCACCGCGCCGGCGAGGGTGTGACTCCGCCGCCCCGGCCCTCGTCATGAGCGCAATCGGACGCGGCGCACACGGAGCGCCGGGCGGTCCGGCAGACCCATGGCCCACACGGAGCAACGACGGATGACGAGAAGAAACGGGCGGCGGGTGCTGCCCCTGCTGGCGGCGCTGGCGATGGCCGCGTGCGATGGCGGCGGCACCGGAGGCGGCGGCGACGCGCGGGTGTCCATCCGCCTGACCGACGCGCCGGGCGACCTGCGCGAGGCGTGGGTGCGCATCGACCGCATCTCGCTCAAGGGCGGCGCGGCCGACAGCACGCGCGAAGGCGGCGTGGACCTGC
The DNA here is from genome assembly GCF_036399255.1 of Longimicrobium sp. GTDB lineage: Bacteria > Gemmatimonadota > Gemmatimonadetes > Longimicrobiales > Longimicrobiaceae > Longimicrobium. The sequence goes on from NZ_DASWNM010000119.1 coordinate 65,712, forward strand.
TGGGCACGCGCACGGAGTGGGTGGACCTGCTCACCCTGTCGGGCGGCCGCACGGCGGAGCTGGTGAACGGCGCCGTGGTGCCGGCCGGCCGCTACTCGGAGCTGCGGATGGTGGTGTGCGAGGCGTACGTGGTGGACCGCGACGGCCGCGTGTACGCCACCCAAAACGCCGTGCTCCCCGCCGGCGTGGCGGCCAACGGGCAGCTGCAGGTTCCCTCCGGCTGCTCCAGCGGCTTCAAGATCAAGTTCAGCGGCGACGAGCCGGTGGAGCTGGCCAGCGAGTCCACCATTCTCACCGTGGACTTCGACGTCAGCCAGAGCTTCGGGCACCAGGCGGGCAACTCGGGGCGGTGGATCATGCACCCGGTGCTGCACGCCACCGCCGTGGGGCTGGCGGGCGGCATCGGCGGCGCCGTGACCGTGGCGCAGGGGCTCACGCTCCCCACCTGCGGCGGATCGGCGGTGGCGGCGACGGCGTTCGTGCCGCGGGCCACCGCGGGCGCCGAGACGCACACCGGCACCGTGGGGACGGACGGGCGCTACCGCATCACCGTGGCGCCGGGCACGTACACCATGGGGTACGCGCCCGCGCTGAGCTTTGCCAACGGCGACTCGCTGATGGTGACGGCCGCGCCCAGCGTGGCCACGGCCACGGTGGCCAACGGCGCCACCGCCACGGTGGACTACAGCATCACCGCCGCCACCTGCAAGCCCAGGCCGGCCGGCTGATCGCGGCCGTCGGGGAGAAACCGAAGCGGCCGGCCTCTTCTCTCGAGGCGGGCCGCTTTGTTGTTTGCTGAACCCGGAAAAACACCTGTCATTCTGAGAGAGCGCCCACCCCCGGGCTTTCGGGAACGTCGCGGAGCCAGTTGGCGCGACCGAAGAATCTCCCTCCCCTCGCGCGGAGCCCTCCCCCGGGCAGAGCCCGGGAACCCCACGTGACGGAAAGATCCTGCCGCTTCGGATAAAGATTCTTCGGTCGGCGCCACACTCCCGAGCGAAGGGAAAGCACCGCGCGGCGCCTCCCTCAGAATGACAGATTTGGCGGACCTGGTACTACGGAGGCTCTCACACACACTCCGTTCTTTTTCCTTCAGCCGCCGATCCAGTACGACGCCTTGATCAGGAAGACGTTGTGCGCGGGGCCGTCGAAGATGGCGCGCGTGTCGCGGCCGAACTCGAAGTCGCCCGTGGGCTCGAAGCCGCTGCGCTCCTGCTGCCAGACGAAGAACAGCGTGCTCCCCGGACGGTACTCCCAGCGCAGCACCGCGTTGCCCCGCAGCGACCGCACGTTGAAGTCGGGATCTCCAAAGCGCACCACGAAGTCGGGATCGCCGGCCGCGGGGAGCGCCGCAGGGCAGTCGCGCGCCGCCACCGGGTCCGCCACGTACACCCCCTCGATGCGGCAGAGCGTGCCGCGGTCGCTTCCGTATCCGTCGAAGGCGAACTCGCCCGGCGTGCGCAGCTCCTTGAACCCGTCGTAGCGCCCCGCCGAGACGAACGGCTGCGCGAACACCTGCAGCGACAGCCGCGGCGTGAACGTCCAGTCCACCCGCGCGCCCAGCGAGACGGTGGTCTGGTCCAGCTCGCCGAACACGTAGCGCGCGCCGTAGGTGTCCGTGGCCCGCGCGTCGGCCGTGGTGCGCACGTACTGCGCGGTGTAGATGCCCTGGGAAATCCGCGGCTCCAGCTGCACCCGCACGGCCGAGCTGGGGCGCAGCGTGGCCCAGCTGGCGATGCTGCGCTCCCGCATCCCCGACGCGTCGGCCCGGTACGCCAGCTCGCCGCCGAAGAACAGCGGCTTGCGCGAGTCCGACTCCACCCACCCGTTGGCGTTCCACTGCGCGGGCGTGGCGCTCAGCGGGCCGCCGCGCGTCAGCCGGTCGTTCAGGTACTCGGGACGGATGCCCACCTGGACGCCCGACGACCAGAAGCTGGTGAAGGTGGCGTTGGCGCTGGCCGCGTAGCCGTCCAGGATGCGGTCGCCGCCAAAGTTCCACGCCGTGAACTGCCAGGCGCTGTATCCGTGGCTGCGCAGGATCCCCACCGGCCTGTCCACGTTGCGGCCCAGGTAGGTGGCGATGCTCCGCGCGTCGGCCCGGGTGTGGTAGCCCAGGTCGTTGATCTCGAAGCCGGGGCTCACCTGCTTCAGCTGCACCGAGGCGTTCACCGCCCCGCTGTGCGCCAGCGCCACCTCGCCGATGTGGCCGCTCAGGGTGGTGCGGCCGGCGTCCACCTCCAGGTAGTCGGCGTCCGGCCGCTGGTAGTAGCGGGCCGGGCCGCGCTGCGTGGCCAAAATCACCCCCGGCGTGCCGCTTACGCGCGTTCCCGCCAGGTAGCCGCTCAGCGACCAGGCGCGGTTGCTCCAGGTGTGCAGGAAGTCGGCGCCGCCCACGTAGGCGTCGCGGTGCAGCATTCCCTCCAGCGCCTCGTCGCCCAGCTCGCGGTTGGCGGCGGTGAACAGGCCGCCCAGCACGGTGGCGCCCGCGTTCAGGTCCTTGCGCACCCGCCCCACGAAGTAGTTGCTCAGCGGCTCCACCTGCGCCGTCCCCCGCGCCGCGTCCGATCCCAGGAACCGGGCGCGCTCGCGGTTGGTGACGGCGTTCATCATCCCCACCGACCACCCGCCCGGCGTGCGCCCGCTCACCTTGGCGGCGCCCAGGATGCGCGTCTGCTGGGGCGCGTCCACGTACGCGTAGTCCGGCCCGCCCAGCACCCGCTGCGGCGAGCGCCCCACCCGGCGGGTGTAGAAGTACTCCTGCGAGCCGTACTGGTTGAACGCGCGCGTGTTGCCGAACTGGAAGATGTCGGACCCCTCGGTAAAGAACGGCCGCCGCTCGGTCTGAAAGGTCTCGAACGCGCTCAGGTTCACCTCCGCCGGGTCCGCCTCGACCTGCCCGAAGTCGGGGTTGATGGTGGCCGAGAGGGTGAACCCCTTCGGCAGCCCCAGGCGCAGGTCGGCGCCGGCGTCCATTCCCGGCTCGGTGGCGTCGTAGAACGGGTCGGCCGCCTCGCCCGGCGCGCGGGTCACGCGGGCGCTGGCGTAGGGAAGAATCTCCAGCGCGCGCGGCGAGCGCACCCCCTCCAGCCCTGTCACCGTGCCGAAGCTGGAGACGAACCCCGGCGTGTTGCGCGTCCACGGCGACCAGCTGGCCCGCTCGCCCCGCCGCGCCACGTCGCGCATCACCTGGAACCCCCACGTGCGCGACTCGGCCGCCTCGCCACCAAAGCGCAGCTGGCTCAGGGGAATGCGGTACTCCGCCGTCCACCCGGCCGAGTCGATCTGCGTGGCCACCGTCCACACCGCGTCCCACGACGGGTCCTCGTTGCGGTCGTCGTAGTGGTACACGTCGCGCTGCACGCCGCGCGGATTGACGCTGAAGCGAAACCCGCTGCGCCGGTCGTGGCGGCTGTCGAACATCACGTGCAGCCAGTCGCTGTACACGCCGGCGGCGTCGCGCCGGGCCAGCGGAGCGGCGATGGAGTCGGGGTGCGCGTCCAGCATCCGCACCCCCACGTACACGCTCTCGTCGTCGTACAGCACCCGCGCCTCGGTGCGCGCCGTGGGCGCCGCGCCGGCCTGCGGATAGCTCTGCGTGAAGTCCGCCGCGGGCACGGCCTGCCCCCACGCCGCCTCGTCCAGCCGGCCGTCGATGCGCACCTCGCCCTGCACCCGCACGGCGCGCAGGGTGGACGGCAGGCGTTCCGTCAAGGCGGCGGCCGGCTGCGCCGTGGTCTGTGCGGCGGCGCGCGGCGTTGCGGCCAGGGCCATCAGCCCGAGGAGGAGGAGGGGACGCGGGAAGGAAGTCATGGGAAGGCTCGGCGGAGGGGACGGTCTGCTAAATTTCCAACACATGCTGAATATTCAGCACGTATCCACCCCTGTCAAGCTTCACGGCGTGCACGGATGGACGCGGGTGAGACGCGGCGGAACGGTGCAGGGTTGCGTCGGTTTCGCCGCCGCGTGAAAGACGCCGTCGCACCAGCGGAAAGATCCCCCTGCCGTCCTTTCACGAAGCGGCTCTCGGAAGTTTACGCCGTGTACAACGGGCACGGTGCTTGCCCTCCCCGGCGGCCGCCATGACACTTCGCCCGATGGGCAGGGAGGACCCTCATGACCCGCTGGACTCATCTTGTCTCCGCACTGGCGGTCAGGAATCTCCTGCACCTGTACGCCATCGTCTGGCTGAGCATCGTGGCGCTGCTGGGGCGGCTCGTGCGGCCGGAGGTGATCTCGGCCGTGGGACCGCGCGACTGGATGCGGACGGTGCTGCTGCTTTTCATCCTGCTCTACGGGGTCTGGATCAGCCTGGTGATGATGGTGCGGCGGGACGCGCGGCTCTTCGCGGCGCCCGGCCCGAACCGCACCCGGCGGGCGGCGAATCGGCCACGTGGCGACGCGCGGGCGCGCTCCCTGTGCGCAAAGAAGCAGCGCTCCCCGCGCCTCCGAATTCCCCGAAAAAAACTTTTTCAAGGCAAATCGCCCCGATCCGGCCGAATTCGCCGCGCGCGGCGTTCCTCTGGCGCCGTCGCGGATGTGGGGTGATTGTTTGCGGGCGCGGGGTTCGCTACCTTGGGAGTTCCTCACCCTTCTGCGCGAGCGGGCCTCCACGGGTTACCCCGGACGGCACCCGCCGCGCGCGAACTCCGCCGCCCTTCCGGATGGACCTTCGCGACACCCTCCTCCGCGTCTACGAGAGCGCCGATCCCGGGGCCGCGCTTCGCGCGCTCGCGGGCGGCGGCCGCAGCGCCGTGTGGGTGGACGCGGCGGGCACCTCCGTCGCCGCGTGGCCCGAGGACGCCTGGGTGTCGCCGCGGCTGACGCACGAGGCGCTGCGGGCCACCGCGCCGGTGGCGCACCCGCTGAGCCCCGCCTTTCCCGACGACGCCCAGCGGCACCCCGGCGGCTCCGCGCTCCTCCTTCCCCTGCGCAACGGGGCGGGGCACGCGAAGTCCGCCGTGGTGGTCCTGGGCCCGCTGGAGGGCGCGGCGGACGCGGAGTGGGCCCCGGTGGCGGCGGCGCTGGCGCGCATCGGCGAGCAGGCCGAGCGGGTGCGCGCGCTGGAAGAGGAGCGCGACGAGCTGCGTCGGCGCGCGGAGGAAAGCGAGGCGCTGCACGTGCTTGGCCTGGCCGCCAACCGCACGCTCGACCCGGACGAGGTGCTGAAGATGGTGGCGCGCTTTACCCGCACGCTGCTGGGCGCGCACTACGTCACCGTCAGCGCCACGCAGGGCGGGCAGATCCGCACCCTGGCCTCCGCCGGCCTGCGCTCCGCCGAGGGCGCCGCGGACGACCCGTTCGCCGACCGCGTGGCCGGCGCCGGCAAGCCGCTGACCCTGGAGGTGGGCGAGGACGGCCGCGTTCCCGAGCCGTTTCACGCCGCGGAGGGGATGCGCGTGGGCCTCGGCGTGCCGCTGGCCCTCTTCGGCGAAACCTTTGGGGCGCTGGTGATCGGCTACCGGCGGCCGTACGAGGTCACGCCCCGGGACGTGCGCCTGGCGCTGACGCTGGCGGGGCACGCGGCCGTGGCCATCAGCAACGCGCGGCTGCACGGCGCCCTGGCCGAGCGGTCCGGCGAGCTGGAGCGGGCCAACGAGGAATTGCGCTGGAGCGCCGCCGCCAAGGACCGCTTCTTCGCCTCCGTAAGCCACGAGCTGCGCACCCCGCTCAACGCCATCCTGGGATACAACGCCCTGCTGCTGGACGGCGTGGTGGGCCAGCTGCCGCCGGAGTCCATCGCCTTCCTGGGCCGGGCGCAGCGGGCCACGCGCAACCTGCTGCTCCTGGTGAACGACGTCCTGGACCTGTCCAAGATGGAGGCCGGCAAGCTGGAGCTGGTGATTCAGCCCTTCGAGCCGTACGAGGTGGTGGAGCAGGCGCTGCAGACGGTGGAGTTCCAGGCCCGCGACAAGCACCTGGCGCTGGCGGTGACCCCGGACGTGCCGCTGCCGCCGCTGGGGAGCGACGCCGACCGGGTGCGGCAGATCCTGGTCAACCTGCTTTCCAACGCCGTCAAGTTCACCGAGAAGGGCACGGTGAGCGTGGCGCTGGCGGCGGTGGACGGGATGGAGGAGGACGAGGGGGTGCGCCGGACCTGGGTGGAGATCCGGGTGAGCGACACCGGCCCCGGCATCGCCCCCGAGGACCAGGAGCGCATCTTCCACGAGTTCGAGCAGGTGTCGGGGACGGGACAGGGAGGCACCGGGCTGGGGCTCACCATCTCGCGCAAGCTGGCGCGCCTGCTGGGGGGCGAGCTGCGGGTCGAGAGCACGCCCGGCCGCGGATCCACCTTCATCCTGCGCCTTCCCGCCGATGGATAGCGCCACCCTGCCGCCGCCCCCCCGCGGCGCCGACGCGCGCGGCCTGGCCCGGCGCGCGGGCGAGGCGGAGGGGATGGGGCACTGGGACGCCGCCGCCCGCCTGTACGCGCTGACCTTTCGCGCCGCGGTGCTGGACAACGACCTGGCCGGCGCGGCCGACGCGCTGCGCGGGCAGGCGCGGGTGCGCAACCACCAGCGCCGCTTCGACGAGGCCGAGGAGCTGGCGGGGCTCAGCCTGGAGCTGGCCAGGCGCAACGGCCTGCCGCAGGCCACCGCCCGCGCCCTCAACGTGCTGGGCGTCATCCTGCTGGCCCGCGGCGAGTGGGAGCAGGCCCGCGCCCTCTTTCCGCAGGCGCTGGAGATGGCGCTGGACCTGGGCGACGACGACCTGGCCGGCCTGGCCTGCCAGAACGCGGGGGTCATCGCCAACGCCATGGGCGAGTTCCGCGAGGCGCGCACGCTCTTCCTGCAGTGCCTCGGCTCGTTCGTGCGGTCGGGGAACAGCGTGCACGCCATGTCGGCCTACAACAACCTGGGGCTGGCCAGCGCCGAGCTGCGCGAGTGGATGGACGCGGAGGTGTACTTCAGCCGCGGCATCGAGATCGGCGAGCGGCTGTCGCACTCGCCCATGCTGGCCAAGCTGTACTGCAACCGCGCCGAGCCGCTGATCGAGGTGGGCGAGCTGGGGCGGGCGCGGGCCACGCTGGACCGGGCCGAGCAGGCCGCCGAGGCGGTGGGCGACCGTGCCACCCTGGCCGAGACCTGGCGGTGCCGGGGGGTGATCGCGGCGCGCGAGGGGAACGAGGCCGAGGCGGAGGCGCACCTGGCGCGCGCCGCCTCCATCGCGAACGACGTGAGCCTTACGCTGGAGCGGGGACGCGCCCTTCGGCAACTGGGAATCCTGCGCGCGGAGCAGTGCAGGACGGAGGAGGCGCGCGACCTGTTCGCCCAGGCGCTGGACCTGTTCCGCTCGCTGGGAGCAGACGTCCTGGTTCGCGAGGTGTACGAGAGGAAGGGCAAACTCGAAACCTGATTGCGTGAAAGGAGCGACACCATTAAGTTATTCAAACGTTCTACGGGAGGACTGCGGTAACTCGGAGCCGCCGCGAGGCGTATCGTGCCGGTGTCAGGAACACGGCACGGCGTTTGCCTCGAACGACGCCGAACCATGAATTGCAAGGAGGTCCCATGAGCCGGTTGTCACGCCTCATCCCCGCGCTGGTCGTCGCCCTTATTCTGGCCGCATGCGGCGATTCGGGAAGCACCCCGCTGAGTCCGGACGGTCCCAGCTACGAGGAAAGCGGAGTCGGTTCGGCCGGTGGCAACCGTGGGGACACCACGACGATCACCACCACGCAGACGGATACCACGTCGCGCAGCGGAGTAGGGTCGGCGGGCGGCAACTGACGGGCTGGTACGGGACCTGACTTGCAAGCGGGGCCGCCCGGGGACAAACGTCTCCCGGGCGGCCCCTTCTGCTTTTTGGTGCAGCCCTCCCGAGAGTTCACCGAAACGGTGGAGCGGGCGTCCGGCTCCAAAGAATAATCGTACAGAGGAACAGAGTCAGACAGAGAAATCGAGATGCTTCCACTCGCCTTCTCTGTTTGACTCTGTTCCTCTGTACCCTACAGGTGTTGTTTTTCCGAATCCGGAATCGATTCCGGCGCCGGGGCCAGGTAGCCGCGCGCGACGGCCTCGTCCAGCAGCCGGACGACGAAGGGCCACACCCCCGGCATCCCCTGCTGGATCGGCGCCATGCGCGCCAGCACCTGGTCGTGCCGCACCGCGTTGGCCCGCCAGCTCCCCCCCTCCCCCGAAAAGTTGAGCAGGATGGGCTGAAAGCGGTCCAGCGCCACCGCGAAGCGCGCGTCCGGCGTGGCGCCCGCCTCGAACTCCTCCCACAACCCCCGCAGCTCGTCCGCCTGTTCGTCCGGCAGCAGTCCGAAGATGCGCCGGGCCGCCGCCTGCTCGCGTTCTTCCTTGCCCAGGTTGGCGGCCGCGTCGTAGCAGAACGCGTCGCCCGCGTCGATCTCGACCACGTCGTGCACCAGCACCATCTGCAGTGCCCGCCCCAGGTTCGTGCCCGGCGGCGCGTGCTCGGCCAGGACGGCGGCGCACAGGGCCAGGTGCCACGAGTGCTCGGCGCTGTTCTCCTGCCGCGCGCCGTCCAGCACGCGCGTCTGGCGCAGAATGCCCTTCAGGCGGTCCAGCTCCAGCAGAAACTGCAGCTGGCGGTCCAGGCGGGGATCGTGGGGCGGAAAGGTCACGGCTCGGACAGGTTCGGGTTTGATGCTCGACCGACCGGAATCTACCGCCTGTTTCAGAATCGGGCAGGGGCAAAACGATTGGAGAGGTTTGGAGAGGTACAGAGGAGCAGGGGCCTGCACGAAGGCTTCCTCTGTTCCTCTTTTTTATTTTTAGTTCCTCGTCGGGTTCGTTGCAGAGGCGGCAGATCATGTCGGCAGGGGTGAGCACTCGATCCATCGCCGCGGCACGGTCCCCGGTCAGGGCAACGCAGAGGGTTCGCAGACGGGTGGGATGTGGCAGGGGGCCATCCGCGTTTTTCGAGGGAGGCACCCAGGCCGCCGGAGCGCCCCGGGGGCCAGCCGTCACCGATCCCCGCGGCGCGATCTCGTGGACTCCCGGACGCACGAAAGGTGGAGCGGCGTCCCGGTCCAGCGGACGCACGAAAGGTGGAGCGGCGTCCCGGTCCAGCGGACGCACGAAAGGTGGAGCGGCGTCCCGGTCCAGCGGACGCACCGGCGCTCCCGTCCGGCTCGACGGCGGGGCAGGCTCGTGGAAAAAGACGCGCGGCAGGTGGAGGCGGCCGCCGGCGGCGCGTAGACGACGGGAAAGGTGTCTACGGAAGAGTCCGCGATACTCATCGTTGCGGGAGCTTGCGACGGCACGACGGCAGGCCTTGCCGCGCGACGGATTCGCAGCGTTGCCTGCAGCCAGACCGCGACGAACCCGTCTTTGAACCGCCGTTCCTCTGTACCCGCCGAATCCGCTGCTCAGTCCGCCGAATCCTCCCGCTCCTCGGTGGCGCGGCGCTCCCGGCGGCGGGCGGCGGAGGCGTGCAGGCGCCGGTCCTCGTCCGTCTCGAGCAGAAGCGGGGGAACGGGGCAGGGACGGCCGTTCAGGCGGTCCAGCGCCACGTAGGTAAGGTAGCAGACGTTCGTCACCCGCCGGTTTCCCGTCTCCAGCTGCTCCGCCTCCACCGTCACCATCACCTCCATCGACGTGCGGCCCACGTACACCAGCCGGCCGTGCGCCTCGACGTAGTCGCTGGCGTAGATGGGCTGCCGGAACTCCACCCGGTCCACCATCACCGTCACCACCGGGGTGCGCGCGTGCCGCCGCGCCACCACGCCCCCGCACTTGTCCACCAGGGCCAGGATCTCGCCGCCGAAGACGTTGCCGTGATGGTTCAGCTGGTCGGGCATCATGCTCTCGGAGAGCGTGGAGGCCGACTCGCGGGGCGTTTTTCCCTGCGGCGCTTCGGTATCGCTCATGGGGCTCAGGGCGGTGCGGGGGACGAAACGGCGATCTGCCGCGCCAAAGCTAGCCGAACGCGCCCCGGACGGCCAATCCACCGCACCCAACACGCCGCCTGCGGCACTGGTCACCTCGCTCACTTTCTGGATGGGCGCGCGCACATCACGCCAGCGTTGGTGCCTGTTTACTCTGTCCACTGGCGGACATCCGGCGGTGCTTTTATCGTGTGTTTTCCGCCTTACCGTGACACCCTTTTCCCTGCGCGGGAGACACCGTCCATGAGCGAGTCCCACCCCGGGAACAAGCGCCGCTACCCGAGGCCCTGGATCATCCCTCCCGGGCTTCTGATGCTGAACGAGCCCTACGAGGGGTTCAACGTGCTCGACGAGACGCGCAGCGAGCTGGGCGTGCTGCTGTGGCAGTCGCTTCGAGACGTGGACCTGTGGGCGTCCACCCGCCCCGAGGCCCGCGCGGCGCTGTTCTCGCCCGGCTCGCTGCGCCGGCGCACCGAGCGCATCGAGGCCGAGGTGCCGGTGGAGCACTCCGCCCGCGCCCTGCTGGAAGCCATCGCGCGACTGCTGGCGGCGCCGGACCGCGTGTCGGAGCTGGAAGTGTCGGACGTGTGCCAGGAGGTTTCGCGCTGGGCCAGCGACGAGGGCATGCCCCGCACCGCCCTGGCCTACGCCCAGCGCGCGGCCATGGCGCTGCCCGAAGAGGCGGGGCCGGCGTACCTGGTGGGGCTGGTCTCGCGCCGCGCGGCCGACTACCGGCGGGCCGAGACCTGGTTTCGCCGCGCGCTGGCGCTGGGGCGCCGCAACCGCGACTGGCGCTACTACGCCCTGGCGCACCTGGGGCTGGCCAACCTGCACATGCAGCGCGGCGACGCCCCCCGCGCCCGCGTGCGGCTGCTGCGGGCGCTGCGGGCGTCGCGCCGCTACGGGCTGTGGTCCGTTCGGTCGATGGTGCTGCACGACCTGTTCTGCATCACCGCCACGGGCGAGCACGCCGAGCACGCCGAGATGTACGCCCGCGCCGCCTTTCGCAGCTACGGACGCCGCCACCCGCGGCTGCCCATGCTGGCGCACGACATCGCGCGGTTCTGGATGTCGCGGGGGCACCACGCGCGGGCGTTCCAGACCTTTCGCGCCGTGCTCCCCCACCTCACGCGCCTTTCCGACCGGCTGCTGGCGTGGGCCAACCTGGCGCAGGCCGCGGGCGGCGCCGGCGACGAGGATGCGTTCACCGAGGCATGGAGCCGCGTGTGGCGGATGATCGACACCGGCACCGACCTGGAGCGCGCGGCCGAGGCGCTGATCAACGTTGCGAGCGGGGCCCAGTCGCTGGGGCAGTGGGTGCGGCAGGAGATGGCGTCCAGCTACGCGCTGACGGTGGCCAAGCGCCGCAGCGAGGCGCAGCAGCGGCTGAAGGCCGAGGAGCTGCTGGAGTCCGCGCGCCGGGCGGGGATGGGCCGGCACGAGCCCGACCCGGCGGAGCCGCCGCCGGAGTTCTCGTCCAAGTCGGGCGACCTGGCCGAGGCGCTGGTGGCGGCGCTGACGGAGACGATGGATACGTGACGTCCGGCGGCGACGCGGGGGCGGGCACCCTGCCCGCCCCCGTCCGGGGTCAGCCGCCGCTGCCCAGGAAGCCGCCCCAGCGGCCGCCGGTGGTGTCCGGCGGCGGAGGCGTGTCCCCGGTGCCCTCCGCCGGCGCGGCGTCCCTCCGCGGGCCCGCCGCCTCCGGCGCGGCGATGTCGTCGCCGCGCGCGCACGCGCCCGCCGCCGCGCACAGCAGCGCGGCCAGCATCAGTGCACGAATCCGTGCTCGCATGTCCTGCCTCCCTGTCCAGGGGGTGAAGCGCCGGCGGCAGCCGCCGCCGGTCCGCCTCCAAGCTAGGACATGCTGTTTACTTTGTGTACTTGGTACCCACTGAAAACGCGCTCACGCCCGCCCCGCTCAGGCCGCGAGCGCGGCGGGTTCCGTGTGGTTGTGCGGTGTCCAGGGGGAGAGATGCGGGATTGGAGCGCTTTGTTGCGGATATTTGCACGCGCGGTGGCCGCTTTGTCCACTAAGCACGGAGTGGCGCCTCCGGATCCAAAAAACCAGGCCGCGCGCCCCGCCAGGCGGCGTACGTCCGTGGAATCAGCGCCGCAGCTCCGCCGGCACCTGCTCCAGCAGCCCCACGTGCAGCGCGCCCCACAGGCCCACGAGAATGGCCTCGGCCGCGTCGTGGCGAAGCGAGGTGGGGCGCGGCGCGGCGGACCAGTCGATCACGTGGCGGGCCAGCTCGCCCGCGTGGTGCTTGGCCTGCGCGCCGGTGCGCTGCTCGCGCGTGTACAGCAGCTGCTCGCGCCACCGCTCCGCGGGAATGCGGTGGACGGTAATCCCCACGCGCTCGGCCTCGCGGGTCCAGATTTCGGCCAGGTTGCCGCCGCCCTCCAGCACCAGCCAGCCCACCTCCGGCAGCTCGCGCAGCACCCCGTGCACCGCGCGCCGCAGCCGCGTCGCCGTCCCGAAGTTCTGCGAGCGGTACCAGCGCAGGCGGCCGTCCGCCCCGTACAGCGCCAGCCCCGTGCGCAGCCCCAGATCCACCGCCAGCAGGCTTCTCATGCCCCGTCTGTGGCGCAAGAGCCCTGCCTGCTTCAGGGAATAGTCCCTGACCGATGAAATCCTGCGCAAGCTGGTCGTGATTACGCCGACAGGCCAGCGAGCGCGGGGATGATGGAGCCCTCCCGCAGTCGGCAGGCAGCGGCGATGACGCGGCGGCCAAGGCGCGTGAGGTAGT
>NZ_DASWNM010000120.1:0-14072 GCF_036399255.1 Longimicrobium sp.
CAGCAGGACGGACGCGCCGGAATCCTCCAGCATGTACGACAGGCGGTCCGCCGGATACTCGGGGTCCAGCGGCAGGTACGCGGCGCCGGTGCGCAGGACGCCCAGCAGCGCCGCCACCATCCGCGCCGAGCGCTCCGCGCAGACGGCGACCAGGCTTCCCCGCCCCGCGCCGCGCGCCCGCAGCGCCGCCGCCACGCCCGCCGAGAGCGCGTCCAGCTGTGCGTACGTCAGCGCGCCGTCCGCGCCTTCCACCGCCACCGCGTCCGGCGTCCGCGCCGCCTGCTCCGCGAACAGGCGGTGCACGGCGGCGAAGGACCAGTCGCGCTCCGTCTCGTTCCCCCGCTGGACGACGGCGGCGCGCTCGGCCTCGTCCACCAGCTCCAGGTGCGCCACCGGCGCGTCGGGCTCGGCCGTGGCGTGCCCCAGCAGGCGCGTCAGGTGCGCCACCATCCGGCCCACCGTGGCGCGCTCGAAGAGGTCGGTGGCGTACTCCGTCTCCACCCGCAGCCCGCCGTCGTCCTCGTCGTAGAGGTCGAAGGCCAGGTCGAAGCGGGCGGTGTCGTAGTCCACGTCCAGCGGCGCGATCTCGAGCCCGGCCAGGCGCATGGCCTCCACCCGGGCGTTCTGCAGCATCAGCGAGACCTGGAACACCGGGTTGCGGCTCAGGTCGCGGGGAATGCGCAGCTCCTCCACCATCCGCTCGAACGGGAGGTCCTGGTGGTCGAACGCCGCCAGCGTGGCCGCCTTCTCGCGCCGCAGGAGGGCGCGGAAGGTGTCCTCCGCCAGCACCTGCCCCCGCAGCGGCAGCGTGTTGACGAAAAAGCCGATCAGCCCCTCCGTCTCGGCCCGCGCCCGTCCGGCCACCGGCGCGCCGATCACCACGTCCTCCTGCCCCGACCAGCGCGCCAGCACCACGCGCAGCCCCGCCAGCAGCACGGCGAAGGGCGTCGTTCCCTCCTGCTGCGCCAGCGCGCGCACGCGGTCCGCCAGCGCCGGCTCCACCCGGGCGTGCACCACGCGCCCGCGGTGGCGCTCCGAGGGCGGGCGCGGGTGGTCGGTGGGCAGCTCCAGCGCGGGCGGGGCGCCGGCCAGCGCCTCGCGCCAGAACGCCTGCTGCTTCCGCAGCGTCTCGCCCGTCAGGTGCTCGCGCTGCCAGAGCGCGTAGTCCGCGTACTGGAGGGGAAGCGGCGGTAGCGGATCGGGCGCGCCGGCCTGGAACGCGGCGTACAGGGCGCCCAGCTCGCGCGCCATGATCCCCAGGCTCCACCCGTCGGCGATCACGTGGTGCAGGCACAGGATCAGCACGTGCTCCTCCGACCCCAGCCGCAGCAGCCGCGCGCGGAAGAGCGGGCCCGTGACGAGGTCGAACCCCGTGTTGGCGTCCGCCTGCACCCGCTCCACGACCACCGCCTCGCGCGCCTCCGCCGGCAGCCCCGAAAGGTCCTCCACCGGCAGCGGCACGGCGGCGGGCGGGTGGATCACCTGCACCGGCGTTCCGTCCGCGCCCTCCGCGAAGGTCGTCCGCAGCGACTCGTGCCGCGCGCGCAGTGCGTCCAGCGAGCGCTCCAGCGCGGCCACGTCCAGCACGCCCGCCAGTCGCAGCGGGCGCAGCAGGTTGTAGGCGGCGGTGCCGGGCTCCAGCCGGTCCAGCACCCACAGCCGCTGCTGCGAGAACGAGAGCGGCAGCGCGCCGCCGCGCGGGCGGGGCGCCAGCGCGGGGCCCGCGGCCTGCGCGCGCGCCAGCTGCATCCGCAGCTCCAGCAGGCGGCGCTTCTCGGGCGTCAGCCCGGCCAGGCGGCTCTGCAGGTCCGTCATCGCGCGCCTCCCGCCACCACCGCCGATTCCGCCTCCAGCATCGCCAGCACCTGTTCGTCCGAAAGCTCGTCCAGATCGTCCAGCAGCTCCGCCATCGCGGCCAGCTGCGCCATCTCCACCGCCTCCGCCATCCCCGCCAGCGTGGGCGCCTCGAACACCGCCGCCAGCGGCAGCTCCACCCCCAGCGCGTCACGCACCCGCGTCACCACCTGGGTGGCCAGAAGCGAGTGCCCGCCCAGCTCGAAGAAGTTGTCGCCCAGGTACACGCGGTCCGCCCGCAGCACCTCGGCCCACACCGCGGCCAGCGCGCGCTCCACCTCGGTGCGCGGCTCCGCCGGCGGCGCGCCGTCGTCGCGGCGCGGGGCGGGCGCGGGAAGGGCGCGGCGGTCCACCTTGCCGTTGGGCGTCAGCGGCAGCGCGTCCAGCGCCACCACCGCCGAGGGAAGCATGTACGCGGGAAGCTCCGCCCGCAGCCGCGCCCGGACCCGCTCCGGCAGGTCGTCCACCGCCCCCGGCGCGGGAACCACGTACGCCACCAGCCGCCGCTCGCCGGGCACGTCCTCGCGCACCTGCACCACGCACCCCGCCACGGAGGGATCGCGCTGGAGGACCGCCTCCACCTCGCCCGGCTCGATGCGGTAGCCGCGGATCTTGACCTGCTGGTCAATGCGGCCCAGGAACTCCAGGGTGCCGTCCGGCCGCCAGCGCAGCCGGTCGCCGGTGCGGTAGAGGCGCGCGCCCGGGGTGGCCGAGAAGGGATGCGGCACGTAGCGGGAGGCGGTGAGCGCCGGCGCGTGCAGGTAGCCGCGGGCCAGCCCCTCGCCGCCCACGTACAGCTCGCCGGGGACGTCCACCGGCACGGGGTTAAGGTGCGCGTCCAGCACGTACGCCGTGGTTCCGGCGATCGGCCGGCCGATGGGGATGGAGGCGCGCTCCGCGTCCTCCGCGTGGATGCGGTGGCAGCAGGAGAACGTGGTGTTCTCGGTGGGCCCGTAGCCGTTCACCAGCCGCAGCCCGGGATGCGCCTCCATCACCCGGCGCACGTGCGGCACCGAGAGGACGTCGCCGCCCGCCAGCAGCTGCCGCAGCCCGCCCAGCGCGGGCAGGTTCGCGTCCACCATCTGGTGAAAGAGCCCGGCCGTGAGCCACGCGGCGGTCACCCCGTGGCGCGCGATGAACGCACCCAGCGCGTCGGGCGTGGGCAGCTCGGGGGGATAGATGGCCACGCGCCCGCCGTTCAGCAGCGCGCCCCACAGCTCCAGCGTGGACGCGTCGAAGGCGACGGGGGCCAGCTGCAGCCACGTCTCGTCCGCCCCGAAGCGCGCGTAGTCCGTGTCCCGCACCAGCCGCAGCACGGCGCGGTGGGGCACCGCCACGCCCTTGGGCCGCCCCGTGGACCCGGAGGTGTAGATGACGTACGCCGCCCCGTCGGCCCCCGCGTCCACGCGCGGATCGTCCGCCGGCTCCGCCGCGATGGCGTCCGCGCCGGCGTCCATCGACACCACGCGCAGGGCGTCCGCGGGAAGCGTGTCCGCCAGCCGCGCCTGCGTCAGCGCCACGCGCGCGCCGCAGTCCGCCAGCATCATCTCCACGCGGCCGCGGGGGTACTGGGGGTTGATGGGGACGTACGCGCCGCCCGCCTTCAGAATCCCCAGCACCGCCACCACCAGCTCCGGCGAGCGGTCCATCGCCAGCGCCACCGGCTCGTCCGCCCGCACGCCGATGCGGCGGAGGTGGTTCGCCACTTGCGACGAGCGCGCGTGCAGCTCGCCGTACGCCATCGTCCCCCCGTCCCACGCCAGCGCCACGCGCGAGGGGTCGGCTTCCGCCACCCGCGCGAACTCCGCGTGGAGGGTGGACGCGTGCGGGTGGACGCGCGCCGCGCCGCTCCAGCGCTCCGTCAGCGTGCGCCGCTCGCCGCCGTCCACCAGCTCCACGCGCGATGCGGGGCGGTCGGGATCGGTGGCGACGCCCTCCAGCAGGTGCAGGTACAGGCGGATCATCCGGTCCGCCGTCTCGGGCTCCCACAGGTCGGTGGCGTACTCCAGCCGGCCGCGCAGCTGCTCGCCCTGCTCCTCCATGTCCAGGAACAGGTCGAACTTGCTGGTGCCGCTGTCCACCGGCTCCAGCCGCATCACCAGCCCGGGAAGCCGCAGCGTCTCGGCCGGCTGGGCCAGCAGCGCAAAGGCCACCTGGAAGAGCGGGTTGTGGCTCAGCGCGCGGTCCGGCTGCACCGCCTCGACCACCCGCTCGAAGGGGAGGTCCTGGTGCGCGTACGCCTCGAGCGTGGTCTCGCGCACGCGGCGGACGAGCTCGCGGAAGGTGGGGTCGCCCGACAGGTCCGTCCGCAGCGCCATGGTGTTGACGAAAAAGCCGATCAGCCCCTCCACCTCGCCGTGCGTGCGCCCCGCGATCGGCGAGCCCACCACCACGTCGTCGCGGCCCGACAGGCGGTGGATCAGCAGGTCGAACGAGGCCAGCATCACCATGAACAGCGTGGCGTCCGTCTCCCGCGCCAGCGCCCGCAGGCGGGCGGCCAGCGCGGGGCGCACCTCGAAGCCGCGCGTCTCGCCGCGGTGGCTCTGCACGGCGGGGCGGGGGCGGTCGGTGGGCAGCTCCAGCACGGCGGGCGCCCCGGCCAGCCGCTGGCGCCAGTACGCCAGCTGCGCGTCCAGCGCGTCGCCGTGCATCCACTGGCGCTGCCACTCGGCGTAGTCGGCGTACTGCAGCGGCAGCTCGGGGAGCGGCGAGGCCTCGCCCGCGCGATAGGCCGCGTACAGCGCCGCCATCTCGCGGAACAGCACCTCGATCGACCAGCCGTCGCCGGCCACGTGGTGCAGGTTCAGCACGAGCGCGTGCTCCGCCTCGCCCACGCGCACCAGCAGCGCGCGCAGCATCAGCTCGCGCCGCAGGTCGAAGGGGTGCTCGGCCTCATCGGCCATCAGCCCCAGCACCTCGCCGCGCGCCCAGTCCTCGGGAAAGGCGCGCACGTCGGCCACCTGCAGGGGAAAGGCGCCGGGGGCGGGATGCACCACCTGCCACGACCCGGAGGCGTCCGCGCGGAAGGTGGTCCGCAGCACCTCGTGCCGGCGGACGATCTCGGCCAGCGCGCGCCGCAGCGCCTCCACGTCCAGCACCCCCTTCAGCCGCACGGCGAAGGTCAGGTTGTAGAACGGGCTCTCGGGCTCCATCTGGTGCAGGAACCAGAGCCGCTGCTGCGCGAACGAGAGCGGCACCGGCCCCGCCCGGCGGGAGGCGACCAGCGGGGCGTGCGGCATGCGCAGGGCCTTGCCGCGCGCCGCGTCCACCGCCGCCGCCAGCGCGGCCACGGAGGGCGCGTCGAACAGCGCGCGGACGGGCAGCTCCACCCCCAGCCGCTGGCGGATGCGCGACAGCACCTGCATGGCCAGCAGCGAGTGCCCGCCCAGCGCCCAGAAGTCTGCGTCCGCGCTCACCCGCGAAAGGCCCAGCACCTCGCCCCACGCCCGCGCCACCGCCCGCTCCGTGTCGCCGCGCGGCTCCGCGAACCCGGGAAGGGGCGGGTCCAGCTCCGCCGGCGCGGGAAGGGCGCGGCGGTCGATCTTGCCGTGCGCGTTCAGCGGCAGCGCGCCGACCAGGACCAGCGCGGAGGGGACCAGGTAGCCGGGAAGCCGCTCCCGCATCCACCCGCGCAGCCCGGCCTCGTCCACGCCCTCCGCGCGCGGCACCGCGTACGCCACCAGCCGCACCCCCGTCCCGTCGAACTCGCGCGCGATCACCGCCGCCTGGGCCACGGCGGGGTGCCCGGCCAGCACGGCCTCCACCTCGCCCGGCTCCACGCGAAAGCCCGCGATCTTCACCTGGTCGTCCACGCGCCCCAGGAACTCGATCTCGCCCGCCGCGTTCCACCGCGCGCGGTCGCCGGTGCGGTACATCCGCGCCCCCGGCCGTGCCGCGAAGGGATCGGGGACGAAGCGCTCGGCCGTGAGCCCCGGCCGCCCCAGGTACCCCCGCGCCACCCCCGGCCCGCCGATGCACAGCTCGCCCTCGTCCGCGACCTCCAGTTCCGGCGACAGCACGTACGTCCGCGCCTCGCCCAGCGCCCGGCCGATGGGGATCTCGCCGCCCGCGTCCCCCGCCGGCTCGTGCACCGTGGCGGTGACCGTGGTCTCGGTGGGGCCGTAGCCGTTGATCCACCGCACCCGCGCGTCCACCCGCCCGCGCCACTCCGCCAGCGCCGCCGCCCGCGCCTTTTCGCCGCCCACGACGGTCAGCCGCACGGACGGCGGCAGCGCGCCCTCCGCCGCCGCCAGGTCCGCCACCCACGCGTGCCAGAAGGCGGTGGGAACGTTGAGGACGGTGATGCCCTCGCGCGCCAGCCACGCCATGAACGCCGCGCCGTACCCCGCCGCCGACTCGGGGCGGAAGACCACCGTCCCCCCCGCCGCCCAGGTGGGAAAGATCTCCTCCACCGAGATGTCGAAGCCGATGGACGTCAGCTGCGCCGCGCGGTCCGCGGAGGTGAGGCCGTAGCGCTCCACCACGGCCAGGTTGTGGATGCCGAGCGCGCCGTGGCTGATCCCCACCCCCTTGGGCCGTCCCGTGCTGCCGGAGGTGTGGATGACGTACGCCAGCGCCTCGGGATGGGGGTCGTCCTCCAGGTCGCGCGCGTCCTCGCGGGCCAGCAGGCCGCAGTCCAGGTGAACTTCGAGCAGGCCGACGCCCGCGTCCGCCACCGCCGCCCGCGTGGCGCCGGTGCACAGGACCAGGGACGCGCCGGCGTCATCGAGGACGTAGCGGATGCGCTCGGCGGGGTAGGCGGGGTCCACCGGCACGTAGGCGGCGCCGGCCTTGAGCACCGCCAGCAGGCTCACGGCCAGCTCCGGCCCGCGCTCCATCGCCACCGCCACGCGCGCGTCCGCCCCCGCGCCGCGCCGGCGAAGAAGGCGCGCCAGCCGGTTGGCGGCCGCGTTCAGCTCCGCGTACGAAAGCGACGCGCCCTCGAACGCCGCGGCGGGCGCGTGCGGGGTGCGCCGGGCCGCCGCCTCGAACAGGCGGTGCGCGAACGCCGGCCCGCGCCCCGCCGCAAAGGCGAGGCGCCCCGCCGGCGACGACGCCGCGGGTTCGCCCGATGAGATGAGCCTGGAGGTCGCGATCATCGCGAGAGCGTAAAGGGCCGGAGCACCCGGACCGCCGCCCGCCGCCTCCCCGCGCGTGTCGCGGGGCCGGCGCAGGCGATCAGTCCCTTACGGGCCGCGGAATGCACAGTGGGGAAGCAACGCGCCCGGAGACAGAGACGGCGCGTGCCGCACTCCCTCCCCGGGCCTTCTCCGCCCCCGCACCGCGCCCCGCTTCAGGCGGAGAATCTAATGCAGTTGCAGCGGGAAATGTAGTCTCTTCCGTGTCAGAATACCACATGTGCGCAAGGCGCTACGCCGTGCACAGGTGGATAAACGCTGGTGTTTGCTGGTATTTACGGGACTGTGCGCTCGCCTTCACCGCCGGATGTGTACACGTGCGGTGGCGATAAATGCTCGCTTTTTAGCACCCTCTGCTGCGTGTTCCGTAGCACCTTTCCGTACGTTTGCGACAGGACGCGCAACGCATTGAAAGTGGAAGAAAGGGAGCGTTCCTGGACGGGGGCACGGAGAAATTCCGCACCCAATACGCCAAGACGGGAAAACTACAGACTCGCGAGGATGCCGTGCAGGTCGGCGGAGAGGGTGCGCAGGGTGGCTGCGCGGTCGTCCTGCAGGTAGAAGTGGCCGCCGGGAAACATGCGCATCACGAAGGGACCGCCGGTGTGGCGCTCCCACCCCTGCAGCTGCGCGCGGCTCACCTTGGGATCCGACAGGCCGCCGTAGGCGGTGATGGGGCACTCCAGCGGCGGCTCTTCGCGGTGAAGGTAGGTTTCGTGGATGGCCACGTCGGCGCGCATCACGGGGAGCAGCAGCGACAGAAGCTCCTCGTGCTCCAGCACCACCTGCGGCAGCCCGCCCAGCTCCTTGAGCTCGGCCAGGAACGCGTCGTCGGGGAGGTGGTAGGTGGGTGCCCGGTCCGAGGGCAGGTCCGGTGCGCGGCGGCCCGAGGCGAACAGGTGCACGGGCCCGGGGCGGCCGCGCGCCCGCAGCACGCGCGCCAGGTGAAAGCCGATCAGCGCGCCGTTGCTGTGCCCGAACACCGCGAACGGCAGCGTGTGCACGGACGCCAGCACGTCGGCCAGCGCCTCCACCAGCGGCTCCAGCCGGTCGAAGGGGCGCTCGGCCACGCGGTTCTCGCGTCCCGGCAGCTGCACCGGCATCACCTCCACCTCGGCCGGCAGCGCGTCGGCCCAGCCGCGGAACGCCGACGCGCCGCCCCCCGCGTGCGCAATGCAGAACAGGCGCAGCCGCGCCCGCGGGGCGGGCCGGGGGCGGGTGATCCAGCGGGCGGCTTCGGTCGGGTTCACGGGCGGTGGTGGCGCGGGTGAGAGCGGTGTGATGAGGGGACAGGTTACAGGGGACAGGGGACAGCGGGCAACAGCAGGGGAGAGGGAATAGGGAATAGGGAACAGGGGACAGGGGACAGGGAACAGGGAACAGGGAACAGGGAACAGGGGACAGGGGACAGCCAGCAACCACGACGCCACCCGATGCCGTAAACACGGCGGCCGGCGGATAACGCATCCGCCGGCCGCACCTGTAACCTGTAACCTGTAACCTGTCCCCTCTACGCCCCGGGGCCCCCCACGTCGGCCGGGGGCGGCACGGGGGGCGGATCGCCGTGGCCCGAGCCGTAGTATCCGCCGTTGCCACCGATGGAGTCGGGCAGGGCGTCCAGCACCGGCGCGGCGGCCGGCTCCAGCGGCTGCGCGGCGTCCCGGCCGCAGGCGGCCAGCGCGGCAAGCACCGGCAGGACCATCGCGGCCGCTCTCCATTGCACTCTCATGCTTCTCTCCTGCGGGACTGCGGGCCGCGGCTCCACGCCACCTGTGGATCACGGCGCCGGACGGGTGATTGGCAAAGATAGATCAATCGTGGCGATCAGTACTCTATGCGCCATTGCAGGGAACCACAATACCCGCGGCGTCCCGTTCGTCCCACGGGGGATGCGGACGGACCTCCTTGCCCGGCGGAGCGCCGCGCCGCAAAATGGGCTCCCGCGGAACGGACGCCGAGCAACGGAGAAAGATTCCCAGATGCCGCGCAACTGGCTGATGAAGAGCGAGCCGGGCGTGTACTCCATCCACGACCTGCGCCGCGACGGCGGCACCGGGTGGGAGGGCGTGCGCAACTACCAGGCGCGCAACTTCATGCGCGACGACGCCAAGCCCGGCGACCGCGTGCTCTTCTACCACAGCAACGCCGATCCGCCGGGCGTCGCCGGCCTGGCCCGCATCGGGCGCGCCGGCTACCCCGACCCCACCGCCCGCGATCCGAAGAGCGACTACTTCGATCCCAAGGCCAGCGACGAGGACCCGCGCTGGTACACGGTGGACGTGGAGTTCGTGGAGGCGTTCCCCGCCATCGTCTCCCTGGACGCGCTGCGGGGCACGCCCGGGCTGGAGAAGATGCTGGTCATCAACAAGAGCCGCCTTTCCGTCCAGCCCGTCACCGACGACGAGTACGACATCGTCGTCCGCCTGGGCCGCGGCGCAAAGGCCGGGTAGCCGACCCGCTCAAAAGACAGGGCCTCACACAGAGTCAGCAGAGTCAGCAGAGTTTTCTCGTGCCGTTCCCTCGTGCTTCTGTCCGAGGAGACACCGTGGACGAACTCCGTTGACTCTGCTGACTCTGTGTGAGACCAATCTTTTCGTTGTTACGCCACGACCCTTGGACGCGAGACGAGCGGAGCGGCCGTGACGGGGCGCGTCTCGCGGGCCGGGCGCGCGGGAACGGCCCAGTCGGGAAGTTCGGGCGGGTCCCAGCGGAAGGGCTTCTGGTCCTTGGTGCGCCCGCGGAACCGCCCGCGCTCGTTGATGATCGCGAAGGTTTCTTCCAGGCCGTACAGGTAGCGCCCGATCCCCCACTGCACCGCCGCGCGCTTCATGGCGCCGCTCAGGCCGCCCTTTACGCCCTCGACGTCGGTGTTCTCGGCGCCGTCCCACTTGGTGACCCATTCCTCGCCCACGCGGATGGAAAGGCCGCACATCACGCCGCCGTCCGGGCCCGGGCGAAACTCGTTGCGCCAGTTCTCGGGCCCCACCACCTCGTCCAGACGCATCTGGATGGCGCGGTTGGTGACGTACGGCACCGCGATGGCCCACACCCGCCCGTTCTTTTCGCCCGCCTGCTGAATGCGCCACTCGAGGGCGTCTCCCTCGAAAAAGTCCTGCAGCGCCTTGAAGTTGATCTCCGACATCGCGCCCTCCCCTGTCGCTTGCCCCCGCTTTGCACCCGGGATGGTACCCTTATCTTCGGTTTATGTTCGGCATTCTTCCCGAACCTGTCAAGGTCCGGAACCGGTGTGTACGCAAGATGTCGGGTGTGGACAGGAGGGGAGTGCGGGAGTGCGGGAGTGCGGGAGTGCGGGAGTGCGGAAGTGCGGAAGTGCGGAAGTGCGGAAGTGCGGGAGTGCGGGAGTGCGGAAGTGCGGGAGTGAGATCCGTCCGCGCCGGCGGGGGCCCTCACCCGCTCGCCTAGGCTCGCACCCTCTCCCGCAAGCGGGAGAGGGTATATGCGTCGGCGGGCTGAAGGGTGCTTCGGAGGATTGGGAGCGGGATGGTGGGCCGCCCCCCTCCCCGGCCCTCCCCCACAAACTGCGCGGGGGAGGGTGACGCGCCCGACGAACTGTCCGGAGCGGGATCGAATTCTCCTCTCCCCCATGGGGTTTATGGCCGAGAGGCCGGGAGAGGGGGCCGCCCGCCGCCGTGCCCGAAGCCAGTCGCAGCGGGATCGAATTCTCCCCTCTCCGTGAGGAACGAACGGGGAGGGGCCGGGGGAGGGGCACCCCGGCGGGCGCAGCTCGATCCCGTTCGACGAGCGAATCACCCCTTCACCCCTTCACCCCTTCACCCCTTCACCCGCTCACCCGTTCACGAATCCGGCACGTTCCTCCGCAGCTCCTCCAGCCACACCGTCGCCTCCGAGTCGCTCGGCGCCCGCCAGTCGCCGCGCGGAGACAGCGACCCGCCCGACCCCACCTTGGGCCCGTTGGGCATCGCCGAGCGCTTGAACTGGCTGGTCTTGAAGAAGCGCCACAGGAACACCTCCATCCACCGCTTGATGGTCGCCAGGTCGTACTGGTTGCGCTTTTCCGGGGGCAGCAGGTCGCTCCAGGTGCCGCGCCCGCGGTCGCCCCACGCGTGGTGCGCCAGGTACGCCACCTTGCTGGGCCTGAAGCCGAAGCGGGTGACGTAGTAGGTGTTGAAGTCCTGCAGCTCGTACGGCCCGATGGTTCCCTGCGTGCTCTGCGCGGGCTGCGACGTGTCGTCGCCCGCGTCGGCCGGCACCAGCTCGGGCGAGATCTCGGTGTCCAAAATGGCCTGCAGCACCGCGCCCGCCTCGTCCCCGAACTGGCCGCTGTGGATCACCCAGCGGATCAGGTACTGGATGAGCGTCTTGGGCACCGACCCGTTGACGTTGTAGTGCGACATCTGGTCGCCCACCCCGTACGTGGCCCACCCCAGCGCCAGCTCGCTCAGGTCCCCCGTCCCCAGCACCAGGCCGTCGTGGAAGTTCGCCAGTCGGAACAGGTGGCTGGTCCGCTCCCCCGCCTGCACGTTCTCGAAGGTCACGTCGTACACCGGCTCGCCCGCGCCGTACGGGTGGCCGATGTCGCGCAGCATCTGCAGCGCGCTGGGGCGAATGTCGATCTCCTGCGCCGTCACCCCCAGCGCGCGCATCAGCTTCCAGGCGTTGCTCTTCGTCCCCTCGCTGGTCGCGAAGCCGGGCATGGTGTAGGCGAGGATGTTCGTCCGCGGCAGCCCCAAGGCGTCCATCGTCCGCGCCGCCACGATCAGCGCGTGCGTGGAATCCAGTCCGCCGCTCACGCCGATGACGATCTTCTCGATCCCGGTGCTGGACAGGCGCTTCATCAGCCCGTGCACCTGGATGTTGTACGCCTCGTAGCAGCGGGCGTCGCGCTCCGCCGGGTCGTCGGGCACGTAGGGAAAGCGCGCCACGTCGCGGATCAGCGGGATCTCGCCTTCGGGGATGCGGAACTCGAAGGGGATGCGGCGAATCCCCTCGATGCGCTCGCGGTGGTCGGCGACGTTGTCGTGAAAGAAGGTCAGCCGCGAGCGGTCCTGCGCCAGCCGCTCCAGGTCCACGTCGGCCACGATCATGTGCGGCTCGGGCGCGAACCGCTCCGACTCGGCCAGCAGCTCGTTGTTCTCGTAGATCAGCGCGTGCCCGTCCCACGCCAGGTCGGTCGTCGATTCACCCGGCCCCGCCGCGGAGTACAGGTACGCCGCCACGCAGCGCCCCGACTGCCCCGCGCACAGGTCGCGGCGGTACTCGGCCTTGCCCACGGTGATGTTGCTGGCGGACAGGTTGGCCAGCACCGTGGCGCCGGCCAGCGCCGCCCAGCTGCTGGGGGGGATGGGCGTCCACACGTCCTCGCAGATCTCCACGTGCAGCGCGAACCCCTCCACGTTCTGCGCCTCGAACACCAGGTCGGTGCCAAAGGGGACCACCTGCCCCGCCACCTGCACCTCGGTGAACGGCGACTCGGCCGCGCGGGTGAACCAGCGGCGCTCGTAGAACTCGCGGTAGTTGGGCAGGTACGACTTGGGGGCGATCCCCAGGATGCGCCCGCGGTAGATGACCACCCCGCAGTTGAACAGGTGCGCCCCGAAGCGCAGCGGCGCGCCCACCAGCAGGATGGGCGTCATCCCCACGCTCTCGCGCACCAGCGTCTCCAGCGCCGCGCGCACCGCGTCCAGCAGGGCGTCCTGCTGAAACAGGTCTTCGCAGGTGTAGGCGCTCAGCCCCAGCTCGGGGAACAGCGCCACCGACGCGTGCGCATCCGACGCCTCGCGCGCCAGCTGCAGCGTGTGCTCCAGGTTGAACGCGGGATCGGCCACGCGCACCGCGGGAATGCACACCGCCGCGCGGACGAACCCGTGGGAGTAAATGGAATGGAACGGTGCGCGCATCGCCTCTCCGCTAGTCCGGTCAGACACAGGAACCTGTGTACACGATACGGATTGCCCTACGCGGATGCCATGCCGGGGCGTCGGTCGCGCGGGAAATCGTGTCGGAATGCACCCGGATCGTAACGGAACCCCGCGGGATTCATTGCAAAATCCCGCCACGGGTTGAAACCCGCCACGGGCTAAAGCCCGCGGCTAAAAGGGCCACAAGCCCCGCCCTGGGCTCGCGGAGCTCGCCCGGCGGGGCTTCACCTGCTCGCGTTCGGAAGGCAGGGTGCGCGCGTACACCCCTCCCCCGGGGTTGCGGGAGGGGTCGACCGCCGTTGCGAGGAACGGGCAAAAGGCTGGTCGGGGGAGAGGGCCCCGCGGAAACGGACCGCCCCCCTTCACCCCTTCACCGATGCACCCAGCCGCGCACCTGCGCGTACGTCGTGGGGTCCTTGTAGAAGTCGCTGTGGCCCAGGCAGGCCGTCTGCGTGTTGGTGGCGCCGATGAGCGGGGTGCTGTTGTCGGGCTCGATCACGGCGTCGCAGGCGGACCACCACGTGGCGTAGCGGGGCGCGCCGGGCGTCTCGTCGGTCGCGTTCAGGCTCTTGAGAAAGGTGGAGTTCGGCCGCATCTCCACGCACGACGTGGTGGCGCACCCGTATGCCCAGGTGGTGCCGTGGTTGGGGCCGCCCAGCGAAACCCACGCGTCGATCTTCGCGTCCCCGCCCAGGTTTTTGGCGTAGTAGCGCGACGACAGGCCGCCCATGGAGTGCGTGATCACGTCCACCCGGGTGGCGCCGGTGGCCAGGAGAATGGAATCCACCCTGGTGCGGATCTGCTGCGCCGTGGTGGCGTTGCTCTGCGAGGTGTTGTAGCTCCAGTTCACCAGCTGCGCGTCCGTCCAGCCGTCGGCCTTGAAGCTGGCGATCATGGTGGTCCACACGCTGCCGCTGGAGTTGAACCCGTGCACGAACAGGATGGGGTGGCGCTCCGGTGCCGCCACGACGTTGCGGGCGCCGTCGGGCGCAAGGATTCCGGCGCGCTCGCAGCCCGCCAGCGCGAAAACGGTAAGCAGAACGGGAACGATGGACCTGCGCATGGGGAATGGCTCCTGGAGATGGGGAGGGTGACGATCGACGGCCGCGGAAGGCCCGCGGAAAAACATGCGTTTCCAGACGATTGTCACCCTCTCCGCGTCACAGGTGAGGGGGTGAGG
>NZ_DASWNM010000121.1:0-109166 GCF_036399255.1 Longimicrobium sp.
CTTGCGGCTACGACACGGGCGGACAGGGCCAGTGCCGGAGCGGTGCAGCGGGGCACCAGCAGCAGACAGTAGATTTCTCAGTCGGCGCGCAGGATTTCGTGCGAGCCGATGGTGCGGTGTGGCGCCTCCTTCGAAATGACATCCGGGCGCGAGCGCAGGGATTCTTCAACACGCTCTGAGCTGAGGGAGCGCACCACGCGTAACAAGAAGCCACACAACCGCCTGCGCGCAACCGAAGGATCTCGTCCGACTTCGCGAAGGACTGTCCTCCGGGCGCGGCAGCCAGCCCCCGGTTCTGCCGGCGAGATCCTTCGGTCAGCGCCAAAGTCCATCGTACCTGCAGGTTGCGGAGCGGCGCCTCCCTCAAACCGATTCCACACAACCGCCTGCGCGCGACCGAAGGATCTGCTCTCCGGCGAGGTGGGGCCGGCTCCATGCCGTGGAACCAGCCCCTCGGTTTGTGCCAGCGAGGTCCTTCGGTCGGCGCCAAGGTACAAGTGTACAAGCGAGTTACAGGGCAGCGCCTCCCTCAGGAAGTCATCGCAGGGCGAGGTTTAGCAACACCCTCTCAGGAAGTCAATCGCAGGGCGAGGCTTGGCAACACCCTCTCAGGCGCGCACGTGACCAGGCCGGACACACCACCTGATGCGCGATCCCGAGAACCCTCCGCCCACGTCCATCGTCAGGGGGCGGCATGGGGCCAGACGCTGTCCTTTTCCGGAATGGGCATGAGGATGAGGCCAGTCTTTTCGCGGGATTCGGGATCGGCCGGGCGCGGTGATCGGAGCACCTGGACCCGCGCCGCCCTGCCTGCTACGCTCCCGCGGCGCAGGGGGGGAAGAAAATGGTTGCTTCAAAGGAGCGCGGGCATTATCCTCTGCTCGGCACCAAATCCAGGGTGCTGACCCCCGCCTGCCGCACCTCTCCCGTACGGCTCATCCGGCACACTCGTGCCCCACCTCGGCGCCCGCCCGGGCCCCGGTCCCCATCCGTGCCGACGACCGTACCTCCCCGGCAGGCGAACCCGCCTCCATTCAGCCGGGAGTACCCATCATGCGTCAGCCACAAAGAACCTTTCCGCGGATCTCCCTTGTTCTGCTGGCCGCCGCGCTGGCGGCGTGCGACCAGCAACGGCCCGGGCTTCCCACCGAGGCCCGCGCCGAGGTGGGCCAGGCGGCGCTGGCACCCCTGGTCGCGGCGGGGGCCGACTCGCTGCCCGGCCGCTACGTGGTCGTGCTGCACGGCGCCCAGGTGAGCACCGCCAGCGCGGTGGCGCGCGAGGTGGTGGCGGCGCACGGCGGCAAGGTGCATCAGACCTACGGCACCGCGCTGCACGGCTTTGCGGCCACGCTCACCCCCGCGGGCGTGGACGCCCTGCGGCGCGACCCGCGCGTGGCGTACGTGGCGCAGGACGGGCGGGTCCACACCACCGCCACGCAGACCGGCGCCACCTGGGGGCTGGACCGCGTCGACCAGCGCGGGCTTCCCCTCAACACCACGTACGTCTACAACCGCACGGGGAGCGGCGTGCGCGTGTACGTGCTGGACACCGGCATCCGCACCGCGCACGCCGAGTTCGGAGGCCGCGCCAGCGTGGGCACCGACTTCATCAACGACGGGCTGAACGGACAGGACTGCCGCGGGCACGGCACCCACGTGGCCGGCACCATCGCGGGAGCCACGTACGGCGTGGCCAAGGGCGCGCAGGTGATCTCGGTGCGGGTGCTGGACTGCACGGGCAGCGGCACGTGGTCCGGCGTCATCGCCGGCGTGGACTGGGTCACGGCCAACGCGCAGAAGCCGGCGGTGGCCAACATGTCGCTGGCGGGCGGCTACTACGCGCCCATGAACCAGGCGGTGCAGGCGTCCATCAGCTCGGGCGTGGTGTACGCCCTGGCGGCCAGCAACGACAGCGGCAACGCCTGCAACTACTCGCCGGCCAGCACGCCCAACGCCATCACGGTGGGCTCCACCACCAGCGGCGACGCGCGCTCCTACTTCTCCAACTGGGGAACCTGCGTGGACCTGTTCGCGCCGGGATCGGACATCACCAGCGCCTGGCACACCAGCAACACGGCCACCAACATCATCAGCGGCACCTCGATGGCCTCGCCGCACGTGGCGGGCGTGGCCGCGCTGTACCTGGAGGGCAGCCCCACGGCCACCCCCGCGACGGTGGCGGCGCAGATCGTCGCCACCAGCACGTTCGGGAAGGTGACCGACCCGGGCACCGGCTCACCCAACCGGCTGCTGTTCTCGCCGCTCACCCTTCCGGCGCCGGGCGCCACCATCGGGCTGAACCCCACGGCGCTCTCGTTCACCTTCGTGCGCCCCATCGCCGGCACGGCGGCGACGGAGGCGGCGAACGCGCCCGCGCAGTCGTTCCTGTCCGCGGGCGAGGGGCCGCCCAAGCCGGCGGCACAGCTGGCGGAGGGTGAGGAAGTGGGCGGCAGCAGCGTGCTTTCCAGCCGCGTGACCCTGTCGAACACGGGCACCACGCCGCTCAACTGGACGGCCGCGGGGAGCCTTCCCTGGCTGACGATGGACCCCGCCAACGGCCGGCTCACCGAGGGCTACACGGCCCTGCTGGGCGCCACGGTGAACTCCGCGTCGCTGGCGGCGGGCACCCACACGGGCACGCTGACGGTCTCGGACCCGCAGGCCACCAACGGCTCGGCGCAGGTGGCCGTGACCGTGAACGTGGTCACGCCCACCCTCCTGGCCGTGGGCACGCCGCGCACCGGGCTGTCGGGCATCAGCGCCAGCCAGCGGTTCTACGCGGTGCAGGTGCCCGCGGGGGCCACCAGCCTGACCGTGGCCACCAGCGCCGGCACGGGCGACGTGGACCTGTACGTGCGCTACGGCAGCGTCCCCACCTTTTCGCAGTACGACTGCCGCCCCTACATGGGCGGCAACGTGGAGAGCTGCCAGGTGGCCAACCCGCTGCCCGGCACCTACTACGTGATGCTGCACGGGTGGAGCGCCTACGCGGGCGTCACGCTGTCGGCCACCAGCGGCGGGCCGCCGGCCGCGCCGCTGAACCTGACGGCGGTGCCCGCCTCGGCCACGTCCATCCGGCTGGCATGGACGGACGCCAGCGTGAACGAGACCGGCTTCACCGTGTCGCGGCGCGCGCTCTCCTCCACCGGCGTGTGGAGCGCGTGGGTGGACGTCGGCGCACCGCCCGCCAACAGCGTGGTGTACAACAACATCTCGGGGCTCACGGCGGGGACGGTCTACCAGTACCGGCTGCGGGGATGCAACGCCGCCGGCTGCTCCGCCTGGGTGCAGACGGGCGACGTGAGCATTCCCACCGCGCCCCCTTCGGCGCCGTTCAACCTGGTCGCCGCCGTGGCCTCGGGGACGAGCGCCGCCGTCTCCTGGACGGACGGGAGCAGCGACGAGACGCTCTTCAGCCTGGCGCGCGCACAGCGCAACGCGGACGGCACCTGGCCCGCCTACACCCCCCTGACGTCGCTGGCGGCGAACGCCACCAGCTTCAACAACGCGGGGCTGGTGGCCGGCGGGGCCTACCGCTACCAGCTGCGGGCCTGCAGCCCGGCGGGGTGCTCCGCGTGGGCCACCAGCAACATCGTCACCCTGCCCACGGTCCCGGCGGCTCCGCCGGCGGTCACGGGGACGGTGCTGTCGGGAAGCAGCATCCGGGTGCAGTGGACCGACGGGAGCGCCAACGAGGCCTCGTTCGTCGTCTCGCGCGCGCCGGTGAGCAGCGCGGGCGTGGTGGGGGCGTTCGCCGACATCGCCACGCTGGCGCCCAACCAGGTGCTGTTCAACAACACCGGGCTGGCCGTGGGCGCGTACCGCTACCGCATCCGCGCCTGCAACGCGGCGGGCTGCTCGGTGGGCACCGTCAGCGCCACGCTGACCATTCCGCCGGTGCCGGCGGCGCCCGGAAGCCTGGCGGCCACCCCGCTCAGCGCCAGCCAGATCCGGCTGACGTGGACGGACCCGGGCGCGGTGGAGACGTCGTTCCAGGTGTACCGCGCGCTGCGCAACCCG
Source organism: Longimicrobium sp. (assembly GCF_036399255.1). Lineage (GTDB taxonomy): Bacteria > Gemmatimonadota > Gemmatimonadetes > Longimicrobiales > Longimicrobiaceae > Longimicrobium. The sequence goes on from NZ_DASWNM010000121.1 coordinate 4,021, forward strand.
GACGGCACCTGGCCCGCGTACGCCAGCATCGCCACGGCGGCGGCGAACACGGTGCTGTACACGAACACGGGGCTGCTGGCGGGCCGGGCGTACCGCTACCAGGTGCGCGCGTGCAACGTCTCCGGCTGCTCGGCGTTCGCCACCAGCGCCATCGTCAGCACGCCGGCCAGCTGACGCGGAAGGTCTCCGGCCCGGGAGCGCATCCCCGGGCCGGGCACCGTCCCCTCCACCTTCATGGCCGTTCGCATCATACCGCCGGACTCGATGCGCGGAGGCGCGGAGAAGCGTTCTCCGCGCCTTTGCGTTCCTTCGCAACGCCAGCTCCAGCAAAAGAATGTCTCACCCGGAGGGAGCAGAGGCCGCAGAGGGATGCGTTTCTCCGCGGCCTCTGCCTCCTCTGCGTGAGACAAGTCTCTCCGTGGACTCGGGATGGGCCCGCGGAGCGGGGCGCGCGCGAGGGGTGGATGGGCGCTCCTTGCGTGCGCGGCGGAACAAACCGTAGCTTCGGGCGGCTATAAGCGCCGGTCCTGGACGAGCAGCCCGCGTCCGGGACCGAAGCGTTCTTCCCGGCGGGGCCCGTGCGCCCCGCCGTGCCCGTTTTCAATCGGCAGGCACTGCCTCACTACCTGGCCCTCATGATGCGATTTTCGCGGACCGTCCTGCTGCTTGCGGTTGCCCTGGCGGCCGGCGCCCGCGCCACGGCGGCGCAGACCATTCCCTCGCCCTACGACTACGTGGAGCAGAGCCAGTCGGCGGGGCTCTTCGCGGGATACCTGATCACCGACCCCGACGTGGGGATCACCGACAGCACCTCGGCGGCCATGGCCCCGCGCTCCGCCCCCGTGTTCGGGGTGCGCTACCAGATCCGCGCGGCGGGCCCCCTTTCCGTCGTGGGAAGCGTGGGGATAAGCCCCACCACGCGCCGCCTGTACGACGCCGGCTTCAACGCCGACAGCACGCAGGTGCTGGCCGTGGACCTGGAAACCGAGGTTCCCGCGACGGTGGTGATGGCCGACCTGGCCCTGCTCTTTCACGTGACGGGGCCGCGCACCTGGAACGGCCTGGCGCCGTTCGTCTCGGCGTCGGGCGGGCTGGCGGGCGACCTGCGCGGCACGTTCGCGGAGGAGGAGGGGATCGACGACGCCGCGCTGTTCCGGTACGGCCCCGCCCTTGCGGTGGGGGCGTCGCTCGGGACCGACTGGTTTCCCAGGAGCAACGCCTCGCTCCGCGTAGAGGTGCAGGGCCGGCTGTCGCGGGTGGAGACGCCCGGCGGCTTTCTGACCGGCGCCAACGCCGAACGCAGCGAGTGGAACCCGGGGCTGGGGATCAGCGTGGGCGGGGCGATCCACTTCTAAAGCACACCGTCAGGGGGAGGGCCGCATGGCCGGCAGGTACACGGGGGACATCTTCGACTTTTCGGGGATGACGGACGACGAGCTGTACGACCTTGTGGTGCAGCAGCTGGGCGAGCACCCGGAGGTGGACGCGGGGTGGATCGACGTGCGCGTGCAGGACGGGCACGTGACGCTTTCGGGCCGCGTGGGCAGCGACAGCGAGGTCTCCGTCGCCGAGCAGGTGATCACCGAGATCCTGGGGCTGGAGGCGTTCACCAACGAGCTGGTGGTGGACGAGTTGCACCGCGGCGAGATGCCCGAGGCGGCGGACGACGCGGTGATGCAGGACATGGAGGTCGACGCGCAGTACGGTGAGAGCAACGAGAACCAGTCCGACACCGCCGCGCACCTGGTGGAGGACCTGGGCGCCCAGACCTACGGCACGCACAGCGTCACCGAGTCGGTGAACGACGGGGCCAGCTACAACCCGCCCGACAGGCCGATGGGCGAGGGGTACGGGTCGCGGGAGAGCCACTGATCAGGGAATAGGGAACAGGGAATAGCCTGCACGAGGAGCGGGTCCCGGCATCGCGCCGGGACCCGCTCTTATGTTCGGGCCCCTCCCCGGCCCCGCTCCCGGCCCCTCCCCCGTCGTTCCTCGCGGAGAGGAAAGAATTCGATCCCGCTCCGGCAGACGCCCGGTTGCACCCGCCGGCGCCCCCCTCCGGGTCGCATTACGATCATATCCGAGAGACCGCTCGATGCTCTGCAGCGCATCCTCGAGCGGAATCGCGTTGTCAGGGTTTCTTCGATGCTCCTCTGACCGGCGCGACAGTTCCCCGCGCTCCACTTCAGTCGGATGATTCGCGTCAGCTGCCGATTTTCTCGACCGCGATCTGCCTTTGTCTTCTTTGTCCATGATCAATTGTACAAACACAGAGGGGAAATGATCAAGCTCTCCCCTTCCTGTTCTTATCCACTGCGGCAAAAAGACTGATTCTCATGCAGAGAAAGCAGCGGAAGCGAGTCGTTTCTCTGCTTTGTGGATGCGGGATCAGCCTGCTTGTTCACGCACGCAGCAGAGCCAGCGGAAAGGTTTCCGCCGGCTCTGCTTTCGATCTCGAACGAGCTTCACGCCGCGACGGCGAGGCCCTGTTCAACGAGGGGGGCGGCGGACTCCGGCGGGAGCGGCTGGCCGGCGCGCAGGGCGCGGAAGGCGGCGGCGACGGCGGCGTCCAGCGGCGCCAGGCCGCGCTGCGCGCCGCGAAAGTCCACCAGGACGTGGTACTCGCCGGGCGCGGCGTGGTCGTACGGCAGCGGGCGCTTTTCGGCCAGCGCGCGCACCACGGCGAACGGCTCGCGCGTAAAGCGGGCGACGCCCACCAGCGGGTGCGGGCGCAGCGGCGCGTCGGGCCGCGCGCGCGCCGCGGCGTCGGCCACGGACTCGCGGGTGCGCTCGGGAGGCAGCAGCGCCAGCTCGTACGTTTCCATCTCCCAGTCCAGCACCTCGGCCAGCAGCGGCTCGTCCAGCGCGCCTTCACTGATGCGGCGGCGCAGGAACGCGGCAAAGCGGCGCATTTCGCCGGGCACGCCGCGCGGCACCCTGGGATTCTCGGCCCAGAACGCCTCGGCCACCTCGCGCAGGCGGTAGCCCAGCACGTGAAAGGTGCCGGGCAGCTGCGAGACCAGCGGCGACAGGCGGCCGTTGCGGTACAGCATGCAGTTCATCCGCATCCCCCGCTGGTCGGCCGCGCTGGCCAGCCGCCGCAGCTCCAGCGGCGTAAGGTCGTACGCCGCCAGCGCGGCGTGGCCTTCGTCCAGCACGCGCCGGCACAGCGCGGGCCGGGCGGCCATGTCGGCCATGGCGCGCTGGAACTGCGCGAGCGACATCAGCCCTCCGCGGCGGGGCGCCGGGCCCACGCCTGGCGGGCGCGCTCCAGCTCGCGCAGCACGCCGTCGTGGCCGCCCAGCGCCGGCAGGTAGTGGTCCTCGAACTCGAAGGTGATGCCGCACAGGTTGGGCGCGCGCTCCACCACCTCGTCCAGCAGGTCCCACACGGGCCCGGCCACCGGCCCGGCGTGCGAGTCGGTGTACATCCCCGCCATCTCGCTGCCGCCGGCGATGTGCACCTCGACCACGTTGCGCAGGTCCACCGCGGCCAGGAACGCGCGCGCGTCGAAGCCGTGGTTCACCGAGTTCACGTACACGTTGTGGATGTCCAGCAGCAGCCCGCACCCGCCGCGGTCGCACAGCCCGTCCAGGAACTCGGGCTCCGTCATCTCCTGCCCGGGCAGGTCCACGTAGTACACGTTGTTCTCCAGCAGAAACGGCACGGGGACGATCTCGCGCACCCGCCGCACCCGCTCGGCGACCATGTCCAGCACCTCGCGGTCGTAGGGCACGGGGATGGCGAGCCCCGCCTCTTCGCTGTGCGCGTCCATCCCGGGCAGGCGGTTGAACGACAGGTGGTCGCTGTGCCAGGGAAAGCCGTAGCGCGCCTGCCAGCGGGCCACCTGCTCCACGTGCTCCACGTCGAACAGGTCGGCGCTGCCGATGGAAAGCCCCACGGAGTGCCCCACGACGGGCTTGCGGGCGGCCACCCAGTCCAGCACCTCCACCTGCCGGTCGAAATCGCGAAAGCGCGGGCCCACACCCGGTCCGTCGTCCACCCAGAAGCGGTCGGGGACGATGGCCATGTAGTCCAGCGCGTCCACGTGCTCGCGGATGAAGCGCGGCAGCGAGGGCACGTACAGCAGCCCCACACCCAGCCGGGGCAGCGCTTCCAGGTGCGCGCGGGCGGGGGTCGGGGCGGCGAAGGTGGCGGCGTCCATGGCGGGCTCCATCCGAGTGCGGCGGCAGGATCGGAATGCGCGCCGCCGCCCGGCCCAAGGGGGACCGGGCGGCGGCGTTGCGGCTCAGTAGTTCGCGTCGATTGCGTCTTCGAAGCCCGGGTCGACCGGCTGAAAGCCCGACATGCAGGTGGGGCAGTTGGTCGGATCGACGGGCTCCTTGGGCTCGACGGGCTCGAACGGGACGAAGCTGGTGGCCATGGGGTTATCCTCGAAAAGGGGTTGGGGGGGTTGGATTGCACGACGAGGATAGCGGAATCCGCGAAATCAAGCAATACAGGCGCAAAAAGAAATACGTTCAGTACGGATGATCCGCACCCTCCGAACTCGGCAGGTCGGAGAATCTGCTCCTCGATTCCGGATCACCCCGCAAAAGCTGCTTTATAAACGCAATAAATATGGCGCAATGGAATCTATGCGATGCAGCAATGCCGGATGTCCGAGCGTATGCCGGGGGCTCCACCCGGGGAGCGGTGCGCGGCAGTGGAGGCAGGCCGGGACTACGGAGACAAAGCCGCCGCCCCGAATCAGCTTCGACTCGGGGCGGCGGCTTTGCACTCAGTACTTGGGATCGATCGCGTCCTCGTACGGCGGATCTACGGGCTGGAAGCCCGAGCGGCACGTGGGGCAGCTGGTCGGATCGATCGGATCGATCGGATCGTACGGGTCGGTGCTGGCGGCCATGGGATCCTCCGGGGTACGGGTGACGGACCGGCAGGTTGCACGTAGAGGATAGCGGCTCATTCCATTTATCGCAATACGTCGTAAAATGTTCACACCGGGTGCCGTCCGCGCGGCAGTACGAGCGCGGCTCGACTACGATCTGCTCGGGAGGAGGCAAAGCGGGCCTGCGGCAGATCGATACTTCTCCCAGTGTCCCCATAAGATCGAATCTGGCGATGAGGATCGTTCCTGGTGATGGGCATCCGACAACGTGGTGATCGAGCCTCACATCCGCGCCGATTCTCCTCTTGCCGCGCCTCCTCTCCGGGCGTAGATCCCCGCGATTCTCAGAAACCCGATCCGCAGTCCCTCTCAGCGCGCACCATGAGCACACCGCACCTGATCCTGTGGCGATGGGTGGACCGGCCGGGCCACGAGGCCGCCCGCCTGGAATTCGTGGAGGGCGAGTGGCACCTTCGCGGCGCGTCCGTGCTGCTGCACGAAACGCAGCCGGTGCGCCTGGACTACCACATCGTCTGCGACGCGGCGTGGCGCACGCGTAGCGCGCGAGTGAGCGGCTGGATCGGCGAGCGCGAGGTGAAGGCGCAGATTGAGGCGCGCGACGGGCGCTGGCGGCTGAATGGGGCGGAGGTGCCGGGGGTGGAGGGGTGCGTGGACGTGGACCTCAACTTCAGCCCGTCCACGAACCTGCTCCCCATCCGCCGGCTGGACCTGCGGATTGGGGAGGAAGGCGCGGTGGGCGCGGCGTGGCTGCGCTTTCCCGGCTTTCACCTGGAACGGCTGGAGCAGACCTATCGCCGCACGGGCGAGACGTCGTACCGCTACGAGAGCGCGGGCGGCGCTTTCGTCCGCGACATCGAGGTGAATCAGGCCGGGCTCGTCACGCGGTATCCCGACTTCTGGGAAGCGATCGGATGAGCCCGGCGCGCGAGAATCAGCTGCGCTTCATCCTGGTCTTCGTCGCGCTGTACGGCTGCATCCTGTTCCTCATCCGCCCCGATCCCACCCGTGCCCAGACGATCTTCCGCTTCGCTCTCATCGGCACCGGGACCGCGGGCGTGGTGTGGCTGCACGTGCGGAGAAGCGACACTTGAGGGGAAAGCCAGCACGATATACTTTGTAAGACAACGTCATACAAACACAGGAGGGAGTATGGCAACGGTCCTAACGGTGCGGCTGGACGACGAGCTTGAGGAAGAACTGGATCGCGCATGCGAGCGTTCAGGAAAATCGCGCAGCGAGATGGTACGAGACGCACTTCGCCGACAGATCCGCCTCAGTGAGTTTCTCGCCATGCGGCAGGAGATCATGCCGTTTGCCGAGGCTGCGGGATGGTTGACGGACGAGGACGTCTTCCGCGACGTGTCTTGAGGATTCTGACCGATACCAACGTCCTCGTGAGCGCTCTGGCAACACGAGGACTGTCTGCCGATCTCCTGCAGATCATTATCGCAGAGCACGAACTGCTCTGCGCGGAAGTCGTGCTGGTGGAACTGGAGCGGATTCTGACCCGAAAGCTCAAAGTCCCGCAGCCCGCTGTCGACCAGCAGATCTCCGCCCTTCGTCGTTACACCACGATCCCCGCCCCGCACGATCCCCGCCCGTATCTCGTGCGGGAGCCGGACGACAGCTTCGTGCTTGCTTCAGCGCTGCTTGGACAAGCGGACGTCCTTGTGACGGGTGACAAGGACCTGCTATCGATCAAGGATGAAGTGCGAGAGCTGGCCATCATGGATCCGCGCGCGCTGTGGCAGCTGCTGCGAGGGTCTCCGTGATCCAGCGTGACGTCGCGCTCGACGCGAGAAACCTGGGATGCTGGAGCGACGGCCGCGGCGGAGGGATGCGCCGCGGCCGTGTGCGTCAGTGCGCGTCCGGATCCTCGACCAGGTAGATGGGGGTAAGGTCCTGCCTGGTCGTGCCCACGGTGAGCTCGAACACGTAGGTGCCGGCGCGGGGAAAGATCAGCTGGTCGATGGGGATGGCCATCTGCGTGCGTGCCGGGCGGTGGATGGCGTACTGGTCTTCCACCTGCGTCTGCGCATTGATGGTGAGCACCGGCGCGCGGTCCGGGTCCAGCAGGTTCACGCTGAAGTCGATGGCGCCGCGCTCGGTGGCGTCCCACTCGATGGTGGTCACCAGCGTGAGCCGGTCCTGCTGCGCGGGAAAGCCGCGCGCGTACAGCTCGTGAAACACGCCGTGCACGTCCATGCGCCCATCGTTGCGCAGCTGGGCGTCTTCGGCGATGACGGAGTAGAGAACCTTCACGGTATCTTCCGGATCTTGTCGTTGAAAAGTGCGTTAGTGCGGGAGTGCGTTAGTGCGGGAGTGCGGGAGTGCGTTAGTGCGGGAGTGAACTGCGGATCAAGCCACTTCCGCACTCACGCACTACCGCACTAACGCACTTCAGAGCCGTACCCGCACCGCCTCCGCGTGCCCGAACAGGCCTTCGGACTCCGCGAGCCGGATCACGTCCTCCGCGTCGCGGCGCAGGCGGGCGGGCGACAGGCCGATCAGGCTGGTGCGCTTGACGAAGTCGTACACGCCCAGCGGGCTGGCGAACCGCGCCGTGCCGCCCGTGGGGAGCACGTGGTTGGGTCCCGCGAAGTAGTCGCCCATCGGCTCCGGGCTGCTGGCGCCCAGAAAGATGGCGCCGGCGTTGCGGATGCGCCCCGCCAGAAGCAGCGGCTGCTCCACCAGCAGCTCAAGGTGCTCAGGCGCGCGCAGGTCCGCCACCGCCGCCGCGTCCTCCAGCGAATCGACGATCACGATGGCGCCGTTGGCCTCCAGCGCCGCCCGGGCCACGTCGCGCCGCGGGTTGCGCTCCAGCAGGCGGTCGGTCTCGCCCGGGACCCGCGCGGCGAGCTCCGCGGACGTCGTCACCAGCCAGGCGATGGCGTCGGGGTCGTGCTCCGCCTGGCCGATCAGGTCCGCGGCGACGTGCACGGGATCGGCCGATTCGTCCGCGATCACCAGGATCTCGGAAGGGCCGGCCACCATGTCGATGTCCACCGCGCCGAACACCTGGCGCTTGGCCTCGGCCACCCACTTATTGCCGGGGCCCACGATCTTGTCCACGCGGCCGATGCTTTCCGTGCCGTACGCCAGCGCCCCCACCGCCTGCGCCCCGCCGATCCGCAGCACCTCGGTGACCCCCGCCACGTGCGCCGCGGCCAGCACCACCGGCAGCACCTCGCCGCCAGGCGTGGGCGTCACCATGGCGATCTCGTCCACCCCGGCCACGGAGGCGGGGATGGCGTTCATCAGCACGGAGGACGGATACGCCGCCCGCCCGCCGGGAACGTAGATCCCCACGCGCCGCAGCGGCGCCACGCGCTGCCCCAGCACCGTCCCGTCCGGGTCGATGTCCAGAAAGCCGTGCTCCCGCTGCCGCTCGTGAAAGCGGCGGATGTTCTCGGCCGCGCGCCGCAGCGAGTCCAGCAGCGCGGGATCGACGGACGCCGCCGCCTGTGCCAGCGCGTCGGCGCCGATGCGCAGCCCCGCCGCGCTCCCGGCGTCGAAGCGGTCGAAGCGCGCCGTGTACTCCAGCAGCGCCGCGTCGCCGCGCGCCGCCACGCCGCGCAGAATGCCGGCGACCGCGTCGCGCAGCGCCGGGTCGTCGGTGGATGCGGCCGCCGCCATCTCCCGCAGCTCGCGGAACGGCGGCGCCACGCGCAGGGTTCGGATATCGGGCAAAATCCGGAAAGTGCGTGAGTGCGTGAGTGCGTGAGTGCGTGAGTGAACGGCGGATCGAGCCACTTCCGCACTCACGCACTTCCGCACTCACGCACTGCGTTCAAGGGCGCCGGCCAGGTCCGCGATCAGCCGCTGGTGGTCTTCCAGCCGCAGCTTGTGGCTGGCGCGGTTCACGATCAGCCGCGCGCTCGACCTCGAGATCTCGTCCACCACCACCAGCCCGTTCTCCGCCAGCGTGCGGCCGGTCTGCACCAGGTCCACGATCCAGTGCGCCAGCCCCAGCAGCGGCGCCAGCTCCACCGAGCCCGAGATGTGGATGACCTCCACCTGCATTCCCCGGGCGGCGAAGTGCCGGCGCGCGCTCTCGTCGTACTTGGTGGCCACGCGGGGCATGCCGCCGCCGGGCAGGTGCGGATACGACGCGTCCCGCGGCGCCGCCACCGCCAGCGCGCACCCGCCAAAGCCCAGGTCCAGCGGCCGCAGCACGTCCGGCTCGCGCTCGTCCAGCACGTCGCTTCCCGCGACGCCCGCGTCCGCCACGCCGGCCTCCACGTACACCGGCACGTCGCCGCTCTTCACCGGCAGGAACTCGAAGCGGCCGTCCGCCGAGGGCAGGATCAGCCGGCGCGAGTCGCGGGCGGCCGGGTCGATGATGGAGCCGATGCGCTCGAACAGGAGCAGCGCCTCGTCCATCATCCGCCCCTTCGGAAGCGCGATGCGCAGCGGGCGGCTCACGAGGCCTCCCCCACCAGCTCGGCCAGCGCGTCCGTCTCCAGCGCAAAACCGACGGCGGGCCGGTCCAGCCCGTACAGCGCCATCAGCTCGTCGTAGCGCCCGCCGAACGCCACCGCGCGCCCCGCGCCCGCCACGAACACCTCGAACTGGATCCCCGTGTAGTAGCCCAGCCCGCGGATCTCGCCCAGGTCGTACACCACGTGCGCCCGCTCGTCCTCGGCCAGCAGCCCGTCGATGGCGCGCAGCCGCTCGATGGCCGCCTCGGCCTCGGGCCCCGAGGCCAGCGACCGCGCCCGCTTCAGCACCTCGCCCCGGCCGATGAGCTCCGGAAGCTCCACCAGCGCCCGCGCCACCGCGGCCGCCGCGCCATAGCGGCGGGCGGCCTCGGCCAGCGCCGCGCGGTCCTTGCGGTCGATGGCCGTCTGCAGCGCCTCGGCCTCGTCGGGCTGCAGGTTGGCCAGCAGCGGCCGCACGAAGCGGATGTCGCCCAGGTTGATCTGAAAGTCGCCGATCTCCAGCGCGCGCAGCAGGGCGATCACCATCCGCAGCACCTCCACGTCGGCCTCGGCCCCCGCGCTGCCGATGAGCTCGGCGCCCAGCTGAAAGGTCTCGCGCGCGTGCCCGCCGCCCTCGGGCCGCTGGCGGTACACCTTGCCGGCGTACGACAGCCGCAGCGGCGTCTCGGCGTCGCGCAGGCGCGTGCCGGCCATGCGCGCGATGGCGCTGGTGAAGTCGGCCCGCAGCGCCACCAGCCGCCCGTCGCGGTCCACGAAGCGGATGAGCTCGCTGGCCAGCTTGGTCCCCGCGCGGGTGAACACCTCCTCGTACTCGAAGGTGGGCGGAATGACCTCGCTGTATCCGCTCTGCTCCGCAAGGTCGAACCACACGCGCTGCACGCGCCGCCGGCGCCGTACGTCGGCAGCCAGCAGGTCCTGCGATCCGGGCGGCACCTGCGCCAGTCTGTTCGTGGGCATAGCCGGCAAAGATACCAGCCCCCCGCCGGAGCCGGCAATCCCGGTTGGGCAAAGCCTGTACGTGGTGCGAAGGATGGAACACCTGCCCCATTTGGCACGGTAGGTGCTACTGCCGTGGCACAGTTAGGTGAAGTACCGCAGGACTCACCTGGAAAATCGGAGAACGACCGTGGACATTCTGCTCATCATCGGCGTCGTGCTGCTGCTCGTGGCGCTATTGGGTGTGGGCGGTGTGATCGAGGCGCTGGGCAGCATTGCCTGGATCCTGCTCATCATCGCCGTGATCATCATCGCCTGGCGCGTCATCACCGGCCGTCGCCCGGTCTGACCCCTGCGCGAAGCGGGTACGTGAACGGCGGGCCTCTCTCGAGAGGCCCGCCGTTTCGTTACAGGGAATAGGGAATAGGTTACAGGTTACAGGTTACAGGGGACAGGTTACAGCGGGCGGGGTTCGGCGAGCGCTTCGAACAGCGCGCCGACTTCGGCGGGGTCGCGGAGATACGACGCCGCGGCGGATTCGGCGGAGGGCTGCTCGGCGATCAGGATGCCTTCCGCCCTCGGGCTCCAGTCACGCAGGGCGCGGAACGCGTCCTCGTCCGTGCGGTCGTCGCCAAGGTACAGGATGGGCGCGTCTCGCGGCGGCTGCATCTGCTCCAGCAGGAAGGTCACGGCCCTGCCCTTGTCCCATTCCACCCGCGGCCGCACCTCCAGCACCATCTTCCCCTCCGTCACCGCCAGTTCCGTCCTGCCGCCCGCCGCTTCCAGGACGATCTCGCGCACCTCCTCCGCGTGGTCGGGCGCCAGGCGGTAGTGGATGCTGAGCGTGAGCCCCTTGTCCTCCAGGAACGCCCCGTCCACACCCTCCAGCGCCGCCTCGACCGTCGCCGCCACGTCCTGCAGCGCGGGCCGGGCCGCCGCAGCTTCGGGATGAATGCGGTGCAGCCCCGCGCCCTCGATCTCCATCCCGTGGTTGCCGGCGTAGGCGATGCCGGGGATGGCCGCGCGCTCGCGCACGTCCGCCAGCCCGCGCCCGCTCACCACCGCCACCGTGACGCCGTCCATCGCCATCAGCCGCTCCAGCGCGCGGCGGGTGCGGTCCGGCATGGCCGCCATCTCCGGCCGGTCCACGATGGGCGCCAGCGTCCCGTCGAAATCCAGCATCAGGACCAGGCGCCCCGATGCGCGCCATGCATCCGTCCAGACCGGTACCCGTTCGAGTGCGTGCATAACGAAAAGTGCCAAGTGCCTAGTGCCAGTGCCGTGATCAGGGTTCGCTGCGACGGCCGGGGCCTCTCCCCGATCGGCCTTTCGCTCGTTCCTCGCGACGGCGGTCGACCCCTCCCCCAACCCCGGGCCCCAACCCCGGGGAAGGGGTTGTCCGTTATCTCCAGGCCCGTGCACACCCCAGCCCGGATTGGGTTATCCGCCGCCTCCAGGCCGGTGCACACCCCTCCCCCGCAGTTTGGGGGAGGGGTCGCCGCGAGCCGCGAGGAACGAGCGGCGAAGTCGGCGGGGGAGAGAGCCCCCCGCGGGCGCAGCTCTAAGCAATTCCGCGCGTCTCGCTCTCCTCGCGGTCAATCCCGCTATTCCCTGTTCCCTGTTCCCTGTTCCCTATTCCCTATTCCCTGCCCTTCCTGTAACCTGTCCCCTTCCTTCCCTTCACCAAACGCAACCACCCGGCCGCACAGCATGCCCTGGACCGACACCATCACCTTCGACGAGCGCGGCCTGGTGCCGGTCGTGGCGCAGGACGCACGCACGGGCGAGGTGCTCATGCTGGCGTGGGCCAACCGCGAGGCGCTGCAGCGCACGCGGGAAACCGGCCGCGCCCACTACTGGAGCCGGTCGCGGGCGGCGCTGTGGATGAAGGGCGAAACCAGCGGCAACGCGCAGGAGGTGGTGGACGTGCGCGTGGACTGCGACGCCGATGCCGTGCTGTACCGTGTGCGCCAGACCGGCCCCGCGTGCCACACCGGCGAGCGCAGCTGCTTCTACCGCGTCGCCGGGGACGAGCTGGCCGAAGCGCCCGATCCGCGCCACATGGTCACCCGGCTGGGCGAGATCATCGCGCGGCGCGAGCAGGAGCGGCCGGAGGGATCGTACACCACCTACCTGTTCGCCAAGGGCGCGGACAAGATCCTCAAGAAGCTGGGTGAGGAAACCGCGGAAACCATCATCGCCGCCAAGAACGGCGACAACGCCGAACTGCGCTCCGAGTCCGCCGACCTGCTGTTTCACCTGATGGTGCTCTGGCGCGCCCAGGGGCTGGACGCGGACCAGGTGTGGGGCGAGCTGGAACGCCGCTTCGGCGCGGTGCCGCGGCCGGAGCCCGGCCCCACGCGCGCCTCCGACGGCAGCTGACCGGCGGAAAACAAACGTGCCCAGCACCGGTCCTCGGCACTGGGCACTCGATACCTCGATACTGGGACCAGGCACCAGGTACTCCACCTTCGGTCCTGCCTCAGTCCCGCCCCGCCACCGCCAGCGGCACCTCGCGGTCCTGCTGCGGCGTCTGCCGCCGCGCGTCGCGCCGGGCCTCGTCGGCCGTCGTCCGCGGCGCGTCGTCGTCGCGCAGGGCCCGCGCCTCGGCCCGGCTGAACGCGGCGTCCAGGATCATCTCCGCCTCGCCGGGGTCGCACCATCCGCCGGTAAGGGGCTCGTCCCAGTCCACGTGCGACCCCGCCGGGCTGTACGGCTGCATCCAGTACATCCGCGTTCCCGTGCGGTCCCGCGCCTCCGCGATCAGCACCTGGCGGCTTCCCTGGCCGTCCGCGTCCATCTCGGCCTCCATCGCCAGCAGCAGGCAGTCCGGCTTCTTGGTGTGCGCGTAGCGGGCGATGGTCCCCGACAGGATCTCCGGCGGCACACCGCCCATCCCGTCCGGAACCGGGATGGCGACGGTGCGGAACTCGGGCGTCGCGTGCCCCGGCTTTTCGTGGACGCTTCGCAGGCGCGGCGGAATGTCCGCCCCCTCCAGCGCCGCGCGTCCCAGGTCTGTCCTCACCTCGTCAAGGAACCGTGTGGCCATGCCGAGCGTCCGCTCGATCTGCTGAATCCTGCTGCGCGCCACGGTACAACTCCCTGCAGTTGTGCGAACCACTTTGCGGCCGATCGGTAGCGCCTGCCGCGCCCCCGCCGCCGCCGTACCCCCGCCTGGCCCGCTATGCAAAGTGGGCGCCACTCGACAAAGCTTGTGCATCCCCGGGCGAGGGCCTGTTCCCGATTTGTCAGGATTTCTGCCGATTTCAGCAAAGATGAAGATATTTCAGCAGATGCGCGGATGATCTCCATCCACGCGGCGCGAGTGCGCGGGCAGACCGGGAGGACACGAAGCGGCGCCCCGGGAGCGATGAAAGCGGGTCCTTCGCCCGCCACGAGGAGGGAGGAAGCGAGCGTACGGGCGAGATGAAGGAAAAGTCCCGCGCGCCTGATCGAAATCACAGAAAGTGGCGGAACGTCAGTCTTGCGCCGCCTCGCGGATGGCGCGCAGGTGGCGGGGCCACACGGCCGTGGCGTAGTGCAGGAAGTTGGCGCGCTCCTCCGGCAGCTCCGCCAGAAAGGCCCACGCCGGCTGCGAGCCCTTGCGCGTGTTGCAGGCGCGGCAGGCGGTGACCAGGTTGCCCTCGGAGTTGTCGCCGCCCCGCATCCGCGGCTGCACGTGGTCCAGCGAAAGCTGCTCCGCGGGAAACGGAACGCCGCAGTACACGCAGCGGTACCCGTCCCGCTTGAAGATCCGGTCGCGCAGGGGAACGTCGATCGGCTCCGGGCTCATCCCTCCACCACCTCGTACCCCGCGGCGGTCAGGCGGGCCACGATCTCGCCCACGTGCGGACGGCCGCGCGTCTCCAGCGTCAGGTCGATCTCCGCCTCGGTGACCCACAGGTCGGCCATGGCGCGGTTGTGGTCCAGCTTCTGGATGTTGGCGCCCGTCTCCGCCAGCAGCGCCGTAAGGGTCGCCAGCGTTCCCGGCCGGTCGTTGACCCGCACCCGCAGGTGCGCGCGCCGGCCGTCCTGCACCAGCCCGCGCTCGATGATGCGCGACATCAGCGTCACGTCGATGTTGCCGCCGCTCAGCACCATCACCACGTTCTTTCCCGCCAGCCCCGCGATGTGCCCGTTCACCACGGCCGCCACCGTCGTGGCGCACGCCGCCTCCACCACCGTCTTTTCGCGCTCCAGCAGCAGCAGCACCCCGGCGGCGATCTCTTCCTCGCTCACCGTCACCAGCTCGTCCACGTAGCGCTCGATGTGCGGAAAGGTCACTTCGCCGATCTTCCGCACCGCGATCCCCTCGGCGATGGTCTCCGCGGGGGGGATGACGATGGGCCGGCCGGCCTCGCGCGCCCGCAGCGCCGCCGGCAGCACGGCCGATTCCACGCCCACGATGCGCACCTCGGGGCGGATCTCCTTGATGGCCAGCGCGATCCCCGAGATGATGCCGCCGCCGCCCACGCCGCACACCACCACGTCCAGGCCGGGCACCTGCTCCAGCAGCTCCAGCCCGATGGTGCCCTGCCCCGCGATGATCGCCGGGTCGTCGAAGGGGTGGATGAGCGTCTGCCCCTCTTCGGCCTGGATGCGCAGCGCCTCGGCCATGGCCTCGTCGTAGACGGAGCCGTGCAGAACCACGCGCGCGCCGTACCCCCGCGTGGCCATCACCTTGACCAGCGGCGTGCGCTCGGGCATCACGATGGTCGCGGGAATGCCCAGCCGCGCCGCGTGGTAGGCCACCCCCTGCGCGTGGTTCCCCGCGCTGGCCGCGATCACGCCGCGGGGCCGGTCCTGGTCCGAGAGCAGCAGCATGCGGTTCAGCGCGCCGCGCTCCTTGAAGCTGCCGGTGCGCTGCAGGTTCTCGAACTTGAACCAGGCGTGCCCCCCGAACATCTCGCCGAACGTCTCGGACGGCGTGCAGGGGGTGAGCACCACCCGGCCCGCAATGCGGTCGCGTGCGTCGCGGACGTCCTGAAGGGTGACCATGCGGTGGCGATATAGAGCCGGAGTGGACAGAATGGTTGCCATCGTGAACGCAATGTGATAACCTCCCGTCGCGGCGGGGGCAAGCTGGCCTGCCGGACCGCTCCCCAGGGGACGAAGCGAGAGATGCGGCTGCCGTGACGCCGGAGGACTCCACGATCGCCGCGCTGGCCGGTGCACTCGCCGCGCGCACGTTCACGGAGCCGCCGCACGATCCCGGCCTGCCGCGCGCCGCCGTCGCCGTGCTGCTGCGCCCCGGGCCCGAGGGTCTGGAGCTGCTGCTCATCCGCCGCGCCGAGCGCGAGGGCGACCCCTGGTCCGGGCACGTGGCGCTCCCCGGCGGGCGCGAGCAGGCCGAGGACGCCGGCCCCGCCGCCACCGCCGCGCGCGAGACGCACGAAGAGGTGGGGATCGACGTGGCCGCGGGCGGGCGGCTGCTGGGGGCGGTGGAGCCGGTGTGGCCGCAGTCCTCGCGGGCGCCGCGCATCGCCGTTCGCCCGTTCGTCTTTGCCGTGCCGGCGGACGCGGAAGCCGTGCCCAACGAAGAGGTGGACGCGGCTGTCTGGGTACCCGTGCACGAGCTGCTGCACCCGGGCGCCGTCACCGAGTTCCTGTTCGAGATGGAAGGCGTCGAGCCCATGCGCTTTCCGGCCTTCGATGCGCGCGGGTACGTGGTGTGGGGCCTTACGCACCGCATCCTGACCACGTTCCTGGGCATCTACGCGCAGGTCGTGGACGCGGCGGGGGAGTAGACCCGGCGGGGGATCACGGATCCGGCGCTTCGGCGGGCCGCGTTCCGGAGCGAATGAATTCGCCGCTGGAAGAGCGCGAAGTCCGCCTTCGCGGACTGTGGGCTGAGATCGGGATGGTTCGGCCGGCGCCGGTGCCGCCCCTCCCCGGCCCTCCCCCGCAAACTGCGCGGGGAGGTGACGCGAGAGACAGGCTCTCCGGAGCAGGATCGAATTCTCCCTCTCCGCTAGGAACGAGCGGGGAGGGGCCCCGCGCCGACGCAGTGCAACGCACTTCGAAGCGCTTCGATCTCCGCGGCAACCCCAACCTCCCCCAGCAGTTTTGGGGGAGGTGGCGAGCCTAAGCGAGCCGGAGGGGGCGCCCGCGGCTCGCACCGGGCCTTCCGGAGCGCAACGGAACCGCCCGCACCACTGACGTTCGCCTGACAGAGACATGCCCCGCGAGCCGTTCACGCTGCAGCTGACCACGCGGCAGGCCCAGGCGCTCCGCGCCCTGGCCACGCTCGAAGACCTGCCGCCCGAAGTGTACGCGGCGGAAGTGCTGACCAAGCACCTGTACCACGCCTACACCCCCGACGTGCAGCGCGCCGCCGACGCTCGCGACGGACAGCAGCAAACCTGACAAGAGCCGGAACCGATCAATGGACGACCACTCCTTCAGCTTCCTCAGGAACCTGCTCGACGCCCCCGCCCCATCGGGGTTCGAGACCGCCGCCGCCCGCGTGTGGCGCGCCGAGGCCGAGACCTTCGCGAACGACGTGGACGTGGACGTCGCCGGCAACTCGTACGCGAGCATCGGCACGGCAGACGGGCCGCGCATCATGCTGGCCGGCCACGTCGACGAGATCGGGGTGATGGTCACGCACGTGGACGACGAGGGGATGCTGTACATCGACGGCATCGGCGGGTGGGACCCGCAGGTGCTGGTGGGCCAGCGCATCCGCTTCCTTACCCGCAAGGGCGACGTCGTCGGCGTGGTAGGCAAAAAACCCATCCACCTGATCAAGCCCGAGGAAAAGGAAAAGGCCGTCAAGATGACGGACCTGTGGGTGGACATCGGCGCCCGCGACCTGGACGACGCCGCCGGCCGGGGCGTGCGCGTGGGCGACCCCGGCGTGGTGGACGCCGGGCTCATCGAGCTGGGCAACCGGATGATCGCCAGCCGCGCGGTGGACAACCGCATCGGCGCGTACGTGGTGCTCGAGGTGCTCCGCGAGCTGTCAAAGGGCGATATGCCGGCCGCGCAGGTGACGGCCGTCGCCACCACGCAGGAAGAGATCGGCTACAGCGGCGGCGGCGCCCGCCCCTCCGCCTTCCGCGTCGATCCCAGGCTGGCCGTGGTGGTGGACCTGACGTTCGCCACCGACGCGCCGGGGGTGGAAAAGAAGCAGCTGGGCGACCACAAGCTGGGCAGCGGGCCGGTGCTTTCGCGCGGCTCGTCCATCCACCCCATGATGTTCGAGCGGATGGCCGAGACGGCGGAGCGCGAGGGCATACCCTACACCATCCAGGGCAGCCCCCGCCTCACCTCCACCGACGCCGACGCCATCTACCTGCAGCGCCTGGGCGTGGCCACGTCGGTGATCTCGGTGCCCAACCGCTACATGCACAGCCCCAACGAAGTGGTGTCGCTGGATGACGTCGACGCCACCGTAAAGCTGATCGCCGCCTTCTGCCGCGCCATCCGCGCCGAGGACGACTTCATCCCCCGCTGAGGGTGAGCGGGTGAACGGGTGAGCGGGTGATGAAGGGGCCCGCCTCCAGACTGGAGGCGGGCCCCTTTTGTGCACAAAAACACACGCCCCGCGCCTGTCATTCCGAGGCCCAAGCCACCCGTTGCCATCCCTCGCACAACAGGTCGCAGGGCTGAGGAATCTACTCTCGGCCTCCTGGAAGGCGGCCGCGGCAACCCGCGCCACAGCCGCGGCTACACCGGTGCTGGACGATGCCCGGCCGGGGGGACGCCGCAAGTCCTGCGTGGTCCA
The DNA here is from genome assembly GCF_036399255.1 of Longimicrobium sp. Lineage (GTDB taxonomy): Bacteria > Gemmatimonadota > Gemmatimonadetes > Longimicrobiales > Longimicrobiaceae > Longimicrobium. The sequence continues at coordinate 21,998 of NZ_DASWNM010000121.1, forward strand.
GGAGGCCCCCAGCACACCGACGGTAGATTCCTCAGTCGGCGCCACAGGCCTGCGCGATGGCAGGCACCGTCCGGCGCCTCCTTCGGAATGACAGATCAGCTCAGTTCTTGCCGAGACAAGGCTGTCATTCCGAGGCCCGGCCACCCGTCGCCGTCCCTTCGCGCAACAGGTCGCAGGGCCGAGGAATCTACTCTCGGCCTCCTGGAGGGCGGACGCGGCAGCCCGCGCCACAGCCGCGGCTACACCGGTGCCGGACGATGCCCGGCCGGGGGACGCCGCAAGTCCTGGGTGGTCCAGCAGGCCACCAGCACACCGACGGTAGATTCCTCAGTCGGCGCCACAGGACTGCGCGATGGCAGGCACCGTCCGGCGCCTCCTTCGGAATGACAGACGCGGACGCGGAAGCATTGTTTGCCGCGCCTCCGATGTGCGCGCAGCGCCCATGGGGTTGAAGCCCCGCCGGGCGAGCTCCGCGAGCCCAGGGCGGGGCTTGTGGCAGTTCCAGCCGCGGGCTTTAGCCCGTGGCGATCGGGGCCCGTTGCCGGCTTGGCCTCATCCCTCTACAATCCCTGCACGCGAATCGGCGCGCCGCACACCATGCCCGGGAGGTCCGTTGTACACGGTGGATGAGACCGTCATGCGCGCGCCGGTGGAGGCGTGCTTCAACGCGGGGGCGGACGTGGAGCGGTGGCCCGAGCGGCTGCCGCACTACCGCTGGGTACGGTTCCAGCGCAGGGACGGCTTCGGCACGGGGCTGGTGGAGATGGCGGCGCGGCGCAGCTTCGGGCCGCTGCAGTATCCCGTCTGGTGGGTTTCGGAGATGCACCTGGATCCCGCGCGCCCCGCCGTCCTCTATCGTCACGTGGACGGCATCACCACCGGCATGGACGTGGAGTGGACCTTCGAGGACGCGGGCGGCGGAAACACCCGCGTCCGCATCGTCCACGACTGGAAGGGGGGGCCGGCGTGGCCGCTTCCCGGCATCGGCCGGCGGGCGATCGCCGACGCGGTGATCGGCCCCGTGTTCATTCACCACGTGGCCAGCCGCACGCTGGCCGGCATCAAGCGGTACGTGGAGCGCCGATGACGCGCACCTCGGCCGCGGTCCGGTGTACAGGGCGGCGGATGACCCCAAGGGTGGGCGCGGGAGCGGTGGAATCCCCTCCCGCGCCCCTGTTTTTCTGGATGACCATGAGCGGTTCTCGATGACGGATATCAGCCACCCCGCCGGCCTGCGCCGCGTCGCCATCACCGGCATCGGGTGCGTGACGCCCATCGGCACGGGCGTGGAGGGGCTGTGGGACGGGCTCCGCCGCCGCCAGTCCGCCGTGCGGAAGATCGACCGCTTCGATCCGTCGCCCTTTCGCTCGCAGATCGCCGCGCAGGTGGACGGCTTCGAGCCCACCGACTACATGGACCGCAACCGCGCGCGCCGCACCGAGCGGTACGCGCAGTTCTCCATCGCCTCCGCGCGGCTGGCGCTGGACGACGCCAGGCTGGACCCCGCGTCGCTCGATTCGGATCGCGCCGGGGTGCTGATCGGCAGCGCGCTGGGCGGCGTGGCGTACGGCGAGGGGCAGTTCACCAACTACGTGCACAAGGGCGTCCGCGGCGTGGACCCCATGCTGGCGCTGGCGGTGTTCAACGGCGCGGCCAGCTGCAACGTGGCCATCGAGTTCGGCCTTACCGGCATCAACTCCACCAACGGGATGAGCTGCGCGTCCGGCGCCATCGCGGTGGGCGACGCGTGGCGCGCCATTCGCCTGGGCGAGGTGGACGTGGTGCTGGCGGGCGGCGTGGAGACGCCGCTGGCGCCGCTGTGCTACGGCGCGTTCTCCATCATCCGCGCCATGTCCACCCGCAACGACGACCCCGCGCACGCGTCGCGCCCGTTCGACGCGCACCGCGACGGGTTCGTGATGGGCGAGGGCGCGGCCATCCTGGTGATGGAGGAGATGGAGGCCGCCCGGGCCCGCGGCGCGCGCATCTACGCCGAGGTGCTGGGGTACGGCACCAGCAACGACGCGCACCACATGACGGCGCCGCGCCCCGACGGCGCGCAGGCGGGCCGCGCCATCCGCGACGCGCTGCGCACCGGCGGCCTGCGGCCCGAGGACGTGGAGGTGATCAACGCCCACGCCTCGTCCACGCCGCTCAACGACAGCACCGAGAGCCAGACGCTGCGCCGCGTGTTCGGCGAGCACGCGGACGCGCTCAAGGTCAGCGGCACCAAGGGGTACCACGCGCACTGCCTGGGCGCCACGGGCGCCATCGAGGCGGCCATCAGCGCGCTCACCATCCAGCGCGGCTGGGTTCCGCCCACGCTGAACCTGGAAACCGCCGGCGACGAGTGCGACCTGGACTACGTGACCGGCGAGGGGCTGGACATGCCCGTGCGGCGCATCGTGAGCAACAGCTTCGGCTTCGGCGGGATCAACGCGTCGCTGGCGTTTGGCGCGGTGGAGTGAGGGGGAACGGCAGGGAATAGGGAACAGGGAATAGGGAATAGCCTGCAACTGCGTGCGCGGTTGCAGGCTGTTTCGCGTATGGACAGGTCGCGGACCGTCCGGCGGCTACGGCACGTACGGCAGCACGAACGGCGTGGTGCGCCACGGCGTGTACGTCACGGCGCCGGCGACGCCGTCACCTGCCGGAGCCGTGGGTCCGCCGGCATCGCCCCACCAGACGTTCGTGGCGTCGACCGCGGTGGACGGGTCCAAGTTGCGCACGCCCACGCCCAGATTGTCCACCAGGTTGCAGTTGTGCACCGGAACGGCCACGTCCAGCACAATGCCGTCCGTCACGCTCTCGCGCACCTCGCACGACCGCACCTGTACCGTGGCGGAGCGGATGGCCACCCCCTCGCGCGAGGACGCGCGGACAAGAGTGCTCTCCAGGATGGCGTTGGCGCCCAGCTCCACCGCGGGGCCGTTTGACGAAAGCGTGGTGTCCACGCGGCTGTGCGTAAGCCGCGAGCCTGTGGCAAGCAGCGACACCGCGCGCCCGTTCTGCCGAAACACGACGGTGTCCACGACGGCGGGATGCGTTGCGCTGGCCACCAGGGCAGTCTGCGAATACGCAACGTGCTCCACGCGCGCGTTGGTGATCCAGCTGGCCCACGTAGGCGTGCCGTTCAGGGTAAGGCCGTCCCACCCAAAGGCCCGGTCGGACGCGGTGAGCACCACTGGATTGGCCGAGGTCCCACGGATCTCGACGCGCCCGCCGGAATGCGTGCTGATCCCCACGCCCGGGTCCAGCACCATCAGCGATCCCGGGTCGGCCCGCAGCGTCCCGCTCGCGCCCACGTCGATGGACCCGGCTACGCGCCAGGGCATCCCGGCGCGCGCGTGCAGCAGTCCGTTCAGGGGGCCGCCCATCATCAGCACCGTGTCGCGTGCGTTCCCCTTGAGGCTGTCCTGGTCACTGAGGGAACCGTAGAGCCTGCGCAGGACGGCAGGGCTAGTCTCGATGCCGTAGCTGCCTGAACCGATGACGCGGACAGGTGCGACGTACCCAAAGCTGGTGGCCTGCAGGGCGCGGATGCCCACGCCACCGCTGCCCTCGATGCGACCGGCACCCACGCCAACCCTCACCGTCCCGTCGATCTGCATCCCGATCCCGGCCGCGTGCAGGATGACGGACCGGTCGAAGCCAGCGCTATCGCCCAGCGTAACGGCGGCGATGCCGCGGTTGGTGGTGGTGTCCACGCGCGAGAGCCTGAACCGCGAGCGCCCCTCCAACCGAACGCCACCCCCGCTCTGCCGCACGATGGTGCTGTCGATCGTCAGCGGGTGGATGTATGCGGCCACAGCGGTGGAATACAGGCTGGCGTACTCCACCCGCGCATGGGCCAGGTAGCTGCTGGCGGGCGGCAGTCCCTGCAGGCTCACTCCATACCAGCCGAGCGCCGGGTCCCGGGCGGTGAGCACGATGGGACTGGACGCCGAGCCCTGCGCCACCAGCCGTCCCCCATACGACCGCAGCCCCGTCTGCGGGTCAAAGCAGACGATCACCCCCGGCTGCACGGTGAGCAGTCCGCCGGGGTTCAGGGTAATCATGCCGGTCACCCGGTGCGGGTTTCCGCTGGCGGCCCAGGTTACCGCCGTCGAGATGCTCCCTGCCGTGTGGGTCGTCCCGCCGGTGCCCGCGCACAGCGGGTTCAGCAGCGCAGACGGACGGTCCGGCGGCCGAGCTGCGTCGCGCGGATGCAGCGGCGCATCACGTCCGCATCCGGCCATAACAATTCCCACGCCGACAAGCAGAATACGGGTCCAGCGCTTTGAAGATACCTCCTGTTTCCTCACCATCTGTACCTTTCCTGCCGAGGTGACGAGCGACCCACCATCCGCTCTCGTCCTTATTCATACATTATGTGTCTCTATTATGCAAATAACCTTTTCCCGGGCACAGGGAGGACAGCCTCCAGGCATCCAGCGGCATCGCCCCCTCCCCGCCGGGTCGCAGAGAGGGGGCGGATGCTGGCGCATGCGGCTTCGGCGGGATCAACGCGTCGCTGGCGTTCGGCGCGGTGGAATTGAGGGGATAGGTTACAGGGGACAGGGGACAGGTTACAGCCTGCAACTGCGCGCGCGGTTGCAGGCTGTTTCGCGTCTGGGGCGGGCACCGTCGGGCCGGGCATCGTCCACGGTCGGCATCGTTTGGGGCCGGGATTGTCTGGGGCGGGTGAACCCGCGGCTGGAACTGCGGGAAGCCCCGCAAGCTGCGCGGGGCTGCGTTGCCGCCACTCCACGTTGTCACCGCGAGAAGCTGTCATTCCGAAGGAGCGCCACGCCGTGCCGTCCGGCTTCACGGGACTGTCGCGCGACTGAGGAATCTACCATCGCTCCTCGTAGCCATTCGACGCGCCAGGATCGTGCGGACGCATCAACCTTCCCCCGGCTGTTTCGGGGGAAGGTGGGCGAGTGGTGCTCGCCCGGACGGGGGCGCCGCGGGTTGCACGGCAGCCGGCCCCTCGCTCGCTCGCCACCGCGATAACCTGTCATTCCGAAGGAGCGCCACGCCGTGCCGTCCGGCCTCACGGGAGTGTCGCGCGACTGAGGAATCTACCGTCTGCTGCTCGTAGCCATTCGACGCGCCGGATCGTGCGGACGCATCAACCTTCCCCCGGCAGTTTCGGGGGAAGGTGGGCGAGTGGTGCTCGCCCGGATGGGGGCACCGCGGGTTGCGTGGCGCTCGGCCCCTTGCTTGCGCCTGCGTCCGCGCGCGCGCCAGATTGCGCCGCAACACCGAACTCGGAGAGCACAGCAATGATCACGCGTTGGTTCCCGGCGCTGGCCGCCGCGGCGCTGCTGGCGGCGTGCGGCGGACAGCCGGTTACGTCGCCGTCGCCCATGCAGGCGCCTGCCCGCATCGAGCGGCCCATCCCCTACCCCGCCACGCCGCCCGCCGAGTACCAGCGCGCCGTCACGGGGGGCACGCGCACGGCCACCGGCGCGCCGGGCACGCGCTACTGGCAGAACCGCGCCGACTACACCATCCGTGCGCGCGTCATCCCGGACGGGAAGCGTCTGGAGGGAAGCGAGACCATCACCTACACCAACAACTCGCCCAACCCGCTGCCGCAGCTGCACGTGGACCTTACGCTCAACCACCACGCCCCCGGCGTGGTGCGCAACGAGGAGGCCGAGATCACCGGCGGCGTGAACGTAACGCGGGTGGCGGTGGACGGGCAGGCGGCCACGGAAGACGCCTCGTCCGGCACGCGCTACGTGATCAACGGCACGCGAATGATCGTGGTTCCCGCCGCGCCGGTGCAGCCGGGCGCCACCGTGCGCATCGCGGTGGACTGGGGCTTCAAGGTGCCGCAGGCCGGCGCGGGCGGGCGGATGGGGTGGAGCGAGGACGACCTGTTCTTCTTTGCCTACTGGTACCCCGCCATGGCCACCTACGACGACGTGGTGGGATGGCACCCGGACCCCTTCCGCGGCACGGCCGAGTTCTACTCCGACTTCGGCAGCTACGACGTGACCGTCGAGGCGCCCGCGCAGTGGATCGTCTTTGGCACGGGTGAGCTGCGGAACCCGGAGGAGGCGCTGGCGCCCGCCGTGCTGCAGCGCTACCGCCAGGGCGTGGCCAGCGACCAGGTGGTGCACGTGCTCACGCAGGCCGATTTTGGCCGCGCCACCACGGCGGGGCGCAACGGGATGGTGACGTGGCGCTTTCAGGCCGACAGCGTGCGCGACCACGCGTTCAGCGTCACCCGCGCCAGCAACTGGGACGCGCGCCGCACCTCCGTGGGCGACCGCAACGGCGACGGGCAGGCGGACTACACCGCCATCCACTCGTTCTGGCGCCCCAGCGCGCCCCGCTGGCGCAACGTGGCCGACTACGAGGCGCACTCCATCACCTTCCTGTCGCAGTACACCGGCATTCCCTACCCCTGGCCGCACATGACGGCCGTGGAGGGCGAGGGCATCATCAGCGGCGGGATGGAGTACCCGATGATGACGCTCATCAGCGGCTACACGCAGTCGTCCGACGAGTCGCTGTACGGCGTTACGGCGCACGAGCTTGCGCACATGTGGGTGCCCATGATCGTGAACGTGGACGAGCGGCGGTACTCCTGGTTCGACGAAGGGATGACGACGTTCCACGAGGCGCAGGCCATGAAGGACACCTTTCCCGGCCACACCGTGGAGATGTCGGACCGCGCCGCGTACCTGAACCTGGCGCGCGCCGGCGGCGAGGGCGAGATCATGCGCCGCAGCGACTTCCACTACACCGGCGGCGCGTACGGCATCGCCTCCTATCCCAAGCCGTCCACCAACTTCGTCACGCTGCGCGGCCTGCTGGGCCAGGCCACCTTCGACCGCGCCTGGCGCACCTTTCAGCAGCGCTGGGCGTGGAAGCACCCGTACCCGTGGGACTTCTTCAACACCGTCGAAGAGGTGGCGGGCGAAGACCTGGACTGGTTCTGGCGCACCTGGTTCTACGAGACGTGGACGCTGGACCAGGCCGTCGGCGGCGTGACCGAGGGCCCCGGCGGCGCCACCATCGTCATCCAGGACCGCGGCCTGGCGCCCATGCCCGCGCGCGTGACCGTGACGCGCGAGAACGGCGAGACGCAGATGGTGGAGGTGCCGGTGGAGACGTGGCTCGAGGGCCTGCGCACCGCCACGCTCACCCTGCCCCGCGCCGCGTCCCCCGTGATCCGCGTGGAGATCGACGCGCGGAACGAGTTTCCGGACATCGACCGCGAGAACAACGTCTGGACGCGGCCGTGAGGGTGAAGGGGTGAAGGGGTGAAGGGGTGAAGGGGTGAAGGGGTGAAGGGGTGATGATGAAACGCGGCCCGCTCCGGAAATTCCGGAGCGGGCCGCGGTGCGTGGGTGAGCCGGCGTCGGCGGAGGAGGATCGCGTGTGCCGGGCCTGTCCCGGGCGGGTGAACCCGCGGCTGCAACAGCGGGAAGCCCCGCAAACTGCGCGGGGCTGCGTCACCTCAGGCACCGTGCCGCTCCGGAGAGATCGCGCCGTAGGCTTTCGTGACGTTCATAACCCTCTCCCGGATGCGCTATTCATTAGTCACAAGTAAACGTAGTGTATACCCCAGAGGAGGAGCCTGTACACCTGGGGCGAGCTGACATGATCGAAGCATGGGTGGAGAGTGAACTGGGGGGAGTGGATCTAGGCGACAAGCGGCGCAACCGGCGGGTGATGCAGACGGTGCAGACGTTCTGGAACCGGCCGAATGCCTCAATCCCGGAGGCGAGCGGGTCTACGGGGGAAATGCAGGCGATCTACGACCTGTTCTCGGCGCCGACCACGTCTGCAGAAGCGATCCGGGCGGCACACGCCGCTGCGACGGTGAGGCGGGTCGCGGACTGCGAAGAGGTCTGGATCCTCCAGGATACGTCGGAGCTGAGCTTCAACACGCTGCAGGCGACGGAGGGGCTGGGGCCGCTGAGCGGCGAGCACAGCCGGGGCTTGATGATGCACAGCGCGCTGGTGGTCGATCACGCAAGTGTGCCGCAGGGGCTGCTGCATCAGGAAGTGTGGTCGCGGGCCGCAGAGGAAAGGGGCAAGAGGCACAACCGGCGCAAGCGGCCGATCGAGGAGAAGGAGAGTCAGAAATGGCTGACGACGGTGCGCGTCTGCCAGGAGCGGCTGCCGGACTCGATCAAGGCGTGGATCATCGGCGACAGCGAGTCGGACTTTACGAGTTGCTGGCTACGCCGCGCAGGCCCGGGGTCGAGTTGCTGATCCGGGCGACGCACAACCGGCGCGTTCTGGGCCCCGAAGGGGCGGCGTACCTGTGGGACGCGGCCAATGCAGCGCCGGTGGCGGGCACGATCGAGGTGGAGCTGAAGCGTACGCCGAAGCGTCAGGCGCGGACAGCGAAAATGGAAGTGCGGCTGTGCCCCGAACTGCAGATCCTGCGGCCCAGGCACAAGCAGAAGAACACGGCCGTGGAAGCCGTTTGCGTGAGTGTGGTCCTGGTGCGCGAACTCGGGGAGTTGCCGCCGGAGGCGGAGCGGGTCGAATGGCTGCTGGTGTCGACGAAGCCGCTGGCGAACTTCGCGGCCGCCCTGTCCGCTGTGGAGGCGTACGTCGCGCGATGGAAGGTCGAGCGGTACCACTACACGCTCAAGAGCGGCTGCCAGGTAGAAAAGCTGCAGCTGGAGCACGCCGACCGGATCGAGCGGGCAGTGGCGCTGTACTCGATCGTGGCGTGGCGGCTGCTGTTCATCACCTACCTGTCGCGGATGAGCCCGGACCTGCCGTGTACAGTGGCGCTGGACCAAGACGAGTGGAAGGTGCTGCACCGCATGGCGCATCCGGGAAAGCGGCTTCCGTCGGAGCCCATGAACCTGCGAGACGCAGTACGCCAGATCGCCCTGCTCGGAGGCTTTCTGGGCCGTCGTAGCGACGGTGATCCCGGGGTAAAAGTGCTCTGGCGAGGACTGCGCCGACTAACAGACTTCGTCCTCGCCTATCGCACTCTCGCTATCCCCGAGATATGACTAATGGATAGCCCGGATGCGGGAGAGGGTGCGAGCCTGAGCGAGCGGGTGAAGGCCCCGCCGACGCAGCGTTCACCCGTTCACCCGTTCACCCGATCGCCGCAGCGCCACCACCAGCGACCGCAGCCACGGCTCGCGCATCTCCTGCCGCTCCACCAGCTCCGCCACGAACCGCTCGCGCTCCGCGCGCGTCCGCGCCTTTTCGTGGAGCTTGTACGCCACCCGCAGCGCCTCCAATCGCTCCGGCGCGTGGTCGGGACGGGCCAAGTCCTCCGTCCCCCAGCGGTTGTACGTGTTCGAGGGCATCGTCTTGTCCTGGTGGTTCCCAAGCCAGCTCCAGAACCAGTACTCCACCGACACGCCGCGCAGCGCGCCGCGGGGATAGTCGCCCGCCCAGTCCACCTGCTGGAACCAGCGCCAGGTGTTGGGGCTGTTCCTGGTGCGCTTGGTGATGCCCACCCACCGCAGCCGGCGCCGCACCGCGTTCACGTCCACGCCCTCGTCGCGCGCCCAGCGGCACAGGAACGCCGACATCTCCCCAAAGGTGCCGCCGCTGGAGACCAGGTCCACGAAGGCGATGGGCCGCGGCGCCGAGGCAATCTCCGCCGGGTGCAGCCCCAACGCCTCGTGCTGCTGGCGCAGCGCCCGCAGCGCCGGCGCGGGGACCCAGTCCAGCATCCCTCCCATTGACACGCTCAGCAGGGCGCAGCGGTCCGCCCACGGCGTATCCGCCAGTGTGCCCGTCAGGTAGTCGAACAGGTTCTCTGGCGAGCGGCCCACGAACACCAGCCGCGCGTCGCCCGCGCGCGCCAGCACCCGCGCCGATGCCCCGCGCACCTCGGGAAGCAGGTGCCTGAAGCCAAGCGGCCGCCACAGGCGCTTCGGGCTTGGCGCGTCCAGCAGCCGGCCCAGTTGCTCGCGCCGCCGCACGTCCCAGCGAAACGGCACCACCCCCGGCTGCTTCATCGGCGGATGCGCGTCAGCCGCGGGCCAGGCGCGCCACGCCGTCCACCAGCCGCTCCACGTCGTCCTCCGTGGTGTACGGCGCGATGCCGGCGCGGATCAGCCCGCCGCAGTCCGAAAGCCCCAGCACGTCGCACACGGTGGTCGCGTAGAAGTCACCGTTCCACACGAAGACTCCTTCCGCCCCCAGCCGCCGCGCCGCCTCGTCGGGCCCCACGCCCTCGATGGTGAACCCCGCCGTGGGCGTGCGCTCCCCGTCCTCCGGCGGGCCGTAGACGCGCACGCCGGGGATGGACGTCAGCCCCGCGTACAGCCGCGCGAACAGCCGCGACTCGTGCCGGTGCATGGCCGCGTAGCCGCGCCGCAGCGACTCGCGCAGCGTGTTCGCCGGGTCGCCGGCCAGACCGGCGATCCAGTCCACCGCCGCGCCCGTCCCCACGATCCCCTCGTGGTTCAGCGTTCCCGTCTCCCAGCGCTCCGGCGCCGCGTCGCTGGCGGGCGGCACCTTGTACGGCGTCAGCCGCTCCAGGTGCTCCGCGCGCCCCCACAGGATCCCCACGTGCGGCCCGAAGAACTTGTAGGCGCTGCAGGCCAGGAAGTCGCACCCCCACGCCTGCACGTCCGGCAGCCGGTGCGGCGTGTAGTGCACCGCGTCCACGAAGGTCAGCGCCCCGGCCGCGCGCGCCCGCGCCGCCACCCGCGCCACGTCGTTCACCGTGCCGATGGCGTTGGACGCCGCGCCCACCGCCACCAGCCGCGTCCGCGGGGAAAGCAGCCCGTCGAGCGCGTCCAGGTCCAGGCTGAACGTCTCGGCGCTGAACGGCACCACGTGCACCGTGATCCCGCGGTCCTCCGCCATCCGCCGCCACGGCGCCACGTTGGCCTGGTGGTCCAGCTGGCTCACGATCACCTCGTCGCCCGGCCCCCACTCGCGCCCCAGCGAGCGCGACAGGTGAAAGGTGAGCGTGGTCATGTTGGCTCCGAACGCCACCTCGCGCGGCGAGGGCGCGTTCAGCAGCGCCGCCACCCGCTCGCGCGCGCCGGTGATGGCCGCGTCCGTTTCTTCGCTGGTGGCAAAGAAGCCGTGCGTGTTGGCGTTGTGCATCAGCAGGTAGTCGCGCACGGCGTCGGCCACCGCGCGCGGCACCTGGCTGCCGCCCGGCCCGTCGAAAAAGGCGATGGGCCTGCCGCCCACCCGCCGCTCGAACACGGGAAAGTCGGCGCGGACGCGGGTCGAGAACGGATCAGTCATGCGAATTCTGCGGATGCTGCAGCGAACGAATGCGGGCCGATGCCCGTGAGCGCAGCGAATCTAGGCGGGATCGTGAAAACGAAACAGCCCCGGCGGGTGCCGGGGCTGTCGATTCACCCTCACAAGCACATGGAATTGGAAGTACCTCCATCAGCCGCCGCTCGGTGCTTCATCCAACCGGAACGCACCGTCGGGAAAACGAGCCGTGATCTCCAGTTCTCCGCCCATCGCTTCGACATACCGGCGCACGGAGCTCAGGTAGACGTCAGGACGCCGCTCGAGCTTCGAAACCGACGCCTGCGTGGTGCCCATGGCGGCCGCAAGCTCGTCCTGGGTCACGTTACGCGCCTGCCTTAGACGGTACAGCGGCGTTTCAAGGAGCAGTTCGCGCGCGCCGGCCTCTACTTCGGCGATGCGCTCGGGGCTCCAGTCCGCCATCAGCTCACGGAACTTTCTGGCCATACTCACGTCTCTCCACGGATCTCCCGCAGGTGCTGGTCGTAAAGGTCATCCGTGATCGGAATGAAGGACGCATACCAGCGTTTGTCGCCCGTCTTGTCCCCGCCGATCAGCAAGATCGCGATGCGCCTGGGGTCAAATGCATACAGGATGCGGTACGGCCTTCCCTCGTGCTGGATCCGCAACTCGCGCATGTGCCGGTGGCGCGACCCATAGATCGCGGAACTATGCGGATCACCCAACGCGGGGCCATGATCCTCAAGCAGAAGAACCGTTTTTGTGATCTTGTTCTGCTCCCCGACGTTCAGGCCGTTCCACCATTCGTTGAACTCATCCGTGAACTCCACCTCGTATGCCATACGATAACACCTCACCGACATTCCTTCAAGGGAATGCTGTCCGATACGTCAAGTAAACAGAGAGAACATTTAACAACGCGGGCGAGGGATGCGCAATCCGTTCTCTTTTGCCGTCACGAGTGCGCACGACGAACGGACGCGGACGACAGCCTCGTCCGCGTCTGGGATCTCATTTACCGTGTGCCCAGGGAATTCTCGTTTCGGCAAAAAAAGCGGAGGGTGGAGACGCAAGCCCGTCTCCACCCTCCGCTCAGTCGTGTGACCGACCGTCAGCCGTCCAGTGCTACGCAGTCCGCGCGGGGCTCAGGAAAGCGCCCAGAACCCTTCCAGGGCGTGCCCGTCGGGGCTCTCGCGCAGCTTCTCGAAGGCGCGGTTGCGGATCTGGCGGATGCGCTCGCGCGTGACTCCCAGCATGCTGCCGATCTCCTCGAGCGTGCGCTCCTCGCCCTCGTCCAGACCGTAGTACAGGTACAGGATCTTGCGTTCGCGCTCGGTGAGGTACTTTTCGAACATCTTCTCGAGGAACTCGCGGCGTGCCTGGGCCTCGACCTCTTCCTCGATCTGGTCGGATTCGCTGCCGGCGAAGCGCTCGCCAAAGCTGGCCGAGTCACGGTCGCCGCGGTCCAGCGGCGCGTCCAGCGAAAGCTCGCTGGCGGCCACCCGGCGCAGGGCGCGGATGGTGTCCACCGGCTCGCCCATGTCGTCGGCGATCTCTTCGTCGGTGGGCGAGCGCCCCATCTGCTGGGTGAGCGCCGTCTCCACCCGCGACAGGCGGACCAGGTTGGAGTTCTGGTTCAGCGGAATGCGCACAGAGCGGGTCTGCTCGGCCAGTGCCTGAAGCACCGTCTGGCGAATCCACCACACCGCGTACGAGATGAACTTGACGCCCTTGTCGGGATCGAACTTCTTGACCGCCTTGAGCAGCCCCTCGTTCCCGATGCACACCAGCTCCGCCAAGCCAAGGCCGCGGCCCTGGTACTTCTTCACGTAGGAGATCACGAAACGCAGGTTCGCCGTCACCAGGCGCTCGGCGGACTGCTTGTCTCCGGCGCGCGCCCGGTGGGCCAGGGCGCGCTCCTCGGCGGGATCGTCGATCAGCGGATACTTTTCAACATCCTGCAGGTACTGATCGAACGAGTCCAGGGCCCGTGAGCTCAAAAACATGTTAGCTCGTCCTTTTGGTAAAATGACGAGAGCAGCGAGCCTCGGTGGTGTGCGAGGCCTGCTGCCCTCAGTTCACGCGGAGCGGCTTGTCTCCCGGATGTCCGTCATAACCGGTGAATCTAGACCCGGAGGCGTCCAAAGTCAAATCCTTTTCTCCGGACACACAGATGGCCCGGTAGCCGCGGCTTGATAGCCCCGGATGCCCATAAGGTTCCGCTACACCGCCCAAATGCGGTTTTTTTGCCCGCCGCAAATCCTGCGCCCAGAATCACGCCGATCCGCCCGCGAATGGACGGACGCGACGCCCTAAACCGCCCCCGCGCATCGACTTCGATGCATCAAGAACCGGACGGTGGAGGAGAGACTTCGGTGGATGGGGGCTGGGGCAGAACTGCGCCCGACGGGGTGCCCCTCCCCCGGCCCCTCCCCGTTCGTTCCTCACGGAGAGGGGAGAATTCGATCGCGCTTCGGATGGCTCCGGGAGAGGGGCCCGCGCCCGGCCGGCGCAGGCCGATGCCTGCCCCAACGCGGATTCCCCCGGCGTATCCCTCGTTCCTCGCGGAAGGGGGGAATTCGATCGCGCTGCGACAGGAAAAGGGTGCGAGCCGCGGGCGCCCCCTCCGGGCTCGCACCACTCGCCCACCTCCCCCAAAACTGCTGGGGGAGGTTGGGTGGGGATGGATCGAAGCTCGACGAAATGGATCGGGCTACGTCCGAGGCCGCCCCCCTCTCCCCATCAAGGAGAGGAGAATTCGATCCCGCTCCGGACAGCCTGTCGAGCGCGTCACCCTCCCCCGCGCAATTTGCGGGGAGGGCCGGGGTGGGAGGCGCCCGCGGACGCAGCTCAACGCAATTCGAAGCGCCTCATTCCGGCGGCAACCCCAACCTCCCCCAGCAGTTTTGGGGGAGGTGCGAGCCTGAGCGAGCGGAGGGGGCGCCGCGGACGCAGTTCGATCTCCGTCGTCGAACCAGCCTTACGACCGCACCTCCCCACCGCGCGCCACCCGGCGCTTCTCCATCGCGCGCCACAGGTAGTACGCGGGAATGCCGGCCAGGATGATGCCGAATCCGAACAGCGTTTCGCCCGCGTTGTTGATGGCGGAGTTCAGCAGCATCCCCACGGCCGCGATCAGAAAAACGATGGGAACGACGGGAAAGCCCACGGTGCGGTAGGGGCGCTCCACGTGGGCGTGCGTGCGGCGCAGCTTGAACACCGCCAGCACCGCCAGCGCGTAGAACGGCCAGATGCCCAGCACGAAGCTGTCGGCCAACTGCTGAAAGCTGCGGCCCAGCACGTACGCGATCCCCAGCGACGCCGCCAGGCCGATGGCCGCGTACGGCGTCTTCCACCGCGGGTGCACCAGCGCGATGGGGCTGAAGAAGTTGCCGTCCGCGGCCATGGCGTACAGGATGCGCGGCCCCGTCATGGTGCTGCCGTTCAGCGCGCCGAAGGTGCTGATCATCACCATCGCCGCCACCACCGACGCGCCCGCCGCCCCGAACACCTTCTGCGCCACGTCGGAGGCCACCAGGGTGCTGGCGGCCATCTCCTGCATCGTCATCACCCACAGGTACGCCGCCACGATGGTCAGGTAGATGGCGGCCACCGCCAGCACGCCGCCGATGATGGCGCGTGGCATGGTGCGGCCCGGGTCCTTGACCTCGCCCGCCATGAAGGTGAGGTCCGCCCAGCCGTCGTACGCCCACATCACCGACACCAGCGCCAGCCCAAAGCCGATCCACGACGCGGGCGCCATTCCGTTGGGGTTGGCCAGCGCGCCGCCACCGCCGTCGCCCAGCAGGAACGCGGCGAACGCCAGGCCCACGATGCACGCCACCTTGGCCGCGGTGCTCAGGTTCTGCACCACCGCGCCCCACTTTACGGAGCGGATGTTGGCCAGCCCCAGCAGCAGGATGGCGCCGGCGGCCACCCACTTCACCCACTGCGGCCCGTAGCCGAACAGCCGCCCCGCGTACTCGGCGAAGATCATGGCGATGGCCCCCAGCGCCGAGGGGCGGATCACCAGCAGCTCCGTCCATCCGAAGAGGAACGCCGGCAGCGGCCCGTATGCCTCGCGCAGAAAGACGTAGATGCCGCCCGAGCGTGGGAACATGGCCGCCAATTCGGCGATGGTCAGCGCGCCCATCAGCGCCACCAGCGCGCCCACAACCCAGATCAGCGAGAAGGCGCCCAGCGTCTCCACGCGATCGGCCACGGTGCTGGGGACGCGGAAGATGCCGCTGCCGATGGTACTGCCCACCAGCACCGCCGCCGCGCTCCAGATGCCCAGGCGGCGGGGAAGGCGGTCCACGTGCGGGCCGGGGTCGTTGTCGGGGAGCACGGACGCGCCGCGCGCTTCGCCGGGTACGCTCATCGGGGGATGGATGGGACGGGTGGGGTGTGAGCCCTGCCGAGCGGCTTGGGATGCTTGATGGATACGGTCCGCAACATACGCGCGTTCCGCCCCGCGTCACAATAACGGGATGGCGCGGGTGCCGTGGTCGCCATGAGAACGGGCACGGTCGCCAGGATCGAGGATCGAGGATCGAGGATCGAGGATCGAGGATCGCCACAGGCTGAAGCCCGCGGCTGGAACGGCCACAAGCCCCGTCTTTGCTCGTTCCTCACAAAACGGGGCTTCAACCGCTCGCGTGGGCCGGGGCCGAGGCGGGCGGACACGCCTCCGTACACGCGGAGCCTGCCAAGCGCGCCGGGCCCCGCCGCCACGAGCAGGTGAAGCCCCGCCGGGCGAGCTCCGCGAGCCCAGGGCGGGGCTTATGGCCGTCCTAGCCGCGGGCTTCAGCCCGTGGCGTGCCCGTGGCGTGCCCGTGGCGTGCCCGTGGCGTGCCCGTGGCGTGCCCGTGGCGTGCCCGTGGCGTGTCCACGGCGTGCCCGTGGCGTGCCCGTGGCGTGTCCACGGCGTGCCCGTCCGATGCGGCACCGCGGAACCACACTGGCGCATCTCTGTACGGGATGGCAATTTCGCCACGGCTTTCCGCGCGCGGCGGGTCCGCCCGCGCGGCATCATCACCAGAACGGCATCCTTTCATCCATGCCCATGCGAACCCCCGTACGGCACGCGGCCGTCGCGCTGGCCGCCCTGCTGGCGGCCGCCCCGGCGCCCGCGCAGCAGCAGACGCCGCCGTCGCAGCTCAGCATCGAGCGCATCTTTGCCTCGGCGGACTTCCGGCTCCAGGGGCTGCCCGCCATCCAGTGGATGCGCGACGGCCAGCGCTACACCTTCGTGGGCGACAACGGCGACCTGATGGTGGAAGACGCCGCCAGCGGTCGCCGCGAGGTCATGGTCGCCGCGTCGGCGCTGGTGCCTCAGGGCGGCGGCCAGCCCATCGACATCGAGGAGTACGAGTGGTCGGGGGATGAGCGTAAGCTGCTCATCTTTACCAACAGCCAGCGCGTGTGGCGCACCAACACCCGCGGCAAGTACTACGTGTGGGACCTGGACCGCCGCACCCTTTCGCCCATCACCGCGCAGGACGGCTGGCAGATGTTCGCCAAGCTGTCGCCGGATGGAACCAGGGTGGGCTTCGTGCGCGACAACGACCTGTACGTGGCCGACCTGGCCACCGGGCGCGAGACGCGGCTCACGAACGATGGCGGCGAGCAGATCATCAACGGCACCTTCGACTGGGTGTACGAGGAAGAGCTGGGGCTGCAGGACGGCTGGCGGTGGAGCCCCGACGGGCAGCGGATCGCCTTCTGGCGCATCGACCAGTCGGCCGTCCGCACCTTCTACATGATCCAGGAAACCGACAGCCTGTACTCGCAGCCCGTGGCCCTGCGCTACCCCAAGGCGGGCTCGCCCAACCCCACGGCCAAGATTGGCGTGGTGAGCGTGGGCGGCGGGCAGACCACGTGGATGGACACCGGCGGCGACCCCGAGGTGCTGCTGGCGCGGATGGAGTGGGCCGACTCGCCCACGGAGGTGGTGATCCAGCGCACCAACCGCATCCAGAACCGCATCGACGTGCTGCTGGCGGACGCGTCCACCGGCCGCAGCCGCGTGCTGTTCACCGAGTCGGACGCGGCCTGGGTGGACGTGGGCGACGACTTTCACTGGCTGAACGACGGCCGGCAGTTCCTGTGGTCCAGCGAGCGCGACGGGTGGAACCACCTGTACGTGTACAACCGCGACGGCTCGGTGGCCCGCCAGCTTACCCGCGGCGAGTGGGAGGTCACGCGGGTGATGGCGGTGGACGAGCGCGGCGGCTGGGTGTACTTCGGCGCCACCGAAGAGGGCCCGGCCGAGCGCCACGTGTACCGCGTGCGGCTGAACGGCCGCGGCGGCATCGAGCAGCTGAGCCGCGAGGCAGGCACGCACAGCGCCGCCGTGAGCCCGGCCGGCACCTACTACCTGGACGCGTACAGCACCATCACCACCCCCGCCGTCACCCGGCTGCACCGCGCGGACGGCACGGCGGTGCGCACGCTGGTGGAGAACGCCCCCGCCCGGCAGGCGCTGGCCGCGCTGTCCGTCTCGGCGCCGGAGTTCTTCACCATCCGCACGCAGGACGGCACCGACCTGAACGCGTGGATGATCAAGCCGGCGGACTTCGATCCGTCGCGCAGGTACCCGGTGCTCATGTACGTGTACGGCGGCCCCGGCTCGCAGACGGTGCTGAACGCGTGGGGCGGCAGCCGCTACCTGTGGCACCAGTCGCTGGCCCAGCGCGGCTACATCGTGGTGAGCGTGGACAACCGCGGCACCGGCGCCCGCGGCAGCCGCTTCGAGAAGTCCGTGTACATGAAGCTGGGCCAATACGAGGCGGCCGACCAGATCGAGGCGGCCGGCTGGCTGGCGCGGCAGCCGTACGTGGACGCGGGGCGCATCGGCATCTGGGGGTGGAGCTACGGCGGATACACCACCGCCATGGCGATGACGCGCCCCGGCGCGCCGTTCAAGGCGGGGATCGCGGTGGCGCCGGTGGCCGACTGGGGGCTGTACGACAGCTTCTACACCGAGCGCTTCATGCGCACGCCGCAGGAAAACCCCGAGGGGTACCGCCTGGGCGCGCCGGTGAACGCCGCCGCCAACCTGCGCGGCCGGATGCTCATCGTACACGGCACCGGCGACGACAACGTGCACTTTCAGAACAGCGTGCGCCTGGCCAACGCGCTGCAGGCCGCGAACAAGCAGTTCCAGTTCATGGCCTATCCCAACCGCACGCACAGCATCAGCGGCGGCCCCACCAGCGCGCACCTGTTCACCATGCTGACGGACTGGATCGTCCAGAACCTGTGACCCTCCGCTCCGCCTGAGTCCCCGAGCCCCGCGTCGCCCGAGTGCGATGCGGGGCTCCACCGTTCCGGGGCTCCGGGCCTCATTCCGGATTCTCGGCCCGATTGTGCATTCCCCACAGGCCGTCTCATCCTCAGACCAGATCCTGAAAAAGAATACTCGTACAGAGGAACAGAGTCAGACAGAGAAAGCGAGCCAGGAGATCATCCTGGTTCCTCTGTCTGACTCTGTTCCTCTGTACGCATGAAGGTGTTGTTTTCCCGGATCCTGCGTCACACCAGCGGCGTTTCTGAAATGGATGGCCGAGATCAACCCTGATGACCTGGTCTTCGTTGACGAGAGCGGAATCGCTACCGACATGGTACGGCTCTACGCCCGGGCCGGAGGTGGGAAGCGGGCACACGGCACCGTTCCGAACCGTCACTATCGCAAACTGACCCTTCTGGGCGGGCTGAGCACCACAGGGCTGGTTGCGATGATGACGATCGAGGCTGCAACAAACCAGGACGTCTTCCTCGCCTTTGTGCGCGAGGTGCTCGTGCCCGAACTCAGGCCAGGACAGATCGTGGTGCTCGACAACCTGAGTCCGCATAAGGCTCCTGCGGTGCTGAAGGCGATTGAGGATGCCGGGTGCAAGATGAAATTTCTGCCGCCGTACAGTCCCGACTTCAGCCCGATCGAACCCTGCTGGAGCAAGCTGAAGACGCTGCTGCGCGGCATCGGGGCTCGGACAATCGATGCCTTACAAGGCGCACTTGTGAGCACCATGGACCGGATCAGCGTGACCGACGCCCGCAACTGGTTCACCCACTGCGGCTACGCCGTGGCTGCAAACCGCTCCAGCCGCGGGTTTCCAACCCGTGGTGGGGCCACGTGTGGATCCCGCCCGGCGACGCACCGGCCCCGTTCACCCGTTCACCCGTTCACCCGCCCGCCCGACACACAAAACCCTCCTCCGGCATCCCGGAAGAGGGTTTCGCTCACTGTAACCTGTCCCCTGTACCCTGTCCCCTATCCCCTCACCGCCGCCCCGCCGTCACCAGCTGCCCGCCGCGCACCACGCCCAGCATGACCTCCTTGCCCACCACATCGCCGTTGCGGTCGAAGCGGATGGTGCCGGAGACGCCCTCGAACGGCGCCGAGCCGCCGTCGGCGCCCACCTGCGCCACGTAGTCGCGCAGCGCCTCGCGGTCCGTCCCCACCTCCTCGATGGCGCGGCGCAGCAGGTTGATGATGTCGTACGTCATGGCGCCGCGGTGGTCCGGAAGCACGTTGTAGCGCTCGCGGTAGCGGGCCACGAACTGCCGCGCCAGGTCCGTGGGCCGGTCCGGAAGAAAGGCCGAGCTCACGAACACCCCCTCCGCCGGCGCGCCCGCGTCCTTGAGCCCCGTCAGCCCGTCCGAGCCCAGGATGGGCCCCGTGTACCCCAGCCGCCGCGCCGCCTGCACGATCTTGAGCCCCGTGTCGGCCTGCCCGCCGATCACCAGCGCGTCCGCGCCGCGGCGGATGGCGCGGTTCAGGTACGGGTCAAGCTCGTTGCCCCGCTCCACCACCGCCGGCAGGTACGGGTCCGCCGAGACCACCGCACCGCCGCCCGCACGGAAGGCGCTCTCGAAGGTGTTCATCACCCCCTGGCCGTAGTCGTCGTTGGCGTACAGCACCGCCGCCCGCCGCCGCCCCAGCTCCATCGCCCCCCGCGCCAGCACCGGCGAGAACTCCAGGTCGGTGGGCGTCACCCGAAAGCTCCACCGCCCCGCCTGCGTAAAGCCCGGCGCCGACGACGCGGGGGAGATGTGCATCACCGGCTCGCCCGCCCCCGCCTCGTCGTTGTACACCGTGGCCGCCTTGATGCTGGCCGCCGAGTTCACGTGCCCCACCACCGCCACCACCCGCGCGTCGTTGCGCAGCGAGTCGGCCACCGTGAGCGCCACCTGGGGGTCGGCGCGGTCGTCCAGCATCACCAGCTGCACCTGCCGCCCGCCGATCCCGCCGCCCTTGTTGATCTCGTCGACGGCCATCTGCGCGGCCATGCGCATGGAGGCGCCGTTGGGGGCGTTCAGCGGCCCCGCCACCCCCAGGTGGATCACTTCGTCGGAGCCCCGGCAGGCGCCGGTGAGCAGAATCGACAAAGTAAACATGGCGCGTGTGACCTTTGGGGACATACAATACCACAGAGGTTGAAGGAGGCCGCTGGGCCCTGGTGGGCGATGGACGCGCGAAAAAAGAGACAACCCCTTTTCCCGCAGCGTTTTGGAGCCGTTCCGGGCCACCCGCGCAGGCACGGGCGCCGCACGTACCGCTTGACGAAGTAGACAAAGCAGACTAACTTCCGACTGCGTCCGCTCTGTCCACTTTCATGTGGGGTTCCACAGAGTAGACTATCGGGTCCCCGGGGGCCTCGCAAGGCTGGCGCACGCCTGCGCTCCCGGTGCCCGCGGAGACGACGAAGGTGAACCGGAGGGCGGGCCGCGGCGGCCTTTCCCCTCCCTTTGCGGGTGGCGCGTCCGGGACCGGCGCCGCCCTCGCTGGAGCCACGGCCATGCAAGTACGCACAGCACGAAGCAGTACCTCCCGAGCGCGTGGACGGCGCCGTAACGCTTCCCGGCGCTGGTGCATTCCCCCCGCCATCCTGCGCGAGCCGGACGAGACGCTGGAGGCGTCGCAGATCCTGGAGGAGCACAAGGGCGACGTGGGGCTGCTGCTGTGGAACTCCCTGCGCGACGTGACCCTGTGGTCCTCGGTCGAGCCGGACCGGCGCGAGGGGCTGTTCACCACCGAGGGCGCCAACAAGCGCCTGGGACAGCTGCAGGGCGCGGGCGTGGACCCCACGCTGGAGGTGTCGCTCACCACCCTGGCCGCCGTCGTGGGCAGCCCCGGCACCGCCAGCCCCGAGATCGTGACGCTGGTGTGCATGGAGATCTCGCGCTGGGCGCAGGGGAACGGCGCCTTCGGCACCGCGCTGGCCTTTGCGCAGGCCGCGGCGCTGGCCTCGCCCGAGGAGGCGGCGCCCGCGTACACCGTGGGCAGCCTGGCGCTGCGCTGGGGCCGCCACGCCCGCGCCGAGACGTGGCTGCGCCGCTCCATCGGGCTGGCGCGGCGGGGCAAGGACTGGCAGAGCTACGCGCAGGCGTACGTGGACATGGGCGTGCTGTACGCCCGGCGCGACATGCACGGCACCGCGCGGCGCTACTACACGCAGGCCATGCGCGCCGGGCGCCGGCACGGGCTGCTGGCGGTGCGCGGGGCGGCGCTGCACGGCCTTTTCCTGCTCGCCATGGAGGCGGGAGAGCTGGACGACGGCGAGCGCTACGCACGGGCCGCCATGCGCGCGTACGGCCGCGGGCACCCGCGCCTGGCCGAGCTGCTGCACGACGTGGCCTACCTGTGGGTCACGCGCGAAAGCTTCGGCCGCGCCATCCCCATGCTGCAGAAGCTGCTGGTGGCCCGCACCGGCCCCGGCGAGCGCGCGCTCACCCTGGCCATCCTGGCCCGCGCCGCGGCCGGCACCGGCGAGCGCCGGCTGTACGAGGAGGCGTGGAGCAACGCCTGGGGCCTCATCAACCGCCCCGGCGCCCGCGAGGACCACACGCGCACCCTGCTGGAGCTGGGGCGCGCCGCCGCCCGCCTCAAGGACTGGATCCGGATGGAGCAGGCCACCCGCCTGCACGCCACCCAGCCGCCCCGCCACGCCGACCGCAAGGCGAGCGAGCAGCTGGCGGAGCTGGCCGCCTTTGCCCGCGGGCACGGGAGCGCGGCGGCCTGACGAAGGCATGGCGCAGCGGATGGGGCGGACGCCGCGGGTGCACGGCGTTTTTTTAGGCGGGGCGGTGTAAGATCCGTACGAAGTCACCCGCCCCGCCGGCCGGGCCTCGGGCGATGAATGCGGAGACGCGGAGCACGGGAAGAATCCTCTCCCCGCCTCCGCGTCTACGTATCGTTCATCCGCGACTGCAGAGCAGATCGCCGGATGAACACCGGTCATTCTGAGGGAGGCGCCGCGGAGATCCATCTTTGCGCCCGACGCCTTGGCGCCGACCGAAGAATCTCCTTCGGGAACGGGGGCCCCTCGCGCCGCATCCAGCCGTAGCCGACAGGATCGTGCGCCCATCCGGCAGATTCTTCGGTCGGCGCCAAGGCGATGGTGCAGCCCGAAAGGACCCGGCGCGCGCCTCCCTCAGAATGACACCGTCCGCCAGGATTCCTACCGGAGTTCTCCTGCCTGATTCGATATTCGCCCCGCGGGCGGCGGATCACTCCTCTTCCAGGCGGCAGTCCCGGCGCAGGCGGCGCTCCGTCATCCGCCACTGCGTTCCCTCCTTGCGAAACTCCAGCGTCCACACGCGGTTGCAGTGGTCGCTGGGCAGGCGCCGCCGGTCGGTGCTGGCGCTGCGCACGTGGGCCGTAAGCTCGTCCCCCGACTGCCGCACCAGGTTCAGGTTCACCCAGATGCCGAACTTGCGCACCCAGCAGCCGCCGAACCCCGACTCGGAGTCGCACAGCAGCACCTGCTCCTGCACCGCCTGCGTGGGCTCGCCCAGCACGCGCGACATGCTGTCTTCGCTCACGCTGTCGCCGGTCACCTTGTGCGCCGCGATGCGAAACGAGTTCAGGTTCACGTACAGCGGCCCGTCCGCCACGCCGCCCGGCTGGTTCTGCCGCGCGTCCTGCTCCGCGAAGCGCAGGATTTGCCGGGCGACGTCGAAGAACTCGGCCTGGGTGGGCTCGGGACCGCCGCAGGCCGCCAGCAGCAGCAGTCCGGCGGCGAGTAGGATGCGCTTCATGGGGTTCGGCTGGGATGGAGTGCGTGCGTCCGGTGCAGATTACACCGCGTTCCGCCCGCGCGCCATGCCGCCCGCCCTCCCGCCCGGGCGCCCGAGCGCATAGGTTGGGGCGCTCCGAACGCTCGCGACCCGCACGGGAGACCCCGATGGCGCTGTGGAGGCTTACCCCCAGGAGCGACAGGCTCTGGTGGTGTGTAGAAGGCAAGGACCCGTGGCAGCCGCCCTACGACCGCGCATTCGGCTTCGTCGTTCGCGCCGCCGACGCCGAGGAGGCGCGCTGGGCGGCCCACCAGGCCGCGGGCGACGAGAACGGCACGCTGGACGGCGTGTCGCCCTGGCTGGACGCCAACTACTCCAACTGCGAAGAACTGCACGGCGAAGGCTCGGCCGAGGTCATCCTCGTCAACTTTCGCCACGCGCCCAAATAACGGCTAGCCGAATTCCGTTGTCGGCTCCACCACCTGCACGTTGCAGAAGCGGCGGATCTTCTCGAAATCGCCCCGGTTGTAGGTGACCACCTGCGCGTTTATCCGCTTGGCTGACCGGGCGATGAGAACGTCACGCAGCAGGCGGTGCTGCTCCTCTTTTGGAATAGCCGGCGTGCGCCCCCGGCGGTGCGATCGAAGACCGCGATGAAGGGCGTTCAGTACCTTCCCCGCCTCGTACCAGTCTTCGCCGTCGGGCGTGAGTAGCACGCCCTCGTCTTCCGCGGCAGCTCGCAGGGATCCCAGCCTGCGAAGGTCAGCTGCATCCTGTGCGCCGGCCGTGAGCTCCTGCAGTACGACGGCCGACACGAAGCCCGGGACCTCGGACATCTTGTGCCGGATGATGACATTCGTCTCGAACACGACCCGCCTCGACGTCAATCCGCAGCCTCCCGCTCAGACCCCACGGGCCGGTTCACCGCTCTCGCGAGTTCCACGAACTCAGGGTTGTGCTTGACTGACCACTCGAACCGGCCAGTGGCAGACATGACCAGGATCTCGCTGAAGCGCTTCGCCGAGCGCGCCAGCGCGTGATCGATTGCGGCAGGAAGTCGAGCGTGGCTGCCGAGCAGCGCCCCCTGATCATCTCGTAGTTCCCAGACACCCGCACACTTGCTGATCCGGAGCCGTGGCGCATCGGCATCCAGCTCCTCGGGATCGTAGTACAGGTCGATTGGACGTTCGCGCCCGGCGACGAGCCGCTTCGAGCGTACGATCAGGCGCAATCCCGTGTCGAACCGGAGGTTCTTCCAGTCCCACCAGCGGCCTTCGCGTGGCTTGGGATCCTGGTTGACGATTCGCGCGAGTTCCAGCCAATCCGGGTTGTGCTGGACCGACCATTCGAACTCTCCGCTCGCGGCCATGACCAGGATCTCGCTGAAGCACGCCTCCGAGCGCTCCAAAGCCGTTTCGATCGCCTCTGGGAGCCGAACGTGGCTGCTGAGCATCGCGCCCTGATCATCCCGCAGTTCCCAGACCCCTCGCGCTTGCTGATGCGCAGGCGCGGTGCGTCGGGATCCAGGTCCGCAGGATCGTAGAACAGCTCAACAGGGGGTTCACGCGTCGCCATGGTCGCCTCGTGCGAAGAAAGATCCGCTCGGCACCAAAGCTAATCACGTCGGACCGTACAGTCCAGACACAAATACGAGCGCTCTGGACGAGCCAGCGGTGAGCACGTGGGAATCGTGGCAGATACAGGAAGACGGGCCGGCATCGCTGCCGGCCCGCTCCTTTTGCACGCGTCCGAACCACTCGGTCGGATCACTACGATGCGGTTTGCCGGAGAACTGGTGTTCCGGCTGGCGTGTGCTCGCTGCACCTGCCGTACACGACCACACACTTTGAGCCAATCCACTTACATGGGAGTTATCTTCGGTTTATGTTCGTAGGCGAGGAAGCCAACCTGGCCGACAACCTGGAGGAAAACATGCCAACGTACGACGGGACAGTACTGGACTCGGGTGGCGCCGTTTTCAACGTACGCAGCGCCACGTACGGCGCGGTCGGCAACGGCGTCGCCGACGACACCGCCGCCATCCAGGCCGCGGTGAACGCCGCGGCGGCGGTGCGCGGCACCGTGCTCATTCCGCCCGGCACCTACATGGTGACGGCGATCCAGCTGGCGGCCGGAATCACCCTCAGCGGCTACGGCGCCACGCTCAAGCGCCCGGCCAGCCAGCCCAACTGGACGCGGACGCTGTACATGGCGGGAACGGGCAGCGGAAGCTGGAGCGGGACCAGCGACTCCCCCCTGCTCACCATCGAGGGGCTGACGCTGGACGGCAACTCCGCCAGCCAGGGCTCGTACCGCGCCTATCAGCTCGAGCAGTCGCACCTGATCTTTCTGACGGCAAACACCTCCAGCGCAGCGACCAGCCCTGGACGGCTGCGCGTGAACCTGCGCGACCTGGTGCTGCGCAACTCCGTGGCGGATGGCATCTCGCTGTACGTGAACGTGGACGCGCAGGTCTCCAACTGCCGTGCGGATGACTGCTTTCGCGGGGGGCTGACGGTGACTGGGGGGTACTCGCGGGTGCAGGTGCAGAACTTCGCGACCACAGGCGCCGTGGACGTGACGGGAATCGACGTGGAGATCGATGGGGCCGGGTACGGCGGTTCGCTGGCCGTGGACGCGGTGTTCGATGGAATGGTGCTGGACGGGGACTTCGACGTCGCGGTCGGCAGCGGCTCCACGGTCACCGCGACCAACGTGGTCTCGGGACCCGGGTTCTACCTGTACGCGCAGGGCTCGACGGTGCGCATCGCCGACTCGCGCTTCCAGGTGGGGAGCTACTCCAGCGAAGGCAACCGCATCGTCTACCCGCACGACGTCACCTTTCAGAACGTCGTGTTCGAACTGGCCGGCGTCGGCGAGGTGGGCGCGGTGGATGGCGCCTCGGCGCACATCTACTGGAACGTGGCGAACAGCACCGTGGGCGGGCAGCGCTGCCGGTTCCTGGACTGCGACTTCCGCGTGGCGTCGGGGGTGTCGTCCAGCCTGACGCTCGTGGGCATCTACGCCGAGGCAGACCTGCTCGAGTACGACAACCGCCTGATCGTGCAGGGCGGCAGCATCAGCAGTGCGTACGACGTGGGGCTGGTGATGGCGCAGGGTGGCCGGTGGATCGTCAAGGAGATGGAAGTCGAGGCGGCAACCGGCTTCGACTGGACTGGGGTGACCACGCAGTGGGGCGCCTACACGGCCGACCTGCGCATCGAACGGGTGGTGTTCGGCGGAAGCACCAGGTACATGCATGTCGGCGGCTCCGACGCGGCCAACATCCTGGACCATCGCGACGTGGTGCTGGAGGCCGCGCAAAACGTGCTCGGCGCCACGTACGGCTTGGCGGCGACGTACCGCGGCGGGCGCATCATCCGCGTGACCGCCGACCCGACGGCCACCAACACGCCGGGGCTGGTGGGCGACCGCGCCCGGCGGGCCACGCCGGCGGCCGGAGCGGCGTACGAGTGGATCTGCACGGCGGCGAGCACCACCGCGGCCACGTGGAAGGTGGCGAGCACCCTCTCCGCCTGATCCGGATCCGCAACGACAACCCTCACACAGAGGCGCTGATACCGGGTCCGGAACAAACAAGAGTGAGGGGTACAGAGGGACAGAGAACGGCCAGAAGAACAGAGGACAACCGATCGTCCTCTGTTCCTCTGGCTTTTGTCTGTCCCTCTGTACCCCTCGCTTTTCACGTCTCCACGCCTCTGCGTGAAACCAGGGCACCAGGGCATCTGCGGATTCGGTATCCGCTGGGCCTGGGGATCGAAAAAGGGGGCGGCGCGGCGCCGTCCCCCCTCTTTCATCTCCCGAACCGCTGGATCAGACCCAGGTCTGCTGGATCTTGCCGACGGCGCGGATGCGCTGCTCGGCGATGCGGTCGGCGGCCAGGTAGGTGGGCACGCCCTCGTTCTCCGACAGCTCGAAGATGCGCAGCAGGGTGCTGTAGATGTCGCCCGCCTTGCGCATGGCCCGCTCCGACGTCCAGGCGTTCAGCTCGCCGTAGACGTTGATCAGCCCGCCGGCGTTGATCACGTAGTCGGGGGCGTACAGGATGCCGCGGCGGTGCAGCTCGTCACCATGGCGCGCCTCGGCCAGCACGTTGTTGGCGGCGCCGGCCACGATGCTCACCTTGAGCGCCGGGATGGTGTCGTCGTTCACCGTGGCGCCCAGCGCGCTGGGCGCGTAGATGTCGGCCTCGACGCCGTAGATCTCGTCCGGCCCCACCGCCGCCGCGCCAAAGTCGTGCACCACCCGCTGCACGCGCTCGTGGTCGATGTCGGTCACCACCAGCCGGGCGCCCTCGGAGGCCAGGTTCTGGCACAGGTAGTAGCCCACGTGGCCCACGCCCTGGACGGTGACCGTCTTGCCGCTCAGGTTGTCGGAGCCGTACTTCGCCATCGCGGCCGCCTTGATGCCGCGGTAGGTGCCGTACGCCGTCACCGGCGACGGGTCGCCCGAGGCCTGGGCGCGGCCGGCCACCGACTCCGTCTCCATGGCCACGAACTCCATGTCGTCCACCGAGGTGCCCACGTCCTCGGCGGTGATGTAGCGGCCCTTGAGCGTTTCCACGAAGCGGCCGTGCGCGCGGAAGATCTCCTCGCGGTTGTTGCGGCGGGGGTCGCCCACGATGACGGACTTGCCGCCGCCCAGGTTGAGCCCCGCCACCGCCGCCTTGTACGTCATGCCCCGCGACAGGCGCAGGGCGTCGACGAACGCCTCCTGGTCGTTGTTGTAGTTCCAGTACCGCGTCCCCCCCAGCGCCGGCCCCAGCACGGTGTTGTGGATGGCGATGATCCCCTTGTAGCCGCACGACGGCTCGTGGCAGACGACGACCTGCTCGTGGTCGTGCTCAGCGATCAGAGAAAACAGTTCCATGCCCGTTCGGTCGTAAGTGTTGCGTGCGGGTGCGCGGACCGGCGGCCCGCGAAAGCCTGGTGTGGCCCTTTGCCTCCGGCGGGCCTACCGGTACAGCTCGCGCGCGATCACCGTGCGCTGGATCTCGCTGGTGCCCTCGTAGATCTCGGTCACCTTGGCGTCGCGGAACAGCCGCTCCACCGGGTACTCCTTCACGTATCCGTATCCCCCGAACACCTGCACGGCCTCGGTGGTCACGTACATGGCCGCCTCGCTGGCGAACAGCTTGGCCATGGACGACAGCATCGACACCGGCTCGCCCGCGTCCTTGGCGGCCGCCGCGCGGTGCAGCAGCGCGCGCGCCGCCTCGATGCGCGTGGCCATGTTGGCCAGCTTGAACTGCATCCCCTGGAACGCGCGGATCGGCTGGCCGAACTGCCGGCGCTCGCCGGCGTACCCCAGCGCGTGCTCCAGCGCCGACTGCGCGATGCCGATGGCCAGCGCGGCGATCCCCATCCGCCCGTTGTCCAGCCCCTGCAGCGCGTAGATGAACCCCTGCGACGGGTCGCCCAGCAGCTGGTCGTCGGGGATGAACATCTCGTGGAAGGCGATGCCCACCGTCTCCGACGCGCGCTGGCCCATCTTGTCCTCCTTCTTCCCCACCGAGTACCCCTCGGTGTTCGTGGGGACGATGAAGGCGCCGATGCCCTTGGCGCCGCGCCGGGCGTCGGGGGTGTCGGTGCGCGCCATGGCCACCACCACGTCGCCAAAGCCGCCGTTGGTGACCCAGGCCTTGGCGCCGTTCAGCACCCAGCCCCCATCGGTCTTGCGGGCGTTGGCGGCCATCCCGGCGGCGTCGGAGCCGGCGTCGGGCTCGGAGAGCGAAAAGGCGCCCAGCATCTCGCCGCGCGCCATGGGCGGCAGCCAGCGCTCCTTTTGCGCGTCGGTGCCGTGGGCCAGGATCATCTGCGTGGGGAGCGAGTTGTGCACGCTCATCGCCACGGCCACGCTGGCGTCGCCGCGGGCAATCTCCTCGAGCGCGACCACGTAGGCGGCCGTGTCCAGCGCCAGCCCGTCGTACTGCTCGGGGAGCAGCATTCCCAGAAAGCCCAGCTCGCCCAGCCCGGCGATCACCTCGCGGGGAAAGTGGGCGTCGCGGTCCCACTCCTCGGCGTGGGGCCGCAGCTCGTTCTCGGCGAACTCGCGGGCCAGGTCGCGGATCTGCTGCTGTTCTTCGGTCATCAACAAAGTGCGTGAGTGCGAAAGTGCGTGAGTGCGGAAGTGCCGCGCCCGGCCGCGTTCATCATCCAGTCCCGATCAGCCGCACCGGTCTTCGGGGCGGGCGTACGACTTCAGCAGGCCGCACTGCTCGCAGCGCAGGGTGATGACGTCGTAGCGCGCGCGGTCCCTGATGTTCAGGCCGGCCTTCATCCCCAGGACCTTCGCCATCTCCGGCTCACCCTCGATCCACGCGGCCTGCGTGGGGAGGGAGTAGTCGGCCCGGTCCATGGTGTAGCCCGGCTGCATGGTCCCGCCGCACTCGCCACACGTCGTCTGCATGGTCCCGCTCAAATTTCAGGTTCAGGCGTCCCGACGGAGATCGAGCAGTCCGCAATCCAGAAGCGAATAAATTCGCCGCTGGAAAATCGCGAAGTCCGCCTTCGCGGATTCCCGTCCGACGGTCCCGTCGCGCTCCGGCCAGCCCCGTCGTTGCCGACGCGAGGTCCGTCGGTCGCGCGAAGGTGCTGCATCGTCTGGATTCCGCGCGGCGCTCCCTCAGGAAGTCACCCTGATCCTGGGGATGAGCAGCCCCGTGCAGTTTGCGCGGCTTCCCGCTGTTGTTGCGGCGAGTTCACTCGCTCTCGCCAGTGCGGCCCAGAGAGGCGTGGGTCCTGCTCGCCGACCGCCCGGGCGAATGAATTCGCGGCTGGGACAACGCGATGTCCGCCTTCGCGGACGAGTGTTTCGCGAGGGACTCAGCAGGTGCAGCCCCGCGCAGTTTGGGGGGCTTCCCGCTTTTCCAGCCGCGGGTTCACCCGCCCGGGACAAATCCCGGCGACGACGCCCCGCATCTGCCGCTCGCGCAACGACGCCCTCGCACCCGCTCACCCGGCCTGCGGCAACGCGCGAATGCAGGAGATGATCCACTCCCGCACTCACGCACTCCCGCACTCACGCACTCCCGCACTCCCGCACTCACGCACTTCCGCACTCACGCACCGCGGTAGTCGTAGAACCCCTCGCCCGTCTTGCGTCCCAGCTTGCCCGCGGCGACGTACTTCCGCAGCAGGGGGCAGGGGCGGTACTTGTCGTCGCCCAGGCCGTCGTGCAGCACCTGCATGATGGCCAGGCAGGTGTCCAGGCCAATCAGGTCCGCCAGCGCCAGCGGGCCCATGGGGTGGTTCATCCCCAGCTTCATCACCGTGTCGATGGCCTCGCGGTCCGCCACGCCCTCCATCAGGCAGAACACGGCCTCGTTGATCATCGGCATCAGGATGCGGTTGCTGACGAAGCCGGGATAGTCCTGCGCCTCGGCCACCGTCTTTCCCAGCCGCTCCGACGTCTCGACGACGAGGCGCGTGGTCTCGTCCGACGTCGCCAGCCCGCGGATGATCTCCACCAGCTTCATCACGGGGACGGGATTCATGAAGTGCATCCCGATCACCCGGTCCGCGCGGCTCGTACGCCCGGCGATCTCGGTGATGGAGATGGACGACGTGTTGGTGGCCAGGATGGCGTGCGCCGGCGCGTGCCGGTCCATCTCCTCGAAGATGCGGAACTTGAGGTCCCGGTTCTCCGTGGCCGCCTCGACCACCAGGTCCGCGTCGGCCACGGCGGAAACGTCCGTGGCGGTGCGGATGCGGCCCAGGGCGGCGTCGCGGTCGGCCTCGGCCAGCGTGCCCTTCTTGATCTGCCGGTCCATGTTGCCGCCGATGGTCTTCAGCGCGCCGTCCAGGGCCTCCTGCCGCACGTCCACCATCGTCACGTCGTAGCCGGTCTGGGCGAACACGTGCACGATGCCGTTGCCCATGGTCCCCGCCCCCACCACCGCGACCCGCTTGATCTCCGGCATTTCGTTCAGTCTCTGGTCAAAATGTCAGCGCACCTGTCCGACGGAAGGAGCAAGTGCCCGGGTTCAAGTGCCGAGTGCCTAGTGCCTAGGTTCAAGTGCCTAGTGCCTGGTATCAAACACTAGGTACTCGATACTCGATACTTTCCTCACCCCAGCGCCATCCACAGGGCAAAGTAGGCGGCGATCAGCAGCGCCCCGGTCACCACGCACCACACCGCCGCGTTGTGCGTGTACGCCGGCGACTCCGAGCGGTCCTGTCCGGCCCTCGCCAGCGCCTGCCCCACCCCGCCCGCGTCGATCACGTCGCGCATTCCCACCGACCGGCGCCCGCTGATGAGCCCCGCCAGGCCAAAGAGCACCATCATCACCCCGGCGGTGAACACCGTCAGCAGCCAGATGCGCGCGCGGTCCTCCGCCGGGCTCCAGGCGATGATCAGCGGCGTCAGCGCCGTAAAGGCGATGCAGGCGCCCGCGGCGCTCCCCCAGAACCGCAGCGCCGGGCTCACGAGCGCGCCTCCGCGCCCGCGACGTCGTCCACCAGCGGCCGCAGCGCGCGCATCCGCGGCGACTCGCCGATCAGGCGGGTGCGCCACATCCACACCGTCCCCAGCACGATGGTCAGGCTGGCCGCGATCCCCGCCTCGGGGCCAAAGCTGCCGCCCGTCACCCAGTCCGGGCCCGTCTCGCGCGCCGTGTACAGCGGCATGTCGCGCACCAGGCCGCTGACGGGAAAGTCCAGCAGCGAGGCCATGGTCCAGTTCCACCCCAGGTGCACCGCCGTGGCAAACCACAGCGACCGCGTGCGCAGGTACGCCACCGCCAGCATCACCCCGGCCAGAAAGATGTTGGCCAGCGCGCCCGGCGTGACGTTGGGGTTTCCCGCGTGCAGGTACGCGAACAGCGCCGACGAGGCCAGCATGGCGGGCCACACGCCCACCCCCTGGACCAGCGCCTGGAACGCGTAGCCGCGGAACACCGCCTCTTCCGCGGCCGCCGCCACCGCAAAGAACACGAACGAAGTTGCCAGGGCGGCGACATATTCGGGCACGGTGCCGTCGTCGGCAACCCACCGCGCCATACTCGCCACCGCGAGCAAGGCAACGGCGGCACCCAGCATGGCGCCGCCGATCCCCAGTCCCGCCACCGAGTCCTTGATGGCGGCCGGGTCCAGCGCGAACCCCAGCGCGCCCGGACGCCGCCGGTCCACCAGGGCCAGCATCCCCCATCCCGCCAGGACCGCCGAGCCCAGCATCACGGGAAAGCCGGCCAGTTCCGCCACCCTGCCGCCGATGGCGGCCGCGATGGACGCCAGCATCACCCCCACGCCGGCGGAAAGCAGCAGGTAGCCCAGGATGCGCCACCCCGCCCGCAGCCCGTACGGGCCGTAGAGGACGGTGTGGATCCCCGACCGCGCCGCCGCCGCCTCCGTCACGTGCTCAGCCAAACAGTTCGCGCGACCGCGGCCCCGTGCGCCAGACGATGGCGAGCACGATGGCCACCTTCACCAGGTCCATCAGCACGAAGGGCCGCAGTCCCAGCGCCACCGCCGCGTTCACGTCGCCCACCACGGCCAGCCAGGCCAGCCCGCCGGCGTAGATCGTCGCCAGCCCCAGCAGCAGCCCGCCCAGCGCCCGGGCCAGCCCGCCGTGCGCAAGGGAGCCGGCCAGGAACGCCGCCAGCGGATACGCCATCAGGTAGCCGCCCGTGGGCCCCAGCAGGTACGCCGCGCCGCCGCCCGCCACGAACACCGGCAGCCCGGCGATGCCCGCCGCCAGGTACGCCGCCTGGCTGGCCGCGCCCAGCCGCGCGCCCAGCACGGCGCCCGCCAGCAGCACGAAGAGCGGCTGGAAGGTGAACGGGACCGGGGTGCCGGGGATCATCACCGCCACCCTGGCCCCGAACGCCGTCGCCGCCGCAAAGGCCACGACGCCGATCACCCGCCGCGCGGTGCGGGACGGAACGAGGCCGGCCGTCCACGAGGCCGGGAACCGGTTGCGAAGCGTAGTCATGCGTTCCGTACGTTCGATGGTTGATCGGCGGATCTCCCTCCGCCGGACTCCGATGTGATCCCGCCCGGTACCGTGGCGCCGCCTGATGCGAATCCGTTGCTCCTGACACACGCCGAGCCCGCCTCCAGGAGCGAATGAATTCGCCGCTGGACATTCGCAAAGTCCGCCTTCGCGGACTCCCGTCCGACACTTCGTCGCGCTCCGACGAGCCCCACCGTCGCGCGGACGTTGTCGATGCCTCTCACTCTCCACCCGCGCCGGCCTCCACCGACCCGAGCCGGTGAAGCCCCGCCGGGCGAGCTTTGCGAGCCCTGGGCGGGGCTTATGGCCCTTCCAGCCCCGGGTTTCTACCCGGGGTGGTTTCAACCCCGGGTTGTCATCGGCCGCGGATGGATCAGACCCGCTCCACCGACAGCGCCACCGCGTCGCCGCCGCCCAGGCAGAGCGTGGCCAGCCCCGTCGCCGCGTCGCGGTCCTGCATGGCGTGCAGCAGCGTGGTCAGCACCCGTGCGCCCGACGCGCCGATGGGGTGGCCCAGCGCCACCGCCCCGCCGTTCACGTTCACGCGGTCCCAGTCCCAGCCCAGCCCCGCGCCGTCCGCCAGCGCCTGCACCGCGAACGCCTCGTTGGCCTCGATCAGGTCGTAGTCGCTGATCTGGCTCCCCTGCTTCTTCATCAGCTTCTTCACCGCCTCGATCGGGGCAAAGAACAGCTCCTTGGGCTCCACCGCGCCGGTGGAGTACGCCGCGATGCGGGCCATGATCGTCAGCCCGTGCGCGCGCGCGTACTCCTCGCTCACCACCACCACGGCCGAGGCGCCGTCGTTCATGGACGACGCGTTGCCGGCGGTGACCACGGGGTCCGTGACCTCCCTGGGCGCGTCCTTCGTGAACGCCGGCTTCAGCCTGCCCAGCGACTCCAGCGAGCTGTCGCCGCGCGGGCCTTCATCCGCATCGACGATCGTGGGCCCCTTGCGGCCGGCGATCTCCACGGGGACGATCTCTTCCTTGAACTTGCCGGCCTGCTGCGCCGCCACCGCCTTCTGGTGCGACTGCACACTGAACTGGTCGGCCATCTCGCGGGTGATGCCAGCCTTGTTGGCCGTGTACTCCGCGTGCCCGCCCATGTGCACCTCGCAGAACGAGCACCACAGCCCGTCGCGGATCAGCCCGTCCACCAGCGTCTGGTCGCCGAACTTTACGCCGTTGCGCATTCCGTACACGTAGAACGCCGCGTTGCTCATGGACTCCTGCCCACCCGCGATCACCACCTGGCTGTCGCCGGCGCGGATGGACTGGGCGGCCAGCATCACCGCCTTGAGCCCGCTGCCGCACACCTTGTTGATGGTGAGGGCGCTGACAGTGCTGGGCAGGCCGGCCTTGATGACGGCCTGGCGCGCGGGGGCCTGCCCCACGCCGCCCTGCACCACGTTCCCCATGATGGCCTCGGCCACGTCCTGCACGTCGATCCCCGCGCGGCGCACCGCCTCGCGGATGGCGATGGCGCCCAGGTCGGGGGCGGAAAGCGGGGAGAGCGCGCCCAGGTACTTGCCGATGGGCGTGCGCACCGCGCTCACGATGACGGGCGTGGTCCTGGGGTCTCGGGCGATATCGATCATCTGCTCCTCAGTACGATGGATGATAGCCGGCCTGTCTGCTTCCGCACCTCACGCACTCACGCACTTCCGCACTCACGCACTTCCCTCGTCCAGCCGCACGCCCTTGCCGTCCGCCACCGCGTACCCCCAGGCGGTGAACGGGTCGTGCGTGCTCACCAGCAGCCACCGCTCGTCCGTGGCGCGCTTCAGCAGCGCGCGCTTGCTTTCCAGCGTCACCAGCGGCTCCACGTCGTAGCCCATGATCCAGGGCAGCGGCAGGTGCGCAAAGGTGGGGATGACGTCCGCCAGAAAGCACGCCGTCTCACTTCCCGAGCGCACCAGCACCGACTGGTGGTGCGGGCAGTGGCCGGGCGTCCGATACACCGAGATCCCCGGGAGGATCTCCACGTCCCCGTCGACGAGGTTCAGCTGCCCCGCCGCCATCACCGGCTCGTAGTTGTCCGGCAGGTAGCTGGCGGACGTGCGCTCGTTGGTGCGGTGCGCCCACTCCCACTCGCCGCGCTGCACGTGGTAGCGCGCGTTGGGAAAGGAGACGCGCACCTGTCCCTCGTGGTCGCGGTAGGTGTTGCCCCCCGCGTGATCGAAGTGCAGGTGCGTGTCGATGACGACGCCCACGTCCAGATGCGAAAAGCCCGCGTCGGTGATCAGCTCCTGCAGCCGGTCCGGATGGCCGCGGGCAGGATCGGCCGCGTTGTCCACGCCATAGATGTCGCGGAACTTGTCGTTCTCCTTGTTCCCCAGCCCCGTCTCGATCAGCACCAGCTCGTCCGCCGTTTCGACGAGAAGGCAGCGGAGCCCCAGGGGAATGCGGTTGCGCTCGTCCGCGGGAATGCGCTTTTCCCACAGCGGCTTGGGAACCACGCCGAACATGGCGCCGCCGTCCAGCCGCTGCGTTCCCGCCTCCAGCGCGTGCAGGGTGAACGCCCCCAGCCGCCGCGTCTGGATGCGCGGCGGCGAGTGCAAGGTGTCGGGGTTCCGCGTCACGCCGACTCCATGGACTGGGGCGCCGCCTTGCGCTTGCGGGACTTTCGCGCCTTTCGCTTCTTCAGCATCGCCTGCATTGAGTCCCAGTCCC
Source organism: Longimicrobium sp. (assembly GCF_036399255.1). Lineage (GTDB taxonomy): Bacteria > Gemmatimonadota > Gemmatimonadetes > Longimicrobiales > Longimicrobiaceae > Longimicrobium. Next base: position 57,838 of record NZ_DASWNM010000121.1, read on the forward strand.
CCACCCCCTGGTCTTCCAGCATGTCGATCAGCCGCAGCAGCACCCTGGCCGTGGCCATCGCGTCGTCCAGCGCCCGGTGGCGCGACTCGATCTCCACGCCAAAGTAGAGCGCCAGCCCGTCCAGCGCGCGCGAGGGCAGCTGGGGAAGGAGCTTGCGCGAAAGCCGCACCGTGCACAGCTGGCGCCCGGACAGGGTCATCCCGGTGGCCAGGCTCATCTCGTGGCACATGAAGCGCCAGTCGAAGGCCGCGTTGTGCGCCACGAACACGCTCCCCTCCAGCGCCTGGGACACCCGGTGCGCCACCTGCGCGAACCGCGGCTGGTCGGCCACCATCCCCTGCGTGATCCCCGTGAGCCCGGTGATCATGGACGGGATGGGCCGCTCCGGGTTCACCAGCGTGCAGAAGGTGTCGGCGATGCGGCCGCCGGAAACGCGGACGGCGGCCACCTCCGTTACGCGGTGCCCGCGATAGGGAGAGCCGCCGGTCGTCTCGACGTCCACCACCACGAAGTCCTCGTCGCGCAGCGCGCGCACGGGCGTGAGCGCCGCGACCGACGGCTCCAGCGCCACGGACCACACGCCGCGCGCGTCCACGGCAAAGCGCGGGTCGCCGCCCAGCAGCGTGAACACCGCCTGCGCGGCGGCCCCCGCCCCGCCGGTGATCCCCAGCACCCGCTGGGCGACCTCGGCCGAAGAGAGCGGCTGCTCCATCAGCACGCGCAGGGCGCGGTCGGTGAGCGAGCCGTCGCGCTCCAGGCGCACGCCGTACAGCGGAAGGGCCAGCTGGCTCACCAGACGTCGTCCCGGCAGACGGGCATGGTCATGCAGCGGCCGCCGCCGCCGCCGCGCACCAGCTCCGAGCCCTCGAACGCGATCACCGCGCGCTCGCCCTCGCGCACCAGCGCCTTGCCCGTAAGGAAGTCGACGGCGTCCACGATCTTGAAGCCGGCCTTTTCCTCCATCTCGCGCATGGTGCCCTCGTTGCGGCTGTAGCCCAGCACGATGCCGGGGCGCACCGCCACGAAGTTGCACCCGCTGCTCCACTGCTCGCGCTCCTGCCGGGTGGGGTGCTGGCCGCCGCACCAGATGGGCTCCAGCTTCAACCCCACCTCCGCGAGCGCCGTGAACACGTCGTCGTGCGCCTGCACCCCCTCGCGGCCGGGGCGGTAGTAGAGGACGGGAAGGCGCGCCGGGCCAAAGAAGTACGGCGGATACACCACGCAGTGGGTGCGGTCCACCATGGTGAAGATCATGTCCAGGTGGATGGCCGGGCTTTCCGTGGGCAGCACCACCACCAGCACGTGCTCGATCCCCGCCTTTTCCTTGAGCCCGTCCACCAGCCCCTCAATAGCCGCGGGGCTGCTGCGCTCCGACAGGCCCACGATGGCCAGGTCTGGGCGCAGCACCAGCACGTCGCCGCCCTCGATGGTGTAGTCGCTGCGGTGCTCCTCGGTGCCGTCGTAGATGTAGCCGGCGTTGCCGCGCAGCAGCGGGTGATAGGTGAAGAGCGCCTTCATCAGCAGCTCCTCCGTCCACCGCACCGCGTAGCGCATGGCCCCGATGATCACGGCGTTGTTGACGATCATCGCCGCGTCGCGGGTAAAGAAAAGGTTGGGCAGCGGGGGCAGCTCGTAGCTCACCTTGTGCAGCAGCTTGCTGATGGGCCCCTGCGGCGCCTCCTTCCCCTCGATGAACTGGCGGATCAGCTGGTCGCCGGGGATCTCGTACAGCTCGCCCCCCAGCGGCTCCGACGACGCCACCTCCATCACGCGGTTCACCAGGAAGCGGCGCACCTCCGGCTCGTCCACGATGTCGGCCAGGATGTCGCGCACGTCCAGCACGTCGCAGAAGCGCGACAGCACGGCGCGAAAGCGCTGGTGCTCGGCCTGGGCCTGCCGCAGGTCGATGATGTCGTCGTACAGGTACTGCTCGCGGTTGGACGGCGTAACCGCAAGCAGCTCCGGGCCGGGCGTATGCAGGATCACGGTGCGCAGCGCCCCGATCTCGGACGTAACGCGCACCATGCCGGGCGTATCGTTCTTTCGCTCGCTCATAAGACCCGGAACATAGCCAGCCCCGCCGAACCGGGCAACGGACCCCGCCCCGCCACAGTCCTCATCGGGCCGCTCCATCCGGCCGCGTTCCGGTACAAAAGCGATGATCCCATACCGGGTTCGGGAAAACAACACCTTCATGCGTACAGAGGAACAGAGTCAGACAAAGGAACGAGGATGATATCTCAGCTCGCGTTCTCTGTCTGACTCTGTTCCTCTGTACGATTGTTCTTTTTCAGGATCTGGTATCACGATCACGCCCGCACGCGGTCGCGGATCCGACATCACCGCTCCGATTGGCACCCGCGCAAACTTTGCCGGTCTCTGCGGGACGTTTCTTGATCGGGGGGAGGAAACCCGTCAGCGGCTGTTGAGCGCGAAGGAGAGGCCTTCCAGCTCCAGCGTGACGTCCACGTTCTTCAAAGCCACGCCGCGCGGCACCTTGAGCCGGGCGGGCGCAAAGTTCAGGATGCCGCGCACCCCCGCCTTCACCAGGCGGTCCACCACCTGCTGCGCCGCGTCGGCCGGCACCGCCAGGATGGCCATGTCGATGGCCTCGGCGCGCACCAGGGCGTCGATCTCCTCGTCGGCGCGGATGTTCAGGCCGCCCCACTTCGTCCCCACCTTGCGCGCGTCGCTGTCGAACACGGCGCGGATGTGAAAGCCGCGCGCCTCGAAGTCGCGGTAGCTGAACAGCGCCGAGCCCAGCTTGCCCGCGCCCACCAGCGCCACCCGCCAGCTGCTCTGCAGCCCCAGGATGCTGCGGATGCGCGAAAGCAGCTCCTGCACCGAATAGCCCAGCCCCCGCTTGCCAAAGGAGCCAAACAGGGACAGGTCCTTGCGCACCTGCGCGCTGGTGGTGCCGCCCCGCTCCGCCAACTCGCCGCTGGAGATGGTTTCGGCGCCGGCCGCGTCCGCCTCCTGCAGCAGGCGAAGGTACAGCGAAAGCCGGCGCACGGCCGACTCGGAGATCTTCTTCATGCAACCACGCAGAACCCACTGCCGCGGGCGGCCAGCCTGCCGCCGCCCAACCTTGTGAAATTCTTCACAATCTAGGAGCGGGGGCGCCGACCGTCAACTCGTTCCGAATGCGCCAACGCTGAGGCCCACTTAACGCCACATCCTGCGGGAGCTTACCGAATTTGCTATGCTTTACAAATGGACAAACCGACCCTATATATCGAGACGAGCATCGTCAGCTACCTGGCGTCGCGCCCCAGCCGCGACCCGGTGACCGCGCGCAACCAGCAGCTGACGCACGCCTGGTGGAACACGCGCCGGCAGGACTACGCGCTGTGTACTTCAGCCCTAACACGGCTCGAGTCAGGGCGTGGGGAGCCGGGACTGGCCTGGCAAAGACTGGCCTTGCTCGCGAACCTGACGACGATCCAAGCGCCCTCGCAGGCTGCGGATCTCGCGCGGATGTTGCACCAGAGCATTCCGCTGCCCAAGCATGCAGAGGCAGATGCGGAACACATCGCGCTCGCGGCTGCAAGTGGAATGGTGTATCTGTTGACCTGGGACAGCAAGCACATCGCCAACCCGCACCTGGGGCGGCGGATCGCCGCAATTCTCGAGAGATGGGGATATGCCGCGCCCGTGTTCTGTACGCCCGCAGAGTTGATGAGGTGAACTGATGGCAGAGAACGAAATTCTCGCTGAGCTCCGCCAGATCCGTCGAGAAATGCTCGCGGAGGTTGGGGGTGACATGGACGGGCTCTTCCGCGCAATCAAAGCAGAAGAAGCCGAGCAGGCCCGGCAAGGGAAGGTCATCGTATCACTCCCTCCACGACGTCCTCAGGGTTATGAGCCGAACGCGGCCTGAGACCGACGACGAGATTCCACCGGGGTGGGAGGATCCGATCGTAGCGGAGGTCCGCGCGGCACGGCAGCAGATTTTCGCCGAGTTCAACTATGATCTCGACGCCTACGCCGTGCATCTCAGAGCACTCGAGCAGGAGGCTCGCAAACGGGGGGTGCGCTACTCCGACCGTCCTCTCGCCACGCCTCACTACGCACGGTCGGGGGAGTGATCGCAGGGGATCGATTGGCTGAACCGCGATAGCCTCTGCGGAGCCGACAAGGGCGAAAACGAGAGGGGGACGCCGCGCGGCGTCCCCCTCTCGTCATTCCACCGGTTCCTCGGGCGCGCTGTCGGGTGGTTTGGCGGTCCTGGCGCGCAGCGCGCGGGCGAGGTCCACGAAGCGCTCGGGGGAAAAGGATTCCGGACGGTCCTGCAGGTTCATCCCCAGCTCGCCGCCCAGCGCCGCCACCTGGTCGACGGACAGGCCGTAGGCGTCGCGCAGGATGCGCTGGAACTGCTTGCGGCGCTGGCCAAAGGCGGCGCGCGTCAGGTGCCGCAGCGACCGCTCGTCCTCCGGCGTCACGCGCGGCGGGTCGTGCGGGACGATGCGGATGACGGACGACTCCACGTCGGGGACGGGGCGGAACGACTTGCGGCCCACGTTCATCACCCGCTCGGCGTCGGCGACGGAGCGCACGCCGACGGCGAGCGCGCCGTACGTCTTGTTCCCCGGGTCGGCCAGGATGCGGTCGGCGACCTCCTTCTGCACCATCAGCACGATCTCGCGCGGACGAGGGCGCCGCTCCAGCAGGCCGAACAGGATGGGCGTGGTGATGTTGTAGGGGATGTTGCCGATCACCTTGAGCCGCGCCGGATCGGCCGAGACCTCCTCCAGCGGCACCTGCAGCACGTCGCGGTGAATCACCCGCACCGCCGGGTTCCCCGCGAACTCCTCCGTCAGCCGCCGCGCCAGCTCGTCGTCCAGCTCCACCAGCACCAGCCGCCCCGCGCGCTCCGCCAGGTGGCGAGTGAGCGCGCCCTGCCCCGGGCCGATCTCCATCACCTCGTCGGCGGCGGTGGCGTTCAGCGCCTCGACGATGCGGAGCTGTGCGTTGGGGTCGATGAGGAAGTTCTGCCCCAGCGAACGCTTGGCCCGCGGCGGCTGGCCGGGGCGGGGAGCGTGTGCCACCCTCAGAAGCGGACGACCAGGGCCGTCCGGTCGTCGGGCGGAACGTGGGTGGCCTCGCCGGCGCGGACGAACAGCCGCTCGATGATGGACTCCGGCACGGCGGCGCGCATCTGCACGGCCTCGTCCACCAGCACGCGCTCGCCCTCCACCTCGCCCGCGTCCAGCGCGTCCGACAGCCCGTCGGTGAACAGGAAGAGCAGGTCCTCCGGGGCCCAGTCCACCGTGCTCTCGCCGTAGGTGTCGCGGTCCACGATGCCGAACGGCGGGTCGGTGGCGTCCAGCCGCTGCGCCTCGCCGCCGGCCGTGATGCGGAAGGCGTGGCTGTGGCCCGCGTTGGAGTAGGCCAGCTTTCCCGCGGCGGGGTCGATGACGCAGTAGAACAGGGTCAGGTACATCTCCGTGTTCTCCAGCTCGTCGATCACCGCGCGGTGGGTGCGGTGCAGCACCTCGCTGGGCGCGTCGCCCTCGGAGGCGTGAATGGCCACGGCGCTGATGGTGAGCGCCATGATGAGCGCCGCGCCGAACCCGTGGCTGCTCACGTCGCCGATCAGCACCCCCAGCCGGCCGTTGGGAAGGCGGAACAGGTGGTAGAAGTCGCCGCCCACCGACTCGGCGGGGACGCATCGCGCGCCCACCTGCGCGTAGTCGGCAAACTGCTCGGGCGGGGGAAGCAGCTTTAGCTGAAGGTCGTGCGCCAGCTCAAGCTCGCGCACCAGCCGCTCCTGCCGCAGGCTGTCCTCGATGAGCCGGTTGTTCTCGACCGCGGCGCCGATCTGGCTGGCGATGGCGGAGAGCAGCTTCATGTCGCCGGCGCTGAAGCCGTCGTTGCCGCCCCGGCCGATGAGGTTGATGACGCCCACGGCGCGCGCCTCGCCCTCCGGCGGCGTGTAGCTGACGGGGACGGAGAGGAACGAGCCCCGCTGCCGGTCGCCCCCGGCGCAGTCGTCGCGGTAGTACTCCTCGCCCGGCGCCAGGATGACGGGGCGCCCCTCGCGGAACACGGCCGCCGTCACCGAGCAGGGGTCGTCCACGTCGATGGGGTGCGTCTGCCCCTCGCCGCCCTCCACGGCCGCCAGGTGCAGCTGGCGCCGGTCGGCGTTGTGCACCCACAGCGAGGCGCGGCTGGCGCCCAGGATCCCCGCCACCTCTTCCAGGATGGTGCGCGACGCTTCTTCCAGCGAGATGATGGAGCCCAGGATCTCGCTGATGGAGTACAGCAGCGTGATCTCCTCGTACCGCTCGGCGATCTCGTGGCTGAACGAGCGCATCTCGTCGTCGTGGCGCGCCACGCGCGCCAGGGTGGCGCCCAGGAAGCGCGCGGCGCCCCTGGCCTCGCCGGCGTCCGCGCCGGGAATCTCAAGCCGCAGCGGCACGCCGGGCACGTCCACCGCGCCGGGGCCGGGCGCGCCCTCCAGCCCGTCGGCGCCCACCCAGCCGTCGCCGTCGCGCTGCCACACGCGCGCGCCGTCCCAGGCCCGGCGAAGGTCGCCGAGCACCTCGCGCGCGGAAGCGGGCAGGCGGGGAACGGGGGGAGCGGCCGTAATCACCCTGGGCAGGGGGTCACTGGGCGGAGACGCGGCGAAAGCCGCGCTCGCGGTGCAGCACCATGCGCACGCAGTTGCCGGGCGGGTTGTACTGCACCTCGTCCATCAGCGTGCGGATCAGAAAGATGCCGCGGCCGCCGGAGCGGTCCAGGTGCTCGGGAAGGGTGGGATCGGGAACCACACCGGCGTCGAACCCCTCGCCCTCGTCCTGCACCTGCAGCGCCACGGTGCTGGACGAAAGCTCCACCTCCACGCGCACCCGCTTTTCGGGGTCGCTGCCGTTGCCGTAGATCATGGCGTTGGCCAGCGCCTCGGCCACCCCCACGCGAAAGTTCAGGTTGAGACGGGAGCCGTTGAAGTCGTACGCCCGCAGCCGGTCCACCAGGTAGGCTACGGCGGTCTCGATGACGCGCGGATCGCTGGGCAGCTCCAGCACGAACGCGCAGGCGTCGCCGGCGGCGGAGGACGGGGCCATCAGGATCGGCGCGCTCCGCCGCGCGGGGCGCGGCAACGGGCGCAGGGTTGCAGGCTCATGGCTGGCTGGCACGGACGGCCGCGCCGGGCACCGTTGCCCGGGGCGGCCGCGCCGGCGGCGTTCATGTGAGTGGCGCGGCTCAGAAGCCCGCCAGGGCCTCGTCGCGCGTGTCGGCGATGCTGAACAGCGTGTCCAGCTTGGTCAGCTCGAACAGGGTCCGCAGGTCTTCGTTCAGGTTGGCCAGCCGCAGCTCGCCGCCCTGCTCGCGGATCTTCTTGCTCAGGCTTACCAGCACCCCGAGTCCCGACGAGTCGATGTAGCCCGTATTGGAGAAATCGATCAGGAACTTGCGCTCGCCGCCCTCCAGCTCGTCGAGCACCTTCTGCTTGAGCTCCTGACGGTTGCCCACGATGAGCTGCCCGTCCACGTCCACCACCACCACACCGTTGTTCTTGCTCGTCTGGAAGCTCATGGCTCCTCAATGATCCTCAGGTTCGGGGCTAAACCGCCGTATGGAAGGCGCGGGAGCAAGCCCAGTGCCATCCCCCGTGCAAGCCCCGCCGCGCCGGGGGTGGCGCGGCCTCCGTTCCGTCCGGGACACACGCTACGGCACGCGCCCGCCTTGCGCAACCATGGCGCCATGACTTCCACTCCCACCGCCCGTCCATCCCCCGGATTCCGGCGCGTTTCGCGGCACGGGGAGCAATGCGCATCCTCCCCCGAACCGCTGCCCCCGGCCAGCCGTCACTCCCGCTGCCGCCCCAGCGCTTCACAGGCGCGCTCCACGGCCCGCGCGTGGTTGGTGTTGGGCATCGGCGGCAGCCACCGGGAGCCTTCGATGGCGGGGAGGGCGCGGTGGGAGTAGAGGGGGATGGTGCGCAGCAGGCGCGCCGTCATCCGCCGGCAGTCCAGCTCCACCTCGGTGAGCGCGCCGTTGTACATCATCCCGTTCTCCAGCCGGCGGCGCTGGAACCAGCTGTCCAGAAAGCGGGCGCGGTACAGCCGGTCGCCCACACGCGTGAATCGCACCGTATCCACCCGCGTGAAGTCGCGGAAGTCGCTGAAGACGTTCAGCCAGTCGCCGTACGAGGTGGTGTCGGCGCGGCCGTTGTCCCGCTCGTGCTCCATCCGTGCGACGTCCACCTCGTTGCGCCGGTCGTACTCGGCCTGCCAGCCGGGTCCCTCGTAGCGCAGCGAAAGCAGGCTGTCCATCCCGCTGCCCCGCGGAAAAAGCATCAGCCAGACGTGCACTCCGTCGCGCTGCCAGTCCATCGCCAGCTCCTCCGTGTTCTCCGAAGGCTCCGGCGTGCCCCACGCGCGGCGCAGCGAGTCCGCCAGGCGCGCATAGCGCGCGGGAAGACGGTGCACGTCGTGAAACCACTCCAGGTCCACGCCCACCAGTCCGGCGGAGTCGAAGGTGGTGATCAGGTCCACGCGGTCGGGGCCGCGAAACACCCGGTTGCCCTCCTGGTCCTCCCCGCGCAGCACGTAGCCGGCGCGCTGGATTCGCGCGGTCGCCGAATCGGCCGGCGTGCCCCAGGCGATGCCGCCGAACTCCAGCTGCGCCACGGCGGACGCGGGCACGGCCAGGAGAAGCGCGAGGATGAGGCGGGAGAGACGTCGGAAGATCATGAAGCGCATCCGGTGGATGGGGAGATGCACTGCTTTCGCGGCCGCCGCGGGGAGGACGGCGGCGCGGGTTCCGAGAAAGATCGGCTCCGGCGGAGGGGCTTCGCGTGTCTTCGATCTTCCGAATCACTGACGGAAACGCTTGACTTCCTGAGGGAGCGCACACGGTGAAGCCGGAAGATACCCCATCGCTTGCGCGCGACCGAAGGATCTACTCTCGGCCACGACGGGGCCAGATCCAGCGTCACGATCCAGCCCATTCGTACTGCCAGCCAGATCCTTCGGTCGGCGCCAGGCTGCTTTCGTAGCAGCAAGTCAGGCGCGGCGCCTTCCTCAAGAAGTCAAAGCGACTGCGTTGATTCTTCGAACACCCTCTTAGACGGCCAGCAGCCCCGCGATGCAGGCGACATTGACGATGTCGTCGGCGTCCGAGCCGCGTGACAGGTCGTTGCACGGCCGCGCCAGCCCCTGCACGATGGGGCCGACCGCCTCGGCGTTCGCCAGGCGCTGGGTGAGCTTGTAGGCGATGTTTCCGGCGTCCAGGTCGGGAAAGATCAGCACGTTCGCCCGTCCGGCGACCGGCGATCCCGGCGCCTTGCGCGCGCCCACGCTGTCGATGAGCGCCGCGTCCACCTGCATCTCGCCGTCCGCCGGCACGTCCGGCATCCGCTGGCGAAAGAGCTCCAGCGCCTGCCGCACCTTGGTGACCGACGGCCCCTCGGCGCTCGCCCTGGTGGAGTACGAGAGAAAGGCCACCCGCGGGTCGTCGCCCACCACCCGGCGCCGCGCGTCCGCGGCGGCGACGGCGATGTCGGCCAGCTGCTCGGCGGTGGGATGGGGGACCACGGCGGCGTCGGAGTAGGTCAGCACCTCCTCGCCCCCGCCCCGAAAGTCCTGGACCACCATGTAGAACGAGGACGAGACGGTGCGGATGCCCTCCGCCGGCCCCACGGCCCAGAGCGCGGCGCGCAGCACGTCGCCCGTGGTGTTCACCGCGCCGCTCACGCAGCCGTCCACCTCGCCCGCGGCGACGAGGAGGGCGCCGAACTGCAGCGGATCGGCGGACTTGCGGAACGCCTCGTCCTCGGTGAGCCCCTTGGCCTTGCGGCGCTCGTACAGGCGCGCCGCAAAGGCGGCGCGGCGCGGATCGTCCGCCGGGTTCACCAGCGCCACGCCCCGCGCGCCCAGCCGCTGCAGCTCCGCGCCGATCTCGGGGCCGCCCAGCACGGTGGGGTGCGCCAGCCCGTCCCGCGCCAGGCGCGCGGCGGCCACCAGCGTGCGCTCGTCCGCGCCCTCGGGAAGAACGATGCGGCGGGGATGGGCCTTGGCCCGGGCGTGTACGGTATCCAGAAAGCTCATCGTCAGGCGGCGTGCAGGGCGGGCAGGTGGTCCACGAAGTGGATCTCGGGCGGCGGAACCTCGGACGGCAGGTCCCTTCCCGCGTAGTCGCGAAGGTCGGCGTCGCTGGCGGGTCCGCGCTCCCTGGCGTGAACCAGGAAGAGCGGCCGGAGCCCGCCGGCGTCTTCCCTGAACGACAGGACGGCGTCGACCACGCCGGGATGCTCGCGAAGGCGCGCGTTGGCCTGGAGCAGCACGCCCACCCACCGGTCCTCGTACGCGCGCAGGATGGAATCCTTGATCATGCCCGCGGCCTGCGGAGCGGTGGAAGTGCTCTGCCCCGCCTCGGCCGCGGGCGGAAAGCGATGCCGCAGCCGCGCCAGCACGTTGGCGGGGACGAAGGGCGACACGTCGCCGCCCAGCTGGGCGATCTGCCGAACGAGGGAGGACGAGAGGTACGAGTGCTCCAGGTCCGGCGCCAGGAAGACCGTCTCCATGCCGTCCCACAAGCGGCGGTTCATCAGCGCCATCTGGAACTCGTATTCGAAGTCCGACACGGCGCGCAGGCCGCGGACGATCAGGCTGGCCCCCTGCGCCCTGGCGAAGTCCACCAGCAGCCCCTGAAACGACATCGGCTGCACGCGCGGCTCGTCGGCGAAGGTGTCGCGGATCATCTCCACCCGCTCCTCCACCGTGAACATGCCGCTCTTGACCTGCGTGGCGCTGTAGGCCACGGCCACGATCACGCGGTCGGCCATGCGAAAGCTGCGGCGGATGATGTCGTCGTGGCCCAGGGTGATGGGATCGAACGACCCGGGGCAGATCGCGACGCGCTCGGCGCTCATTCGGGGGCGGGGATGAAGGTGAGACTGGTGTCGCCGTAGCGGCGGGTGCGCGCGCCGGGCAGGTCGGGAACGGCGTCGGCGCGGCCGTGCTCGATGCACAGCAGCCCGGCGAACGGGGTGCTGGCGAACGCCTGGGCCAGTGCCTGCGCAAAGCCCTGGCCGTACGGCGGATCGGCAAAGGCCACGTCGAAGGCGCCGGCAGAGAGCCCCTCCGCGTACTTCACCGCGTCCGCGCGAACCACCTCCGCGCGCGCCTCCGCGTTCAGCGCGGCGAGGTTGGCGCGCAGGATGGAGAGCGCGGCGGGGGCCTGCTCCACGAACACCGCGTGCTCCGCGCCGCGGGAAAGCGCCTCCAGCCCCAGCGCGCCGGAGCCGGCGAACAGGTCCAGGATGCGCGCGCCGGGAAGGTACGGCGACACGGCCGACATCCACGCCTCGCGCACGCGGTCCGTGGTGGGCCGCGTGGCGCGCCCCGGCGGCGCCGCGATCCGCCGTCCCCCCCACTCCCCCGCGACGATCCTCACAGGCGGTATCCGCTGAGATGATGGTGCCCGGCTGACGCGGGGCTCGGCGAAAGGCATCGAACTGCGCCGGCGGGGTGCCCCTCCCCCGGCCCCTCCCCGTTCGTTCCTCACGGAGAGGGGAGAACTTCGGTGCCTCGGCGAAAAAGCTCGAACTGGCGCCCGACAGGGCCCCCGCTCCCCCGCAGAGCGGGAGAAAGGGGAGAATTCGAATCCGCTTCGACAGGCTGCGCACGGCGTCGGCGGGTGCCCTTCCCCCGGCCCCTCCCCGTTCGTTCCTCACGGAGAGGGGAGAACTTCGGTGCCTCGGCGAAAGAGCTCGAACTGGCGCCCGATAGGGCCCCCTCTCCCCCGCGGAGCGGGAGAAAGGGGAGAATTCGAATCCGCTTCGACAGGCTGCGCACGGCGTCGGCGCGGCCCCTCACCCGCTCGCTCAGGCTCGCACCCGCTTCCGTCGCGCTCCGGAGACTGCGCCTCGCGTCTGTTGCCGCGCGCGAAATTTTGCCGATTTGAATTGCGATAAGCAAGGTATTCGCAAATCAAACCTGGGGGCGCAGCTGATCACGCGACCAGCAGGCTCATCACCGGCCGGGAGCGGATCGAGCCGTGAGCCGTGGACCCGGCGTAGAGCTCTGCCTCGACGGAGTGCTGATTCGACGTTCCGTCCCCGAGCCCCACGTCCGTCCAATCGATCGATACGGTGGAATCATTAGTTACGGGGGATATGACAGCGGTGTGCCGAAGCGAGGCTCCTCTGTAGTATCTGACTTCAACCGACTTTCCCTCGAGGGCGACGCCGTCGAGGCCTCCCGCGTAGACATCGTCGCCGCCTATTCCCGTGTCGGTCACCACCAGGTGGACCGCAGTGAGCTGCGGGGGTGGGGGTGCGGGTGGTGGAGCCGGCGGATCATACCGGTCGATCGGGGCCGCGAACCAAGGCCCGGATAGCCCCGCCGAGTTCTGTCCACGCACCTGTAGGGTACTCACAGCGACCTGCGATCGGACGATGTCGAACCGGCCGACTCCTGCCGCGTCGATGGCAAACGACTCTACGGCACCGCCGTTTACGCGATACTCCCCCTTTGCCTCGCCGCGCGCGGTAGCAGAGTTGTGGATGCTTACGATCCGCGCGATCGCACCTTCGTTCGCCTTCTGGATAGAAAGGACCTCCGCCGGGGCGCCGTAGCCACCGGTATCCACAGGCTCGGAGCCTACCGTCACATCCGCGTACCGCCTGACCCATATGCTCAGCTGTCGGCCCCACGGGTCGCCGATTGATTGAACCACCCCGAGTGCCCAAACCCTTCCCTTGAGCTCCCGCCCGCCGACCAGGTCGCGTGCGGCGAAGCTGGCCGCTTCGACGGCGATCAAGTCGCCGAGCTCGAGCTCCGGGTAGGCGTACTCGGTGACGATGCTCCAGACCATCAGGCCGGGCCCCATCGCCTCCGTCACCTGCCTCGCAGCCGCGCTCGCGAGCTCGTCGGTGTCGATCCACCGCGCCACCACGTGGTCCAGTTCACGCGGCGCGTCCAGGGTCGCCGTCCCCAGCCTTTCAAGCGCCTGCACGTGGAAGGACCGCACCAGGCTTCGGAACCGCGACTCCCCCTCAGCCTCGGACCAGAGGTATGGCACGAAGAATTCCGGAGTTCGGTGGCGCAGCCCGGGGCTGATCCTGTCCTCCCTGTGCTCCTCCCTGACTACGACCGCCGTGAGCGGTTTCACTCCGACGACATCCACGAACCGGAGCCTCCCCTGCGAACAGATCATCGCTCCGCCGGCGAGCCGGGCCAGTGCGTCGAGCTCGGACTTCGCGTCGGCGTCGGTGATGCGCTTGGTGACGCTCCACGGCACCTCCGGCATTGGCGACCCTCGATACCGCTCTGGCACCGCGACGGCGCTTTCGAGGAGGGCCGCGTACACATCGTGGATCGCTGAGTTCGCGAACACCAGAGGATCGCGTACTGTCGCCGGCCCCGCCTGCGTGGCCGGTGGGATCGTCGCACGCGTGAATGCCAGCGGCGAGATGCAGAGCACCGTGAACTCGGGGCCGTGGCTGTCGTAGTCGTCTACGAGGAAGCTGTCGACCAGCAGCCACAGCCGGCGCGCCAGCGCGGGGTGGCCTATCCAGAGCCTGATGCTCAGCTGGGCGATGTAGTAACGCGTGAATATCTCGGTGCCAGGGTCGCGGTAGTCGCGCTCCCCGGTGCGCAGGATCCGGAGCGTGCCCTCCATCACCTCCGCCGCGGAGGTAATCGGGTCGAAGGCCCACGCGCCGGACTGCTGCCACGACGCCTCTCCATCCAGGACGATGCGCTCCACGGCCCGCGCGCCAAGGGCGCCGGCGATGGGGCTGGTGGTTGCCGACGGAATGAGCCGCGCTCGCATGTGGTAGGAACGCCGGCGGGCCACGGGGTGAGTGGCGGTAGGCGACAGGTCGGCACCTCCCTGCGGCCGGTTGTCGACCCCGGCGAGATCACCGTCCCGGAACGCCGTCCAGGTGCCGTCGTCCGCCATCACCTCCCACGCGACCGAGGTTCCCGTCGGCTGGGCGCCCTGCCCTACGAGCTCGACGTCGGCGCCTGGATCGGCGCCGAGGTCGATCCGGTTGTCAGGGCCGGTGAAGCCAACGGTGACCTCGGCGAGCGTGTGGCCGTACATCGAGAGGGCGGGGACCTGCGAGACCGCCTGGCCGCCCACCACGCCGTTCGCCGCGACGAGCATGAAGGACTGAAGACGAAGACCGCCCTGTGTCTTCGAAGCTCTCGAGGCGTCCGCGGCCCAGCCGACGTTCCCGGCGGGCGACGCGTCGTCCTTGAGGGCCCACACGTGGACGAAGCCCGTCGGCGGAAGCGCGGCCGCGCTCGCCCGGTTGAGCCCCGTGAAGAGGGGAGGCCGGAGCGGCTGCCGTACCTCGATGCCGAGCAGCGCGAAGTCGACCTCCACCGGACCGGGGTTCACGCCGCCGGCCGCGGGGATGTAGACCGGCTCGTGGAGCGGGTAGAACGAGTACTCGAGCGGCTCCGTCTGCGCCTCCGAGGAGGCGGTGTGGCTCTCCAGCCAGAGCAGTTGCACTCCCCAGCTGGCCACCTCCTTGGGCGCGCCGGCGTCGAGCTGCGCGACTAGCTGGACGACGATCTTCCGTGGCTCCCAGTACGCGCCGCCCTCCGTCCACTCTAGCCGCGCCAGGTGCACCGCGCCGGAATCGAGCACGTGGCGGCCGAGGCTGGTCAGGTATGCCGTACCCACCATCGCCGCCTCTTCCACGAGCGCGTGCTCGACGCCGGTGATCTCCACGCCGCCGTCGTACCTGGCACTCAAACCCGTGAGGCTGTCGGCCTCCAGCCACTCGTCCCGGCGCTCTCGAACGTCCTCGGCCGTCGTGGCCACGACCTCCGGGATCAGGCGCGCGACAGGATCGGCGCGCCGCACCAGGCGCTCCAGTTCGGGGGACCAGCCGCGCTTCACGGGCCCACCCTCGGTTCGTGCTCGACCCACGCAATCTGCGCCTGCCTGTAACTCCACCCGCCCTGTCGGCTGAAGCCATTCCTTCCCGCGGGAGGCATCGCCAGGACAGCGCGCTCGGCGGCGGCCGAGTCGTAGACGATCCACATCGGGCGCGGCATCCAGAAACCCTCCTCGATGTGGCGCTCGGCGAGGGAGTACTCGTCCTCGGCCTTCAGCTTCAGGCCTATCTCGCCCGCCCGAACTCGAGCCGCCGATCCACGCCCAACCCACCCCGCGTCGCTCTCCGACGACGCGAAGCTCAGCTGCCGCGTCGAGTCCCCCCAGGGGAGGTCGAAGAGCAGCTTTGGCTGCCAGCTCTCACCCAGCCAGAGCCCCACGATCTCAGGCCGGAGGCCGGCGCCCATGGCCGGAATGCGGAGCCGCCAGTCCCTGGCGCTGACGCGCGGGAAGCGCTTGAGCCACGCCCCCTCCCGGGTAGCGGCGCCCGCGGCACGGTCCACGTTGCCGGCTACCCCGCTGGTCGCCGGCACCACCAGGTCCAGCACGGCGGTCGCGGTGGCGAAGCCGTCGTTCGACACCTCAAGGATGATCCGGCGGCCGCCCAGGTTGTGGCCGCGGTCGAGTACGACCAGGTCGGCCGCTCGCGCCGCGTCGCACGAGACCCGCACCACCGCCTCGGCGTTGGTGGCGGCCGGTGTCCAGCGGTCGCGCGCGCTCCGACGGCCGTCCGCCAGCCGTCACACTTCGCCCCCCGCCGCCTCACCACTCGCGGTGAGGACGTGCGCGGGGAACTGGACCGTCGAGAGCAGATTCTCCACGAGGAAGAACGGGCGGCCCGGTGCGTACAGCGTGAACGTGCCCGATTGTCCCCACGGCCCGAGCCGCGCGTCTGTGGTCCGACCACGCACCCGGACCTCGACGCTCGTCGCGGCCAGGTGAGCGATCGCGTCCCACGAGTAGCCCTCGCCCGCCTTGCCCGTGAACAGGGCCGTCCAGGCGCCGCCATTCACGCGGTACTCGCCGTCGTAGGTCATCGGGACCGCGGGCAGCGCCGCGTCCAGGACCGCGCTCCAGCCGATCGTAAAGCGCGGAGACACCACGGGCGGAACGGTCACCACCGGCGCCTGGGTCACCACCCCCGGCGCCGCCCCGCCTCCGACCGTGACGCCGATCCAGTCGACCTCCACGGTCGCCGAGCCGCTGTTCGGGCCCTGCAGCGCGATTCCGACGTACCCGCCGGCCGGCTGGCCGTCCGGGCTGGAGACGGAGCCGGTGCTCACCAGCCAGGCGGCGGGGGGCGGGTCGTTGAGCCCCGCCCACACCTTGAGCCGGTAGACGGTCGTGCCGCCGGACGGCTCGCCCCGCAGGCACACCATGTACTTCTGGCCCTCGACCCACGGGAAGTCCACCGTAACCCACGGGCTGTAGCCCACGGCCGTGATGCCGACCTTTCGCGTGGTTCCAGGGATGAAGACCACCGTCGCGTGGTTCGACGCAGTCAGGCTGCCGCGCACGGCCAGCGAGTACTGCGGCGCGCCGGCGTAGGTGACCCGCACCGGCGCCATCGCCTCGACGGTCTCGGCGGCGCCGGACACCGGCCCCCCTGTCCACAGCCACATGGCCCGGCTCAGGCCGCTGCCGCCGCCGACGGAGTTCCAGAACAGGCGCAGCAGGTTGCCGGCCTCGACCGTGAGCGCGCAGGCGGCGCCCGGGAGCCAGCGCGTCCACCCCGCGGGCTGTGTCGCCGTCGGGGTGGTGTCGAATGTGGTGAAGGCGGAGGCCGGCATCAGCGGGGCGCCTCCACGCGCATCTCCCCACCGTAGTCTTCGCAGACGGGGGAGCCGAAGCAGCAGCCAGGGCGGGTTCCGCGGCTCGCGTGGCACGGGAGCTCCGATGGACGCAGCCGGATCCAGACCTCGGATTGGCAGCAGTCGACCCACCACCGCTCCCAGTGGCCCCCGCGCCAGCGGCGGTACCCGCGGAAGCCGCTCAGGAACGCGTCCGCCCAGAGGTCAGGCCGCACGAACGACCAGACCGCGGCGACCATGCGTATCATGGCTGGAAAAACCACGCGGCGGTGCGTACCCGTCGCTCGTCATCCGGTGAGATGATCTCGCACCCGGCGCGCACGCGCGCCGCGTGCAATGCGGCCTCATCGATCGCCCGCTCCCGGGCCTCCTCGACGGCCTGCACCAGGTGCGCCAGGCTCTCCGCCTCGGCTCGGGGCAGCAGCCCCTTGTGCCCGTACGTGCGGGTGAGCCGCTGACCCATCTCCGCCGCGGCGTCGTCGGCGCGGATCTGTTCCGCGGATCTGAAGATCGCGAAGCGCTCCTGGCCGCGGCGCCACCGAGCCGCGATCGCGCGCGCCTCCTCCTCGAGCTGCTCGTCCGACGGAGCGGGCGCGCGCTGCCCGTCCCCGTCGTCGCTCCCGGTCTTCGTCGCCGTTCTCCCCATCATCATCACGCCGCCTCGTCATCGACCAGCGCGTCCGGCAACGCACCGAGGTCGGCGAGCACGCCGCGCGCGAAACCCAGGAACGGCGACGGCGGACGCGTCGTCCGGGCGGCGTGGTACATCATAACGGACGCAAGCACCAGCTCCGCGACCTCCCGCTGTACGCCGGCGTGGGCGGCATCGGCCATCGCCGCGTCGTACTGCTCGCGCACGGCCGGGTCCGACGGCAGCAGCGCGCGGTTCTCCTTGCTCATCGCGTACCTCCTCCCTGTGAATACCCGCCCGTGGGCGGGAACCGGTCGACCGCGTCGCGCCGGGTGCGGCGCGACAGCGTGTACTCGTTCTGACCCGTCACCCGCCCGGTGCCCGGGTCGATCATCTGGATGGTGATGTGCTGGGGGCCGCCCCCGCCGTCGTTCATCTGGCTGAGCGCCCGCTCTCCGTACTCGTCCAGCCGGACCCGCTGCACCTTCTCTTCTTCGCGCGCGCGCTCGCGCGAGGCGAACAGCCCGCCGATGATTCCGCCGGCGGCACCGAGCATCGCGCCCGCGAAGCCGCCGACGCCCGGGATCGCCTGCGCGATCGACGTCAGGTTGCTGACCACCGCGGACGCCATGTCCTCGCTGCCCAGGATGAACGCCTGGGTCACGTCCCCGAACGCGCGCACCGCGACCTCCGACGCCTGGCGCATCTCCTCCGCGTGCGCCTTGACCTGCTCGTTCCGGCCGGTCTCCGCCTGCGCGCGGTTGCGCTCGTGCAGGGTCGAGCGCCCGGCGGCCGCGTCGCGCGCCACCTGGCTGTCCAGGCCGCGGCCCGGCGTGAGCGCGATCGACGCGCTCGCCATCGGCGCCGGACCCGGGTCGCGCACCGCCAGCACGCCCTTTTCGTAGTCGGCGAAGCCCAGGCCGTGCAGCGGGGCCAGCTGCCGCAGCGCCAGCAGCGCCGCCGGCAGCTGCGCCTCCAGCTTCGCCAGCTCCGCCCGCAGGTCCGCCACCCGCTCGTTGGCAACCTGGAACGCATCCGTGCCCGGCGCCTGCTGCTGCAGAACTGAGAACGCGAGCTCTGACTCTCCTCGCGTCTTTTCGATCTGCTGTCCAAGGTCAATGACCTGGTCATGCACCAGCCCCAGCGCGGCCCAAGACCGCCGATCTGGCCCCGTCCGGGCGACGGTGGCGGCGAGGCTCTCCATGGTGGGGCCGGGCACCAGGAGCTGGTTGGGCGTCGGGCGCTTGGAGGCGCCGCGGCGCGCGGTGTCTTCTTCGCCGCCCGCGAGCAGCGGGTGCAGCGCCGCGGACGGCGTCGCCGGCGCGGCCTCACGCTCGCCGATCTCGGCGTGCAGCTCCGCAAGGCGGTTGGAGAACCTGACGTTGAGCAGGTACATCGCGTCCAGCCGCTCGGCCGCCTGCGCCCGCTCGCTCGGCAGGTAGCGCGGGCCGCCGTTCTGCGGATCGCCCGCATCCCAGATCGGCTCGTCCGACATTCCCGGCATCTCCTTCCGGAGCGCCGCGATCTCCGCCTGGTTGCGGCTCATCTGCCCGTCGAGCGCGTCGCGCTCGTACCGCAGCGTCTCCACGTCCATCCCGTCGAGCGTCGCGCGCAGGCTGGTGGCCGCGTTCGCGGCGCGCGCCGCCGCGGCCTCCGTCTTGTCCGCCATGTCGTCGGCCCCGTCCCCCGCCCGCGCGAGCCAGACCACCAGCGCCCCCAGCCCCACCAGGACCGGCGCGCCGACCGCCAGCGTGGTCCCGAGCAGCGCGGCGCTCGCCGTCGCGCCTGAGATCGCGATCCCCGACAGCGCCGCCGCCGCCTGGAAGCTGATCACCGCGCTCCGGGCGACCGCGTAGCCCTTGGCGAGCGTGCCCACCGTCTGCGTAAGCGTGCCCACCACCATCACCAGCGGGCCCACCGTGGCCGTCATGGTGGCCATCACGACCACCGTAGTCTGCACGCCGTCCGGCAGGTCACTGAAGACCTTGATCGCGCCGCTCACCACCGGGAGCACGTCGTCGCGGAAGCTCGTCGCGGCGATCCGGAGCACCGGGATCAGCTCCGTGCCCAGGTCGGCCGCGATGTTGGTGACGACGTTGCCCAGCACCCGCATCTGCGACGCGGTCGACGCGTTGAACATCGCCGCCTCCTTCTGCAGCGCACTCCCCTCCCGCCACGCCTGGTTCCCGAGCTCGATGCTCGCGCGCATCTTGTCGCTGGCGCCGGCGAGCCGGGTGAGCGTGTCCTGGACGCGCGAGTCCTTGAGGTCCAGGGAGTTCAGGACCGCGAACACGTTGCCGCCCTGCTCCCCGATGCGCCGCAGCCCCTCCACCACAGTGACGAGCGTGCCGGCGGCGTCCTCCTTCCAGGCCTTCGCGAAGTCGGCCGCGCTTACGCCCGCCACCAGCGCGAACCGCTTGAGCTCGTCCCCGCCGTTCGCGACCGCCGTGTGGATCGTCTTGATCACCGTGCTGACGGAGGTGCCTCCGGACTCCGCCTCCATCGCCAGGCTCGACAGCGCGTTCGCCGTCGCCAGCACCTCGGCCTCCGTCATGCCGACCTGGCGTCCCGCGCCGGCGATCCGCAGCCCCATGTTGAGGATCGCCGATTCGGTGCTCTCGCCCGCGTTGCCCAGCGCGACGATGGTCGCGCCCAGCTTTTCCGCGTTCTCCGTGGGCGTCTGCATGACGTTGGAGAACGTGGCCATGCCCGTGGCGGCCGCGTTCGCCGCCAGGTCCGTGGCAACCTCCATGGAGGCGATGGTGCGCGCGAACCCCGCGATCTTCGACTGCGCCACCCCCATCTGACCGGCCGCCTCGCCGACCTCGGCCAGCGCCGCCGCGCTCATGGGCACCTCCTCCGACAGCTCCCTGAACTCCCGCCGGAGGTGGGCGATCTCGGCGGCGCTCGCGTCCGTCGTCTTCTGCACGCCGATCATCGCGCTCTCATAGTCGACGGCCGACTTGAGAGACACCGTGGCCACGGCCAGGATGGGCGCGGTTAGCCCCATGGCCAGGTTCCCGCCGGCGCTCTGCATCTGCCCGCCAATCCGGTCCAAACGGTCGCCGAGCGACTCCACCTGGTCGTCCAGCTTCTTCAGCCCCGCCGCGGCGCCGGGCGGCACCAGGTCGTCGAGCGCCGTGCGCGCCGCGCCCGCGCCCTTTACGAAGCGGCCCAGCTCGTCGCGCGTGCGTACCACGGTGTCGGCCAGGCGATCGAGCCCCGCGGCGCCTTCGCGGCTTTCAGCCGTCAGCGGGGCCGCGGCAGCCGCCGCGCCGCGCGCCTCGATCGACAGGCGGTCCATGACCACGGCCGCACTCGAGCCCGCGCGGACGAGCCCCTGCAGGCGGACGTACTGCTCCTGCTCCTCGCGCGAGAGGCGCTTGAACGCGTCGGCGCCCAGGTCGCTGGACGCTGCCACGCGGATGACGGACTCGCCGACCATGTGGGCGGCGCGCGCGGCGTCCGCGGCGCCCGTCGGGCGGAACCGGATCTCGATCGCGTGCGAGGAAGTCGTGCTGCTGCTCATCAGCCGGGCCGGTGCAGGATGCGGTGGTCCTCGATCGTCTCCTTGAGGAGCCACATGGCCACCTCCCACTGCGGGTCCAGCTCGGCCAGCGGGAGGCCCAGGTCCATCGGTGTCTTTCCGTACTGCTCGAGCCAGGCGAAGCTCGCCACGAACCTCTGCAGCCGAGGCGTCAGGCCGGCGTAGACGTTTGATCCGTGGAAGAAGGCGGCGCCGGCCGCGCGGAGTTTCCCACGTCCGCCTCCGTCAGCCCCTGGCTGTAGTTGAAGAGCCGGACCATTGTGTGCACCTTCCACGGCGCCGGCAGCGCGGCGACGTGGTCCCCGTCCGCCCGGTCGAACGCCGCCCCGGCGATGGTGAGCGCCGCCGGCGTCGCGGCCGCGTCGTGGGGCGCCGTGGTGACCTCGACGCGGCGCAGCCGGTCGGGGAAGAACCGCATCCCGGGCGCGACGCTCCACCGGATCTCGCGGACCCGCCCCTCGGGGTGCTCGGGCGTGGGCTCGTCGCGCGCGACCACCTGGGTCTCGGTGAGGAGCGCGTACTGCTCGTCGGTGAGGGGCTCCGCCCACACCCTGACGCCCGGGGCCACGTCCACCGGGATCTCTGCTTCGCGTCGCGGAAGGTTCATGTCGTCGGCGCTCCTGTTGATGTGTGTGTGTGACGTGTCAGCTCTGGACGATCCGGATCGGCGGCGTGCTCTGGTCGATGTCGCGGCAGACGCCGATCGTCAGGTCCATGGTCGTCATCTTGTCCTTGTCGCCGGGCCGCAACGGCTTGAGCTCCCCGGCGGGGCCGAGGATGCTGAAGCGGTTGAAGGGGGAGGCGTTCTGCATCTCGAACGACCACGGGAACCGCGCCGTCGTGCGCTGCAGCGTCCACGGGTTGAACGCCGCGGCCAGCGGCGTGTCGATCACGGCCTTGATCGTCGTCGTGTAGTCGACGATCTCGTATCCGTCGTGGCCGTCCTCGGCGCCGCTCCGAGGGAGCGCCACCACCTCGTTGGCCACGTCGAACGCCGCGCTGTGGCAGCGGGGGGCGAACCCGTTCAGGGTGAGCGGTGCCCCGCTCACCTTCGGCCTCGCGACCGCCCGGTTTCGGTACGTGAACGCCGGCAGCGCCGCGTCCACCGGGTCCTCGCGCACCAGGCCCCACGCCTTGAACGTGATCGGGACCGGGCGCGACGGGATCGCCGGCCAGCTCACCGAGCCACGCACGCCCACCACCTTGAACAGGTACCCGCCCGCCCAGAGGTAGGCGGTGACGCTCGCGCCCGCGTCCGCCAGGCTCTTCGACGACCAGGTGCGCTTGTTGGCGCCGGGAACGCCCTCGGACCGCGTGAAGCCCGCGGCCGCCAGCACCACGTCCATGTCGGGGATGGTGGCGAAGTCCGCGGCCCCGCGCAGCGGCAGCACGACGGTGAACTCCGCGTACCGCCCGCCCGGCGCCACCGCCTCGCCGCCCGCCCCCATGTCCAGCCCCGCGACGTTGGGGTGCTCGTTGTCCTCGAGGAACTTCACCTCGATGGTGTTCCACGGGCTCTCGTCCAGCTGCACGGCGTTGGCGGCCGGGGTCGGTCCGGCGTCGACGCCGTACTGCCCCTCCACCTTCATCGCGCAGCCGTGCAGCCGCAGCTTGTTGCTCATGCGCCCTCGCCTTCCCCGCCCCCGGCGGTGCTGTTGTTGTTCTTGGTGGTGGTGGTGACCGCGCCGGCGGCCGCCGTCCGGGCGCGCGCCGGCCGCGCCGCCGCGGGTGCCGCGGACGCCGCGGCACAGACGTGGCCGGTGAACCTCTCGGCCAGCCCGTGGACCCCGCCCTCGCTCGTGACCGGCGTCTCCGACAGGCACGTCATACAGACGAGCGCCTCCGGCTCCCCGTCCTTCCTGCGTACCGCGTAGTCGCGGCCCCCCAGGCTCCCCTCGGCGACCCAGGTGGCCGAGGGTCCCCCGTGTGATGTCGTCGGTGTCTCCGTGCCGCTCACGCTGCGCCTCCTCCGACCAGCTGGTTGATGTCCATGGCCACGACGAGGCCGCACTCCGCGACGTGGCAGACCGCCTCCCCGAACAGCCGCTCCTCGATCACCCGTAGCTTGAGCTCGCCGACGACGGTTCCGAAGGAGAGGCCGCCCGGGTTGTCCCTGAACCACACCACCGCGTCGTCCAGTGATTCCTGGAACGCAAACTCGCTCTCGGTGGCGTCGTGAACCCCGCAGATGCGCACCAGCGTCCAGCGGTCGAGCCAGTAGGCGTCCGCGCCGTCATCGCCGCCCTGCTCGCCCGAGGACCGCGCGACCGTCCACCCCGCCACGCGCTTCCCGTCGGTGAAGCGGGCAACGAACGCCTGCCAGTCGCGCCCGGTCACCCGGCTGCGCGCGTGCACCTGGCCGGCGCCCGGCAGGCCGCGCAGCACGCCCGCGATCTCCTCCGCGCGCTCCCGGTACCGCTTCATCCGCGGCCCCCCGCCAGGTCGACGGTGATCCGCAGCCCTCCGGCGGCGAAGATCTGCTCGAGCGCGCCGCGGCTGTCCTCGATCCCCCGCTCGAAGAAGTGCCGTCCCTCGATCCCGCGCGCGCCGATCGAGCGTGCAATTACGTACGCGACGCCACGCGCCTCCTCAGCCGTTGGGGCGCGACTTCCGCCCGTTGGCGTCCGGATGCTCACCTTGCGCCTAACCCACAGCACGAGCGAGCCTTCCTCGGTGTAGCCGCCGCCCTCCCCTTTCTCCATCACCGGCGGTGGCCGGGCACCCGGGCGGCGGCCGTCGTTGATCACCGCCACGTGTTTGAGCGGCGAGCCCACCACGCCGACGGGAATTCCGCCCGCGCCCGGGCGCACCTCGCTGTCGATGGAGCCTCTCGCGGCCTCCGTCACGCCGATCGGCGTGTGCCGCGTGACGTTGCGCTCCACCAGCAGCGTCGCCTCGGTGAGCATCCGCTCGAGGTTGCGGGTCAGGATCGGACCCGGGTCGCCGAGCGGACCCCCGCTGATCGTGATGGTCGCCGCCATTTTGCTCAGTGCGTGAGGAAGGGGGTGTCGGCGGCCAAGCTCACCTCGCCCGCGGCCGGCATGCGCACGGCTTCCGCCCTGAGCTCGGGCAGCTCGGCCTCCGCTTCCTTCCGGAAGGCCTCGCCGCGCTTCTGGAACTCGCCGCCCTTGCTGCCGTGCCTCACCCCCTCCAGCTGCAGCCCGCCGTCCTGCTCGTGGCTGTAGAACGCAGCGAGCTCCAGGCACGCCGTGCCGGCCGCGAGCTTTACCACCGTGTCCCAGCCGGTCTCCGGCAGCGTGGTGCCGGTCTCGGCGAGCTCGTGCGGCGCCGTGAACGTTACCCTGACCACCTGTCCGACGCCCGGCGTCAGGTGCGCGAACGCCAGGTGGTCGCCGTCCGGGCCGCTCATGACCCTGTACTCCCGCGCACCCAGGAACGCCGGCGGCCGCTGGTCCACCGGGCTCTCCACCCGCCGCACCACGCTGAAGCCGTGCACCCACCCCGCCGGCATCGGGTAGCGCCACACCCCGGACGAAGCCAGGATGTCCACGACCACCTCGCGCGGCTTGTGGCGCGAGTACTTGAGTGCCGCCACGCGCAGATGGGCGCCCACGTCGAGGCGCCGCGCCACCTCCAGCTCCGCCGCGGTGGCCAGCGCCTCGAGGTCCGCGAGCGACGCCTCGCTCAGCGCCATGCCGCCCAGCGCGCCGGGCCGCGCCGCCAGGACCGCTTCGATCAACCGGACACGGGTGAGCGGCATCGAGACCCGGGCGCTCGACACCAGCTGCTCCACGCGCGGCCGCAGGACGACGAGGCTCACGTGACCACACCCTTCGTGCGTCCGCGCCCGTCGTCGAGCGCGGCGGCTAGGGCCCGCAGCGCGTCGGGCGGCGAACCCCCGAACCCGGCGATGCCGTCCTGCAGATTGCCGCCGATCAGCGCGCACCACCGGTCGCCGTCGGCGCTGACGTGCACGACCAGGCAGCGCTCGGCGGCCGCCGCGGCGCCGAGGCCGCCGCCCACGACCCACAAACCGTCCGGCACGTAATCGTTCGGCCACAACGAGAGCGGGCTAAGCGGCCGCGGCGACTGCAGCCCCGCCATGAACTCGTCGATCTCATCCTGGTCCCAGAGCCTGTCGGGCCAATGCCACACGACGGCCATCACGCTTCCGTCTTCATCGACGTAGTGGATGTCGGCCCCGGGGTACGGCTCCACCGGCTGGCACCCGCAGCGGTGCTGCATGGTCACACGCGCTCCGGCCAGTGCCACGAGACCGGCGTGTGCTCGCCCTCGCTGTGCGGTACCCCGTCGGCAAGGATCACCCCCGTGCTCGTCATCAAAGGCGGTCAGGCGCACGATTTCGGGGTTGTCGACCAGGACGGCCCGGATCACCGCCGGGTACGCGTTCCCGTCGGCGTCGACGTAGTGGACGACCCGGCCCATCGAAGGCATCTGGAGCATGGCCATAATGGTTGGTTCCTCCTTTTCTCTCACGTGCGGGAAAGGTTCTGCGTTCTTCGGTCTCGTCGTTGTCCAGCCGCGGCCCCCCGGCGGGGCGGCGGCGGGGGCCGGGCGGGCCTCGCCCTCCTTTCCCCGCGCCGCCACGCCTGGGCCCGGCGCGCGGATCAGGGGTTGGCCACCACCGACTTCACGATGCCGCGCGTGTCCTCCGGAGTGCCGCCGAAGTCGAGGAAGGCCTTCAGCGAGATCTTCCCCTGCGTGAAGACCTTGCCGACGTTGGCGGCGTCCTGGCGCACGATCTGAGGGATCTTCTGCCCGTTCAGGTACTTGATCTCGATCAGCCCGCGGTGCTTCGGGTCGACCGACAGCGCCCAGTCGTTCTTCCCCGAGTCCGCGGGGTCCCAGCTGTAGACCTCGTGGATGAACTCGTCCTTCTCCCCGAACTTGTGATACCAGGGATTGGCGTCGTTGTTGGCGCTGCCGGGCACCTGCTTCGACTGGTTGATCCCCCGCGCCGCCTCGAGCTGCTCCGACGGAACCCACAGGTGCAC
Source organism: Longimicrobium sp. (assembly GCF_036399255.1). Classification (GTDB taxonomy): domain Bacteria; phylum Gemmatimonadota; class Gemmatimonadetes; order Longimicrobiales; family Longimicrobiaceae; genus Longimicrobium. The sequence goes on from NZ_DASWNM010000121.1 coordinate 83,665, forward strand.
CTGTACGTTGCCCGGGAGGCCGAGCCGCTTGCCGCTGCTGGGCTCCGTCTGCGTCGCCAGCAGCAGGCGCGCCTGGTTGAGGCCCGCGACGCTGAGCGGCGCCGTCATCAGGTTGTTGCGGCTCGCGTGGAACCACGTCAGCGTCCCGGGGGTGTACGGGATCACGGGGTTGAGCGTGAGGAAGCTGAAGAGGAACTCCGCCACGGTACGCTTGCCCGCCCAGGCGATGCGGCCCGGCACCTTCTGCACGGCGCTCATGTCGTCGTTCAGGATGTGCTTCCGGGTGAACTCGATGATCATTCCCCGCTCCTCGCCCTCGTAGATCGCCCGCTCCTCGCCGTAGGCGTTCACGCTCGGGTATTCCTGCGTGTCCGTGTTGAGGGTGGGGAAGTTGCCGAGGTAGCCGAGGCGCGTGGTGCTCTGCGGGCGGAAGTCCTTCATGCTCCCTTCGGTGCTCACCAGGAACTCGTCGCCGAAGCTGATCTCGGCGTAGTCCATGGCCAGCCGGCGGTTCAGCGTGTTCTCCATCACGGACGGAAGCGTGCTCTCGTCGAAGCCGGCGGCCTGGATCACCTTGAGCTGCGCACCCGTCGAGATCCCATGGACCCCGTAGTCCTGCCCCGCCGTCACCAGCTGGTACAGCTCCAGCAGCCCGCCGATCGGCCGGATCGTCTTGAGCTCCGGGTTCTCCGGCTCGACGCCGAGCGCACGGTCGAAGGCCGCCTGGATCCGGTCGATCGCCTCCACCCCCACGGTCCCGAACGCGTACCCGCCCGCGCCGCCCAGCAGCGCCGGCCCGCCGAGCCCGGCCACGTGCGCCGGCGCGGCGGCCGCGAGCGTGGCGCGCTGCTCATCCACCGCGGCCTGGATCGACTCCGCCGTCACCCCCGGGATGGCCAGCAGCCGCCGGACGGTCGCCTGCGCCCCCGCCGGCAGCTGCGAGCTGGTGATGATGGTCTCGATCTCTCCGCGCGCCTGCAGGCGCTGCTCGACCGCAGCCGCGACGCGGTCCGCGATCGCCGTCTCGTCTACCGCCGGTCGTCCGGCGGCGGTCGGCGCGGGCGCGCCGCCGGTGGCGGCCGCCCGCAGCTCGGCCTCGTTGGCCACGAGGGCGAGCTCGGCCATGCTGATGGTGGTCAGGTCCTTGTCGCGCAGCACCTCCGGCCGGCTGGCCCGGATCGCCGCGATCAGACGCTCTCGGTTCATCTCCACTTCCTCCACGGTGATTCGAGCTTCGGCCGCCGCGGACGCGACGATCCGGTTGAACACTCCGCCCGCCGCCGGACGGAGCACGATGTCGGTGCTGAGCAGCCGGTCCGGCCGCGTCGCGAAGTAGACCGTCGCGCCCCGGTGCGGCCTGAGCTCGCCCATGCCCCGCGAGTCGATCGACAGCCCCCAGCGCGTCCGGTTGCCGCGCTGCCACGCGTGCACCAGGTCCGCGCGCTTCTGCCTGGCCCGCGGGTTCTCGCGGTCGAACACCAGGTTCGCCTGCACCGCGGCGCCCTCGAGGCGCGGATCCGCGGTCCAGCCCACCACCTGCTCCTGCAGCTTCTCGCCGGCGTTGTGCTTGTGGCCGCCCGCCGTGTCATCCAGGGCGTAGACCGGCGCGTTCGCCAGCAGCGGCGCGAGCAGCCGCACGTATTCCTCGGTGAAGAACACGGGGTACGTCTGGCCGTCGATCTCCACCGCGGCGCTCGACATTCCGGCGCGGATGACCGTCACCTCCCACTCGAGGCCCTCCGGCTCGGCCGACGCCGCGGCCGCCGCGCCGCCGGCGTCCCCGCCCACCAGGAGGTGCACCCCCGCGTGGGCGACGTCCACGTGGATCGACGCCTCCACGGCCACGTACTTCGCCTCCACCTCCTCCGGCTCCCCGAACACCACCTTGCCGTCGGCGCCGATGGTGTAGGAGACCCGGAACGTCTTGGGTCCGCGGCGCGCCACGGTGTGGTCCTCGTAGGTCTCCACCACGTACCACGGGTCGTCCGCGTCGTTCAGGCTCGCGCGGTTTCGCGCCCAGAGCGCCTCCTCGACGGCGCGCACGCGGTCGGTCAGGCTGAGCGCGGCCGCGGACGCCTGCAGGCGCACCACCCGGCCGCCGCGCGCGCGCCCGCTCACGCGGCCGCGGCGGGCTTGGCCCCGCGGTAGCGCTGGCCGTCGACGGTGATCACGACGACCTCCGTCTCGCTCTCCGACCAGTCGAACACCTCCGCGGCCTTGATGGCGCGGAGCGCCGGCACCGCCTCGCCGCTCTCCTGCTTCGTCACCGCTCGGCCGTCCTTGACCTGCGGCCGCTGCACCAGCTTGAGCAGGTCGGCCGGGATCTTCTTCTTGTCTTCGGACACGCGCTTCCTCCCCCTTGTCGAGGTTTCATGAGTCCCACCTGGCCATCCACGGGATCGACTCGCACCCGCAGAGGATGGTGTTCTCCGGCGACCCGGCCGGGTCGCGCGGGTACTGCAGCTTCTCTCCCGCGACGTCGAACGCCTCACCCGCCTTGCGGCGCTGGCCGCTGACGGCGGCGTGCGCCACGCGCGACTTGCCGCTCCACAGCCACTCCTTGCCGAGGTCCGGCACCAGCTCGGCCGCCTCCATCAGCCGCAGGTCCGCGGCGGCGGAGTGGATCCGGCCCACCTCGGTGCGGACGATCACCTCGCTGCGGTGCGAGATCCGCCGGAAGGGGCCCGGGCCGTCCAGGCTCCGCCCGATCCCTTGCATCGCTTCGTGCGGCGACTGCCCGCCGAGCACCGCCAGGCGCACGTGCTGCTCGATCGCCGCCCGGCCCTGCGCGAGCCCGATCTCCAGCTTCTCGGCCGAGTAGCCGGCCACGGTGCGGAGCAGCGTGTCGGTCAGCCGCCCGCCGCCGTGCCCCACGTGGATGCCGGCGGCGGCGAGCGGCATGAGGAGCAGTCGCGGTCCGCGCCTGGCGGCGCCCGCCCATACACCGTCGGCCGCGTCCACCACCCGGTCCGACCAGTGCTCCACCCCCCGCACCACCTCGGAGAGAAGCCGCGGCAGGAACGCCGCGTCGAACTCGGAGGGCGCGCCCGCGAGCACGTCGAGGATGTCGGCCTGCATCAGCCTGAGCAGCGCGAGCACGCGCCCGGGCGCATCGTCGAGCCCCGCCCGGCGCCGCTCGAGCTCTTCGCGGACGCTGGCGCGGAAGCGCTCCTCCTGCCGCGTCACACCGCCCTCTGGCCGCGCCGCCCCCGCAGCCGCCCGTCGTAGACCTGCGCCACGTCGTCGGCCGCGCGACCCGCGCGCTGCTGGCGCGCGCGCTTCAGCATCTGCTCGGCGTCCACCTCGACGCCCACGTGCTTGCCGAGCGCCGCCACGAACTTCGCCGGCGTCTCCTCGTCCACGAAGCCGCCCTGCTGCCCCATCACCAGCCCGTTCACGATCCCCTGCATCCCCGCGGAGATGCGGCTCACGTCCAGCGTCGACAGGTCGGGGAGCGTGACCGTGACGTCGCGCACCTCCGGCGTGTCGCGCAGGTACCCGACGCGGATCCCACGGTCCACCTGCGCCAGCAGCCGGTCGCGGATCATCCACTTGAGCTGGGTCTGCTTGGCGGTCAGCGTCTTCACCCCCACGCTCGCGTCCATCGAGTCCGCGGTGCTCCGATTCACGTCGCCGCCGCCGCCGTACCAGTGCTCCGGCTGCCCGGCCCCGCCGAGCACGTGGTTCCGGAGCGTCCGGGAAGACTCGGCCATGCTGGATGCCGCACCCGCCGGCGGGCCGACCAGCGTCCGCTCCACGCTCTCGTTGTGGCCGAACGAGCTGAGCGGCCGCGGCGACTGCAGCCCCGCCATGAACTCGTCGATCTCATCCTGGTCCCAGCCCGTGAACTTGTAGTCCCACACGAACTTGTTCAGGGCGTTGCTGCGGATCATGTCGCCGAACAGGACCTGCTCGTACCCGTCCACCCAGTCCGCCAGGCAGAACAGGTCGCTCACGCCGCGGGTGGCGGTGCGCAGCTTGTTGATCGCGGTGAACAGGATCTCGCCGTCGGCGAAGCGCTCGCGCTCCTTGAGCGCCCAGGGCGAGAGCATCGCCTCGTCCTCCCGCCGGAGCACCGTCTTCCACCGCCGCTCGACGCCGCCGGAGGTGTGCTGCTTCTGGATGATCCCGATCGGCTGCGTCGCGTCGTCCGGGTTCGGCACCACCTCCTGGATCCACGTGGGGTCCAGCAGCCCCGTCTTGATCACGCCCGAGTAGGGGTTCGGGAAGCAGGGCACGCACTCCTCGCCGAAGATCCCCAGCTCGATCACCACGCTGGCCAGGGAGATGTCCCAGCGGTTCAGCTCCCAGAACTCCTTCAGCAGCGCCTGCGCGCGCGGGTCCGGGACCGAGAACGACGCCCCCTCCCCCACCATCCACTCCGCCTGCACGTTGATAATCCGGCGGCCGAGCGGGTTCCTGTGCCACAGGTAGACCGCGATCTCCTGCATCCGCTCGTGCGTCACCGCCGGCAGGTCCCGAAGCGACCCGCTGAGCGGCCGCCAGCCGTCCCGCGCGTCCTGCTGCTGGCGCGCCGCGGGATCGCGCCGCGCGGCCTGCACCCGGGCCGCCCGGACGCCGCGGCCCCCGCGCCTCGTCCCCGCGGCCATCAGCCGAACATCCGGTCCAGCATGTTCCCGAAGAACCCGCCGAGCACGCCGTCCGCCCGGTCCTCGATCCGCGGCATGTGCACGGCCCCGCCGGCCAGGCGCTCCCGCCCGAAGGCGTCTTCGGCCCGTACGGTCGTATCTCCGGCGGCCTCCACGTAGGCCGCAGCCGGCTTCACGCCCGCCAGCAGCTCGTCCAGCAGCTTGTTCGCCTGCTGGATCGCGTCCCACAGGTCGTCGTTGGGGTGCTGCGGCCAGTACTTGATCTGCTGGACCGCCTCGACCGGCAGGCTCGCCGCGAAGACGAGCCCGCCCGACATCACCAGCGGCCGCTCGCTGCGAATGCGCAGGTTCTTGTCGCCCGTGGGCGTCACCGGGACCACCGGCAGCGCGATCCCGAGCTCGCGCGCCCTCCGGGTCAGGTCCTCGTCATAGGAGCTGAGGCCGACCCGCTCGACACCGAACGCGTTCACGGCGCGCTGCCGCACCTGGCCGATCCCCGTCTCGATCATCTCCTCGGGCGGGAACTGGCCCACCGCCGCCCAGGACACGAAGCGCCGCCCGTCACGAAGCGCGTCCACCCGCGGCATGGCCGAGGTGTCGCTCTTCGACGTGCCCCGGCTCGGGTCCCACATGATCGCCGAGGCGACCACGTCGCTAAGCGGCGGCACGTCGGCGCCCTCCAGGAACAGCAGCTTGTCCTCGGGGAAGTAGCACGCCTTCGGATCGAACGGGTCGTTCTGCCGCTCCGACAGGAACGAGGCGTAGTCCTCCGCCCGCTCCAACATCAGGTCGTAGAGGCTGAAGCGCGCGGGCCAGAGCACGACCGCGCCGGCGTCCATCTCCTGGCGGTGCGCGTCATAGAAGGCGCGCGCCAGGCGCTTGCGGGTCTCGACCTCCGGGACCGAGCGGTCGTGGAAACGACCCTCCCACTCCGCCCACAGGTCCGTAGCGGACGGCATCACCTCGACCGCCCGGTAGATGCGCGCCCGATCCTCCCCGATAAGCACCGACAGGAAGCTGTGCGCGTGCAGGATCGTCCCAAGGATCAGGTAGACGGCCTTGCGGCCAAGCTTCTTCGCGACCCTGTGCCACCAGCGCATCTTCTTGGCTCGCCTCTTCGGGTTCTCGACTTCCGCGTCGCTTTCGATGTCATCCGGGATGACCCAGTCCGGGCGGATCCACCCCTTGCGCACTCCGCGCATGGCCTTGCCCGACCCGGCCGCCATGAAGAGCGTGCCGTTGCCCATCATCAGCCGGCTGAGGCCGGCGGGGCTGATCCTCGGCGGCGCGGACCAGGTGCAGTACTCGGGGTAGACCGCCCGCAGGCGGACGTTGCCCTCGATCTCCGCACGGATGTCCTCCGCGACACCCGAAGCCTGGCTGCCGGTGTCGGAGAAGACGATCGGGAAGAGCCGGTGCTTGTTCGCGGTCGCCCAGATCACACCCTTGAGCATCGTCACGGTCTTCCCGTGCTCCCGCGGACACGCCATCGCCACCGTCGTGCTCGCTGTCCGGCCGAGCACCAGATCTTCGATCTCCTGCTGCAGGTCATTTTGCATTCGCGACGGCTCGATCTCACGGCCTTCCTCATCCTCATGGTAGTGCGGGAAGAAGAAGCGGCCGAAGGCGGTGTTGCTGGGCGCGAACGCCCGCTGGACCTCCTCGGGGGTGGCGCTCGGCGGCAGGCCCAGGAAGTCGCGGGCGTCCTGCATCACGGCCGCGAGCTCCGCGGCCGCCGCCTCGTCGTCCGTAGCCGCAGGAGGCGGCGGTTCAGGCTCCGGCTCGGGGAGCAGGCCCTCGAGCTCCGCGCTGAGGAGGCTCGCACGCGCGGCTCGCCGGGAGTCCTGGAACCCGGCCGGGGAGACGGCCTTCAAAATCGCCCCCTGCCGCCCTCGAGCCCCCGGTGGGCCCTGACCCCCGCCCGCGCCGCCGATCGCGCGCGGAAGGCTATTGCGCAATAGCTCAATGGCCGTTGGGCGGCCCTCACCCGGCTTCGCCCTGCAGCCGCTCCGCCTCGTCCGACACCAGGCGCAGCACCTCCCCCCGGTTGCGCTTCACCACCGGGCCCACCTCCGGGTGCGCGGCGAGCACCCGCACCAGCGCCTTGGCGATGTCCTGGACGGTCGGCATCGGCCGCGCGCCGGAGTGCTGCCGCGCGAGCTGCGCGGCGGTGCTCGCCGCGAACGCCTGCTGCGGGTCCGCCGTCTCCCGTGCGCGCTCCGCCATGGCCACCGCGAGCTCCGCGCTTCGCAGCTCCAGCTCGCCGTGCAGGCGCCGCATGGCGCCCCACTCCTCCTCGCGGCACCAGCGCTTGACCGTGCCGAGGCCCACGCCCACGCGGCGCGCCACGGCCGGGAGCGGCATTCGGCCCATGAACAGCTGGCGCGCCCGCCAGCGCGTGGCCTCCGGATGCGCCATCGCGCGTCACGCCGCCGCGCGGGCGGCCGTGGCTTCCATGCTGGCGGCCGCGGCGTTGATGTCCGCGGTCCGCTCCTGCATCAGCACCCGCGTCGCCAGCTGGAGCGTGCGCTCCACCCTGATCTCGTGGACCTTGCGGCGGGTGAGGTCCACCAGGCTACGGATTGCGGCCATCGTCGGGCGCTCCGGTCTTGTGGGTGAGGTCGATCAGCTCCCGCGCATTCGCTATCGCGTCGGTGATGCGGTTGCCGGCCATCAGGTACCTGCGGAAGTCCGCGCTGGACTGCCGGTTCTCTCGCCAGAGCACCCGCACCACCGCGACCCAGAAGCCGTTGGTGACCACCACGGCCGCGAGCAGCAGCAGCGCGGCCGCCACGGGGCTCTGTAGGATGGTCTCCCACCCCTTGAGCTCGTCCGGGCTCATCCGCCGACGCGGCCGAGGCCGTGGTCCAGCTCCTCGGCCACGTGCCGCGTGGCGAGCGCGCGCCGGTCCAGCGCGATGTGCTCCGCCTGGCGCGCCGCCTTGCGCCTGCGCCCCTCCAGCTCGGCCTGCATCAGGGCCAGCTGGTTGAACTGCCGGTCCAGCTTGTCGATGTCTTCCTCGGCGGCCAGCTCGGCTTCGCTCGGCGAACCGGGCCGCGGGCCGCCGCCGTCCGCCTGGCGCAGCAGCATGGCCTCCACGTGACCCGCCCAGATCTCCATCTTCGCGAAGCCCACGCGCACCGCGTCGCGCGTCGCCTCGTTGAACGGCAGCGCGGCCTCCAGCTCGAGGATCACCTGGCGGCCGGCCGCCTCCACCTGCCGGACGCTGTGGTGGATCTGGCGCTGCTGCACTTCACTCAGGGGCATCTTCACTCCGGTGGCGGCGGGTATCAGCGGCGCGGCCCGTGGCTCACACGGATGTAGGGCGCCGACCTGGTGATGGTGGTGAAGACCTCGACCGTCGCCGCCCGGATGCCGCCGGCCGCCACGCGCGCGTCCAGGGCGCCGGCGTCCAGCACGTGCCTCGTGATGCCGCGGCGCATCGCCGGCGACAGCGCCGCGGCGATCCGCTCCCGCTCCGCCTCCGGCAGGGCGTTCAGGTCCAGCTCCGTGCGGAACACCGGCGGCAGCCCGTCGATCCACCGGCGCCACCCCGGCTTGCTCACCGCGTACAGCCCGGCCGCGTCGATCACCCGCGCCTCCTTCTGCACGAGCGTGATGTGCGTGCCGGGCTGGCCGAACTCGCGGACGCCGCGCGCCTCCATCTCCCCGACGATGCGGCCCTGGCACTCCCCGGCCAGCGCCTTCACCTGGCCCTCGATCCGCTTCGCCTTCTCGTACCGGGCGCTCTCCGCCACCAGCTGCTCATCGCTGAGCCGCGCGGCGGCCTGTGCGGCGGCAAGGACCCGCGGGTCCACGCGCGGCGTCGAGGTGCGTTCGTTCTTTGACATCGGCGATCAGCGGGCGGTTCGTGGCGGGGGCCGGGCCGGGGGCCGGCGGGTTGGGGTCCCGGGTAAACGGAGAAAGGGCCCCGCAGTGGTTTCTGCGAGGCCCTACTCTAGCTGGTCTGCTGCGTCGGTGTGTCGCTAACGTCGCAAACGTCGCGTGACTTTATCCGGGGGCGTCGGGCGGGGGCCGGGCGCGGGGCGCTGGGGGCGCCGCCGCGACACGGGCGAGTTGCGGTTGGGGGGGGGGGCGGGGTTCGTTACGGCCAGGCCACGCGGCGTTCAAACACAAAGACCTCTCCGCTCGGACGCCGTCCGCGCGCCTCCTCGTAGGTTGCCTGTTGCGGCGAACTCCAGTTCGGCCTCGACCTCCGCCCGACCGACGCCCCGGCGCCGCCAGCCCCGCGCGGTGGTGGCCTTAGCGGCCGCATTCTCAGGCGGGTGTGGCCGGCATCCCGCTCGTACCATCTCCCCTCCCACGCCTGCCATTCCGCAGGCACGCCGCGCAGCACCACGTACTGCTGCTCTGGCTGCGAACCGACCGCAGCCCCCCGCACCTCGAGCAGAACGACGACGACCCATCTCCGTTGAGAGACGGGGCACGGAATGGCGCCGTATTCAGCACAGAGCAGGCGCGCACGCGCCTCCTGCAGCATGGTCTCGCCTTTCATAATCGTTGGCCCCCTTTCACTCGCGTCCGCTCTGAAGTTCCGCCACCCGGCCCGCCTCGAACCGGACGTGCAGGTAGTCGCCACCCACGCTGTACACCCACACCTCCGTCACACCGCGTGCCGTCTCCGTCCGGTGCTGGCGCAGCGGCGCCCCGCGCGCGGCCCGCACCATGTCCCGCGTCATCCCGATGAGAACCTCACGCCTGGCGACAGCCTGCAGGTGCCGCTCGGACCAGCCGGCGCGCACCCGGTCGGCGCGGGTCCGCGCGTCGAAGGCGGCCCAATACTCCCTGTCCTCTGCAAGAGTGGTCAACATCCCGCGCAGAGAATAGACGGCACCCTCCAGACGCGGCCCCCGGATCAGCCGGAGCACCGGGTATTCCGGGTTACCACCATACCTCGCGGGCGCAATCATGACGAGGGAGAGGGCGCCACTACGCAACAGAAACCCGTGGAACCTTCCTCGGACGCATAACGCCATTACGACGGAGACACGCAGTGTGTCGGCATCGGAGGGAATCACCTTCACCGCCTGCACGTCGGCGAACACCGGCCCTAGCGATTCGCCCGGGATCAGTAGGACATCTACCCCGCCGCCCACCGCAGCCTCGCCCGGCCCGCTAACTAGCGCTAATTCGCGGTCGGTAACAACGGCGCTCGCGCAGCGCTGGGCTGACACGTTGAGCGGAGTACCCCCGAGATCTGGCCGAGGAATCAGGCCCAAGAGGCTGCGTCCGCCGGCTGCCGCCTCCCGGTAGGGTCGCAACGCTTCTTCCCACCCTCCCGGCGTTCCGCCACGCTGCGCGGCAGCGACCGCTGCTTCGGTCATGGATAGCCACCAGACGGCCAATAGCAGGAGCACCACCCGAGCCGTCCTTCCGCGCCTGCCACGGATGGAAATGCAGCGCCGTCGCGGGACTATGAGGACCGGCACCCGCAACGTACATTTTCCCTGCGCTGTTAGAGGACGACTCGTACCCTCTTCTGCCATAACCCTTATCCACTTGTTAAAGGGGGAGTATCGCACCCATGACCTACACCACTACTGCTGATCTCCGGCGCCGGGCGGCCTTGAGCGGTCTACGACGGCTGACCCTGCTCGCCGGGGTGGCCGGCCTGCTCCTTCTGATGCCGTCGTGTACGGCATCATCGCCTGTCGCAAGCGGGGAGTCGATGGAGCTTCGCCAGAGGGATTCCGGGTCCGCTTCCCTGACAGACGAACCCAGCTGGGACATCACGGTGGCAACTCCACCGCCACCGGCTACCACTCAGTCCGACACGACCACCAAGCGCGGCGGTGGCGTTGGAAACGGGGGGAACTGAACAGGCTCCCCCCGCCCCCGTCGTCTAAAGGCGACCCGCGCCGGCCGCTCTCACCAAGAGCCACAGTCGAGACGGGTGAGTAGTGCAAACTGATGACCGCCGCCGTCCCCCATGTCCTCACTGAGGGCGCGGGCGAGGGCGGCGGCCTCACTCAGGCCGTGCGTCTCTGCGCCGTCCCGGATCCAGCAGATGTGGGAATGCCGCCGGACCGACTCCAGCACGGCTTCGGATTCGAAGATTAGGACGGCCTCTCGCCTAGACGAGGCAATCTGGAGCGCCTCGGACGCGTAGCCCTCCGCCTCCGTCCAGCGGAGCAGAGCCGCGGCGCCGCGCGCGATGTCCAACGTGGCCTGAGCTGCGAAATGTTCGGTGGGCGATAAACCTCGTAAGTACGCCACACGTCCGACCGCGAACTCGAATACAGCGGTCAGTCGCAAGGCACCCGCAGCACGAGCCACGGCGCCCCAAGCAACCATCAGCTCATCGGGCTGGGTGAAGTACTCCGCCGCCGCCCTGATCAGCGGGAAGGCGCGGCCGATGTAACCAGTGGTGAGCCAATAGTAGCCAACGTCATACGCGAGCCTTGGCAGCCATGGATGATCGGGGCCGTAGGCTTCACGAGCTTGGTCCGCTAGCCGGAAAGCCGCCGCATCATCCCCGGCCTCCAGCGCCACCAGAAAGGCGTCGTGCAGGGTCGCCCCCTCCAGCTCTCGTAGCGAGTGGGAGCGCGCGACCTTCAGTGCGCGGCGCAGGACAGCATTAGCCTCCTTAAACGCGCCTCGCTGGCGTGCTGCTGAGGCCATCGGCCAGTGCGCAGATACGACCAGATCCCACCTCGCCGCACTAGTAGCAGCGGAGATCGCCTGCTCCGCAGCGGCTTTCGCCAGCGCGAACAAGGAGTGCCGTCGGCCCACTCGGGCGAGCGCGTAGTAGGCCATTGCCTGGTCTTCTATTGAGCGCGAGTCGGCCTCAAGTCTGAACCAGACCCTGACCGCCATAGCGAGCAGCTCGTCCAGCGAGGCGCCTGTCCAGAGGTCCGTCATCGGCGCAAGCTGGCGGATCACATCGTCCACCCAAGTGCCCGCTACCCCACGACCATCACCCCATCTGCGTTGCGCGTCGATCGCACAGACGATGGCGTAGAGGTCGTGCGCTGTGGCGTCGATCTCTCGGGGCCAACGCGCCGTCGACTCCGCGTAGTGAATTGCGAACTGGTCGGCAAGCTCGCTGTTCCACACGCTCAGGTATAGCCGCCAAGATCGGCAGGCCGCCGGAGACAACTCGAACGCGAACGGTAGCACCAGCCGAACGGTGGAGCCGCCAAATCGACTCAGGCGGGCGTCGAAGCTTTCGGGGTCGACCTTACTCAACCCAACATCATCACCGCAGGCCCGGAGGCTACGGATTCGCCCGGCGACCCTGCTGACTACCCTGGTGGTGCTTTTCGCCTTCTTCCTGCGAGGCAGCATCGGACTCGGCGCTCAAAAAGTGATCAACCCATCCTTCCACATAACCTCTTCCGACCGGATGCATGGCGCATGCGATCTGACGGGCGGCCTCTGCGACCTGCTCGAGTGACGCATATTGGCCTCTACCCCACGACATCGTCAGCGTAGCACACAGCCTCCGCGCGGCATCCAGCGCCCGTCGCTCTTCACCCCCCAGTGGCGTACCTCCGCCCGCAGCCCCCGCCCGCTCTCCCCCGCCCACGAAGACTTGGCTACGCGCCGTCCCATCTGTCCCGTCTAGCCAGCGTTCAATTGCGTCGAGGGTCCTGGCATACGGAGTAGTCCCGTTCTCCACGAAACCGTGCAGCGCCGTCCGGGAGATGCCGCCGATCTGTTCGGCTGCGTCACGGTAGGTCGTGCGCCCAGCAATGATTCGCTCGCGCACCCGGCCTCGCAAGAGGTCCGCACGATCAGCACGTTCAGGCTTCAAGGTCTTGACAGACGGGACAGACGGGACTAAAATCCGGATGAAGGTCCGTGAACAAACATGAAGGCCCGTGAAGGTTTCGCGCAAGGAGAATCGGGAAATGGCCCGTCGCCGCCGGGGCAAGGATGAGATGTACACGCCCGCTGAGGCAGCGGCTTACGTGGGTACCCAGCTGTACGGACGGCCGTACGCGCTCGGCACCTTCTACAACCTGCGCTGGGCGCGTGTGATGGCGGAGCCTGACGAGATCGTCCGTACGCGCCCCCGCTGGTCCCGGTCCACGCTGGACCGGTGGGTGGCCGGGCAGAAGCAGTTGCGCGTCCGTGCCAGCGCCAGCGGCGGCGGCCAGGACGCCCCGCGATGACGCGGGAGGATGAGCGGCGGGCCTACTGGGAGGCGAAGGTGCCGAGTGATTGGGACCTGATCCCTCTCAAGGATGTGCACCGGGTGATCAACCGTGGTCAGTCGAGGGAGCTGTTCACGCTGAAGTGGCTGCAGCGCCGGGCAGCCGCGGGGCACATGGGGGCCATGGGGGGCCGCGAGACGCGGCTGGGCTGGTACCGCGTCCGCCGCGGCGACCTGATCGAGTTCCTCGTCGGTCTCGACGTCACGCTGGCGCCGGGCGCGGAGGAGGAGGTGCCGCCCCGCGCCGCCCGCCAAAAGCGGCGGCGGAAGCGGCGGCACGGGCGGCGGCGCCAGAAGCAGCAGTGGTCGCAGATGAGCCTCCTGGACGACGGCGCCGGCGCGGCCGGCAAAAGTGGGGCCCGTGTAGCCGCCGAAGTGCATGAGCCCCCCGCAGTCGTAGCACGCGCGGTAGGAGCGCGGGTACCGCTCGAACAGTCGCAGATGAGCCTCCTGGACGACGGCGCCGGCGCGGCCGGCAAAAGTGGCGAAGCTCGCCAGTAGTCGCCGGACCAGAAAAGCTAGCAACGGCGCGAAACCGCACCTCGCAAAGTGGCGAAATTTCGCCAATTTGGCCGCTATGGACGGGCAGGGGGTGGGGCGGAACACCCGCGCGAAACCGAAGCACACCCGCGAAAGGAGCCTTTTGATGAGCAACACCGACCTGTACGAGCCGCTGTACCGCGCCAGCGTGGCCGAGGGCCACGACCAGCACCGCCAGCTGCTGGAGATCACCTCGGTCCTAGTTCGCGTGGACTTCCGCGCGGCCGAGCGGGTGCTTGAGGCGCTCGAGGCGCCCGGCGCCATCCCCGCGGGCGCCGAGTGGGCGGCCGCCCGGGCGGAGCTGGCCGGCAGGCTCAAGAGCCTGATCGACGAAGGTCGCTTCGTCTACGAGGTCAAGCAGCGGGCGGAGCGCGACGAGCGTGCCCGCGCCGCCCGCAGGCGCAAGGAGGACCGCGAGACCGCCCGCCTCCGCAAGGAGCACGGCCGCACCGCCGCGGGGCTCGAGCGCGACCTGGCGGCGCGGGTCTCCTCGGCCTCCGGTACTTCCAACACCCGCATGCGGAAGGTCGGCTCATGAACGCCTCTACCCATCGCGCGCTCTCGGACCGGGCGCTGGAGCTCTGCATCCAGTACAACGACGGGATCGCGCCCGCCACGACGGAGATGCACTGGCGCCGGGGCACCTTCAACCGGGACTTCTTCAACGGCGCGGTCCTGCGGCTGCTGGCCGGCGAAGACGCGCGCGGCGTCCTCTTCAGCGCCTACGACTCGGCCGCCGCGGTCGAGGCGGTCACCCGGCTGGTGGAGCGGTGGACGGCGAGCGACGGCGCGGCCGCCGGGGAGTACGCGGAGCCGTGGCGGATCGAGGTGTTGGACGACGACATCGAGGTGATCAGGACCGCCGACGGGCGGGGGCTGATGATCCTGGACGACGAGTCGGACCCGCGCATCCAGAACCGCGTGGTGGCCTGCGTGAACGCGTGCGCCGGCACCGCCGACCCGGCGGCCGTCGTCGAGGTGCTCCGGGAAATCGTCAACGATGGCTTCGGCGCGGTCGACACCAGCGAGGAACCGGTGTGCTGGTTCTGCTTCGCCGACTACCCGGAGGACGCGGACGCCATGGAACACCGGGATACGTGCCCGTGGGTGCGCGCCCGCCGCGCACTCGGCCTCCAGGTGCCGCCCGCCGCGCCCGCCGTGGAAGGAGACCGCCTCGATGGGTGGTGATGCGGTCTGGCCCCGCCCGGCCGCCGCCAACCCGCCGGTCGACCTCGCCTGGTGCGCCGCTGCCTACGATTGCCGCAGCGAGCCCGCTGAGCTCCGCGCCGAAGAGGCCGTGTCCACTCCGTCACGCACTGCCGCCGGGCGGCAGTCGGCCGATCCGAAAATCCAGTGAATACGGGCATGCTCGCTCCGCAGACTGCCGCCGCGGCGGCAGTGCCGAACACTCTGGACGACCTGATGCGGCGCGTCCCGGAGGACCAGCGCGAGCTGGCGGAGCTGGTCCGGCGCATCGGCCAGGCGGGGGCGTTCGGCCTCGCGTCCTCCTTCGCCGACGTGTCGTTCCTGGTGACGGTGCAGGAGATCAAGGACTCGGGCGCGTACACGCGCCTCGGCCTCACATGGGAAGAGTTCTGCCGCCGCCTGCCGGGCGCCAGGAGGTCCCGCAGCTCGATCGACGAGCAGCTCCGGATCCTGGACGACCTCGGCGCGGACTTCGTGCGCCTCGCCGGCGACCTGGGGCTGCAGCGCCGCACTCTCCGGGGCCTCCGTAAGGTGGAGCCGGACGCGCTGCCGCGGCTGCTGGAGAGCGGGGAGGTGGAGTTCCCGGACGGCCGCCGCGTGCCGAACTCGCCCGAGTACCGCGAAGAGATGCGCGAGGCCATGGAGGACCTGGCCGCCAAACTCACGGAGCTGCAGGACCACGTGGGCGACGGCATGAAGCAGATGAAGGACCTTGCCGGCGAGCTCACGAAGGCCAAGGCCGAGCTGCTGGACGCGAGGAAGCGCGGCGAGGCGGCGCAGCTGGACCCGATCAGCGAGCAGTGGACGCACGCGTTCCGGGAGGTGCGGCTGCTGGCGGACATGGTGCTGACCGGCCGGCCGGACCCGGCGCTCGTGCTCAACTGGAGCCGCCAGCTGATGATCGACATGAACGCGCTGCTGGCCTACGCCAACGGCCCCGCCGGGGACGACTTCGACCCGGACGAGCTGGAGAGCGCGGGCGGGGAAGGAGGGGTGCAATCGCGATGAACGGAAGCGCGGGCTTCGATCGCCCGCGCGCTGGGGGGGGCCGAGGCATCATCATCATCAAACCTCTAGGGAAAAAGTGAACACTTCGATGAAACTCAAGCTGAAGCTGGAAGACCTCGCTGTGGTCACATTCGTGGCGGGCTACGATGCGAGCAGCAAGTATGGCACCGTCCGGGGCGCGCAGGCGGAGCTGCCGACGGTGGAATACGGCACCAACGGAACCTGCCCGCAGCCCGGCACTTGTCCAGGCGGTAGCGCAGCCTGCCCGAGGCCGAGCGTACCCGGCACGTGCGCGGCGCTTCCCACACAAGAGTGCGCCGCCACGTGCTACTGGACGTGCACGGTGACCGAGTGTCAGGGCGGCGGGGGCACGGGCACGGCAGTGCAAACCTGCAACGCGTGTGGTGACGGCAACACAACCATCGAGACCGCAGTCTACCCCTGCGTACCGACGGACAGCTGATGCACTCCACTGGCTCCGGCGGGCAGAGCCCCGCAGCGCAAGCACCGGCGTCCTGCCCGCCGGGCTCCCACGACGCCCTTCAGGCCGCCCCCGGGGAGGGGGCGGCCTCGGCGGCCACGTCCCGCTGGCTGATCGACGGCGAGTGGGTCGAGGCCCGCCTCCCTGTCCTGGACATCAGCAGCTACATCACCCGCTGCGTCGGGTGCGGCGTCGCCGCCGTCGACCCGGGCGGCACGCCCTTCTGCACCCGGTGCGCGGCGAAACCGCCGGCCTGCACCGCGCCGGGCTGCGTGGGCGGACGCGTGCTCGCGGGCGGCACCTCCCGCGCCTGCGTCGCGTGCAGCGGTGAAGGTGCCCGATGACTAACTCGATGACGAGCCTCACTCCGGACGGCGAGATCGCGGTGGCCCGCTACGTCACCCCGGCACTGACGATCCGCCTCGCCGGCCAGGAGTTCCCGCTTCCGCTCCGCGCGCCGTTCCTGGCCGTCGCCGGCACTTCGGTGGAAATCCGGTACCGGCACGGGGACCTGACACGGATCTCGGTGCTGGTGGACGGCGCCTACTACCTGATCCCCGCAGCGGCTGCCAGCCGGGCGGAGGAGGATGCGGAAACCCGCGCCGCGGCCGGGCTGATGGATAACTACGTGCGCAGAACCCGCGACGCGCTGCCCGCACCGACGTACACTGTCGGGAGCCGGCGTCTCCATGAGTTCGACGAGCTGGACGGCATGTGCGGGCGCTGCGGCGTGGAGATCGACGACGCCGAGGACGCCGGTGATGACTGCACGGGCTACGATCCGATAATCGAGGTGGGCGCCGGCTTCGCACTCAGCATCGAGTGGGACCATGTCGAGGCCGACTTGATCCGCGAGCTCCGCGATCGCTGTCACACCGCCCTCGCCCAGCGCGAGTACGGACGGCGCGACCTGGTGACGGACCGGGATGCTGCGCGCGATCTCGGCTGGCAACTGCTCGCCGTCGGCATGACGGTGCACGCGCGGCCGCTCACCGACGGTGAACGGGCCCAGTTCCGCGCGCGCGGCGACGTGCCGGTGGCGCTCTTCGACCTGGACAACGCCTGGCTCGTGGAGGCGTACTGATGCCGCCGCGCCCGCCAGCCGAAGTCCGCAGCGTCGTGCCGCAGCGCCACGAGAGCTACCGGTCGTGGCTCCTGGTCCCGGTCACGGACATCAACTTCACCAGCGCCGTGGAGACGGCGCCACGCGACGTCCTCGCAGCCGTTCTCGCCGACCGCGGGGACGTGCCGGGCAACACCAAGCGCTGCGCGGCGATCCGCCGGCGTCTCCGGTGGATCGACTCCGGCGCCGCGGCCGACGCGGCGCCCGCTCCTGCCCCGGAGGCGATGGAGTGGGGCTGCAGGTACTGCGACGCGATCGGAAGCCGGATGCCGGCAACCCTGCGGTGCGGTTGTGACGCGTACCTGATGCTTCGCCCCGCGCGGCGGCAGGCGGTGCCCGCGTGAAGCCGGCCGCCTCCATCGTAACGCAGCTGAGCGCGATCCTCGGCGCCGGTGAGGAGCTATGCGTGATCTACTGGGGCCTGAGCATCCCGGGAGCCGAGCCCATGTGGCGCTCTCTCGCCGTCAGCGCGAGCGAGCCCACCGCGAACCCCGGCGCTCGCACGCGCATCCTGGGAATGCTGTCGCACGCCGAGGTTCGCGGCGGCGAGTGGCACGACACGGCCGCGCCGGCTGGGTTCGTGGAGACGTACACCACGACGCACGGCGACTCAGGCTCGCTCCGCGGCTCGCTCGCCGGTCCCGACGTACTCATCCCACTCCCGTCCGCCTGAGCCGCCCCGCCGTGCCGCGCGTCTCCAAGCTCACCCCGCCCCAGCGCAAGGATCTCGTAACCGCCGCGGAATCCATCGCCGAGGGCCAGCGCCGCGTCTTCGCGCAGGAGCAGGCGCAGCTGCTCGGCTGCCACGTCTCCACCATCTACCGAGCGCTCGAGGAGGCGACCCCGGTGCGCGGGCGCAAGCGCCGCAAGGACGCGGGGAGCCTCAAGGCGGTGGACGAGGACACGTTCCTCGACCTGGCGGCGCTGACGGTCAAGTTCGAGTTCGACGCGGAGAGCGCCATCGACGTGCTTAACGCAAATCGGCAGAAGCTGGGCCTCGCGCCTGTCGACATCACGCCAGCGACGCTCAGGCGCCAGCTCGCACAGCACCAGGTGAGCCGCCGCCACAACGGGATGGACCTGCGGATCCACCGGAGCTGGCAGGCTCCGTACTCGAACCACACGCACCAATTCGATTCCACCGTCGCGCGCTGCTATTACATCGACCACGGCGGATCGATCGGGCACGAGACGCCGGAGGCGCTCAACAAGAACAAGGACGGCAACGGCCGCCCCCGCGTGTGGCTCATTCACGGCATCGACGACTTCAGCCGCACCAAGTGGGGGCGCTTCTACACATCGGAGGCCGCCGTGTCCTGGCGCGACCTGATGCTGCGGGCTTGGGCGAAGCCGGCGGATCCGTCCTACTGGCCCGCCTACGGCCTCCCCGAGCAGGTCTACTCCGACCAGGGCAGCGGTCTCAAGAGCAAGGAGCTCACGCGCGTGCTCGACGAGCTCGGCGTCAGGTACCGCATGGCCGATCCGTCCACCCCGACGGAAACCAACGCCCAGGCGAAGGGCAAGGTGGAGCGGGGCATCGCGATCATCCAGGCGTTCGAGCGCTTCACGCAGATGAAGCGCTTCCAGGGCCTGGACGAGATGAACTTCTGGTTCGAGAAGCACCTGGTCTACCTGAACCGCCGCGAGCACTCGGTCACGCGCCAGAGCCCCTTCCACCGCTGGCTCGGCGGGATGCGGGACCAGCCGCTCAGGCTTCTGCCCCCGCAGGAGGTGGTTGCCCGGATGCTCTTCATCCCGACCGACCGCCGTGTCAGCAAGACGATGACGATCGAGCTCGAGGGCAAGACCTACCAGCTGCCGGACCGGGAGCCCTTCATCAGCTACCGCCAGGGCCGGGTGCCGGTCCGGTACCGGAAGCACGACCTGTCGAAGATCATCGTGGTGCTGGACCGGGAGGAGTACGAGATCGAGGCGGTGATCGCCGAGCCTGACGTCGCCGGCGACTTCAAGTCCTCCCCCGTCCCGCAGGCCGTGGTGCTGAAGAGGGAGCTGCAGCAGCGCGACCTGTCGCACCTGGATCCGCACCTCGTGCACGACTACCGGCTCGATCGCACGGCCGAGACGTTCGTCGCACGTCTGAATGAAGTGGAGCACCCGCTCACGGCCGCCGCCGCGACCGCGGCTGTCCGAATGATCCGCCGCGGCAAGGCGATCGATCGCCTCGCGGCGGACAGCGTCATCTGCACGCCACCCACGCCGGCAGAGCGCACGGCGCTGGACACGCTGTTCGCCGGCCGGCCGGAGATCCCCGAGGCCGAGCTGAAGCAGTGGATCGACGACTACACCCGCCGGGCACCCGAGCAGCCGCACACGCTGCTCGCGCTGGCCTGAACAAGAGACGTTTCTCCTTTACGGAAAGGATCGACAGCAATGCCCAAGACAACAACGACCCTCACGCTCCAGCACGAGGAGACCTACGCCGGCACGTGCCCGGTCAGCGGCTGCGGCAAACCCATCGTCGTCACCTGGAAGGGCAGCGAGCGCACCGCCGGGCTTTCCGGCCGCGACGTCGCGCTGCGAACACTACGTCCGCGCCTGGATCGTGGGCGCGGACGGCCGGCGGCGCGCCGAGTTCTATGTGGCGCCGGCGCCCACTTCCCCGGCCGCCTGACCAGGGACATGCATCCTTCGCTTCAGGGTTCAGGGGCGGCGACGACGCCCGCGGCCGGCGTCATCCCGCCCGGCGCGTGCGCGGTCTGCGGCGCGGTGGTCGCGCGCAGCACGCTGCAGCGCGATCCCGCGCTCGGCGAGGCGTGCATCCTCTGCCGGCGCCAGGCCGACACAATCCGGATCCGCCTGTCGATCGCACAGGGGCGCCAGCAGCAGGAGCTCGAGAGCCAGCTGAGGCGGATGGTGACCGACGTCCGCTCCGGCTGCGACCTGCCCACCTTTGACCAGCCGGACTTCGAATGATCCACGTCACCGTCCGCGGCAGCCGCAGCTCGGTTCCGAAGCTGCTGGACAGCGCGCTGGACGCGCAGCTGCGGGGAGCTTGTTCGGCGGGCGATGCGGGGGGCGGCGATGCCCTGCGCCCCTACCTGGCTCTCGGGTCGGCAGCCCGCCGAGCGCGCGAGGCGGTTGCGCGACTGATCAAAGACGCGCCGAACAGAAGCGACGTCCAGGTGCAGGTGACGGCCGACCAGGACCCCGCCGGCGGGTGGTCGGCAACCGTCTATGTCGGCGTGATCCCGCCGGCGGCCGCGGCGCCGGCCGGACGCGGGAGGAAGAGGTGAGCGGCGGCCGGCCAGCGACGAAGGCGCCCGCCGCGGCGATCAACCCGTTCCGCGCAAGGCGGTACCTGGAGGACAAGGGTGTGTCGCTGGGCGCCCTGGTCGCGCGGTTCGGATGGAGCGCGACGACGTGGAGCCGGTTCCTGAACCGCGCCCGGCCGCTCGAGGGCGGCACCGCGATGGTGGAGCGCCTGCTCGAGGAGCGTGCGATCGAGGTGCCGCCGGACCTTTGGGAGCCGGAGTCGGGCCGGACGGTCGTCGCTCCGGGCGATGCGCCGGCACACCGCTCCACTCCTCTTATGTCCGGCCAGACCAAGAAGGACCAGGTACTCACCACCCCGTACTCGGAGGTATTCATGCTCGCGCAGTTCCTGAGCGACGGGGCGCGCAGACGCTTCGGGCTTTTCAACAACCCCTTCGCCGCCTCGGCGCTGTACGACGACGAGGGCCAGCCGCGGCTCGACCACATCTTCCTCTCCCGCGCACAGGCGTCCGTGCGGCTGCTGCTGACCCAGGCCGCCACCGGCGGCGGCTTTAGCGCCGTCTACGGTCCGCCGGGGACGGGCAAGACCACGCTCCGCGCACGCGCCATGGCCGACGCGGCCGCGATCACGGAGCCGCACCGCCTGGTGGTCGTCACGCCGGCCAACATCGAGCGCCGCAAGATGGAGCTCGGCCACATCGTGATGGAGCTGCTCCGCGAGCTCACCGACGATGCGGTCCCGCAGGCCACCAACGCGCGCGACGCGAAGCTGGAGGCGGTGCTGCTGCGCTACCACAAGGACCGGCACCGCATCGTCCTCCTGATCGAGGACGCGCACGAGCTGAGGCCCGAGACGCTCAAGGACCTGAAGCGCCTGCACGAGGGACGGCACGGCTTCATGCCACTGCTCGGCATCATCTTGATCGGGCAGCCGGACCTCGGGGTGAAGCTGGATCCGGCGCGCAACCCGTTGCTCACAGAGGTCGCACTGCGTGCGGTCAAGGTCGAGCTGCCGGCACTCGCGGAAGGCGAGATCCGGTCCTATCTCGCCAGCAGGCTCGCACTCGTCGGTGATCGCCACGTGGACCACGTGTTCGCTCCCGCGGCGGTTGCGGAAATGGAGCGGCTGCTGGCAACGCCCAAGGGCGAGGGCCAGCCCTCGCGCCCAAGGACGCCGCTCGTCCTCAACAACCTGGCAGTCGGCGCGCTTAACTGTGCAAATGCGCGCGGCGAGGACCTGGTGACGGCGGAGACGGTCAAGGATGTTCTGGCTGCGAAGTCGCCGGCGCTGCAAGCGTGGGGCGCCGCGTGAGCGCGCGGAAGGGAGTCGTGGCCCTGATGGAGCCGCCCGGGGGCTGCGCGCTCGGCTTTCACGATTGGCGACCCGTGGCCGGGACGGGCCGCCACGACTATCAGGAGTGCCGCAGGTGCAGCGCCCGGCGAGTCGTCGACCGGCACCCGTTCTCGGCCCCCACCGAGACGGTGGACCTGGAGTGGATCTGCCGGGCTCACGCCGTCCCCGCGCCGGACCGGTGCGCGTGCATCATGGGCAGCGGGCGCGTGGTCCTGGAGGTTGAAGCACTCGACACGGCCGCGGCGCCGGCGGCGGGCGCGGCATGATGGCCGCGGGGACGAACACCGCCGAGTACGCGCCGAGCAAGGGCTGCATCGGCTGCCCGCATCGCGGTACCTGCCATCCCACCAGGAAGCGTATTTACGACCTCGCTCTGGATACGGGGCGCCACTACCAGTGCCCGTTCTACAAGGGGATCACGGAAAAGCTGAGGGCGAGGGCAGGACTGGCCTTGCTGCCGGACTGGCTCCGGCGAATCTGTCGCCCGTGGGAGGACAGCCGGTGATGACTTCCGCCACCCAGCTCCGGGAGCACGTCGCGCGGATGGTGTCCGAGCACGGGCACCTGGCTGTCGCGACCGCCGCCGTCCTGTCGATCGGGGGCTACGCGCACACGGGTATGTGCACGGCCGCCGGCGCCGCCAACGAACCGCTGCGCTATGAAGCGACCGCCGCCGAAGCGCTGGGACTCCGTGTCTCGGCCGAGCTGCGCAGCGCGCTCCGCGACCTGCGCCGCGCCGCCGGCCACCAGACCTACTGCACCGTGCTCACGGTCCTGGTCGCCGAGTACTCGCTCCGGGGCGCCCGCGCGTCGGCCGTCGATGAGCTGAGCAGCCAGGCCGGTGAGCCTACGGCAGCTCCACCGTACTGCCCGGGCTGCCGCGAGCGGCTCGCGGCCGGGGCGCTCTGGAAGCAGACGCTAGCCAGGACCCGCGCCGCTACGGCTGCTGCTCCCTCGACGCAGGAGGCAGAGAATGGCTGAGCGCGGAGGAAAGGGCGACGTCGCTAACCAGAAAGCCCGCTGGCGCAAGCGCCAGCGCGAGCGCCGCGACCGGGACCCCGTGTTCGCCACGCGGTGGCGCGCGCAGCGGAGGTACGAGAAGGCGTGCGCTCGCCATGTCCGTGCGTGCGCTCGCGCGCTATCGGTGGGGCTGCCTGTCCCCCCGCCCCCGAAGCGCCCGGACGAGCAGGTCCAGTACATGTTCGACGTCAATCCGACGCGCTGCCGAACCTGCAACGGCGCGATCGCGGATGGCGCCCTGTACTGCAAGCGCGCTCGCTGCAATCCGCACATCTGGAACGCGGTACGGCGCGGAAAGCAGCGGTAGCGGCATGGATCACCAGCTCGCCCTTCATCTCGAGTCGACGCGGCCTCGGCTCGCCTGGGGATCTCTGGATCTCGAGGAGAGGGCGGTCGCGGCCGCGCTTCGGTGGGGGCGAGCGAATGCGCGGCAGGTGCCCGAGGTGGCCCGCGTCGCGGAGCTATCCGTCAGGAAGACACAGAAGGTCATCAGCCAGCTGATCCTCGTGCACCACTGGCCCATCGGAACCGGCATGACCACGCCGTTCGGTAACTACCTCATCGACAGCGCGGAGGAGCTCGAGGAGACCGTTACGCTGCTCCACGACCGCGCGGTCGCGGAGCTCACTCGCGCCGCCGCCCTGCGGCGTATGTCGCTCCAGGACTACCTGCGGCACGCGCAGCTGGAGCTGCGGCTCCCAAAGGCTTCATAGAAGGGGGGGAAATCGCTTATGCCTACCCGGGCTCTGATCACAAAGATGTTCGCCGCGGCCGGCGAGGTCGGTATCGGGGAACCAGGGCTGCGCGACATTGTCGAGCACGTCAGCGGCCAGCGATCGACTCGCCGCCTGGACCGGAACCAGGCACAGGCCGTCCTGGACGCGCTCGTCCTGCTCGGCGCGCGTTCTGGCCGCGGGTCCGCGGGCAAGTCGTCCGGAAAACGACGGGTCGCTGGTGTCACGGCTATGATCAGCCCGGGTCACCGGCAGCTCATTGATGAGCTGCGCCGGGAGATCGGTGGCGACTTCGTTCGCGACGCCTACTTCGCCGGCGTCTGCAACAGGGTGATCCGGAAGCCAGCGCCGCTCACCGCATCGGATGCGACGAGAGTCGTCGAGGCCCTCAAGAAGCGCCGCGACTGGGGGCTGAAGGGTGGATCGGGATGACGACGAGGGAGGCAGCCCAGCGGGCGTACTGGGAAGGCAAGCTCCCTCCGGACCTCGTACGGCTCAAGGACGTGCACCGCGCGATCAATCGCGGGCAACCGCGCGAGCAGTTTTCGAAGAAGTGGCTCGAGCGGCAGGCGGCCGCCGGCAACATGGGCGCGATCGGTGGTCCCGGAACGCCGCTCTCCACCACTACCGGGTCAGGCGACACGAGCTCATAGAGTTCCTCACCAGCCTCGACGTGGTCGTCGGCGCTGGGGGCTACGGACGCCGACGCCGGGAACGCGTCTCCCCGCACGCTTGGCGCCGGGTCATCCGCGGGTGCGGCGGAAGAAGGCAGCGAAGAAGAAACAGACGCGGCGCGCTCGTGGCGCTAAAGACGCAACCCCCCGAGCCGGGGCGTCCGACCCACACGCCGGGTCCGCCGCGCAGCTGAGCTTCCTGGATGAGCACGGAGTAAATCGATGACCGAGTTCATTTTCCAGCGATGCCCCGGATGCGGGAGCCGGGTAGCCATCGGGTATAGAACCGACGGCATCACTGGCACGACGACGCCGTTCCGTAAGGGTTTTTGTCGCTGCGTTGCGACAGATGCGGACCGACAAGGCGGCGCGGCGTACCTCCAGTCTGTGTTGGCGAAGAACAGGACGGGTTCTGCGGGGGATGCACATTGGAGACCCCGATCCGTGTTCGAATGCCGGCGCCGCACATTCGCGCCCGCCGCAGAGCGCGTTTGGATGCGCGTGTGATCAAACCAAGTCACGAAGCCAGCGATGTCACTGCAGAAGCCACGGCAGCCTCGCGGAAGCAGGGGAACAGTAAACCACACTCACTTCAACCACAGGAGCTCCCTTTGACCGCCACCCGCACTGGAATCGCTACCGCCGTAGCCGCACTGAAGGAGTACGTGGAGGGTCGTGGTCTGTCTCCTCGTGCTGCTGCCGCCGACACCGGGATTCCGGTGAACACGCTCCGTCGGATCATCGCTGGAGAAACAACCCCGCAGAGGCACACGGAAGCGGCGCTCCTCGCCTGGTTTGAGAGCCGAGAGGCAAAGGCGGGGGCTTCCGAAGGTGAGAGTCGAGGCAGCGTGGTGGCAGAGCCGGAGGCGGGCGCCAGAGATGGGGAACTCGACGCCGCGGATGATTCCTCCACCGCGCCGGCTGAGGCGGTTGTCCCGGCGAAGAGGGAACGCGAGCGGGCCCGGGACAGGGGCGAGGGGCCGGGGCTTCCCGCCGCCCGCCGCGAGACTTCGCGTCGGATCGTCGGAACTGCTGGGTGGGCCCGGCTCGAAGAGCGCGAGGACGGTTCGGCGACGCTGACCCTAAACCTTTGCCACCCGGACACGCTATCGGCGCGTAAGTTGTACCGCTTGCTGGAAGACGAAATCGCAGCGGCTGGCGCGCATGCCGATCTCGGAACTACTTTGGGCTCGTAATCGTCTCTCCGCGGGTCCGCGGCTCCCGGCCGTCTGACCCGCCCCCACCTTCAGTTATCGCTTTTCGTACCCCCCCTTATTTCGCGTTTCTCGACACGCGTCACCCTCCCCCGCGCTGTTTGCGGGGGAGGGCTTGGGGTGGG
>NZ_DASWNM010000122.1:0-108467 GCF_036399255.1 Longimicrobium sp.
GCCGGGAGTGCCCGAAGTCCGTGACCGAACCCGCAAGGGACGGAGCGGCCGAAGGCGAGCTCGGTGACTGGGGCGAAGTCGTAACAAGGTAGCCGTAGGGGAACCTGCGGCTGGATCACCTCCTTTCTGGAGCGACGAGTAAGCCCTCGGGCAGAAAGTCCTCACAGGTCGAACCACACAGACATCTCCGACACACTGGTTGAAGGGCCTGTAGCTCAGTTGGTTAGAGCGCACGCCTGATAAGCGTGAGGTCGGCCGTTCGAATCGGCCCAGGCCCACTGCCCTGACTTCAAGCCCCCGAGACGCTTACGCGCTTCGGGGGCTTGTTGCGTTAGGAATTCAGTGGTGGGCCAGGTGCGTCCTCCGGAAGCGCTTCAGCGACGTGTGACAAATGCGTGAGCTCGTTGAGGACTCGCCCCCGTCTCTCACACCGCGATCACCAGCGACTCTGCGTTGCTGCGCTGTGCGGCGGCGGTTTTGGCAGCGTCCTGAGTGATGCGGAGGGTGCTTTCGAGCGAGGCCTCAACGGCAGAAGCGCCGTCGTCCTCAGCGAGGTGGAGGAGCTGATTAGGGTGTTGAGCACCCCAGTTGAACTCGCGCACGAGCGCGTGCACGCGTCGGCGGTGGGTGTGCGGCGGCAGTTTGGCGGCGAGCGCGGCCCATGCTATGGGCGCGCGTCACCTTCTCGATGTGTGATGTCACTCGTCCGGGGTCCAGACGGTTGCCTTCCTGATGGTCCGTCGGCAGGCGATGCAGCAGACGGCCGTTCCGACTCTGCCGAGCGTGATGCAAGCGGCGTCCAACGCGGCGATCTGGATGGCGGACGAGAGCGGCGCCCAGCCGCTCTTGCGCCGGAAGCGTGTGAGCGGTGCGTGCCTGGTGCGCGAGTGCGTCGAGAACGCGGCCTGCCTCCCGTACCGCGATGATCAGCGGCTCCGCACTGCCGCGTCGCGTGGCGGCGGCCTCGGTCGCCTCGCTGGTGATGCGGATGGTGCTTTCGAGCGCCGCCGCGGTGCTGGGGACGCCGGCGACCTGCGCGCGTTGGAGAAGCTGGTGGAGGGTGTCGAGCACCTCCGCGAGTTCATGGCGCAGCGCGCGAGCGCCGCGGCGGCGGGTGCACGGCGGCAACTTGGCCGCGAGCGCGGCTTAGCGCACGTAGCGCAGCGGGCGGACGCCGCAGGCGGCCGCGGCTTCTTCGATGTGGCGCCACTCCTCGGGGGTCCAGACGGTCGGCTTCGTGACGGTACGGCGGGACGGCATGCTGCGGTGGTCGTGCGGTGTCCTTCGAGCGCAGCGAGCGAATTTGGGCGTATCCCAGTGTTGCTGGCTCCGGGTGTTCCTGCTGATACCACGACTCCAATGAAACGCCCGATGAAAACATTCGGCGATCCGAGAACTGCCAGCGCGTGTGCATGGGGGGCTTGGTCCACCGAGGGCTGTGATGCGCGAGTCGTGAGGGACCAGTTGCTTCATCGAAGTCGGTCTCGAGGGATCCGCAGAGCACCAAGTCAAACTCCGGTGTCCTAAACACCGCTCGGCTGGGTTGCGCATCATCAAAAAAATAGCTTGTAGCGTGCGCCGTCAGTAAGCTATACTGTGACGGAATTTGGTGGCAGGTAACGGGCCACGACGCCCCCGCGATGATGGGTTAAGCGGACAAAGCTTGACTTAATTCCCTTCCTCCCTTACAGTGAGTACTGAGATGCGCGAGCCCGATTTGCTTGTTGTGGGTGGTGGGATTCTGGGGTTGAGCGCAGCGTTTCTCGCAGCGGAGCGGGGCTGGCGCGTAGAACTTTGGCGCTTGCCCGATTCTCCACGACCTGAGGCGGATACGTTGCGGAACATCGCGTGGCTGCACACTGGGTTGGCTTACGCTGAACTTTTTAAGGATGCAGCGGCTCCCGATTTACCATCCCCTCTCAGCTTGCTTCTTAAGGAGGGGGGGAGGCGGATGATGGAGGCATTCGGTCTCTCAAATGAGAATGAGCCGCCAGGCATTTTCCGAGTTTCACCCGAGAAGGAGGACTCGTTTCTTCGGAATGCGCGTCTCCTGAATGCGGAGTTCAACCTGATGACTCCTGAACGTGCTCGTCGAAATGCAGGACCTTTCGCGGGTGCGGACAAATGCTATGAGGTGTGGGGAGAGATCCGTTTCCCGGAGCCCCAAGTGCTCAGCCAATGCCAAGAGCGGGCGGGCGACACTAGCGGTCTTCTGCAGATTCATGAAGATCGCCGGCCAGTCATCTTGGAAGTCGATGAGGGGAACGAAAGAGGATACCGCATTTCCGTTCCGGTAGGTGACAATCGCAGGGAGCAGATACGGCCGGCTAATACCTTCCTCGCAACTGGTATCCGGCTCCCAGAAATGTTGTCTGCTTTGAACGTGACGCACGAACTCCGAGTTTTTGGTACGCCGCTCCTCTGTGTTCGCGGTGACCCGTGGATCTACCCAAATGGCTTGTTTCACCACTACATGGGTGCAAAAGGGCTAACCATCCTCTCTCATCAGACCCCATCGCCCGAGCGGACGTGCAACGTCGTGGGTGCGCGAATCTGTTCGGAGGTTCCCGATGTCAATGCGCGATTTGGCGAAGGCGCTGATATTGATGAGACATTGGGCGGACTTCCCGAATTGCTACGAACGGAAATGCATACTAACCCGGGCGCGTATACGGTTACGGCAGCTTATAAAGTGGGCCGCATAGAGCAAACGGTAACTGGCGTCCGACCCAAGAAGCCATGCCCTATGGAGGAAATCTGGGAGAAAGGACCCCCTGAGCTTCCTGATGGGCTCTACGCGGCGTTTCCCGGGCGTGCGACATTGGCCTATTTGACCGCCCAGAAGGTTCTCCACCGCATCTTTGGAGATCGCGCGGGGCCAGGCACCGAGGCACATCCGTTCGATCCCGCGGCCGATGGAGCAATGGATAACCCGTCGGCGAGAACCACAGGCAAATTTCGTATGCATTGGGAGTATGAAGATTTAGACGAACGCCGCCCGGTGATCAATGTCTAATAATAACGAAGGTCGGTTCACAGCCGAGTTGCTCGCCCTTATGGAGAGCACCGGGCTTTCTCCGAGCCAGTGGGCGGAGATGCTTGGGGTTTCACCGGCTGCGGTCAGCCAGTGGAGGTCTGGTGAGACCATCCCCAGCCCAGAACGCTTCCGCGCCATAATCCGCGTGTGCAGCGACGTTGGCGAAAGATCGAGAGAGCGACTCGAAGCCTGGTGGAAGCTGATGCCGATTTCTCTTGCGGCATTGCGTCCAGACCGGAGCCAGTCGAGCGAGACTCTGGGCGACTACTATGTTGCACCGCTTTATGAGGCCTTTCACCGGGTTTACAAGCGGTTACCATTTCGCGAGAAGGAGCGGGTTCTAAAGATTGCAGGAGACGTCTCGAACTTCCCGGAGAACCCTCACCTTGGCGTGCTCTGGCCAGGGTTGGAACGTTCCGTCGCCACTGAGTTCCGTGACATCCTTTTCGGACTCTCTCGCGCATCCTTCGAAAAGCAACATTCGTTTCTTGACGCAGCGCGGGCTGATTTCTTTGCTCTCGTGCTGGAGCGTCCTGATCCACTTGCAGCTCGAGTGTCGCATGCAGAGGCTGGACCTCGGACACACTCGTGGCCGAACGCTCTGGTCGAAGCCATGCAATCAGCTGCCAAGATAGCAGCGGAAAGTAGCATTGGAGCGTATGCGGCGGTTTTGCCGGCCTATACGTTTGCGGTGTGCGGAGATGGTGAGTCGCGTGCCAGCAGACTGGAAGCATGGTCGGAATTGCTATCGGTCGCCCTCGAACGTGAACACGAGCAGATCCGTAACGCACAATACCCGGAATTTACTGGATTGAGTCAAGCGGTCCAAGCGCAAGTTATTGGTCAAACAGACAGTACGTTACGCGCTCATCTACGCGAAGAAGTGCTTAGGGCTTATAACCGAGCCCTCGATGTACCGGCGTCTCCAGCTCTGCATCTCGATCGACTCTACTGGAGGTCAGTGTCCCGGTCCCGGCCTTCCGCAGCCGATAAAGAGCTTACTGAGGCTTCTCCCGAGGCATGGAAGAAGATCAAGAATGCTCTGACACAATCGACGACGTTTTCACACATCCAGCCGAAATGCCGGATGAATGCAAGCCCGTACGCTGAATGTGTGTGGCAGGTACTTCTGCGCATTCTGTTTCAGCAAGCGACGGGTAATACGCTTGACTTGGAACCGATTCCGTGGCGGGCAGTTGCATCGGCACTTCAGAAGAATGATATCGAGGTTGCTTTTCATAACCGCTCCCTTGAGCGTGAGAATCCGTCTCATGCTGACCCATTGTTTAAGTATCATGGATATGAGGTTGTGATTGCTCAGAGCCATTTGTCCGGGGTGTTAGCAAACCAAGATGTAGAGGCTGACGTACGAGGTCAACTTGGAATCATCTGCGCGGATGGCGAAATTTCCGAGAATGAGATCAAAACGTGGCTGCAGCGCGAAGCTGTCAAAGCGTTATTTAGAGGCGCATCCGTATACTATCCCCAAGGGACAGATATGGAGCGCGCATTGGACGAGTTCCTGAAGAGGTTTAATCTGAGTTTGGCCGACATTAAGTGTCATGATGATGCGGGCGGTGAAGGCATTCTCGCAATTCTGGATGGGAAAGCAGATGTGCTATTCGGCGGCAACAATGATGTTGCGTATCTTCGACGCCATTTTCGGGCGCGTGTCCCACTGAAGCTTCAGGTACCCGATGAAGATATTCCCATCTTTGAACAAGGATTTGATGTCCCGACATCCTCCTCGGGACGCTCCACTAATGTTTATTTTTTCGCAAAGAAGGGCGTACGACGTGCTCAGCTGTGTCAGACTTTACAGGATCTTTGGCCATGGGTTCACCGTCTTTGGGACATCTTAACAGAGAATTACGACAATCTGGATATAGAAGGTAGACGACTAAAGGCGGAATTGGATGAATGTGGCATCGCATGGAGGCAGAATCTGCAACTCCACTTGCTTCACGAACTCAATAGTCTGCTTTGCGGCAGTGAACCGGGTGGCGGTGGCTCAATCATTCCAACTGAGCAACACTCTGGTTTCCTGGAGGATTTTGCTGCGATTCAGCAGATACTTGCGGATCACAATAAGTGGGGCCCCCAAGCTCAGACTCTGGGTTTCACGAATCACTCATCCGTTGTGACCTCTCGGCCCTAGGAGTTTACCAATGACCTGGCTATCCCCCAAGGAAGCTGTGCACGAGGATCCAGACTATCTGTACACAAGCGTCCCGTCTACGGATCGAAAGCCGGCTTGGGCAGTATTCTCGGTTTTTCTCGGTTTCATTGTAGTTGCCGGGCAGATGACCGTAGGGGGAGGTCTCGCATCGCAGCTTTCGAAGGGTGACCTAATCGCCGCGGTGCTCATCGGGAATGCCATCGCAGGCGTGTTTGCGGCATTCGCTGGGTACACAGGTGTAACGTCTGGTAAGTCGTTTGTCATCCTGACAAAGGAAGCCTTTCCTCAGGGCACGTGGCGCGTCGCCTGTTTATACGTGCCCTTGGTCTTGATCGGATGGTATGCTGTCGAGGCAGCGATCTTCGGAAGCTTGTTGGCGAGCGCCGCAGGCGCCGGTTCCATCGCAACGCGTCTATTTATTGTGGGATCCGCCATCCTGTTTGCGTCCTCCACATTCATTGGATTCAAAGGCTTACGATACGTTAGCTACGTCGCCGTGCCTGTGATGATAGGCATCGGAACCTACGCGATTGTGCGTGTGATGACGAGTACGAATGCTGATTTCGGTTTTGGTTCCGTCCAACTGAGCCTTGGGCAGGCAACGGCCTTGGTGGTGGGATCATGGATCATGGGCGCGCTTACCTGCGTTCCGGATCTCACCCGCTTCAACCGCTCGCATTGGGCTGCCATCGCGATCGGTTTTTTTGGAATTTTGTTGGGAAATAGTTTCAACCACTTGGTCGGGGCAGCCGGCGCCGCATTTGCGAAACAGGCGGATCCTGCGGTGATCCTGATGACGCTTGGCCTAGTTGTTCCGGGGCTAGTATTTGCGCTCGCCAATATTTGGACCACCAATGATGGAAACATGTACTCAGCGTCACTGAACGCAGCTCCAGTTCTGGGGATTAGTCGACGCGCCGCCGTTGTCCTCTGCACAGGTCTTGCGGCAGGTCTCGCGATGTTCAGGCCGCATGAGATGCCGAAACTCTTTATGTTCTTAGGCGTACTAAATGTCACGGCCCCGGCTCTGGGAGCGGTTGTGCTTGGCGGGTACTGGTTACGTAGGCGTGGATTAATCGGCGATAGTGATAATCCGGCCCCTGCTTGGTTGGGGTGGATCGGCGGAAGCGGGGTCGCCTACATTACTGGAGCGGAGTGGGCATTCCTGACTGGGTTTGTGGTTGCCGGGATTATCTTCTGGGGGGCCACACTGCTGACTCAGACGAGTAGGCGACCAGCGCTGGAACTTTAGATGGGGAGGGGCGCGGTTGCTGTTTCGGACGTACTTCGCAACGTCTACGGGGAGGGTGAGATGAAGACGATAAATCCGCGGGGCGAGATCTTCGGCGATCACACAGCGGCGCGCCGCAACGAGGAGGACGGCTCACTTAGCGCGAGTACTACGTTGGTTTACCTGGGTCAAGGACAGCGACGGGCACTCAGACCCGAGACGGTAGGTTGCATTGTGGCGGGGCAGGCCAAGGGCCACTACTGCCACCTGTAACAGACGAGCGCTGGCCTGTGAATCCGTACTTCTTCTTGGTTCCGGGTCTCGGGCTTGTGCTCGTGACAGATAACGGACACCACTTGGTGAACATCCGCGGTGACCTCGAGGCATTACGCGAGGTCGCCGCTACTTTGTCCTGCCTGATCGCGCAGCGAAGCACTTCAGCGTTTTCTCGCGAAGCCGTGGTCGCCGCCATGGAGGCACTTCGTCAGTTTCAATCGGTTGAGGGTAGGTGCGCTACTGCGGGTCCACCAATCTCCTGCCTACCCCCCGTTGTTTTCAACTATCTCCAGTTCGTTCATGGTGAACTCGGCGCTGAACCGACATCCTCTGAGGGTATTTATCGCGCTCGGGAAGAGCTTGCCCGAATGGGCTACGAGATCGCGTTGCGAGAACCCTCTGGAGACGCGCCTTCGCTCCGATGGACACCTCCTATTCCCGTTTACGAGGTTCGCGAGAAGTTGCTCCCCGCGCAAGTGATTGCGGAGGGTAAAGGTCTCACTCACGAGCGGAGCATTGCTTCAGCGGTTGGCGAAGCTGTTGAACGAATCTTGGGGAGCTTCCCGAGTGCACAGGTCGGGATCCGGTCGGCTTGCTTTCGAGAACTCGGAATACCAGATGAGGAGATCAACGCGTTCGACTTCGGGCCTCGCGATTGTCTCCACCCTCTGATTGTAACTGACTGGGTAGATGCGTACGAATGGTGTTCGGAAGGCTGTGAGCCGTTATTCGTCCCGGCAGAGTTGGTCTTTACGAGCCACATTGGCGGTTCTCGCGTTGCTGTGGTGGCATACCGAAACACGACCGGGTTGGCAGCCGGACGTTCTGTTGATGAAGCCGTATTGAATGGCCTTCTGGAGATTATTGAGCGAGACGCATATTGGATTGTCATGCGATGTAAGATGCGTACGCCCACCATTAGCCTGAGGGATGTACAGCGTCTCGATCCTCGGGTTGGAGAACTCGCCATTAACCTTGAGCGTCAAGGACTTCGGCTTCACCTCCAAGACATCTCACTTGACTGGCCCATTCCCATCGTTCACGCGTTCCTAGAAGACGCCTCGGGACGAGTGCCTGCATTTGCCCACGGCTCCGGCGCAGCCTTGTCCATATCTGAAGCTGTCACCCGCGCCATCTGCGAAGTTGTCCAAGTGCGGTCGGACCTCTGCAGGTGGGTTGACACTCATCTTCTCGACTTCGTTATGCCAGCGAATCCACTACGTAGCCCCCACCTAACTTGGGCTGACCCCTTGTGGGGTCCACAACTGGCGCATTTCCGTACCTCGTCCCGTCAGGCCCGATCTGTTCGTACCGAGAGAACAAACGCACACGTTGCTGACCTTGTCGCCGCCCTGCGGGCGGAGCTAAGCGTGCGCGGTCACCGCGTACTGTATTGTCGCTTAGGTGAGATCGGTGGGATTCACGGTGTACGTGTATTCTTATTAGGGGCAACGCCGCCAGACCCTCGTGGTGAGCGAGTTTCACCGAGGATGAAACGGTTCCTCAACATCCAAGGGTTGTCCTCGCCCTATATTGAGCCGATTCTAACCTGAGGAGTGTTCAGTACCTGCCCGCAAGGCAAAGCTCAATGTTCTGCCGTGCTTGGGAAGCTCCTGTGGGTCTCCGTACTGAAATCATCTACTGCCGTCGTCATCCTGAAGAGGTGCAGGTGTTCAAGCTGCCGGGCAGAGTCCGGCAGCGGGGGAACGGAACGTCGGCAGATCGCGCGTCCTGTCTGGGTTTTTGTGACAGGCTGCGGTGTTCCGCTCCCCTCGGGAGCCGCCTGATAAGCGTGAGGTCAACCGTTCGAATCGGCCCAAGCCCACTCCCTAGATGAAGGCCCCGCAACGTTCTGCGTTGTGGGGGCTTTGTTTTTGTCGCGTGGCGACGGTCAAATGCTGGAGGGCCAGCTTCACATGCCGGCCCCGCAACTGGATACGGACTTTGCCGACGTGACGCGGGTCTTCACGGGTGCACCCGCGAAGACCCGCTTTTCGTCCGGAGGCGCCGGATCGCCATCACCCCGCCGGGACGGCCCACCAGGCGGGGTCGGGGGAGGCGGAGAGGGTGAGGGCGTCCAGGCGCAGGAGCGGGAGCTTGACCTCGCTGAAGTTGGAGAACACCACCAGCCCAAAGGTGAGCGCCGCCCCCTCGCCGGCCGGCTGCTCGCGCCCGTGCCACGCGGAGAGCGCCTCCAGCAGCTGCCGCGCAAAGGTCTTCTCCACCGCCGGGTTCCAGTCGGCCTCCACCTGGAAGCGGTAGTCGTCCACCAGCAGCAGCGGCAGCCGCACCACCAGCGGCGCGTCGTCGCCGGGCGACGCCAGCGCGAAGCTGTATCCCACCTCCAGGCGGATGAGCCGCTCCCCCGCGGGCACCCCCAGGAGCGCGGCCATTTGCGGCCCGGAGGCGGGCTCGAAGACGGCGCGGAAGAACGAGGCCAGCCGGGACGCCAGCGTGTCGCCGGGCAGGTCGTCCAGCGACAGCCCGGAGGCGGCCACCAGCGGCGTCACGGCGTTGCCGAAGCGCACGGTGGCGGTCTCGTAGACGAACGCCTCGTTGGTCTTCCACTGTCCCAGGCCGGCGTTGCGCACCACCCGGGCGCCGCCGCGCGCGTTCTGGCGCTCCGCCAGCCGCAGCCCGGGAAAGCGCAGCGCCCGCGTGACCTCGGGCGCGTCGAAGCCGCCGCCCAGGCGCGCCACCGGAAGGCGGCGGTAGGGCCGCACCTCGGCCTGCGGCTCCACGTCCTCCGGCGCGTACCCCCGG
Source organism: Longimicrobium sp. (assembly GCF_036399255.1). Classification (GTDB taxonomy): domain Bacteria; phylum Gemmatimonadota; class Gemmatimonadetes; order Longimicrobiales; family Longimicrobiaceae; genus Longimicrobium. Next base: position 9,487 of record NZ_DASWNM010000122.1, read on the forward strand.
ATCTCCGGCCACACGGGAAGCCCGTCCACGCCGGGAAGGCGGCGGACGGACAGGACCGCGTCGTCGTTGTCATCCTCCTCGAGCCAGTAGCTGTCGGTGATGGGCCGCAGGTCGTCCTGGGTGGTAAAGTGCGGCCCCCAGGTGCCGGCGGCGCCCTGCACCAGGGCGGCAAAGCGGTCGATGACGGCCAGCGCCTCCGCGCGCACCGCCTCGTCGCCGTCCGCGGCGGCGGCCACGGCGCCGGCGCGCGCCCACAGCGCCGGGGACTCGGCGGTAAAGCGGGCCAGCGCCTCGAACAGGCTGCCGGGGGGCGGCCGCTCTCCCCGGGCGTCCGCCCGTGCCGGCTCGGCCCCGGGCGGCGCGTCGACGTTGTAGTCGGCGTCCACCACCAGGCGGTCCTGCGCCACGTCGCGCTGCTGCAGCTCCAGCGCGTACGTCCAGCGCAGCGCCTCGGCCAGCGTCGCCGGTGGATCGTAGCCGGCCTCCGCCGTCTGGCGCACCATCTCGGGGGGCTGGGGAAAGCGGCGGATGGGGACGGGGACCTCGAAGGTGCCCAGGTCCACCGCCAGCGCCGCCGGCGGGTCGGTGCGCACGAAGCGCAGCCAGCTGGAGGGGTGGTAGCGCCGCTCCCCCGCCGCTTCCTCCGCCCGCCGCCGCCGCTCCAGGTAGCCCACGGTCCACCGCAGCTGCCCCTTGAAGCTGCGCTTTTCGGTGGGCCGTGCGGCGGTGAACAGGAAGGTGAGCGGCTGCACGAAGCCGCCCTCGCCGCCCGGCCCGGGCGACCGCAGGCTCAGCCGCCCCACCGAGAACTGCGCGTCGGAGCCGTCCAGCGCGTCGCGCGCGGCGTCCACCGCGCCGTAGTAGCGAGGCTCGTCGCCGCTTCCCGGGGCCGGCGCGGGGACCCGCACCGTCATGGGAAGCTGGACGATGGTGTTCACCTCGTACGCGGCGGCCAGGCGAACCAGGAGCCGCTGGTACATCGCCTCCACCGCCGAGGGGACGTCGCCCGCGCCCCCGGGGGTGTCGGACGGGTCGAAGACGGGAGCCACCGAAGCGGCGACGGCCCGCGCGATGGTTTCCTTGTATCCCATCAGCTCCGTGAACCGCTCCGGCGCCAGCCGCGCCACGGGAACGGCCAGGGCGGGGGAAAGGAAGGCGTCCACCGAGGCCAGGAAGTCGCCGGCCCAGGCGTCCAGGTCCACCTGCGCAAAGGTGGCGTCGGCCTCGGTAAAGTCCGACGGCTGGCCCGTCCACGCGCCCTCGCCGGCGTAGCGGCGCACGCGAAAGGTGCCGCTGGCCAGGTGGCGCGAAAGCGGCGCGGGGGCAAAGTAGTGCCGCGCATCCCCCGGCGTGACCTGGATGCCGCCGGGCCCGCCCACGCGCACCGCCCACAGCTCGCCGCCGGCCTGCTCCGTCGCGGTGTGCCCGCCCGCCGCGCCCGTCCCGGCGCCGATGGCCACCCGCAGCCGCCCGCCGAACGCCTCCTCGAAGGCGCGCGCGAACTCCTGCAGCCGCCGCGTCTCCTTTTCGTCCCCCGCCTCCGGGCCCAGGGGCGGGAGGTGGGGGGGGACGGGGGATTCGACCGCCGCGGACGCGGGGTTCTTCGCCGCGGCGTCGGGATCGACCATCCCGGTGCGCCGCAGCCGCAGCGACACCGCCAGCGGGAACGCCTCGCCCGCGGCGGTTGCCCCGGCCACCGTCCACGAGAGCGCGAGGACCGTGGCGGGGAGCGCGGGCCACGGGTCGCCGGGGTGCAGCGCGCCCAGCCAGTCGCGGATCCCCCGCGCGAACGCCGCCAGCGCGGCGGGGTCCACCGCCAGCTCGGCGCCGGGCGCCACGCTGAACCAGGCGCCGGCCGCCGTGAACGGGTCGCGCAGCTGGTCGTACACGCGCGCCCAGGCCACCCGCGCGGCGCCGGCCGCGTCGACCTGCGCGTCGCCGGGCCCGTCGCCCGCCAGCGCGCCGGGGACCACGGCGCCGGGCGCAAAGCGCACCTCCACGGTGAGCCGCGCCGCGTCGCCGTCGCGGGCCACGGTGTACTCCAGGGCCACCCCGGGCCAGTCGCCGGGGGCCGCCAGCCGGTCGTGGAAGCGCACGTTCACGGGGGGAAGGCCCACGGGGTCGCTTTCGTCCATGACGTTTCCGAACAGGTCCAGCACGCGGAACTCCAGCGACACCTGCCCGCCCACGCCGGCGTAGCGGCTGGGGTCCGCATGGCGGTACGCCTCGGAGGCGAAGCGGAAGACGGCGGGGACCTGCTGGTACAGCCACTCCGCCGGCTCGCCGCCCTCCACGGACGCGGCGCGGAGGGCACGGAAGCGGCGCGCGGCATCGGGCGCGTTGTCGGGCTGGCCGGGGCCCACGGGAACGGACCACACCGACTGGCGAAAGCGGCCGCGCCCGCGCACGCGGAACTGCAGCAGGTTGAACAGGTTCTGCAGCTGCGCGGCGGGGTCGCCCGCGGCGTCCAGCAGCGCCTGTTCCTCCGCGCTTCCCGGCGCCACCCCGGCCACGTGCGCCGCCCGCAGCAGCGCCCGGCGGGTGAGCCCCGCGCCCTCCCCGTCCGCATCTGTCCCTTCCGCCGCCGCCGCCAGGGCGCCGGCCAGCGACGGCGGCGGCGCCAGGGTGCGGTTGGGGTTCACCCGCCTCACCTCGAAGCCCAGCGTTCCCGCGGGCTGCGCGGCGTCCCACTCGCGGGCGCCCCGCGGCTCCACGTACAGCGTGCGCCCGCTTCCGTCCCCGTCCGCCGCCGCCAGGGCGCCGTCGACCACCAGGGCGCCGTCCACCACCAGCGCGTTGTGCCAGGGAAAGAGCCGCGCGTCCGCGGCGGCGGGAAAGGTGACCAGCAGGGTGAGCGGGGTGGAGGGCCCGCGGTCGAACAGGTCGTCCGGGAGGTCGTCCCCGTCCGCGTCGGCGTAGTGCAGGTAGAACCCCCCCGAGTTCACCACGCCGGCCTGCCAGGCCAGCGTCAGGAAGGCGCGGCGGTCGGCGAGGGGCGCGCGGACGGGGTCGGTGTCCGCGTCCGCCAGCCGCGCGGCCATCAGGCGCGTCTCGGCCGGGTTGCTCTCGGTGGACAGGTTGGTCTTCACCAGCAGCACGGAGCCCGCCGGGGTGCGCGAGCGCAGCCCCGGGGCGCCGTCGGCGGCGGGGTACAGGAGGTGGATGGAAGCCGGGTCCAGTGCGCCGGGGGCGGCCAGCAGCCCCTCGAGCACGCGGCGGTTGCGCTCGTCCGCGCCGCCCAGCTGGTACAGGTGCGGGACCCATGCGTCGGCCGCGCCGTCGGGTGCCACCTCGCCCTCGCGCCGCTCGCGGCGCACGCGGTGCAGCGCCAGGTCCACGCGGACGGCGGGGGCCCAGGCCACCGGGTCCGGCGCGCCGCCGTCGTCGCCCCAGGGCGCGGCGGCCACCCCCAGGACGATGCCCTCCGGCGGCACGGCGGCGGCCAGGGGGGCGGAAACGCCCGCCACCACGCGCGCGGCGGCGTCCGCCGTCCAGTCGGCCAGCTGCTTCAGCGTCAGGCGCAGCGGGCGCGCGGCCAGCGGGGGAAGCCAGCGGCGCTCCGTGACCCGCGCCTCGAGCGGGAGCGCGGCCATGGCCCGCAGCGCCTCGCGGGCCGCCGCGTCGTCCGCGGGAACGGCGATGCGCGTTCCCGCCGGGCCGGCGTGCACCCACGCGGCGATGGCGGCGGGGATCTCCATCCGCAGCGCGTACTCGGCGGTGCCCAGCTCCAGCGGAAACTGCTGCCCCGTCTGCTCGTAGAGGGCGGCCAGGGTAAGCGAGGGCCAGTCGCCGCGGCTGTCGGGGATCTCCTCGTCCGGGGGGCGCAGCCCGGCCTGCAGAAAGCGGGAGACGCGGGCCGCCACGCCGGCGTAGTCCACCTCGTCCAGCGCCTCCGCCATCCGCAGCGTCCCGCGCTCGCTCGCCACGCGGTCCAGCTCGGCCCGCATCTCCTTGACCAGCGCGGCGAAGTAGTCCTCGAACACCAGCCGCGCCATCGGCGTCCCCTCGTCCTCCGCCGCCAGGGCCAGCAGGCGGTCGGCGGGGGCGTCGAACGAGGTGCGCATCTCGTCGTAGTACGCGCGCAGGTTGCGCACGTACGCGGGCGTGCGCCGCGCCGTCCGGTCGAAGTCGATCCGGCGCGGCTCGCCCGACGCCTGGCCGGTGACGTTCAGCACCAGCTGGGGGATCATGGGAAAGACGGCGCCGGCCACGGCGGGAGGCGGGTCCTGGCCCTCCCGCAGCGGGGGCGGCGCGTCGATCTCGAGGACGAAGTTGGCTTGCAGGAACGCGACGATCCGCTCGTAGGTCAGCGGGTCGGGGTTGCCGGGGTCGGCCACGTTCAGGTAGCGGGGGCGGGCCAGCCGCGCGCCCCACAGGGCCAGCCGGTCGCGGTCCAGCCGCTGCGCGCGCCCGGGGCCGTTCATCCCGTCCGCGCGCGCCTGCAGCTCGGCCTGCCACTCGGCCACCGCGCGCGCCAGCGCCTCGAACGGCGACCACTCCTGGCCGGCCACGGGGGTCGTGGGGATGGTGAGCGTGGCCACGAAGGCGGGAACGCCCTCCACGCGCGTCATCCGCGGGGCAAAGAGCAGGGGGAGCACGGGGGTCAGGGTGGCCCAGGGAAGGCGCACGGCCGTCCAGGGAAGCGATCCCCCGCCCGCCATGCGCGCCTCCAGCAGCATCCGCGCGCCGCCGTTGTCGACGACGAACTCCTCGCTGACGTCGGCGTGAAAGCTCAGGTCCACCCCGATGCTGATCCGCTTTCCGAAGACGTGGAACGACGCGACCTCCACCCGCAGCTGCACCGACACCCCGGCGGAGACGCGGATGGTGGTCGACTTCCCCGTCTCGAAGGTCACCGTCACCGACGCCTCCAGCCGCACGGTGACCGACGCCTTGATGATGGCGAAGTCCACCGCGCCCTGGATGACGCCCACGATCCCGAACGTCCCGCGGAACCAGAAGTAGTCGAACAGCGACGGCCCCGCCCCCGGCGCCGCCAGCCCCGTCCCCGCCGGTCCTTCGCCAGACGCGATCGCCAGCGGGACGTCCGCGTGGGGGCCGTCGAGGGCCAGCCCCAGCTCGCGCGGGGTCTTGCGCCGCAGCCACGCCACGCGCCCCTCGAAGACGCCGTAGAGGGAAAGGGTGAGGACGGCGGTGAGGATTCCCTTGCGGAACTCGCGCCCCACGCCCAGGCGCAGGGCGATGCCGAAGGCCAGGACCGGGTCGTACGCCATCCCCTCGGGCGGGGCGGGGAGGTCGGGGGCGGTGGCGCTGCTCAGCTTTGCCAGGTAGAAGCCGCCGCTGCCGATGAGGAACAGGTACTGGATGGTGAACGAGCGCTCGCCCAGCGGCCACCCCAGGCTCACCTTGAAGTCGCCGTTGGTGTAGATCCACAGGGCGATGGAGGGAAGGGTGATGGACCACGCCCCCATGAACACCTCGCGCAGCGCCACGGGGAGCGTGAGGTCGATGTAGAACAGCCCCACCTCGTCGCTGATGCGCTGGTACAGCACCTCGAAGGCGAGCCCCTTCAGAAAGCCCAGCCTGGGCCCCGCCCGCAGCGCGACCCCGTACAGCACGGGGTCGTTGAAGATCACCTGCAGGTCCACCAGGTCGCGGACGGTGAGCCACACCCCCGCCAGCCACCCCGCGTCGGGGCGGTAGAACTCCGCCAGCCGCTTCACCAGCTCGTCGCCCGGCTCCTGGCGCAGGTCGGTGCGCATCTTTTCCATCACCGCCGCCATGGTGGTGGCCCCCTGCAGGCGGGGCGAGACGCGCTGGCCCAGCCCGAAGTACTTCAGGTCGATCAGCGGCGGCTTCGGCTGCGGGACGGCGAACGGGTAGGTGAGCGTCTGCTCGCGGCCAAAGAGAATGACGTCGACCCCGAAGTCCCACTGCGCCGGGCGCCCCGCGCCCGCCTGCTGGTAGCGCACGCGGACCCCCGTCACCTCCATCTCGGGGATGGGGAGCTCCAGCGGCGTCTCCATCTTCATGGCGCCCTGGATGAAGCGCGGGGCGTTGGGCGAAAAGGCCAGCTCGGGGGTCAGCCGCTGCCGGTAGAGCGCGTCCCAGGGGCGAAACGAGCCGATCCCCGGCAGCTCCGGCACCGCAAAGCCAAAGGCGCCGCCCAGGCTTTCCAGCACCTCCCTGATGCTCACCGGCCCCTCGGTGCCCAGCCGGAACACCAGCCGCCGCGTGGAGAGCGCCAGCGAGAACACGAAGGTGAAGCCCTCGCCACCGTCCTTTCCGGCGGTGCCGGCGCGCGCGCTCAAAACCAGCTCGGTGACGATCTCGGGCGTGCTTCCCTGCGGCATGCGGGGCTCCGGAAAGGGCGCGGGCGGCGGACGGGGTAGGAAAGAGGCGGCCGGCCCGCCCCGCGAGCGTCGCGGGGCGGGCCCGGCCCGGGCGGCGGATCAGCCGTTCTCGGGCGGGGGCGCGGGTGGCTCCACCTGCTTGCGGACCAGCTCGAAGCTGAACGACTGGAGCTCCAGGTTGCCCACGATCTTCCAGCCGTCGAACTTCAGCGTGACCTTTACGTCGAAGGTGACGTTGGTCCCCTTGGCCCTGACGATCAGGGTGTTCACCGTGGCCTCTGCGCCCGTGATCTTGCGCAGCGTGTCGGGGAGCTGTGTCCAGTCGGGGCTTTTGAAGGTCATCTGGCCGGCGAACCAGTCGACCATCTTTTCCAGCGTCCCCAGCTGGATCTCCTTGTCCGCGGGGAGCTCGAACGAGATCCCTTCGGCGGCAAGGTTCAGCACGTTGCCGCTGGTGATGGGGACCGTCGTCTCGTCGATCTTGACGATGGCCTGGAAGTACAGCTCGTTGACGGGGGTGTCGGCCGTGGCCTCGGGAAGGTCTTCGCGGAAGACCGCGGGGACGAACATCCCCTGGTACCTGGCCGGCACGGTTGCGTCGCTCATGCGTGCTCTCCTTCGGGGGTGGGGCCGGCGACCACGAACCGGGGAGTCGGTTCGCCGGGTCCGGCGTCCTGGCCGCTGCCGGTGACCACCACCGTCAGCGTAAGATAGATTCCGTCCGTCGACTTCCACCGCTCCGTGAGGTCGGCGCGGTACAGCTCGTCGGGCCCCTGGGGCTCCACGAAGCGGATCCCGATTCCCCACAGCACCCACTGGGGGCCTCCCGGCGGCTCGAACGCGGAGCGGCGGACCAGCCGCGTCCCGTACTGCTCGTTCAGCCAGCCGAAGAACAGGTCGACCGTGTCCGCCTCCGGCGGCGGGCGCGGGGCGGCGCGCCAGGGGGCGCGGGCGCCGCGGTAGGGCGCGGCGGGCGCCCCCTCCGGCTCGGTCCACCAGCCGCTCATCCGTCCTCCTTGGGAACGTAGCCCAGGTACCAGCCCAGGTTGCTCTTGCCGGCCGCCGCCCCCTCGCCGGGGTCGGCGAAGAGGACGAAGTCGAGCACCACCCCGGGCGGCAGGGTGATCCCGAACAGCGTGAGCGCCACGTTGTTGAAGAGCAGCGCGTACACGCCGCGCCCGCCCCGGGGAAAGCGCATCAGGTTGCCGTCGCCGAAGGTGGTCTTGAGCACCCCCTGGAACGAGTAGCCGGCCACCCCCGGCGTAAGCGCGGGAAGCTTTACCCAGACGGCGGCCGCGTCGTCCTGCGGCACCGTGTCGCCCGGCCCCCACCCCAGCACCACCCCCGCGTCCAGCGAGGCGCCCGCGGTGGCCAGCGACCCCAGGGTTCCCAGCGGCATCCCCATCTCCAGCGCGTAGCGCGGCGCCTCCGTCAGCCGCCCCGCGGGCGAGGGCCCGCCGTCCTCCCCCTCCTGGGCCGTGAGCGCGGGAACCTGCACGGCCTGCGCGCCCAGCCCCGGCGCCGACAGGCCGTCCGCCGCCCAGCGAAAGCCGCGCAGCCGCAGCGGCATTCCCGCCGGCAGGCTTCCCGCCCGCAGCGACCCCTCGGGCGGGGCCAGGAAGGCCATCCCGGCGGGGTTGAAGCGCAGCGGCCCCGGCTCGCTGACGTTGCCCTCGCCGTCGCGCAGGAAGTCGTAGTCCAGCGAAAGGCCGGTGAAGGGAAGGAGCGCGGCGCCTCCATCGCCCCCGTAGCCGAAGAGGTCCAGCGGGAGCGCGTGCTTCGCGAACCCCAGCCCGCCGGTAAGGGCGAAGCGCGCCGTCACCCGGGTCTTTCCGTCCGCCGGCTCGGAGCCGGCGGTGACGAACTCGGCCCCCTCCACCGCCACGTCGCCCAGGATGCGCACCATCCCCTCGGGCGCGGGAAAGCGAAAGCGCGCCGGCTCGCGCGCCTCCAGCGCAAAGCCGCCCACCCCCTCGCGCTGCTGAAAGCTTCCCAGCAGCGGGATGCGGTTTCCCCCGCCGCCCACCCGCTCCACGTCGCGGCCAAAGAGGCGGTTGATCTCCAGCTCCACCCGGCAGCGGAACTCCACGACCTCGGAGTTGCGAAAGAGCACCGTCAGCTCGCGCACCGCGAAGTCCTGGTCCGGCGGCGGCGCCTCCCCCGCGCCCTCCCTGTCCTCCGTGCTCCGCAGGCGCTTCGCCCGGGCGCGGAGGGCGTCCGCCGCGGTCGCCGCCTCGTCGGCGACGGCGGTGTGCAGGCGCAGCGCGGGGACGCGGGCCCGGCGCGCGGCCGGCGGCGCCTCCACCACGGGGGGGTAGAGGATGAGCCCGAAGAGCGAGCTGGTGACGATCTCCGCCGCCGGCTCCGTCCGCACCTGGTTCATCTCGATGCCCAGGTGGTGCCCGCGCAGGGGGCGGGTCATCCGCCCGCGCAGCCCCTCGAGCTCCGTCCGCAGCCCCGTGACCCCGGCGTTCAGCGCCAGCACGCCGCGCCACGCGGGGTTGCGCGCGATCCGCTGGTCGAAGTCGCGCAGGTTGGGGTCGTCGCTCTCCCGGGCGGCGTCCAGGAAGCGGCGGATGGTGTCCTGGACGGGAAAGCCATCGCCCTCCTTGTCGTTGAAGGGGTCGGGCGAGGTCCAGAGGTTCACGTCCTCCACCAGGTCGCGCAGCGCGCCGTCGCGGAACTTGAAGAGAAGGATGGACTCCAGCGGCGCCCGCGGCGCGGCCGGCGCCATGCTGAGCGTAAAGCCGCCCATGGTCACCGACGCGTCGAAGCTTCCCGTGGTCCCCGGGGCGGCGCGCGAGATCACCAGGAAGACGTCGCCGGAAAGCAGCGCCAGCGCCAGCGGCGGGGCCAGGGTGCGCCCGCCGGGCGCGGGGGTGAACGCCAGCCGCCCCTTGCCGCCGGGTCCGTGCGCCAGCACCAGCTCGCGCCAGCTCCCGTCCTCGTTCAGCGTGGCCAGGAACCCCTGCGGCGTAAGCGCCGTGGGCAGCCCGCTCCCCACGGCGGAGAGCGCCATCGGCCGGCGCGCCCCGGCGCCCAGGAGCGCCACCTCTCCCGCCGCCTCGCCAAAGCGGGGGCCCTCGCGCAGAAAGGGGGCGATGCGCCAGCGCGTGGGGGCCAGCACGTCGCGCTCGAAGGCCGCGAGCGCGGCCGCGTCCACCCCGGGGTTCAGCGGCGCGCCGTCCACCGCCTGGGCCACGCCCCCGTACGGCGCGGCGGGAAGGGAAAAGGCGTCCCTCCCGTACTCTCCCACGCGCACGGGGACCACGTCCATCATCCGCGGCGCCGCGGCGTTGGGGTGGCCAAAGTAGACGGCCTGGCGCGGCTGGGCGAAGTAGCCGGAGGGCGCCGCCTGGTCGATCGGCTGCATCCACGCCGTGGTGGCGGTGTCGTCCAGCGCGGGGGCCAGGTCGCCGGACTCGGGCGGGGCGGGAAAGCGCGGCGCGTACGCGGGCATCCCGGGAACGAAGCGCAGGGCGGAGGCGGTGGGCGCCAGGTACTCCGTGGCCTGCAGCCCGCACATCACCGCCGGCACGGTGCGCCCGGCGGGATCGACCAGGCCGAAGTCGCCGCTGGGGGCCAGGTAGTACGCGTCGGCGCGGGGCTCCCGGCACAGCGCCAGCGCCGCGCCGTCGCGCGGGCGCAGCCGCAGCCGCCGCCCCGTGGGCGTGCTGAAGCACCCCTCCAGCTCCGCCCCCCGGGCCCGCGCGCCAAAGGCGAAGCGCGAGCGCGACGCGTCCTCCGGGCGCAGCGGGTCCAGCGCGGCGTCGAAGTCCAGGGTGGCGGGGGCGGCGGGGGGAAGGAAAACGGGATAGCGGGTGCGGACGGGCGCCGTGGGCGGGCCGTGGAAGTAGCGCACGTCGCCGCCCAGGGCCAGCAGCTGGCCGCGGTCCATCTCGGCCGCGAACGCCGGCGCGCCCGCCAGCGGCCCGGCCAGGGCGATGCGCAGGCCGGAGCGCAGGATGGGGAGCGGATCGGGGAGGGGGGCGGCGCGAAAGAGGATCCCCGCGCCGCCGGCGGGGGCGAGCTCGAACCCATCCAGCCCGGGCGCGAGGGCCGCCGTGCACCCCGCCTGCACCTCCAGCGACAGGCTGCCCAGGGAGATGCGCGCCGGCTGCGCGACGGCGCCCTCCCGCACCCCCGCCATGGCCGCGACCCGCGGGATGCGGGTGTCGGAGCGGGCCACCCACACGAAGCGGGTAAAGCCGGGGAGGGCGCGGTTGCGGATGAACTGCGCCAGGGGGCCCTCCTGCTCCGGGGCCAGGGGCGCGTCCAGGAACAGGTAGTAGCCATCCCGCGCCGCGGGGTCCGACCAGGTGGCGGAGAGGGTGAGCGTGTCCGGCGCCGCCGGGTCGGGCAGGCGAAGGAGGTAGCGCGGGCGCGCCCCGTCCGGGGTGCCGTCGCCGGAGGCGGTGTACAGGTCGCGTCCGTTCGGGCGGCTGAACGAAATCTCCGGCATGCGGGGCGGGCTGGCGGGGAAGGGAAGCCGGGGGCGCGGCGCGCGTGCGTGTGGAGCGGAAAAGGCCACTGCGCAGGCGGGAACAGGCCGCGATGGCAACGTATGTACGTTCCCCGGGCATGTCAATTCGACCTCGCGGGGGCCAGATCGGGGGCCGGGACCCGGGCGGCGCCTCCCTCAGGAAGTCGATCACGCTGGGAGGTTTGGCGACACCCTCTCGTCCCGGACGCTCGGCCCGATCGTGCATTCTCCCAGGCCGTCTCATCCTCAGCCTCAGACCAGATCCTGAAAAGGAATGATCGTACAGAGGAACAGAGTCAGACAGAGAAAGCGCCCTCCTCTGTCTGACTCTGTTCCTCTGTACCCATCAAGGTGTTGTTTTTCTGGAGCCGGTATCACACGAAGGGCACGGGAGGACGGGAAGAAGACGAGAGGACCCGGTTTTCTCCTCGGTTCGAAGTTCCTGCGGCTGAACGAGATGGGGGATCTCGCGGCCGGCGGGGGGCCGGGCGGACGCGGCGAGCCCGCACCTTCGCCGGTTCCGCCGGGGCGGGCAGCGCCGAGGCCGCACTCCGCCCCTCATCCGCCAACGTGCGCACGATGTGCTCTCCTCGGCGGTTTCCCCAGCCGCCACCGTCGTTTTCGGACCGTGTGCGCCCGCCGGGCCTCCCCCCGCGCAGCACTAAAAACGACGGGTTCGGGAATTGGCCGAAGACATGGTAACGTATTTCACGTCAGGCAGTTGACAGGTGCTGAGGCTTCGTATAAGTTGAAGCAATCAAAACAGATGGCGGCGGGCGACGGTGGATTGTCGCCCCCACGGCAGGACCGCGGTTCCCCTCTCGCAGCCCGGGCATCCCAGCCCGGCGCTCCGTAAGCTGGATCTCCCGTCTTATCGTGTAGTTTATCCCGGCCGGCGTGCTTTCGAGCGCGCCGGGCGCGACCATTCGGTTTCCACACATACGGACAGGCAGACGGCCCGGTGTTCCCCTCTTGGCGCTTGTATACGGCCAGCGCTCGGAATGCCTGTGGATCGTTCGTTTGGTGCTATTCCTTACCCGATGCACCCCCGCGGGGCGCACAGGCATCGGGATGACCCCAGTGCGCCCGCACATCCCCTTTCAGGAAGAAAAAGCAATGGATTCGGAGAGCCGCAAGCTGCGCATCAAGGAGATCCTGGTGGAGCGCCTGAACCTGGCCATGGACCCGGCCGAGATCAGCGACGACGCGCCGCTGTTCACCGCGCAGGACGAGGGCGGGCTGGGGCTGGACTCGGTCGACGCGCTGGAGCTGGCCGTGGCGATGAACGGCGAGTTCGACGTGGAGATCGGCGACGAGGACATGGGGATCTTCGAGTCGGTGGCGAAGATGGCCGCCTTCGTCGAAGAGCGCCTGGTCGCGGCGGTCTAAAGGACCGGGTGATCCCGCGGCGGCCGGGGGCCTTTCTGGCCCCCGCCGCCACGGGGCCCCCTTCGCCGCAATCGAAGATGATCATCGGCATGGGAGCGGACTTCGTCCGCGTCGACCGCATCGCGCGCTTCGTGGAGCGCGCGGGCGAATACGGACTGGCGCTCGTGTACACCCCCTACGAGCGGACGCGGCTGGCGGGACGCGAGTTCGCGGCGGGGCGCTTCGCGGTCAAGGAAGCGCTGCTCAAGGCGGCCGGGCTGGGCTTTTCCCAGGGGGCAAGGCGCCTGGCCGAGATCGAAACCGTCCCCACCGGCACCGGCGCCCCGGAGGTCCGCACCAGCGGTTCCGTGCGGGCGCGGCTGGACGAGATGGGCGTCAAGCGGGTCCACGTCACCATCACGCACGAACGGGAGCACGCGCTCGCCTTCGTGCTCCTGACCGGCTGAAGCGGCTGCCCACACACGGCGGCCCCGCGGTCGTACCACCGTTCCAATCGTTCCCCACCGGCCCACGGCGGACGCCCCGACGCGGGCACCCCGCGGCCGTGCATCGTTCCTCATCTGCCCCCAGGCGGGATAAAAGGTCGTCCATGCTACTCAAGTACGCGCTTCGCGGCATCGGCCGCCGGAAAAAGGAATCGGCGCTGCTGGTGCTGGTGGTCCTGGTGTCGGCGTACGTGATCCTGGCGCAGGCGGCGCAGCGGCGCGGCGTGGAGATGCGCGCCAAGCGGGTGCTGGTGGAGTCGCTGTCGGGTGAGTTCCTGATGTACCGCAGCGCCCGCGGCGGCATCGACGTGCTGGACGCGCAGATGGACGAGATGGAGACCTTTCACGCCGACCCCGCCCGCGTGGCGGCCGCGGCGGCCTCGGTCCCCGGCGCCACCATCGAGCCCCGCCTTCGCTTTGGCGCCCTGGTCTCGTCGGGCGAGGAAAGCTCGGGGATGTACCTGCAGGCCGTCTCGGCCGCCCAGCTGCGGCGCCTGGCGTCGGCGCTGGAGTTCAAGACCGGCGGCATGGAAGACAGGGCCGCGGACGGGCTGGTGCTGAGCGAGGCCATGGCCAAGCAGCTGGGCGCCGCCGTGGGCGACACCCTGGTGGTGCTGGCCACCAACCGCGACGGCTACATGCAGGACGACGCGCTGCGCGTCACCGGCATCTTCCGCGGCAAGGGGATCGCCTCGTTCCTGGTGCCGGTGGGCTTCATCCCCTACGCCCGCGGCGAGGCCATGCTGAACCTGGCGCCCGGCGAAACGGCGGAGCTGGTGGTCTCGCTTCCGGCGCAAATGGCCGGCGACCGCGAGGCGGCGGTGCGGCGCGCGGCGGAAGCCATCGCCCCTTCCCTTCGCGTGGCCGAGTGGAACAAGACGGCGCCGCTGTTCTCGGCCATCCTCTCGGTGTGGCGCGGCTCGGGGGCCATCACCCAGACGGTGTTCTGCGCCCTGTCCTTTCTGCTGCTGCTGAACGTGGTGCTGATGAAGGTGCACCACCGCCGCAAGGAAGTGGGAACGCTGCTGGCGCTGGGCTACGGGCGCGGCTGGGTGACGTCGCTGGTGGCGGTGGAGTACCTGCTGGTGACCTGGATCGGCTTTGCCCTGGCGGCGTGGATGGTGTTCGGGCTGGCGATGGCCTTTGGCCGCAGCGGCATTCCCATCGGCTCCGAGGCCATGCAGGCGGCGTACATGGGGAGCAAGATCTACCCCCGGCTGCTCCTGGCGGACGTGGTGCAGGTGCTGGCGATGTTCTCGGTGGTGGCGCTGCTGGCGGCGACCCTCCCGGTGCTGCGCTTTCGCAGCGTGGAGCCCTCGCGCCTGCTGAGGACCGCCACGTGAGCACGCACACGGACGCGGTGGTCGTGGGCTCGGGGCTGGGCGGCCTGACGGCGGCGGCGCTGCTGGCCCGCGCGGGACGGCGGGTGCGGGTCTACGAGCGGCACACGGTGGCCGGCGGCTACGCGCAGAGCTTTCAGCGCGACCGCGGCAAGGTGGTGTTCGACGTGTCGCTGCACGGGCTGGGCGGGCTGGCGGGAAACGGGCTGGTGCGCAAGAACCTGGAGCTGTGCGGCGCCTGGGAGCGCCTGAAGCCGATCGCGGCGCCCAGCCAGTACCGCACCGTCTTTCCGGAGCACGACGTACGGGTGCCGCAGCTGGACGTGCCGGGCTACGTCGACGCGCTGGCGGCGCACTTTCCCGCCGAGCGCGACGGGCTGGCCCGGCTGGCCCGGGAGATCGCCGACACGCACGAGGAGTACGAGCGGCTGCAGGCCACCGCCTTCAAGGACCTGTTCCGCAACCCGCGGGCGTATCCCAAGGTCGTCCGCTACTCCCGCTGCACGCAGCAGGCGCTGCTGGACGCCTTCCTGGTGGACCCGAAGCTGAAGTCGCTGTTCGCGGCGCAGTGGAGCTACCACGGCGCGCCGCCCTCCAAGGTGCCGGCCATCGCCTTCGTGGTGAGCTGGGCGGAGTACATGCACGGCGGGGCCTTTTACCTGGAAGGCGGAGGCCGCTCGCTGGCCGACGCGCTGGTCGGCGTCATCCGCGACCACGGCGGCGAGGTGCACCTGCGCTCCCCCGTCGAGCGGATCCTCGTCGAAGGCGGGCGCGCGACGGGCGTGGAGCTGAAGAGCGGCGAGCGGATCGCCGCCGGCCTGGTGATCGCCAACGCGGCGCCGGCGCAGGTGGTGAACGAGCTGGCGGGCCCGGAGCACTTTCCCGCGGACTACCGCGCCAAGCTGCAGGGGCTCAAGCCGTCGCTCTCGACCTTTCTGACCTTTCTGGCGCTGGACGTGGACGCCCGCGAGCTGGGGCTGGACGACTACAACGTCATCCTGACCCCCTCGTACGACCTGGACGAGGTCTACGCCCGCTCCGCCGCCGGCGACGTGGACGCCGCCGAGCTGACGATCGTGGCCCACAGCAACCTGGGCCCCGCGGCCACGGGGCGCGAAGGCGGGCAGCTGGCCCTCTTCGCCCTCAGCGGCTGGGAGCGCTGGGCGGCGATGGAAAAGGCCGAGTACAAGCTGGCGAAGGAAGCGGCGATGGAGGGGATGATCACCCGCCTGGAGCGGCTGATCCCCGGCGTGCGGCGGCACATCGTCGTCAGGGAAGCCTCGACGCCGCTGACCAACGCGCGCTACACCGGCAACCCCGGCGGCTCCATCTACGGATTCGAAAAAGACCTGGCGCAGTCGGCCAAAGTGCGCGGCATGTCGCGCACCCCGGTAAAGGGCCTCTACCTCTCGTCGGCCTGGACCTTTCCCGGCGGCGGCTACTCGGGGGCCATCTGGGCGGGCTACTTCTGCGTCCAGGAAAACGACCTCGCGGCATGAACCCTCACCGACGCTCTCCGATGACCTTCTCGCTTCCCCCCATCGCGCGCATGGCGCTCCAGAACCTGGGGCGGCACCGCGTCCGCAACCTCCTCGTGGGCGCGGGGGTGGGCCTCTCGGCGGGGCTCCTGTTCCTGGTCCTGTCCGTGGGCGAGGGAATCCGCAACCAGCTGGTGCAGAGCGTGGTGGATTCCGAGTCCGGCGCGGTGGGCGTGCGCTTCGGCGGCGACTTCCTGCGCTCGGACGAGGCCGCCCAGAAGGCCGGGCTGGACCGCATCACCGCCCACTTCCAGGCCGACCCCGCCGTGACGGGGATCCGCCGCCGGGTAAGCACCCGCGCCGTGCTGGTGGCCAACGACCGCACCGCCGACGTGCAGCTGAAGGGGATCGAGCCCGCCGCCGAGCAGGCGGTGCGCGGCGGGATGGAGATGCGCTCCGGCGCCTTTCTGGCCCCGGACGCCGCCGCCGACGTGGTGGTGAGCGAAGCGACGGCGAAGCGCCTGGGCGTCAAGGCGGGCGACCCCTGCGTGCTGATGGGGCAGACCCGCGACGGCGCGGTGAACGCGCTGGACTGCCGGGTGTCGGGCGTGTTCCGCGGCGCCTCGCGCTTCACCTCCGGGGCGGCGTACGCGCCGTACGCGCTGGCCGCGTCGTTCTACGACACGCGCACGCCGACGGAGCTGCTGGTGGACCTGCGGTCGCTGGAGCAGGCCCCGGCCGTGTACGGACGTGCGGCGACCGCGCTGCAGCTTCCCAAGGATGGCCCGGTGCGGCTGGGAACGTACCGCACCCGCACGGGGATGGCGTCGTCCATCGCCAGCGTGAACTCGGTGTCGATGACCGTCATCGTGCTGTGCCTGCTGCTGATCGCGGCGGTGGGGATCGCCACGGCGGTGGTCAACAACGTCAACGAGCGCACGCCCGAGCTGGGAACGCTGCTGGCGCTGGGATTCTCGCGCTGGCAGGTGGGCGGCTTGATCGTCCTGGAGACGGCGCTGCTGGCGCTGGTGGCCACCGCGGCCGGGCTGGCCGTCTTTGGCGGGGCGGCGCTGCTGATGGGGCGCTCCGGGGTGGACGTGGGCGAGGCGGCCTCGCTGGCCTTCGGGATGCGCGTGCTGCGCCCCGAGCCCACCCTGCAGGCGCTGGTGACGGCGTTCTGGCTGGGCCTGGCCCTGCCCATCGTGTTTTCGCTGCTCCCCGCGCGCCGCGGTGCGCGGATGAACCCGATCGACGCGCTGCGGACGGCGGGGTGAGGGGAAGACGTACCTAGTACCTAGTACCTAGTACAAAAGTCAGACGCCGGGCACCAGGCACTCGGTACTCGGCACCAGGCACTCGATACTAGGCACTCGATACTCGGTACTCGGCACTCGATACTCGGCACCGCGCACTCGACCGTACGCTCGCGACTTACTCTCTACCGAAAGACCCACCGATGCCCATCCTGACCCCCCTGCTCGTCGGGCTGGCCGCCATGCTGGCGGCGGGCCCCGCGCCCGCCCCGGCGGCGCCGCCGGCGACGGCCGAAGAGATCGTGGAGTACGTGGACAACCGCGTCTTCTCGCAGTCCATGAGCTACCGCATCCGCATGACCAGCTTTCGCGGCGGGCGCGCCCACCGCCAGTACGGCATGCAGGTGTACAAGCGCGGACCCATGCTGCGCATCGACTTCCAGGACCCCGCCGTCGAGCGCGGGCGCCGCGTGCTGAACGACGGCCGCGACCTGTGGATGTTCCTGGCGCGCACCAGCCGCACCATCCGCCTGGCCAACCGCCAGAGCTTCATGGGCACCGACGCCAGCAACCAGGACCTGCTGCGCATCTCGCTGGCCCGCGACTACCAGATCGACGGCGCCGCGCAGCCCCGCACCGTGGACGGCCGCGCGATGACGCTGGTGCGGCTGCGCGCAAAGGACGCGGCTACCTCGTACGACCGCATCGACCTGTACGTGGACCCGGCCAGCAAGGTCCCCCTGGTCCAGGAGTTCCTCACCGTCTCGGGGCGCGCGGTAAAGCGCGTGCGCTACGACCGGGTGGGCGACGTGGGCGGCGCCCCCTTCCCGGCGCGCGTCACCATCGAGAACCTGCTGGTGCGCGGCGCCGAGACCGTGCTGGAGTACGACCGGGTGGACCGCTCGCCCGACCTGACGGCCGCGTTCTTTACCCTGGCCGCCCTGCGCCGGTAGAACGAAACGCGCGACGAACCGTTCCGCCGCGGCGACGCGGCGGAACGTGCCGGGGAAGGACCTTCCCGGCCGCAGCCAGGCTCCACCGTAGCTTCCAGCAGTACCGCAGGTACCGGGCGGACCCATCCGCCCCCTCCCGCAGTGCCCCTGGACGGGCCGCCCCGGCGGTCTCCGCTCCGTGATTCGTGTTCCACCCGAAAGTCCCCAAACGGCCACCGTGCGAACAATCGCATGAATGGCCGCGGGAGCCCGATCGCTCTTCAGTCCGCGAAACGCGCGCAAAAGCTGCGCGCCAGCCCTTTCCACCGAGAGTGCACATGATCACCACCGCCAACGGAACCGCCCGCCGCAGCCAGGAAAAGGTCGTCATCACCGGCCTGGGCGTCTACTGCTCCATCGCCCGCGAAGTGGACGGGTTCGCCGAGGCGCTCCAGACGGGGCGGCAGGGCTTCCACGAGATCGACGAGTTCGACCTCGAGGGGTGCCGCAACCGCCTGGCCGGCATGGTCAAGGAGCTCGAGGAGGTGCCCACCCGCACCGGCATGCGCTCCAACATCCTGCTGAAGCACGCGGTGACGCAGGCGCTGGCCGACTCGGCGCTCACCGACGCCATCCCCGACCGCTCGCGGGTGGGGGTCTCGGTGGGCACCAGCGTGGGCGGCGTGGGCGGGTACGTGGACTGGGTGGCCGGCGGCGAGCGCGAAGACCCCAACGCGGTCTTCCAGACCCCGCTGAACCCCTACAACCACCTGCGCGGGCAGGAGTGCGTGAGCAACGTGCCGCACACGCTGCTCCCCTACGAGGTGGCCAAGGAGCACGGCTTCAGCGCCGGCACCAGCTGCTGCGTGACGGCGTGCAGCGCCGGCGCCAACTCGCTGGCCATCGCCGCCGACTTCATCCGCAACGGGCGGGCGGACGCCATGGTGGCCGGGGCGCTCGACACCTTTACGCCCCTGACCTACATGGGCTTCCACGCCCTGATGGCGATGACCAAGGCGCTCCCCTCGCCCTTCGACGCCAACCGCAGCGGGCTGCTGGTGGGCGAGGGCGCCGGGATCATGATCCTGGAGCGCGAGAGCGCGGCGTTGCGCCGCGGGGCAAAGATCTACGCCGAGCTGGCGGGCTACGGGCTCAGCAACGACGCCTTCCACGTCACCCAGCCGCACCCGGGCGGGCGCGGGGCCATCTCGGCCATGAGGCGCGCCCTCAAGGACGCGGGGATGACGGCGGACGAGATCGAGTACGTGAACATGCACGGCACCGGCACCAAGTACAACGACCTGATGGAGCTCAAGGCCATGCGCGAGGTGTTCGGCGAGCGCGCGGGGCGCATCCCCATCTCGTCCATCAAGAGCGCCATCGGCCACACCCTGGGCGCGGCCGGCTCCATCGAGGGGATCGCCTCGGTGCTGGCCATTCACCAGGAGTTCCTGCCTGCCAACGGCAACTTCACCTCGCCCATCGAGGGCTTCGAGTACGACCTGGTGACGGAGCCGCGCCCCGCGCCGGGGCTGAAGACCGCGATGAGCAACTCGTTCGCCTTTGGCGGCAACTGCGCCTCGCTGGTCTTCCGCCGCTACGAAGGCTGATCCCCCTCGCACCGAAAGCCCACGACCATGACCCCCCCTCTTGTGGCTGAGGCACCGCCGGCGCCCCCCGCGCCCGTGCTCCTGGCGGTCGCCCTCCCCTTCGCTCCGCCGGCGGCCCCGGCGCCGGCGGAGCCGACCGAGACGAACGAAGACCCGCGCCGCGCCCAGCGCACCCGGCTTCTGCTGGGGCAGCTGAGGCGGCTGCGGACCGAGCTGCGCACCACGGCCGACGCCCGCGACCTGGGGCGCCTGGACGCCCGCCGGGTGCTGGTGCTGGCGCCGCACCCCGACGACGAGGTGATCGGCTGCGGCGCGCTCATCCAGCGCCGCGTGGCGGCCGGCGCGCAGGTGACGGTGGTGTTCATCACCCAGGAGGGCGCCCGCTCCATCGTGCGGCACCAGGGTGAGCCCGTCCGCCGCCGGGTGGTGGAAAGCCGGCGCGCCGTGGCCGACCTGGGCGTGGTCCGGGTCGCCTACCTGGAGCTGGAGGAGCTTTCGCTCAGCCGCGACGCCGAGGCCTACGACCGGCTGCGCGCCGCGCTGGCCGAGCTGATCGGCGGGATGGGGCCCGGCCTGGTGCTGGCCCCGGGCGACGGCGAGATGCACCCCGACCACCGCGCCGTCTGCCGCGCCACCCTGGAGGCCATGGACGCCCTGTGGGCGGCGGACGAGATCGACCTGGACACGCCGGTGGCGCTGTACGAGGTGTGGGGCGGCGGCGAGGCCAACGCCTACCTCCGCGTGGCCCCGGCCGAGATGGCGGCCAAGCGCCTGGCCATGGGGCGCTACGCCAGCCAGACCGAGACGGCGGACTACCTGGCGATCATGGAGCTGCTGCACGAGACGCGCGGGCGCACCCTGGCCGGCGGGTTCACCCCGGCCGAAGGGTACTTCCTGCTGCGCGGCGCCGAAGAGGCCCGCGCCCGACTCCTCAACCCCACGGCGTGAGCGACCGCACCATGCACCTGAGCATCGTAACCACCACGCGCACCAAGGTGGCCCACCTGCGGGCCGCGCTCCGCAACCTGGCGAAGCGCGCCGAGGGCCGGTCCGACGTGGAGCTGGTGGTCGTCAACGACGGGTCCGAAGACGACACCGAGGCGTTCCTGGACGGCTTCCAGGCCGAGTTCCCCTGCGTTCGCCTGCGCACCGACCGGGTGGGGCTGGCCTCGGCCCGCAACGCCGGCGTGCGCGCCAGCACCGGGACGCACCTGCTGTTCATGGATGACGACATCGTCCTGGGCGAGGGCTACCTGGACGCGCTGATGGCCGCCATCGCCGCGTGCCCCGACCGGGTGCAGGTGGGCAACCTGGACAACGTCCACATCGACAACGTGGAGCCGCTGCTGGAAGAGGCGCGGCAGCCCTGGTTCGGCGGCTTTCCCCCGCTGGACGAGCTGACGGCGCACAACTCCATGTTCACCGCCGCCCGCCACCTGTTCGCGGGAACGCGCACCGACGGCGGCGAGCCGGTGGTGACGGCGGGATGGTGGGCGGTGAGCACCGGCGGAAACATGTGCGTGCCCCGCGAGGCGTGGGAGCGGGCCGGCGGCTTCGACGAGCACTTCAAGAGCTGGGGCCCCGAGGACGCGGAGTTCTGCTTTCGCCTCTTTCGCCTGGGATACACGGCGCGGTTCAACCCCGGCTGCCGCCTGTACCACCTGGACCACCGCCGCGACACGGTGGCCACCAAGCTGAGCCTGATGCAGAACGCCGGCTACATGATGAAGAAGCACGGCAAGCCCATGGAGCTGTACGCGTACCTCGAGGTCATCGGCGGCATCATCCCCGTGCAGGAGTTCAACAACCGCTGCGCGCGGGCCAACGGGCTGCCCGAGATGCAGGTGGAAGAGTGCTTCCTGACGCTGAAGTACGTGACCCGCAAGGACCAGCTGATCGCATGGAAGCGCGCGTGACCCCCTCCGACCGCTTTCGCCGCGGCTACGTGCCGGGCTTCGACTGCCGCCTGTCGACGCTGCGCAACACGCTGGCCTACCACGGCCACCCGTTCAGCAACGGCATGGTGCTGGGCCTCTCCGGCGCGCTGTGCTTCAGCTACGCCGACAGCGCCCGCAACCGGCTGCCCTTTCACACCGTGGCGGGCGTGTCGGACCAGACGCTGGAGGGGACGGCCGCCGCGCTGAACCTGTACATGCACCGCGGCCGGCACGACCCCGCCCACGCGGGCCCCGCGCTCTTTCGCGAGTACCTGGCCGAGGGGATCCCCGTGAACGCGGCCGTCTACCGGCCGGCGCTCAAGCGGGCGCAGTTCCGCGGAAAGCCCGTGCGCATCAGCGACGCCACGGCGGTGGGGTTCCACTACGTCACCCTGACGGAGTACGACGCGAATACGGGCGAGTACACGGTGTTCGAGACCGACGCCGCCGCGCCCTTCCGGGTGACCGAGGACGAGCTGATGGCCGCGTGGTTCCACGACCGCGACCACCACCGCCCGCTGCGCGACCCCTTTCAGCCCTGCGACGGGCACTGGTACGCGCTCAACGCGCCGAAGTCGGTCGAGGCGCTGCTCCCCGCCTCCATCCGCCACGCCGCCGCGAAGGTGGTGCACGGCTTCTTCGCGCCGCCGGTGGAGCGCATGGGGCTGCCGGCCCTCCAGCGCCTGGCCGCGGACGCCGCGGAGTGGCACACCGAGGGCTGGGACGAGGCGGCGCTCGCGCAGAGCATCGTCTTCATGAAGATCCTGGAGCACTGGCTTACCGGCGGCGGCTTTGGCCGCAAGCTGTACGGCCGCTTCCTCAGCGAGTCGGCCACGGTGGCCGGCGCGCCGGAGCTCCGGGACGTGGCCCGCCGGTTCGCCGGCACCGCCGCCGCCTGGTCGGCGCTGGTGGCCGAGCTGAACGGGGCGGTGAAGTGCGACTGGACGGCCGGGGTGTTCACGGCGGACCGCGCGAAGCTGCGCGAGGCCGCCCGCGCCCTGCCGGCGCTGGTGGACCTGGAAACCGCGCAGATGGAGGCGCTTGGACGATGGGCGAGCTGAACCGCGACCCGCGCTACGTGGCCCCCGGCTCCGTGCCGCTGGCCGACAACGAGATCCTGGTCACCCCCCGCTTCGCCGACGTGGACATGATGCGCGTGGTGCACCACAGCCGGTACTGGACCTGGCTGGAAGACGCCCGCTTCCACTTCCTCCGCGCCGTGCTGGACGTGACCCCGGGCGAGATCGAGGCGCTGGACGTGTACACGCCGCTGGTCTCCTCGTCGGCCACCTACGGGCGGGCCGTGCGCTGGGGCGACTCGGTGGTGGTGGCGGTGCGGATGGAGCTGTTCGAGGGCGCCAAGTTCTCGTTCCACCACCTCGTCACGGCCGCGGCGGACCGGCGGACCCGGGTGGCGTCGATGACCACCACGCACGTGTTCACCGGGCTGGACCTGAAGCTGAAGCTGGCCATCCCCCCGTTCTACCGCGCCCGGCTGGACCGCGCGCTGGAGCGGCTGGGGCCCGACACCGACCTGATCACCCTTCCAAGGCCGCGCACCGCGGCGGTGGCCGCCCGATGAGCATCATGGAGACGGACGTCCTGGACCTCGGCACCTCCCTCGCGGTCCTTGCCCCGGCGGCGGACGCCGGGACGATCGGCAGCAACTGGGCGGAGCGCACCGCGGAGTACGTGCGCGCCTACCAGGTGCGGCTGGACGCGGACGAGGTGGTGTGCCTGGCCTCGGCGCTGTGGCTGGAGGCGGTGGGCGGCGCGCGCCCCCGGCTGGCGGGGGTGAGCCCCGTGGCGCTGGAGCAGCTGTGCGCGCAGCTGCAGTGGGGGCTGGTCGCGTACCGCAACGGCTGCCCCACCATGCTCTACACCGTGTGCATGCGCACCCGGCTGGGGAAGCGGATGCTGATGAAGGTGGACGAGGCCGCGCTCACCGGCGGGGCCCTCACCGGCAAGCCCGTCTACGCGCTGGCCGACCGCGTCCACGGCCTGGGCGACCTTCCCGACGGCTCCGGCCCCGTGCTGGCGCGCCGCGACGAGATCGAGGCCGAGCTGGACTTCGGCGGCGGCGTGCGGCGCCGGGTGACGCTGGGCGAGCTGCTGCGGGTGTGGAAGGTGGATGCGGACGAGATGTCGTGCGAGTGGCACATGGTGCTCCCCTGCCACCCCACCCCGCACCCCGACGGGCGCCGGATGCTGGCCCGCTCGGCCCTGGTGCGCCAGTTCCACCTGCTGAGCGCGCGCTTCCCGGACCGCGCCAGCGGCCTGCACGCCCTGATCCGCATGCGCGAGGCGCTGGCGATGGAGACGGACGTGGACGCGCACCGCCGGGCCCTGCGGGCGTCCTTTCCCGCGATCGGCGGCGAGCGGGCGGACATGGGACGGCTGGCCTTTGCCCGCGGCGTCCGCGCGCTGGGCGGCGGCGCCTTCGAGGGCGTGGCCCGCGCCGCCGGACGCGCCTCGGCCGCCTGGCTGGCTCTCCGCGCGCTGGCGGGGGACGAGACGGCTTCGGCCGCCGCGCTGGACGAGGGATACGAAGAGGTGCAGGACCGCGAGCGCACGCTGCTGGACGCCCTGGCCCGCGTGGCGGGAGGTGCGTCGTGATCGCCCTGAGGGAAGCGCCCGCGATGGAGACGGCCGCGGGGGAGAGCGTGTCGCTGGACTACCGGCACCAGCCGGGGAACTTCTGCCTGGGCGTGGCCCTGCGCGGGGTGACCGAGGCCGTGGGCCTGAAGCTGAGCGAGGCCGAGGTGATGGGGCTGGGCGGCAGCGTCTGCTTTCGCTACGGCGCCGACCTCCCGAAGCGCAAGTTCCACCTGGAGGTGTGCCACTCCGGGGTCGACATGGCGCTGTTCGGCAACCTGGGGATCCTGGCCCGCCAGCGCCGCACCACCGACCGCGACTGGGCCGAGCGGCGGATGATGGAGCTGCTGCGCGAAGGCCGCCCCGTGGCCGTCAAGGTGAACCCCCGCTTCTGTGAGGGGGTGATGCGGGCGACCCCCGAGGCGCTGGTGCCGCTGCTGTACATCCATTGGGTGGTGGTGAGCGGCTACGACGCGGAGCGCGACACCCTGCGCTACCACGACAACACCCGCTTCGCCGCGTACGACATCCCGCGCGAGGAGTTTCGCCTGGCCCGCGACAGCGGCCCCAGCGTGCAGAACGGCCGCAACACCTGGCTGGAGCTCGAGGTGCCCCGCGCGTTGGTGCCGCTGGACGAGGCGTGCCTGCAGGGGATCCGGCAGATGGTGGTCTCCAGCAAGTACCTGCACGGCGGCGAAGGATACAAGGGGGTGGACGCCGCCACCCGCTACGCCCGCCACCTGAAGAGCTGGCGCACCACGCTTACCGCGGACGAGATCCGCGGCAACGCGCTGGGGATGATGAGCTCGATCACCCTGGGCGGCGCGCTGAAGGGCGCCGGCCGCCGGCACTACGCCGCCTTCCTCGAGGCGGCGGCCCGGACGCTGGACGCGCCGGTGCTCAAGGAGGCCGCCGCGCCCTACCGCGCCCTGGCCGGCGTGTGGACCGGGCTGTACGCCCGGTTCGCGGCCATGGCCGCCGACCCCGCGGACGACCGCCTGTGGAGCCGCGGCTCCGAATACTTCGCGCTGCTGGACGCGCTGGCCGCCGGCGAAAAGAACGCCGCCGACACGCTGGAAGCGGCGCTGGCCGAAACCGAACGCGGACGCATGGCGCGCCCGCTTCCCTCTACCCGCAAGGCCCCATGCTGACCCTGAAGTCCCCCCCGCGCACCCGGCCGGCCCCCGCGCCCGCCGCCCCCCCCGCCGCGGCGCCGGTGGCCGAGACCGTGATCCGCGTGGACGACCTGCGCAAGAGCTACGGCACCCGCCAGGTGCTCAAGGGCGTGTCGCTGCGGCTGCAGGCCGGAAAGATCCTGGGCGTGCTGGGCTCCAACGGGGCGGGGAAGACCACCCTGCTCGAGACGATCGAGGGGCTGCGCCGCATCGAGCACGGCACCGTCGAGGTGCTGGGGCACGACATGCGGAAGGACCACAAGCGCGTGCAGGCCAGCCTGGGGATCCAGCTGCAGAAGACCGCCATGTTCCGCAACCTGACCGTGGCGCAGACCCTTCGCATGTACGGCCGGCTGTACGGCCGCGCCATCGACGTCAAGGCGTCGCTGGAGCGCTTCGGCATCGGCGAGCACGGCGAAAAGCTGCTGCAGCAGCTGTCGGGCGGCATGTTCCAGCGCTTCTCGCTGTGCCTGGCCACGCTCAACGACCCCCGCATCCTGTTCCTGGACGAGCCCACCACCGGGCTCGACCCGTACGCCCGCCGGATGCTGTGGGACATCATCCGGACGCTGCGGGCCGGCGGCACCTCCATCGTCATCACCACGCACTACCTGGACGAGGCCGAGGCGCTGTGCGACGAGGTCGCCATCCTGCACGGCGGCGAGTTCGTGGCCTACGGCCGCCCCCGCGACATGGTGGAGCGCCTGGGCGCCCAGAAGACGGTGGTGATCGAGCTGGACGAGGGCGTCGTCCCCGCCGAGACCGGGATGCTGGGCGCGCTGGACTACCGCGTCGTCGACGGGCAGCTGCACGTGCTGACCGAAGAGGTGCACGCCGCGCTCAAGCAGGCGCTGGGCGCCCTGGAAGCCGCGGACGTGCGGGTGGCCAACCTCAGCATCCGCACCCCCAGCCTGGAGGACGTGTTCATCCGCCTTACCTCCACGCACATCGAGACCACCCCCACCGCCGCCGCGAGGCGCTGAAGGATCCGTCAATGCGCAACGCGTACGAGATCGCCCGGGCGTTCACGCTCATGTTCTTCCGGGACAAGCTGAACCTGTTCTTCACCTTCTTCTTCAACGCCTTCCTCATGGTCCTGCTGGGCCTGACGGTGGCCGACCGCTTCAACCTGCAGGTCACCCTGGGCGTGGCCGACATGGCCCGCTCGCCGATCTCGCGGTCGGTGGTGGACGGGCTGGCGAAGTCGCAGAACCTCAAGGTGCAGCGCTTCGCCAGCGAGGAAGCCCTGGTGCGGAGCGTCACCGACGGAACGCTGGTGGCCGGGATCGTGGTGGACCGCGCGGCCGGCGCCGCCGCCTCCACCGCGCAGGCGCCGGGCACCCAGGTGCGGGTGATCGCCGACCCCAGCCGCAAGATGTGGATCGAGATGCTGAAGCCGGGCCTTACGGTGGCCATGCTCGAAGCCGACCCCTCGGGGCGCAGCGCGCTGCAGACGGTGAGCATCCGGGCCAAGGAGACGCAGAGCCGCAACCTGAGCTACTTCGACTTCATCTTCCCGGGCGTGCTGGCGTTCTCGATCATGCAGATCGCCCTGTCCGGCGGACTGGCGCTGCTGCGCTACCGGAAGAACGAGACGCTCAAGCGGCTGAAGCTGACGCCGCTGGCCCGCCACGAGTTCCTGCTGGGCTACACCGCCAGCCAGCTGTTCGTCCTGCTGCTGCAGGTGATCGTGTACTTCGGCATCGCCCGGCTGGTCTTCGGCTACACCATCCACGGCTCGGTGGCGACCATCGCCCTGGCCACCCTGCTGGGCTCGCTGCTCTTCATCGCCTTCGGGCTGCTGGTGAGCACGCTGGCGCCCTCGGTCGAGTCGGGAAGCAACCTGGTGCGCTTCCTCAGCTTTCCCACCGCGTTCCTCTGCGGCGTGTACGTGCCGCTGGATTCGCTGCCGTCGAACCTGGCCAAGGCGTCGTTCCTGTACCCGCTGACGCCCTTCGTCTCGGCGCTCCGCAGCTCGGCCAACTACGCGGCGCCGCTGGCGGCCAACGCGGTCAACTTCGCGGTGATGGCGGGGGTGCTGGTGGTGTTCGGCTCGCTGGTGTTCAAGACCTTTACCTGGGAGGAGCAGGCCGCATGACCGCCGAGACGCTTGAGCCGGCGCGCCCGCACCTGCTGGTGATGGGAATGCGCGGCACCGTGCTGCCGGTAAAGCCCTTCATCGAGCCGGCGCTGCGCCGCAACGCCCGCATCACCTGGGTTACGCTGGGCCCGCCGTCGGAGTACCTGGCCGCCCACGCGCACGTGGTCGATTCGGCCGCGCTGGACGGCGAAGCGGCACTGGTCGCCGCGCTCGACGCGGTGCACGCCGAGCACCCCGTGGACGCCATCCTCTCCTTCCTGGAGGAGCTGGTTCCCCTGGCGGGCACGCTTTCCGAGCGCTGGGGGCTGCCCACCAACCCCGCGCTGGCCGGCATCCGCACCACCGACAAGTGGGAGATGCGCCAGGCGCTGGCCGCCGGCGGCGTTCCCGTCCCCGGCTTCGTGCTGGCCGGCACCCGTGCGGAGTACGACGCCGCCATCGCCCGCTTCGGCTTTCCCTGCGTGGCCAAGCCCGTGAAGAGCTCCGGCAGCCGCGGCGTGATGATCGTGCGCGACGCGGCCACGGCCGAGCACTGCTGGGAGTGGACGCGCGCCATCTCGCGGCAGGACGCCGGCCAGGACGTGGTGCTGGTGGAAGAGTTCATCGACGGGCCCGAGTTCAGCGCCGAGGTGGTGGTGCAGGAGGGCGAGGTGGTCTTCCTGAGCTGCACCGAAAAGCTGCTCATCGGCGGCGACTTCCGCGACGAGGTGGGCCACCTGCACCCCCACCGCTTCGACCCCGCCGTCGCCTCCATCGTCGACCGCGTGGTGCGCGACACGGTGGCGGCCACGGGCGTGCGCCGCGGCGGGTGCCACGTGGAGTTCAAGGTGAACGGCACGCAGGTGCACGTGATGGAGATCGCCAGCCGCCTGGGCGGCGCGGGGATCCCCGCGCTGGTCAAGCTGGCCACCGGCGCCGACCTCACGGACCTGACCTACGCCGCCTGCCTGGGCGAGCCGCTGAAGATCCCCGCCGACCGCGGGATGTACGCCGGCGTCCGCTTCGCCACCGTCACCCAGCCGGTGATCGTGCACTCCGACCGGGTGGACCCGGCCATCCGCGCCCTTCCCGGCGTGCTGCAGACCCACCTGTTCGCCGTCCCCGGCGAGGTGGTGGCCCCCGGCCAGTCCGGCGGGCAGCGCATCGGCCTGGTGATGGCGCGCAGCCGCAGCCGCGACGCGCTGATGGACACCCTGGTGCGCGCCTCCACGCAGATGCTGACCGACGCCATCACCCCGGCCGGCGCGACGGCCGGCGTGGCGGTGCCCGCGTGACCACTCCCCTTCTCCCCCATTCCCCGCAGGCGACGATGTCCCCGCCCGACCACCTGCTCGTCTTTCCGCCGTTCCGCGCCTTCTCGGCGTCGACGGTGGCGATCCTGAAGGCCGCCGAGCGCCACGGGCTCACCCTGTCCGTGATGACCACGCTGCCGGCCGAGTTCTTTGAAGCGTACCCGTTCGTCCTGGACGTGGTCGCCCTTCCGGAAGAGGACACGCCGGAGTCCCGCGAGCAGGTGCTCGCCGAGGCCGAGCGGCTGCTGCGCGAGCGCGGCTACCGGCGCGCGGTGACCTTCTCGGAGGACCACGTGGAGCTGTGCGCCGAGATCAACACGCGCCACGGCCTGGGCGGCAGCACCGTCCGCTCGGCCCGCCTCTCCCGCGACAAGCACCAGATGCGCGGCGCGCTGGCCGCCGCCGGGGTCCCCGTCCCCGGCTTCCACGGGGTGTCGACGTACGAGGAGTTCGCGGCGGCCGTGGAGGCGGTGGGCTTTCCCTGCATCTCCAAGCCGGTCAAGGGGTGCGCCAGCGAAGGCGTGGTGAAGCTCGAGGCCGGCGCCGACCTGCGCGCCGCCTGGGCCTTCACCTCCGAGGTCGAGCAGCTGGAGTGCGAAGGCGCGCCGGTGCTGGTCGAAGAGTACGTCTCGGGCGTGGAGT
Organism: Longimicrobium sp.; assembly: GCF_036399255.1. Classification (GTDB taxonomy): domain Bacteria; phylum Gemmatimonadota; class Gemmatimonadetes; order Longimicrobiales; family Longimicrobiaceae; genus Longimicrobium. The sequence goes on from NZ_DASWNM010000122.1 coordinate 38,513, forward strand.
ACAGCGTCGAGATCGTGGTGGACGGCGGACGCGCCCACGTGGCGGGGATCACCGACAAGACCACCGAGGCCGAGCCCTTCTTCGGCGAGATCATGCACGTGTTTCCCGCCGCGGTGGACCCCGAACTCCGCGCCCGGGTGGACGTGCTGGCGCAGGACACGGTCACGGCGCTGCAGATGACGGACGGCGGCGCGCACCTGGAGTTCCGCCTGTCGCCCCGCGGCCCGGTGGTGATGGAGTGCGCGGCCCGCATCGGCGGCGACTCGCTTCCCATCGTGGTGATGATGGCCAGCGGCATCGACCTGTACGAGGCCGTGCTGCTGCAGGCGCTCGGCCGCGGCTTCTCGGTCGCGCCCAAGCGGGCGAAGGTCGGCGGCATCCGCTTCGTCCAGACCGAGGCCGAGGGAACGCTGGACGCCATCGAGTGGGACGCCGTCCGGCTGCGCGGGCTGCGCGGCATCGTGGGGTGGGGGCTGCTGCAGGAGCAGGGCGGCTTCGTGGCCCGCCCCCCCCGCGGCGACACCCACCGGCTGGGCTTTCTGCTGGGGGTCGCCCCCTCGCAGGACGCCGTAAAGCAGACGCTCGCGGCCGGCGCGGCCGCACTCACCTTCTCGCTCTCCTAGAGGTCCTTCCCATGATCCACATCTCCAGGCCCGTTCCCGGGGCCGAGCCCGTGCTGCTGGTGATCGAGACCGAGGGCGCCGACGACATCGCCGCCGAGGCGCGCGCCAACGGCTGGACCCCCGTCTTCATCCGCACCGACGCGTACGCCGGCTGGCTTGCCCCGGCCGACCCGTCGGTGGGCGAGATCCTCTACGAGCCCGCGCCCGACTTCCACCGCCTGTACCAGATCGCCGTGGAGCGCGGCGCCTCGGCGGTGCTTCCCATCTCGCTGCTGGAGCCGGGCTCGCTGCGCGACTCGCTGCTGCGCGACCTGGCCGAGCGGATGAAGGCCCCCTTCCGGGTGGTCAGCAACCAGCCCAGCGCGGTCGAGCTGGCCTTCGACAAGGCGCTCACCAAGCGGGTGCTGGCCGACGCCGGCTTCCGCTCCATCCCCGGGTGCGTGGCCGACAGCCGCGAAGAGCTGCTGGCCGCCGCCGAGCGGTACGGGATGCCGCTGGTGGCCAAGCCCCGCCGCGACTTCACCGGCAAGGGCTTCCGCATCTTCCAGTCGCACGCCGAGGTCGAGGCGTACGTAAAGAAGTGCCGGGTCAAGGACCTGGTGGTGGAGCCCTTCATGGAGGGAAGCGAGCTGTCGCTGGAGCTGGTGCGCTGGGACGGCGTGTGCGTGGCGCAGCCGGTGGTCTACAAGGGCGAAACGCGCCTGAACCACCTGGAGCACCCCGTCTACCGCCCCCGCCTGTCGCCCTGGCAGCGCGGCACCGAGCTGGAGCGCCGGGTGGTGGAGACGGGCAAGGCCATGGCCGACGCCCTGGGGCTGGAAGGCGCCTGCGAGCTGGAGTTCGTGGTGGCCGACGGGGTTCCGCACCTGATGGAGATCAACCCGCGCGTCTCGGGCGTGACCCGGCTGTGCAGCGCGGGGGGCGGCAGCAGCACCTTTCGCCAGCTGGCCCGGGTGGCCATGGGGCTTCCCCTGGTGGCGCAGTGGCCGCGCCCCGGCATCGCGGTGAACCTGCCGATCGTGGTGTGCACCCACGACGAGCGCGTCACCCGCCTTTCCGCGCACGACTCGGTGCGGTTCGTCAAGCGGATCGACTGGATGCCCAACCTCCCCATCAAGGGCTCGCTGCTGCTGGAGGCCGCGTCGCTGGCCGACCTGCAGACGGTGATCACCGAGCTGGAGCACCTTTCCAGCACCGCCTACCTGGACGAGATGCAGGCCACCCTGGCCGCCCAGTACGTGGCCAGCTGAACCGGAGAACGACGACGATGACGACGACCCTGGACGCCCCCGTGGCGCAGACCGAGACGGCGCAGACCGAGACGGCCGAGGCGCCGGCGAGGACCCCGAAGACCGTGTCGCACGCCGAGATCCGCGAGATCCTGCCGCACCGCGACTTCTTCCTGATGGTGGACCGCGTGCTGGACTACGACGACACCAGCATCCGCGCGGTCAAGAACGTGACGGCCACCGAGCCCTTCTTTCGCGGGCACTTTCCCGACGCGCCGGTCTTTCCCGGCGTCATGCTGATCGAGGCGTGCGGGCAGACGGGCGGGATCATGCTGGCCAAGAGCGAGCGCTTCAACACGCGCGGATACCTGGCCCAGGTGAACGACTTCAAGTTCCTGGGCTTCGCCGGGCCGGGCGACACGCTGATCCTTTCCGCGCGCTTCGTCTCGGCGCTGGGAAGCTTCGCCAAGGTCTCGGTCGAGGCCGAGACCGCCGAGGGCCGCAAGGTGGCGCGCGGCACCATCTCCTACTTCTTCGACGAGAGCGCGCGCGGCTGACCGCCGCTCCGCCCCCTCCCATACCTGGACGAGGTTCTTGTGATGTACGGACCGAACGACGACGCCCGCGTGGTGATGACCTCCTACGGCTTCTGCATCCCCGCGGGGAGCACCGACGCCCCCTTCGCCGACGCGCTGCTGCGCGGCGCGCAGGCCGCCCCGGTGGCGAAGGTGGACGACACGGCGCTCGACGCCGCGCTGGCCACCCACATTCCCTGGGGCGAGCAGCGCCGCATGGACCGGCTCACCAAGCTGGGGGTGCTGGCCAGCATGGAGTGCTTCAAGCGCTCCGGCCTCGAGATCACCGAGGAGAACTGCGACGACGTGGGCGGCATCTACGGGTGCGCCTTCGGCCCCATCGCCAGCACGCGCGACTTCATGGCCAGCGGCAAGAAGGGGATCAAGGGCGCCAGCCCCCTCATCTTCCCCTACACGGTGGTCAACGCCTGCCCCGGCATCGCCACCATCCTGCTGGGGATGCGCGGGCCCAGCAGCACCGTCTCCGGCAGCAACCCGGTGACCTACTCGTACGACCTGCTGCAGACCGGCCGCGCCAGCGCGCTGATGACGGGCGGCTTCGAGGAGCTGACCCCCGAGATCGTCTCGGCCCTCGAGGCGCCGATGGCGGCCGGGCTGGACGAGCGGGTGCAGGCCATCGACGGCCAGGCCGAGGGCGCCGCGGTGCTGCTGCTGGAGACGGCCGAGTTCGCCGCCGCCCGCGGGGCCCAGGCGATCTGCGAGATCGTGGGCTACGGGCAGGCGATGAACCTGACGGAGGAAAAGACGGCGATCGAGAACATGGGCCACATCGACCCCGCGGCCATCCACGCCAGCATGCGCCAGGCGCTGCAGACCACGGGGACCGACGCCGGCGACATCGGCCTGGTGGTTTCGCTGGCCCGCGGCGACAACGGCCAGCGCGAGTCCGAGGCCCAGGCGGTCGACGCCCTCTGGGGCGGCGAGGCCCGCCCGGAGCTGCGCGAGCCCAAGGCGCGCCTGGGCGAGACCTTCGCCGCCAGCGAGACGCTGGGCATCATCGCCGCCCGCTTCTACGCCGAGTGCGACCCGGCGGCGTTCGGCGGACGGGCCGAAAAGCTGGCGATGGTGAACGGATACCAGCTGGGCGGCAACGTCACCAGCGTGATCGTGAAGTTCTGAGCGCCCCCGCGCTTCGACCCCCTCATAACGAATCTGACGAGAGAGACCGTACCATGTTCGAGACCCTGGAAGAGCGGAAGATCATGAATCCGCTGTCGCTGGAAGACAAGGTGGTGCTGGTGACGGGCGCCAGCGGCGGCATCGGCCGCGCGGTGGCGCGCTACCTGGGCGCGCTGGGCGCCACGGTGGTGGTGCACTACCACAGCAACGAGGCCAAGGCGGCGGCGCTGCTGGCCGAGCTCGAGGAGAACGGCGCCGGCGGCAGCATCGTCCGCGGCGACGTGCGCAACGAGGCCGAGGTCAAGGCCATGATCAAGGGCGTGGTGGCGCGGCACGGGCGGCTCGACGCGCTGGCCAACACGGCGGGCGTGCTGACGCGCGGCTTTCTCGCCATGCAGTCGCTGGAAAGCTTCCGCAACGTCCTCGAGACCAACCTGCTGGGCAACTTCCTGGTGATGAAGCACGCCTCGCAGCAGATGATCAAGCAGCGCCGCGGCTCCATCGTCAACGTGAGCTCGGTGGCGGGGATCCAGGGGCTGCGCGGGCAGGGCGCGTACAGCACCAGCAAGGCGGCGCTCAACTCGCTCACCCAGATCGCCGCCAAGGAGATGGCCGAGCTGGGCGTGCGCGTCAACGCGGTCGCCCCGGGGCTCATCGCCACGGGGATGCTCGAGAACCCCACCGACGCGGACGAGAAGTACCGCGAAAAGGTGCCGATGAAGCGCTTCGGGCGCGAAGAAGAAGTGGCCGCGATGGTCGCCTTCCTCCTCTCCGACGCCTCCAGCTACGTCACCGGCCAGGTGATGGTGGTCGACGGCGGCCTGCTGGTCGGCACCTGATCCGCCTCCGCTGATCGAACGGGGCAGGGAAGGCCGGTCGCCCGAAGTCCCGCGATCCCGGTCGCGGCGGCGCATCGGCACCGGTGGACGGACGGCTCCTCGGCAGGGACTCATGAGAAATTTTTTGAGAGGGATGCATTCCTCTCCCGCCGTCTCCGGAGCGCACCCGGGGCCTGCCCAAGGACCACCTGCCGCGCGTCCCCTGCCGGACCGTCGGTTTCCTGGCTGGCTGGATGCGCGGCCTGAGCCCGGCGGACGCTTGGTCGCGGCGGATCGAGAGCCGGCGGCGCGGGGCGGGGCCCGGAAAAGACGCGCGGCAGGTGGAGGCGCAGTCCGGGTCCGGTGCTCCTTCGGACGCCATGCTGAAGCCGGAAACGCTGGTTGAGGATGCCCGGGGACGAGGATGGGTGCCCCTGAAAAAAATTCTCATACACACCGCGAGGGGCCGGGGCTGACGGCACGGCGGCCGGCTTCGGGGCGGCGGACGGGACTGCGGACGGGACTGCGGACGGCGGCGGATGGATGGCCGCCGATGAAGATCCAGATACGAAATCGGCCGGGCGCGGATGCGGCCGGCATGGACTGAAACGAATACGACGGAGCACGGACGATGACCGAGAACACGCTGCGCATCAAGGAAATCCTCGTCGAGCGCCTGAACCTGGCCATGGAGCCGGCCGACATCGCGGACGACGCGCCGCTCTTCACGGCGCAGGACGAGGGCGGGCTGGGGCTGGATTCCGTGGACGCGCTGGAGCTGGCGGTCGCCATGAACGGCGAGTTCGACGTGGAGATCGGTGACGAAGACATGGGGATCTTCGAGTCGGTGGCGAAGATGGCCGCGTTCGTCGAAGAGCGCCTGGCCGCCGCCGTCTGAGCGGCACCCCATCCCCCTTCCTTTCCCTGAAACGAGTGGTACCCGGATGACCCCCCCGCACCTGTTCCTCTTCCTCTCGTCCCGCGACGAGGTGGCCGTGGCCATGCTGAAGGCCGCCGCCCGCACGGGCGCCCAGGTCTCGGTGATGAGCGACCGCGCTCCCGAGTTCTTCGTCTCGTATCCCTTCGTGCGCCACGTGGTCACCCCCGTGCGCGGCGGCGACGACGCCGGCTGGGAAGCCGCCGCCCGCCGCCTGGAGCAGATCCACGCCGCCGAGCCCTTCGTCCGCGTGGTCCCCAGCTCCGAGGGCTCGGTCGAGTTCGCCGCGCGGCTGAACCAGCACCTGGGACTGGGCGGCAACTCGCCCGAGACGGCCGCCGCCTCCCGCGACAAGTTCCGCATGCGCCGCGCGCTGGCGGCCCACGGAGGCGCGCTGATCCCCGAGTTCCGCCTGGTGAGCAGCTGGGACGAGTTCCAGGCCGCGGTCGAAGCGGTGGGCTACCCCTGCATCAGCAAGCCCATCCGCGCCGCCGCCAGCGACGGCGTGGCCAAGATCGAGGACGCGTCGCAGGTGCGCGCGGCGTGGGAGTTCACCTCCGCGGTGCCGCAGATCGACGCCACGGGAACGGGGACGGTGCTGGTGGAAAGCTACGCGTCGGGGCCCGAGTACAGCGTCGAGGGGATCGTCTCCAACGGGGTCGCCCACATCCTGGGCGTGACGGAGAAGACCACCGAGGCCGAGCCGTTCTTCAACGAGATCATGCACGTCTTTCCCGCGCCGATCTCGGCCGAGGCCGAGACGGCCATGCGGCGGACGGCGCAGGCGGTGGCCGAGGGGCTGGGGATGACCGGCGGGGCCATGCACCTGGAGGTGCGGCTGAACGCGCGCGGGCCCGTGGTGATGGAGTGCGCCGCCCGCCTGGCCGGCGACTCGGTGCCCATCATCGCCCGCTTCGCCACCGGGGTCGACATCTACGAGCAGATGCTGAACGAGGCGCTGGGCCGCCCCGTGTGCATGGACCGGCGGACGAACCGCGTGTCGGGGATCCGCTTCGTCCAGAGCCCGCGCGAGGGCGTGCTGGAAGGGTTCGGGTTCGACCGGGTGAAGCTGGCGGCCGCGCGCGGCGTCGTGGGCCACGGCCCGGTGCGCCGCGCGGGCGACATGATCGCCCGCCCGCCCCGCGGCGCCACCAACCGCGTGGGGTGGGTGATGGCCGTGGGCGCCACCGCCGGCGCGGTGCGCGCCACGCTGGCCGCGGGCGAGGACGCCGCGCGGTACACCCTGGAGGGCGACGCGCCCGTGGCCGTGGCGGCCTGAAGCCGCCGCGCCTCCCCTTTCTTTCAGCAGGTCCGCGGGACCGCAGGAGCTTTCGATGTACCCTCGCACCCTTCGCCGTCTGGCCGCCGCGCTCGCGCTGGGAGCCGTGCTCCCCGCGGGCGCCCGCGCCCAGGACGGATTGCAGCACCAGACCATCGCCGAGCTGCACACCTTCGTCTCGGCCGCCGCGGACAGCTCGGTGCTCAACCCCGGCAACGCCGCGGAGCTGGGCGGCGTGACCACCGCGCTGCGCCTGTACCCTGCCGCCGAGCTGCGCCGCGGGCTGTTCAAGGTGCGCGCCGACGCACGCTTCGCCGCGCCGCTGCTGAACGCCGAAGGCAGCCGCGGCTCGGCCGAGCTGCAGGAAGGCTACGTGGGCGTGGCCCTGGGCGACGCGGCGTACCTGGCCGCCGGACGCCAGCGCCTGGGATGGGGGACGGGGTTCATCTGGAACCCCACCCGCATCGACGCCGAAAAGGACCCGCTGCGCACCTCCAGCCGCCTGCGCGGCATCGACGCCGTGCGCCTGGAGTACGCCTTCGGGGGCGCCACCCTCAACCTGCTGGCCGCCGCGCCCGACGTGCTGCGCGCCGAGTCGTCGCGCGACCTGCTGTACGCCGCCCGCCTGGAGACGCGCGTGGCCGGCGTGGCCACCAGCCTTTCGGCGGTGAACCCCGGCCGCGCCGACTGGCGGATGGGATGGGACTTCAGCGCCGCCGCCGACCGCTTCACCGTCTACGGCGAGGGCACCCTCCGCGGCGCCTCGGCGCTGTCGGTGGTGGACGCCGCCGGGACCACGGTCCAGCGCGGGGAAGGCGCCCGCGTCCTGGGCGCGCACCACGACGTCGTCCTGGGCACCCTGCTCTCCGTCTCGGCGCGCTGGTCCGGGCTGGTGGAATACCAGTACCGCAGCGACGCGTGGAGCGGCGCGGAGTACCGCCGCTTCGTGGACGGCCTCCCCCGCAGCGGGCGCCTGTACGACGCGCTGGGGCCCGGACGCCACCGCGTCTTCGGGATGGTGAAGATGGCGGGGGGCGAGGGCGCCTGGGGCGTGGCCCTCAAGGGCTTCGCCGACCCGGTGTCCGGCACCTGGCTGCTGTCGCCGTCGTTCGAGACCGCCGGCACGCGCTTCAGGGCCGAAGTCTCGCCGCAGATCTTTCTGGACCGGGACGCCGTGTCGCCCTACCGCGCGCGGACCCAGGTAATCGTCAGCGCCTTCTTCTAACGACCGAAACGGCGGCCCGCCGCGCCCCGCGCGCCACGGCCCCTTCCCTTACGCGAACGAAAAGGATCCGAACCATGCCTCTCTCCTTCCAGACCCCGCTCATCCAGCTGGCCGGGCTGTCGCGCAGCTACGGCGCCGGCGCCGCCGAGGTCCGCGTGCTCCAGGACGTCACCCTCGACTTCGACGACGGGTGCTTCGCCGCGGTGGCGGGCCCCTCCGGGTGCGGCAAGAGCACCCTGCTGAACATCCTGGGATGCCTGGACGTCCCCACCGCCGGCAGCTACTGCTTCGCCGGCGAGCAGGTGGACCCGTCCGACCACCGCCAGCGCGTGCGCCTTCGCCGTGCGTCGTTCGGCTTCATCTTCCAGTCGTTCAACCTGGTCCCCGTCCTGTCCGCCGTGGAGAACGTGGAACTGGCGCTGGCCGTGGTCGGCGTGCGCGGCGCCGCGGCCCGCCGCCGCTCGCTGGAGATGCTGGAGCGCGTGGGGCTGGCCGACCGCGCCGGCCACCGCCCGTCGCAGCTGTCCGGCGGCCAGCAGCAGCGCGTGGCCATCGCCCGCGCCCTGGTCAAGGACCCGCGCGTGGTGTTCGCCGACGAGCCCACCGCCAACCTGGACGAGGACAGCACGGCGTCGGTGGTGGAGCTGATGCGCGAGCTGAACGCCAACAGCGGCGTGGCCTTCGTCATCGCCACCCACGACCCCGCCGTCTACCAGGCGGCCAACGAGGTCTACCGCCTTCGCGCCGGCCGCCTGGCCGACGCACTGGCGGCCGTATGACCGCCACCGAAACCGCGGTGCCCGGGCGCGCGTCCGTGGACGCCCTGCGGGTGGCCATGCGCCGCGCCGCCGCCGCCGAGCGCGCCGCCCGCGCCACCGCCGCCGAGGCGGGCACCCCCGGCTGGCGCATCACCCCCATGCGCGAAGCCGACCTGGACGCGGTGCGGGCGCTGGACGCCGCCGCCTTCCCCGAGAACGCCTGGCGGAAGGGCGGCTACCCCGCCGCCATGGCGCGCCGCGAGGCGTACGTGCTGCGCCTGGCCGACGGCACCGTGGCCGGCGTGCACGTGGTCCGCGAAAGCGGGGACGGGATGACGGTCGAGAAGATCGCCGTGCGCCCCGACCTGCGCGGCCAGCGGCTGGGGTGGTGGCTGTTCCGCTGGGGAATGCTGTACGCCGCGCAGGCCGGCGCGCCCCGCGTGACGCTGCAGGTGCGCGAGGACAACGCGCGCGCCATCGCTATCTACCAGGGCGCGGGGCTGCGCGTGGCCCGGCGGATGGAGAACCACTATCCCACCGGCTGCCCCACCGGGCTGCAGATGCAGATCGACCTTTCCCCGACCCTTGCCGGAGGTGCCGCATGAGCCAGCTCCTCGAAGCTCCCGCCGCGGCGCTCGAGGGCGCGCCGGCGGACCCGTCCGCCGCGCGGATCCCCGCGCTCGCCATCGCGCCGGCGCCCGCCGCCGTGCCGGCCCACGCGCCCGCCGCGCGCGTCCCCGCGCTGGCCATCGCCCCCGCGCCGGCCGCGGCGCCCGCACCCCGGACCGGGCCGTACAAGACGGCCGACCTGGAGCGCGTGTGGCACGCCTGGGTGCAGATGTCCGCGTTTCTCAAGAACCGCCCCACGGTCATCGTCGAGGGCGAGGGCGCGTACGTCACCGACGACCGCGGCAACCGGTACATCGACGCCATCTCGGCGATCTGGAACGTGAACGTGGGGCACCGCCACCCCCGCGTGGTGGCGCGCATCACCGAGCAGCTGGGCCGGCTGGAGCACTTTTCCCTGATGGGCTTCAGCAACGGGCCGTCGCTGGACCTGGCGGCCAAGCTGGAAGAGGTCACGGACGGGCGCTATCCGCACGTGTTCTACACCAACAGCGGCTCCGAGGCCAACGACACCGCCATCAAGATCGCCCGCCAGTACCACCGCAACCGCGGCGACACCGGGCGCTACAAGGTGATCTCGCTGGAGACCAGCTACCACGGCTGCACCTTCGGCGCGCTCAGCGCCACGGGAATCGAGGAGGACAAGGCGGCGTTCGGCCCCATGCTTCCCGGCTTCAGCCACATCATCAAGCCCGACTGCTTTCGCTGCCCGCTGGGGCTCAAGAAGGAAAGCTGCGGGATGGCCTGCGCGGGCGCGCTGGAGCGCCGCATCCTGGAAGAAGGCCCCGAGTCGGTGGCCGCCTTCATCTACGAGCCCGTGATGGGGTCGATGGGCGCGCTGGTGCCCCCGAAGGACTACTTCCCCCGCATCCGCGAGATCTGCGACCGCTACGGCGTGCTGATGATCGCCGACGAGGTGGCCACCGGCTTCGGCCGCACGGGGACCTGGTTCGCCATGGAGCACTGGGGCGTGTGGCCGGACCTGATGTCCGTGGCCAAGGGCCTGACCGGCGGCTACGTGCCCATGGGCGCGGTGCTGGTGACGGACGAGATCTACCAGGCGTTCCTGGGCACGGCGGAAAGCGGAAAGCACCTGGCGCACGGCTTCAGCACCAGCGGCCACCCGCTGGCCTGCTCCGCCGCCCTGGCGGTGATCGAGGTGCTGCAGGACGAGGGGCTGGTCGAGCGCAGCCGCGTGCTGGGCGACTACCTCCTGGGCCGGCTGCACGAGCTGGAGGCCTTTCCCTTCATCGGCAACGTGCAGGGGCTGGGATTGTTCTGCGGCTTCGAGCTGCTGGCCGACCGCGAGACCGGAGCGCCGATGGAGCCCAAGCGGGCCGGCGCCACCGCGGCGGAGCTGTTCTGCTGGATGACCGCGCGCAAGGGGGTGATCACCTTTCCCGCCTCGGAGCACAGCGTGGTCGTCCTTCCTCCCTTCATCTTTACCGAGGAGCTGGTGGACCGCACGGTCCAGGTCCTCACGGAGACCGCCGCATGGTTCGCGAAGCTGTAGGCCGCTTTGCCGGCAAGACCGCGCTGGTGACCGGGGGCGCCTCCGGGATCGGCCGCGAGTGCTGCGTGGCGCTGGCCCGCGAGGGCGCCGCCGTGGTGGTGGCCGACCTCGACGCAAAGGGGGGCGAGGCCACGGCCGAGCGCCTGCGCCAGGGCGGCGCCGAGTCCACCTTCGTCCCCATGGACGTGACCCGCGCCGACACCGTGGAGGCCGCCTTCGCCGCCGCGGCCGAGTGGAAGGGCCCGCTCCAGGTGGTGTGCCACGCCGCCGGGGTGGAGTCGACCGGCACCGTGGCCGACGTGGACGCGGCCGAGTGGGACCGCGCCATCGCCGTGAACCTGACGGGCACCTACCACGTGGGGCGCAGCGCCGTGGCGGCGCTGGGCGCGGCCGGCGGGGGCTCGCTGGTGAACGTGGGCTCGCTGTACGGCACCGTGGGCACGCGCAACATGGCCGCCTACTGCGCCAGCAAGGGCGGGGTGATGATGCTGACCCGCGCCATGGCGCTGGACCACGCCGCCCAGAAGGTGCGCGTGAACGCCGTGTGCCCCGGCCCCGTCCGCACCCCCATGCTGGGGCGCATCTTCACCGGCCTGCGCGGCCACGGCGTGGGCGTCTCGGACTCGGGGATGAACGACATTCCCATGGGCCGCATGGCGTCGCCCGCCGACGTGGCCGCGGCCGTCCTGTACCTTGCCTCATCCGATTCGGGCCACGTCACCGGCACTTCGCTGCCGGTGGACGGCGGTGCCTCGTGCATGTAGCCCTCACCTCCCGATAAAGACCTTCCCATGACCTCCTATCCCAAGACCCTGGCCGAGCTGCGCGAGCGGCCCCGCACCTGGCTGGTGACCGGCGCCGCCGGCTTCATCGGCTCCAACCTCACGCAGGCCCTGCTCGACCTGGGGCAGACCGTGGTGGGGCTGGACGACCTGTCCACCGGCCACCTGCGCAACCTGGCGCAGGCCGTGGGCGAGCACCCGGACCGCCGCGCCCGCTTCCGCTTCATCGAGGGAAGCATCCTGGACGCCGACGCCTGCCGCGACGCGTGCGCGGGCGTGGACCACGTGCTGCACCACGCGGCGCTGTGCAGCGTTCCCGCCTCGCTGGCCGACCCGGCCGCGGCGCACGCCGTCAACGAGGGCGGCTTCGTGCGGGTGATGGAAGCCGCGCGCGCCGCCGGGGTGCGCCGCGTGGTGTACGCCAGCACCAGCGCCGTCTACGGCGACCGCAGCGGCGGCGCGCTCAACGAAGAGATGATCGGCCGCGCCCTTTCGCCCTACGGCCTGGGCAAGCGGATGAACGAGCAGTACGCCTGCCTGTACCGCCGCGTGTACGGGCTGGAGTCGGTGGGGCTGCGCTACTTCAACGTCTTCGGGCCCCGGCAGGACCCGGCGGGCGCGTACGCCGCCGTGGTGCCGGGGTGGACGCAGCGGCTGATCGACGGCGAGCCGTGCGAGACGTACGGCGACGGGCTGAGCACCCGCGACTTCTGCCACGTGGACAACGTGGTGCAGGCCAACCTGCTGGCCGCCACCGCGCCGCTTCCCGCCACGGGCGACTACATCTACAACGTGGGCTGCGGGGCCAACACCTCGCTCAACGAGCTGTTCGACTCGCTGCGCAAGGCGGTGGCCTGCCACATCCCCGCCGCCGCCGAGTCGCGCCCCGTCTACCGCCCCGCCCGCGCGGGCGACATCCGCCGCTCGCAGGCCGCGCTCTCGCTGATCCGCATGCAGCTGGGCTACCGGCCCACCATGTCGGTGGCGCAGGGGCTGGCGAACACGGTGGAGTGGTACGTGCAGCACGCGGCCGAGTCCATGGCCGTGGCGGCGTAGGGCGGGGGGCGGGGGGAATAGGGAATAGGGAATAGGGAATAGGGGACAGCCGGCAACGGCGGGTCGGGCTGCGGCTGACCAGGTTCCCTGAGCACGGTTCCCGGAACAGGCGGCGAACTCACACGGAGGAAGCAGAGGAAGCAGAGAATACCACTCCGCTTCCTCTGCTTTCTTTGCGTGATACCGAATCCGGGAAAACAACGGCTTCAAGGGTACAGAGGAACAGAGTCAGACAGAGGAACCACGATGATATTTCAGCTCGCTTTCTCTGTCTGACTCTGTTCCTCTGTACGATCATTCTTTTTCAGGATCTGGTACGAGACGTTCTTCGGGATGGATGGGGGGAGCGCGGCCTGGCGGGAGGGAAGAACGGATGTTGCGTTGGCGGACGGGACGAGCAGCACGCCCCCTGAACCACACGCATGCAGTTGAACGATCTGCCGCAACAGGCCGGCGTCATCTTTCCCGGCGAGGGCGAGATGGCGCGGCTGTGCCGCCGGATGGACTGGGCCTCGACACCGCTGGGACCGGTGGAGCGGTGGCCCCAGAGCCTGAAGACCGCCGCGGGGATGGTGATCGCCCAGGGGATCGCCCAGAGCCTGTGCTGGGGGCCGGAGCTCGTCCAGATCTACAACGACGAGTACCGCGTGATCATGGGCGGCAAGCACCCGGCCGGCCTGGGGCGCTCGGTGCTGCGGAACTGGGTGGAGATCAGCGGCGAGATCGGGCCCCTGTTCCGGCGGGTGCTGGGCGGCGAAACCGTGTTCTTCGAAGACCTGCTGCTGCGGGTGGAGCGCGGCGGCGGCATCGAGGACGCGTACTTCACCTTTTCGTACAGCCCGGTGCGGGTGGAGTCGGGCGAGGTGGGCGGCGCCCTCATCAACTGCTTCGAGACCACCCGGCAGGTGCACGCCCGCGCCGTCCAGGCCGAGCGCGACCGCCTGTTCGATTCGCTGAGCTTCGAGCGCTCGCGCCTGGAGTACGTGTTCCAGCACGCCCCCGCCTTCCTGGCGGTGCTGCGCGGGCCGGAGCACGTCTTCGAGATCGCCAACGAGGCCTACTACCGGCTGGTGGGCCACCGCGACATCGTGGGCAAGCCGGTGCTGGAGGCGCTGCCGGAGGTGCGGGGCCAGGGGTTCGACCAGCTGCTGGACGGGGTGCTGGCCACCGGCGAGCCCTTCATCGGCCGCGAGCTTCCCCTGCACGTGGTCCGCACCCCCGGCGCCGCGGCGGAGGAGGTGTACGTCGACTTCGCCTACCTGCCGCTGGTCGAGGCGGACGGCACCCGCACGGGCGTGATCGCCCACGGGCACGAGGTCACCGAGCAGGTGCGGGCCCGGCGCCAGGTGGAGCACCTGCTGGGGGAGAGCGAAGCGGCGCGGCAGGCCCTGCTCGAGGTGAACGCCCGGCTCGAGGCGCAGCAGGCGGAGCTGGAGGTGGCCAACGAGCAGCTGCGCGACAACGCGCTGGAGCTGGAGCTCCAGACGGACGAGCTGCAGCGCACCGCGGCCGCCGTCGAAGAGCGCGGCCAGGAAGCCGAAGCCGCCCGCGCCGAGGCCGAGCGGGCGCGCGAGCACCTGGCCCGGGTCATCGAGCAGGCGCCGGTGGCCATGTACATCGCCCTGGGCCGCGAGCACGTGTTCGACGTGGTGAACGGGCCCTACTACGCCATGGTGGGCAAGACCCCGGCGGACATGCTGGGGCGTCCCGGCCGGGAGGTGTTTCCCGAGCTGGCCGAGCAGGGCGTGTTCGACATCATCGACCGGGTGTACGACACCGGGGTGGCGTACCGCGCGCCCGCCATTCCGGCGGTGTTCGACCGTGACGGGGACGGCGCGGCGGAGACGCACTACTTCAACCTGGTCTACCAGCCGCTGCTGGACGCCCGCGGCGCCGTGTACGCGGTGGCGCTGGTGGCCACCGAGGTCACCGAGCTGGTGGAGGCGCGCGAGGCGGCGGAGGCGGCGCGGCGAGAGGCCGAGGTCGCCAACCGCGCCAAGGCCGACTTCCTGGCCTCCATGAGCCACGAGCTGCGCACCCCGCTGAACGCCATCGGCGGCTACGTGGAGCTGGTGGAGATGGGGATCCACGGCCCGGTGACCCCCGAGCAGCGGTCGGCGCTGGGGCGGGTAAAGGCCAGCCAGCAGCACCTGCTGGCCCTGATCAACGACGTGCTCTCCTTCGCCAAGGTCGAGGCCGGGCAGATCGAGCTCAACCTGCACCCGCACTCCGTCTCGGGGCTGCTCTCCGCCGTGGAGCCGCTGGTGGGGCCCCTGGCCCAGGCGGCGGAGATCGCGCTCTCGGTGAGCGAGTGCGACCCGTCGCTCCTGCTGGTGGCCGACGAGGAGCGCACGCGGCAGATCCTGCTGAACCTGGTGGGGAACGCCATCAAGTTCACCCCCGCGGGCGGATGGGTGCGGCTGGAGTGCGAGGGGCGGCCCGGCTGGGTGCACGTGCGGGTGCGCGACAACGGGCCCGGCATCGCGCCCGAGAAGCAGCACTCGATCTTCGACCCGTTCGTGCAGGTGGAGCGCCGCTTCAGCAACCCGCGCGAAGGGGTGGGGCTGGGGCTGGCCATCAGCCGCGACCTGGCCCGCGCCATGGGCGGCGAGCTCACCGTCGCCAGCGCCCTGGGCCAGGGCAGCACCTTTACCCTGCGCCTGCCCCGCGCCGAGCCCTCGTAGCGCGCGGACGGAGCCTTCGGTCATCCACGGAGCACCTCCCGGAGCGGCGCGCGACGCGGTTCGCTCACAACGCGTGATTTTCTGTCGATCCAGATGTAGATTGGCCGCGGCTTCCGGTGGTTCGCGGTCATAGTCGGCCGTTTCCGCGCGTTGCATGAAGACGGCGCCGGATCCTCCCTGCCGTACCCATCCCCCTCCCGCAGTCCCGCATTCCTCCAGACCCCACCCGTCATGTCCCGTTTGAACGCGTCATTCCAGATCCACAAAAAAGGTTGGAGTACAGAGGAACAGAGGAGAAAAGAGAGGAACAGAGGCCCGAGCCGGGGTTTCCTCTGCTCCTCTGTGTTTTCCTCCGTTCCTCTGTACCCAATTCCCTTCCTTTGTCAGTCGATGCCTCAGGCGCTTCGGGGATCGGACCTCTCCCGTGCAATCGTGCCCCTGCTGATCGCGCTCGCCGCGGTCGTGGCCGGCCCCGGCGCGGCCGGCGCGCAGATGGATTGCAAGCCGCCGGGCGCGGAGGAGAACCAGTCGGCGCCGCTGTGCTACACCGAGCCGCAGGTCTCCATCGTTCCGGGGGCGGTGCAGGTGAGCCAGCCCGGCGTGCCGGTGAGCATCGAGGCGTCCGACTACTCCCTGGACGGCGGCAACCCGTCCAGCTTTCGCGTCTACCTGGACAACGTGGACGTGACGGCGCAGTGGCCGGTCACCACCACGCCCACGGGAAGCGGCACGGGACGAAAGTTCACGCTGCGCGCCTCGGGGAGCGTGGCGCTCTCGCAGGTGGCGCCCAGGCGGACGCTGCGCGTGCGGCTGTGCGACACCGCCACGCAGTGCCCCGCGCCGGAAGCCGAGTACACGCTGGCGCTGCCGGGCGTGCAGGTGAACGGGGACAACCAGTCGGGGATCGCCGGGGAATCGGGGAGCGTCGCCTTCGAGGTCTACAACACCGGCACCGTGCCGGCCACGTTCGACGTCGCGCCCGGCTGCACGGGCGTGCGGACGGGACAGTCCTGGCCGTGCTCCGCCGACCAGGCCAGCGTCACCCTGGCGGCCGGGGAGAGAAGGCTGGTGTGGGTGGCGTACGCGGGGTTCGCCGTCCCCGCCGGCACCACGATGTCGGTTACGCTGAACGCGGTGCAGCGGGGCGCGCCCGGAGTGCGCGACGCGGGATGGGTGCACATGGTACGCGGCGCGGCCTTCGGGGGGACGCAGGTGGCGCCGCAGGTGGCGGTGGTGGACCTGAACACGGGCGCCACGGTGGACCGCGGGTCGTGCGTCACCGTGGCGACCGCGCCGCGCGGCGCCTACGAGTGCGGCGACCTGCGCCTGGCCCACGCGCTGCCGGCGCAGCTGTCCCGCGGCCGCGCCTGGGCGCCGGTGCTGCTGTACAACAGCCAGCACGCCACGCCCCGTCCCACGGTGTACGTGGACGTGACCCTTCCCGCCGGCGGCGCCACCCCTGACCAGGTGCAGATGGTGGTGCGGATGGGCGGTGCCACCTACAGCGCCACCTTCCCCCCCGCCGACTACGTCCCCGGTGTTCCGCGGCGCATGGCGCTGCAGTGGGACGGCGCCGCGATGGCCACGGGGGCGTACGACTACACGGTCCAGGTCATCCACGTCTATGGGGCCACCCAGGTGGCCTCGGCACCCGTTCCCGGGGTGCTGACCGTGGTCAACCGCGCCGCCAGCCAGTTCGGGGCGGGGTGGTGGCTGGCGGGATGGGAACGGCTGTGCATTGGCTGCGGGCCGTCGGGCGCGATCCTGTGGATCGGCGGCGACGGCGGCACCATGCTGTACAGGAGGGCGGCGGCCGGGGCGCCGTGGGTGGCCACGCCGCCGGACGGGCCGCCCGACACGCTGGCCGTGACCGCCACCGGGGGATACGTCCGAAGGCTCCGCGGCGGCGCCACGGTGCACTTCGACGCGTCGGGGCGGCACCGGCGCACGCAGAACCGGCTGCAGCAGGCCACGGTGTTCGACGTGACGCCCGGGGGGCTGCTCACGACCGTCCAGGCACCCGCGGCGGGCGGGGTGACGCCCACCTGGACCCTGTTGTACAGCGACGGCCGGCTGCAGCGGGTGGACGCCGCCCTGCTTCCCGGGGGCGCCGTGCGCAGCACGAGCGTGGCGTACCCCCTGGGCGGCGCGCGGGTGACGGGCATCACCGACCCCGACGGCGGCGGCGTGGCCTTTGAATACGACGGGGCCACGGCGCGGGTGAGCGCGCAGCGGGACCGGCGCGGCACCTGGACGCGGTACACCTGGAACGGCGCCGCCAAGCTCACCGGCGCGCGGCTGCTGATGAACGGCCCCTCGCCGTCCGCGGACGACATCATCCACCAGTTCACCCCGGCCGAAGGGCGCAGCGTGGCCCAGGCCGGCTCGCCCGGCCCGTTCATGGACGCCGTGGTCAACGCGTACACCGAGCTGGACGGGCCGCGGACGGACGTGGAGGACCGCACGCGGCTGTGGCTGGCGGAGCGCGGCGCGCCGTACCGCATCGTGGACCCGCTGGGCGCGCAGACGCTGCTGCTGCGCACCGACGCCCGCTTTCCCGCGCTGGTGACGGAGAGCATCGGGCTCACCGGGCAGCGGACCACGGCCGGGTACACCGCGCGCGGCACGGTGGACACCACCGCCGTGGTGAACCCGCTGGGCGACGGGGTGAACGTCATCACCCGCTACACCTGGGACACCCGCTGGGACGCGCCCACCAGCACGCGGACGGAGACGCTGAACCCGCAGACCGGCGTGCGCGCCGCGGTGCCGGGCACCGTCTCGCACACCGAGTACGACCCGCTCACCGGGCACACGAAGTGGCGGCAGGACGGCGACGACCCCGCGCGGCGCACCACGTTCACCTGGTACCCGGCCACGCACGCCGCCGCGGGGCAGCTCGCTTCCGTGCGCTACCCGGCCGCCCCCGCCGCCGGCCTGGGCGTCGCCGTCGCGCGCGACTCGCTGGTCTACGACGCCCGCGGCAACCTGCAGATGACGGTGAGCCCCACGGGGCTGCTGACGCTGCACGTGCGCGACGCACTGGGGCGCGACTCCATCGTCTACACCCCCGTGGCCGACGACGCCACCGCGCGCGACGCTGCGCTGCTCACGATGCACGGCGCCCGCCAGCTGCGCTTCTACGACCGGCTGGGCCGCGACACGATGTCGGTGAGCATCGGCCCGGCGATCAACCACGCGCCGAACGCGAACGTCACCTTCACCCCCAACCCCACGGTGCAGGAGCGTTTGACCGTGCACACGCTGCTGGACGACGAGGGGCTGCCGCTGCGGGTGACGCGCTGGGCCACCCCCGACACCGCGGAGGTCGGCGAGCAGGTGACGGAGTACGTGTACGACGCCGCGGGGCGAAAGCGGCAGGAGATCACCGGTGGCGGGCACCTGCCGCAGCTCTTCGAGTACGACGCGGCGGGCAACCTGGTGGCGTGGACCAGCGGGCGGGGGCTGCGGACCATCAGCGAATACGACGCGGTGGGCCGGCTGGTGCTGCGCGCCACCCCGCCGGTGCTCTACGCGAAGGCCCCGTACTGCGGGCCGGCCGAGCCCTGCAGCGGGACCACCTTTCCGCTGTACCCCAACGAGGGGACGGGATACCGCGTCCCGGCGGAATGGACGCACTTCGGGTACGACCTGCTGGGGAACATGGTACGCGCCGAGAACGCGGACGCCATCGTCTCCCGCACCTACTATCCCAACGGCGCGCTGAAGACGGACTCGCTGCGCATCCGGAGCGTGGACGGGGTCGATTTCTCCGGGCACGTGTACGGCCTGCGCTACGCCTACGATCGCGCGGGGCGTGTGGCCGAAGTGGAGCATCCGGCGGCGCTGGCCGGGAGCAGCAACGTTGACCAGTACGCGTACGACGCGGGGACGGGGGCGCTGGCGGGGGTGACGGACCGGTTCGGCAACCCGTTCAGCTTTCGCTACGACGTCCTGGGCCGCCTCACCAGCATCCGCATGCCGCCGGCGGGAACGCCGGTGGTCGATTCACTGCAGTACGACCTGGAGGGGCGGCTGGTCTGGCGTCGCGAGACCACCCCGGCCGCGTCCACGCCGCTGCAGGACGAGCGTCTTGCGTACGACGCCCGCGGCAAGCTGGTGCGCGTGCAGGTGCTTCCGACTCTCCGCCGGGGCGGCAGCACGTACTCGTCGTGGTACTCGGGGCTGGGCAGCCTGGTGGCGACGGACTGGAGCAACACGGGGGACGTGCAGTGGTCGCGGGAGCAGTTCGTGATGGATGCGCTGGGCAACATGGCGCACAGCCGCACCTATCGCCCGGGTCCCGAGAACCCGGCCAACGACTATCCGGACTTCCGCTACGAGTACGACTTCCTGGGCCGCGTGCGCTCCATCCACAAGGAGGGCTACGCGGTGGGCACCGACGACACCGACCGCCAGTTCGATTTCGCGGGCAACGTGACCGCGGGAACGCAGGTGGTGGAACGCTACGACGTGTCGAGCGGCGTGACGCAGCGGGTGCGCGCCGTGAACAGCCGCTCGTACTATGATGCGGACGAGCGGCTGCGCGTGTTCCAGCAGTACGACACCGACTTCAGCGGCAACAAGGGATCGGGCGTGTGGGAGGAGTACCGCTACGATCCCCTGGGCCGGCGGGTGCTGGTGCGCACCCGCCGCGAGAACCCGCTTTGCTACGGCGACCCGAAGACGTGCATCAGCAGCGTGACGCGCTTCGTGTGGAGCGGCGACCAGATCCTGTGGGAACTGAAGGACGCTTCAGGCAGCTACGCCGCCGATGCCGGCGGGCGGGTAAGCTACGTGCACGCCGGCGGCATCGACCGTCCGCTGGGCATCTGGAAGCAGGGCGTGGGCACGATCATCACGCACCAGAACTGGCGCGGCCAGTTCGCCATGGGCACCTTCACCAGCGGCGCGCCCAGCGACTGCCAGCAGTATCCGCCCAGCGGCTGCGTGCCCGTGAGCTGGCCCGGGTGGAGCACGACCGCGTGGCACGAGAAGGTGGGCCAGGCGCCCGCGACCGGCTACGAGCACTACTGGATGGGCAGCCTGGCCGTAGGCATGCGCGACGCCAGCGGCCAGATGTACATGCGCAACCGCTACTACGACCCGCAGACGGGCCAGTTCACCCAGGCGGACCCGATTGGATTGGCGGGCGGGCTGAACGCGTATGGTTTCGCGGCGGGGGACCCGGTGTCGTATTCGGATCCGTATGGTTTGGAGCCGGACACGATTACCTTTGCTAAGGGGCTGAGTGGTGACGTGGCACGTACCTACTTCGCGCAGACTGTGGCTGCCGCGACGATCGCGAGTATTGCCGGTGATGTCCGCGGAACCCTGCTACTCGGTTTTATTGCCTATGCCGCTGCGTCAACTACGAACTTCGAGTTCGAGGCTCACCCGTTCGACACGCTCGAAGAGTCATTCTCCTTGGGTGGATTCGAATATTGCTCATCACAGGATTTCTGCAGAATCTCGATGAACTCCCGCGACTATCCGATGGTGGACTCGAAACCGGTGATTCTATCCCACGAATTCGTTGGCGCAGCCGTGGATGTAATGTTTGGAATACGGAACAAATTTCACAACGAGATGTTCTCTGCTCCGTTTGGTGAGAACTTAATGCGTGGCATTCTGGGGTGTGAACTTAGAATCGCACACGATACGCCTACTGGGCTCTGTCGTTAGCTCGCCTTACCCGGGAGGGTTGCCAGATGCGTCGCTCACGCTGTCGAGACTTCGGCTCTGTGTCGCAGGTGCAGAGGAATTCGCTTCTCTTGGCCCTTGAAAAGGAGGAAAGATGTGGCCCCCTAACCGTTCCAGCACTTCCGGAATTGCCGCCGTGTTGGGTATGCTCCTCTTTGCCCCAGTCGGTGGTTGCGGGGCAATCCAGCGTCAGGTAAGACCAGGTATCGGTGAGTCCGCTGTACACCAATCCGAGAAGATCTGGATCTTCGAGGCGTCGAGAACGCAGTCCTCTTTTGGTCGTGTGGGGCGGTGTAGTGGATTGCCTTTCGACACGGTTGGCGGAGCATGGACTCCGGACTCCCGACTGGTGCAGAGGCTAGACCCGATCGTCCGTCGGGCTCTCGCGGCTGCCAACGGAGAACGAGGATCGATTCGAGGCAGTGACTACCACATTCAATATTTCGGTATTGTAGTCGAAGGGCGCCGGCTCCTGTATCTCAATGGAATCCATCAGGTGCTGACGACTAACATGCTCCGGGAACCAGAGCGAGAATTAGCGGACGCGCCAGTCGTCATCTGCGATGCTGGCAAAGGTGCTTTTCAAACGTATTTCGATCTTCGAACGGAGCAACTTGGCTCGGTGCGGTTTCAGTCCGGCTATGGCGGTCCGTCGCCACAATCATAAATAGGGAATCAAATCAAACCAACGTATTCACGTGCATATCACTTAGAACAGCAGTATCCGCCCAGCGGCTGCATCCCCCGTGAGCTGGCCCGGCTGGAGCACGACCGCGTGGCACGAGAAGGTGGGCCAGGCGCCCGCGACGGGCTACGAGCACTACTGGACGGGCAGCCTCGCCGTCGGCATGCGCGACGCCAGCGGCCAGATGTACATGCGCAACCGCTACTACGACCCGCAGACCGGCCAGTTCACGCAGGCGGATCCCATCGGGCTGGCGGGAGGATTGAATGCGTACGGGTTCGCGGCAGGGGACCCAGTTTCGTATTCGGATCCCTTCGGACTGTGTCCACAATGCGTGGCCTGTGCGGCCGGTGCAATAAGCGATGTGGCGATCGGGTACGGAGTCAGTCGTGCTCTCGGCGGCCGATACAGCGGCCGTGATGTTGCCATGGGGCTGGTCGCTGGGTGCGCAGGCGGCCTCATTGGACAATTCGCCGCTGGACGACATCTCCGCCATCTGCGGCACGCGCGGCACGCCGACAACATTGCCCAAGCTGGGCGAATAGCTGATGTCGTCGGAAGTACCGGATCCGCCATGCGCCGGCTTTCAGGCATTGCGGACGAGATCAATCAACTCACGCGGAGTCAAGATGAAGCGATGCATATCTTGAGAGAGTCGATTGAGAAGGTCGGTCTGGAATACGGCGAGGAGGTTACGATCGATGGAACCAAGTACCTGGTTTCAGCTCAAGCTCCCGATGCAAACGACCTTAGCAGGGCTCTGGCTGTGGGCACCGATGGCAAAGTCAAGCATGCGCGGGTGCGCGAAATCAATGGCCGTTATGAGGTGGTAAGATGAGCATGCGCACAGCAAAGAATGGTGTAGACTTGGCGCTGGCCATTGCATCGCTCATGCAGGCGAACCATGATCTTTCCGTGCGCCTCCGACAAGCGGGAATCTCGAGTTCTGAACTCACCGCGGCTCGAGAATGGACCCGCGCGTCGGGCCTGCTTCGCGGATTGCCGGAGAGGAAGTTCCGAAACCTGTTCGGTGCTCCAGAGACGGCTGCTGGTGGCTGTATGTCTTACGCTCTGAGGCTTTGGCGGGAGCATCTGTTCGACGTTGTAGTCAACTCTGAAGGCCAAGTGTTTTACCGCGGTTTTCGGTTGCGCCCGGAGCGCCGGCCTACGCTTGGGCCTGAACCACTCGAGATGTTTGCAGCCGCGGAAACGCTGCGCGTCGGTTGGCATACTGAATCTGAGTGCCACAAGCTACTTGGGCAGCCTGCACAATCGTTTGTCTGGAGTCCGGTATCGGAATGGTTCTACGGTCCTCTGCCGAGCGACCTGTATCTGACGTTCGCGTTCGACTTCGGGCTACTCTCGAGCATATCGTTCCAGCCTTTCATTAGGTAAGTAAGCGTCCGCCGCGGGGATGCGAACGCGGGAACGCAGGTGGTGGAGAGCTAAGACTTGGCGACCGGGGTGACGCAGCGGGTGCGCGCCGTGAACAGCCGCTCGTACTATGATGCGGACGAGCGGCTGCGCGTGTTCCAGCAGTACGACACGGACTACAGCGGCAACAAGGGATCGCGGGTGTGGGAGGAGTGCCGCTACGATCCGCTGGGCCGGTGGGTGCTGGTACGTACGCGCCGTGAGAACCCGCTCTGCTATCGGGATGCGAAGACGTGCATCAGCAGCGTGACGCTCTTCGTCTGGAGCGGCGACCAGATCTTGTGGAAGCTCAAGGACGCGACGGGAAGCTACGCGGCCGATGCGGGCGGGTGAGCTACGTGCACGCCGGCGGCATCGACCGGCCGCTGGCCATCTGGAAGCAGGGGGTGGGCACGCTCGTCACGCACCAGAACTGGCGCGGCCAGTTCGCCATGGGCACGTTCACCAGCGGCGCGCCCAGCGACTGCCAGCAGTATCCGCCCAGCGGCTGCGTGCCCGTGAGCTGGCCCGGGTGGAGCACCACCGCGTGGCACGAGAAGGTGGGCCAGGCGCCCACGACGGGTTACGAGCACTACTGGATGGGCAGCCTGGCCGTAGGCATGCGCGACGCCAGCGGCCAGATGTACATGCGCAACCGCTACTACGATCCGGCCACTGGCCAGTTCACTCAAGCCGATCCGATCGGGCTGGCGGGTGGTCTAAACGCGTACGGGTTTGCGGCGGGAGATCCGGTCACATATAGCGATCCGTATGGCCTCTGTCCGCCGATCCGTAAGTGCCTTGAGAACATCGTGTACAGCCATTACAAGTTTGGAGACATGCTCCACGCTGGACGACACGCTTTCTGGGGCGCCTTACAGCAGGCGCTGGGGAGACATGCTAATCGCCATCAACTGATTCTCGCTGGGACGGTGGTCATAACACGCGAGGCAAACAGTCTCACCGCGCTCCGCGCTTCGATGGGGTTTAATGACGACCAGCAAAATGCCTTCAGGCATATCTACGGATCTTGTCAGTTGACTCGGATGTTTGGTGAGCGAGAAGCCCGCGAGACGACGTATGCTCACGAGAGAACGCTTCACGAGCGCGATGACAACGAAGTTGCGGATTCACAGGCAGATCAGAAGAACAACAACGTAGGCTTCGCAGCAGGAACCCGCTCAAACCTGAATCACTGGAGTTGTGAGGAGATTGCGGATGAGAATATCAGGGTTGGGAACTTCTGGTCGGATCAGGATTTTCGCTAATCTAACTCTCGTTGCGCTGTTGAGTTGCCAACTCGTCAGTGCGTGCGGGACAGATTCGCATCGCCACACAGGGCCAGACTACATGCTTGATCAGGCTTCGGGACTGCGGCTTGGCATGACTTGGCGGGAGGTTCATCGGGTACGCCCCGAGACTCTCCGAGATAGCTATCGCATCGGGGAGCCCGTGGGGCCTGTCACGCATAACGCATACTATTTCGGAAAGGGAAACCAAGTAGACTCTGGAGGCACGTCGGGGACGCTGAAGGCCGTCGTAATGGAAACGGGTTTTCTTGCTGCGGATTCTGCGGCTTATCAGGAATTGATCCGCGCAACGATGCATCGGTGGTCGGAAACCGCACAGCAGGAGCCAGAGGTGTTCCATCGTACACTGGTTGGTCCATCGGGATTTGCGCCGCTGAGGGTGAGAATTGTACGCTGGATCAAAGGGAACACCGTGCTTGTAATCGTTCATGGCGCGGAGCCCAATGCCACCGACAGCCGCTCGTTGCTGTTTAGAGCCATCGTCAAGTGTTCTGGAGTGTCTTTGCCCGAGACAAGCGGCTTGAATCTGCCAGCCGAACCGTCGTTTTCTGATTGCTGAATACGGGACACCGGGCTGGAAGCCCGGTAGCCACCGACTGGAGCAACACCGGCGACGTGCAGTGGTCGCGGGAGCAGTTCGTGATGGATGCGCTGGGCAACATGGCGCAGAGCCGTACCTACCGCCCGGGCCCCGAGAACCCAGCCTCGTGCGCTCCATCCACAAGGAGGGCTACGCCGTGGGCGTCGACGACACCGACCGCCAGTTCGACGCCGCCGGCAACGTGACCGTGGGCACGCAGGTGGTGGAGAATACCGACCCGTACACTCTCATCAGCACGCGGGTGCGCGCCGTGAACAGCCGCTCGTACTACGACGCAGACGAGCGGCTGCGCGTGTTCCAGCAGTACGACACCGACTACAGCGGCAACAAGGGGTCGGGGGTGTGGGAGGAGTACCGCTACGATCCGCTGGGCCGGCGGGTGCTGGTGCGCACGCGCCGCGAGAACCCGCTCTGCTACGGCGACCTGAAGACGTGCATCAGCAGCGTGACGCGCTTCGTGTGGTCGGGTGACCAGATCCTCTGGGAGCTGAAGGATGCTTCAGACAGCTACGCCGCGGATGCGGGCGGACGGGTGAGCTACGTGCACGCCGGCGGCATCGACCGCCCGCTGGCGATCTGGAAGCAGGGCGTGGGCACGATCGTCACGCACCAGAACTGGCGTGGGCAGTTCGCCATGGGCACGTTCACCAGCGGCGCGCCGAGCGACTGCCAGCAGTACCCGCCCAGCGGCTGCGTGCCCGTGAGCTGGCCCGGGTGGAGCACGACTGCGTGGCACGAGAAGGCGGGCACGGCGCCCACCACCGGCTACGAGCACTACTGGATGGGCAGCCTCGCCGTCGGCATGCGCGACGCGAGCGGCCAGATGTACATGCGCAACCGCTACTACGACCCCGCGACCGGCCAGTTCACGCAGCCGGATCCGATCGGGTTGTCGGGTGGGCTGAACGCGTATGGTTTCGCGGCGGGGGACCCGGTATCGTATTCAGATCCGTACGGGCTCTGTGCGGAGGATGGGGAGGATCACTCGGACTCCACACGCACGGTGACACCTCGCGAGGAGTCACGCCTACGATGCATCGCTCAGAACTATCTGAGCCCGGAAGTTCGTGGACAAGCACTCGCAATGCTGGATGCTAAGCAGGTTGGCGTAGGCGATTACAAATTGGGAGCTGTCGATGCCTATCAGCG
This sequence comes from Longimicrobium sp., assembly GCF_036399255.1. Taxonomy (GTDB): domain Bacteria; phylum Gemmatimonadota; class Gemmatimonadetes; order Longimicrobiales; family Longimicrobiaceae; genus Longimicrobium. The sequence goes on from NZ_DASWNM010000122.1 coordinate 64,620, forward strand.
AGGATCGTCTATTTTCTTTACGGGAGGCGGTGGATTCAACTCAATCGCCGTGTTCAATGAATACGCCCTCGCCAGGATTTTTGCTCATGAGATCCGCCACGTTAACCAATCCCGCTGGGTCAACCACTCGGGACAAATGAGTGATGCGTTAGTTGGTATACGTGAGATGGATGCTCGTGACTTCGAGGGTAGAGTGCTCATCCAACCAGACCTGCCGCGCTTTGGCTGGGACGGAGTTGAAAGATGCGAATACTAGCGACCGAGAGAAACAGAATGCGTCAATCGGCACTGGGAGTGCTGCTGGTCGGGGCTTTGCTAAACGCCTGCGCGATCAATCACGCTGGACAGGTGTCTGCCGAATGCCTCCGCAGCAATGCTCCACGACGGGAGAGGGTGATGGAGCACGACATCCTCAACGACCCGCACCTGCGGACTTGGGTGCACGCGGATGCGCTTCGAACGCTGGTGCGAAGGTACGTCGAGGACAATGGTGTGCTACCCTCGAATCTGGCGGTGCTTACATCCTTGGAAAACGGGCTGCCACTTCTCTGGGACGGCTGGGGTTACGCCTTTCGGTACGTCCGCAAGAGCGGGCTCGAATACGAAATTCGTGGGGCTGGTTCGGACGGGGTTTACTGTACTGACGATGACTTCGTTGGAACTGATCACCAGTTTCCACCCTACCCCACGACTCAACGTGACAGTGTAGGTTGATCTGCACGTGACGGCGTGGGCGCATTAACTCCCGGCGACCGGCGCTGTGAGGAGGTGACGGTTCGAGGCTGGGCTGCAGAGATGATCACGGAGCGGCAAGAAACCCTAGGGAACGGGTGCGGAAGGCGCAGCGAAGGCAAATGCGTTCCGACACATCTTTGGCAACTGCCAATTGCCGCGACGGAACGGAAAAGAAGATGCCCGACAAACCCTCCGCGCCCATGAACGGCGCTTGCGGAACGGAGATGACGCACAGGCAGAAGATTCCTACTGGATGGGCAGCCTCGCCGTCGGCATGCGCGACGCGAGCGGTCACGTGTACATGCGCAACCGCTGCTACGACCCGCAGACCGGCCAGTTCACGCCAGACGGAGGTGGACCGGCACCGCCTGGTCCGCCTGATCGTCCAAAGGCCGTCGCTCGCGGAAACGGCACTGCTGCCCCGGCGTACGGAGCGAACTGGAGGCGCAATCGAATCCTGCCGGAGCCCCGGACCTGTCCTGCCCTACGGGTGAGAGCGGACGCCACGCACGGTCACGCCTCGTCCGCCCGCGATCTGAAAGCCGGCTGTGGGGATCCCGCAAGATCGTGGGAACAAATGGTGTAGGCGGTTGCGGGAGAGGGCGCTCCGGGTGTATTCTTGTAGGTGGTCGCCCCGTCCGCGACTGCGCGGGCCGGTCCCGGCCGCATCCGTAGACCACTCCCCTGGAATGCCGGAGCGCGCCGCTGAAGGCCGCTCGCCCCGCCGGCCGTGCGCCCGTCCGCCCTGCGTGACGAGCCTCCGCGGCCGCGGTGCCGTTTTCTCGTCGACGCAACCCGTCCGTGCTGGCGCCGGCCCCGCCGGTTTGCTCTCCCCCTGTTCTCCCGTTCCGGAGTTCCCCTCGTGAAGCGCAACCTACTGCTCTGCTCCGCCGCAGCCCTGTTCGCCTGGGGGTGCAGCGACGGCACCACTCCGCCCGTCCCCACCACGGTGGGCGTCACGCCCGGCAACATTACGCTGGACGCCGTGGGCGCCACGCGCGTGGTGCGCGCCGCCGTGACCGACGAGAAGGGAAACCCCATGGAGAACGCCGGCCTGAGCTGGTCGTCCAGCTCGCCGGCGGTCACCGTGGCGGGCGCGGGCGGCGACAGCGCGGTGGTGACCGGGGCCGCCAACGGCCCCGCCACCATCACCGCCACGGCCGGCAGCGCTTCGGGAACGTCGACGGTGACGGTGGCGCAGGTGGCCACCACCCTGCAGAAGGCGGGCGGCGACACGCAGACGGGCCCCGCGGGCACCGCGCTGGCCACGCCGCTGCAGGTGGCGGTGCGCGACCGGCTGGGCGCGCCCGTCGCGGGGGTGACGGTGACCTTCGCGGTGGTCGGCGGGGGCACGCTTCCGTCGGCCACGGCGGTTTCGGGGGCCAACGGCGTCGCCACCGTCGTCTGGACGCTGGGCACCACGGCGGGGACCGCGCAGCAGGTGCAGGCCACGTCCGGCAACGCCGCGCCCGCCGTGTTCACCGCCACGGCGGTGGCCGGCCCGGCCACGCAGGCCACGGTGGAAGCCGGCAACAACCAGACGGCCGTGCGCGGCGGGACGGTGGCGGTGGCGCCCCGGGTGCTGGTGCGCGACGCCTTCGGCAACCCGGTGTCGGGCGTGAGCGTGCAGTTCACGGTGACGTCGGGCGGGGGCTCGCACACCGGCCCCACCCAGACCACGGACGCCGCCGGCGGGGCCTCGGTGGGCAGCTGGACGCTGGGCGCCGCGTCGGGAACCAACACGCTGACGGCGACCTTTCCCGGCACGGCGCTTCCCCCGGTGGTCTTTACCGCCACGGCCGCCGTCGCCGGCACGCTGACCATCAGCGCCGGCCGCAACCAGGCCGCCATGGCCGGCACGGCGGTGCCCGTGGTGCCCACGGTGCTGGTGCGTGACCCCAGCGGCAACCCGCTCCCGGGCCTCAGCGTCACCTTCGCGGCGGCGGGCGGCGGGTCGGTGCTCAACGCCACCACCACCACCAACGCCAGCGGCGTGGCCTCGGCGGGGGGCTGGACGCTGGGCCCGGTGGCGGCGCTCAACACGCTGACGGCCACGGTTCCCGCGATCACCGCCGCGCCGGTGGTGTTCCGCGGCGCGGGGTGCCAGGGCGGCGGGGCGGGCTACACCATGACGGTGTGCTTCACCACGACGATGACGCAGGCGCAGCGCGACGTGTTCCAGACCGCCGCCACGCGCTGGGGCACGGTGATCACCGCCGACCTGCCCAGCGCGTCCGCGAACATCCCGGCCAACGAGTGCGGCGACGACTCGCCCACGCTGAACATGAACATCGACGACCTGGTCATCTTCGCCGCCATCGAGCCCATCGACGGGCCCGGGGCGGTGCTGGGAGCGGCCGGCCCGTGCTACATCCGCGACGACGCGACCGAGCTGCCCATCCTGGGGCTGATGTACTTCGACGTGGCCGACGTGGCCCAGCTGGAGGCGAGCGGGGGCTTCGGCTCCGTCATCCTGCACGAGATGGGTCACGTGCTGGGGATCGGCACCATGTGGAACTACTTCGGGCTGCTGCAGAACGCGTCGTCGGACGCGGTGGTGCGCGACACGTGGTACTCGGGCCTCGAGGGGCTGGCCGGGTTCAACGCCATCGGCGGCGCCACCTACTCGGGGCTCAAGGTGCCGGTGGAGAACACGGGCGGGCAGGGCACCGCCAACGGCCACTGGCGCGAGTCGCTGCTGGGCCGGGAGCTGATGACGGGGTACCTGAACAGCGGCAGCAACCCCATGAGCCAGCTGACGGTGCGCTCGCTGGCGGACATGGGCTACACGGTGAACGCGGCGGCCGCCGACGCCTTCTCGGTCACGCTCACCCTGCGGGCCGGCGGCAGCACGGAGCGGGGCTCCATCCGCATGCACAACGACATCCACCGCGGGCCGCTGCGCGCCATCAACCGGCAGGGCCGCGTTACCCGGATCCGCAATTGAGCACGGGCGATGCGTCCGGGGCGCGCCGGTTGAGGCCGGCCGCCGTCCTGCTGGGGGTGCTGGTGCTGGCCGGGGCGGCGGGGCAGTCGTGCCGGGGCGCGGCCCCGGCGCCCGCCGCCGGGGTGCCGTGCGCGCCGGTGGCGGGCCCGCTGGCGGCCGGGGCGCGGGCGGACGGGCTGGCCGGCGAGTTCCGGCTGACGCTGGTGGCGGAGCGCGGCGCGCAGGCGGGGGCGTCGGTCTCGGGCGCGCTGACGCTGCGGGCCTACGGCGGCCGTCCGGCGCCGGTGCCCGCGTCGGCGGGGGTGCGCTACCCGCTCTTCGGCGGCACGGACGTGCGGCTGGACGCGGTGGGCGCGGTGTCGGCGGGCGAGACGGGGCGCGCCGACGCGGCGCGGCCCGGCGTGCTGGTGATGGAGTGGCCGCGGCCCGACGCGCCGGCGGGGACCCACAACCTCACGCTGCGGCTGGGCGCGGACGCCAACCAGGGCGGCCAGCAGCGCTTCGACGGGGCGTACATGGCGCTCACCGTCACCTCCATCGCCGCGGACCGCTTCGCCGGGACGTGGGAGAGCGGGGCGGGGCAGCCGCGGGCCGGCGGCCACTTCTGCGCCGAGCGGACCGGCGCGGCGCGCTGATCTCTCTTCTCGCTTCCTGATCGACAGAGCCCCGCACCGGTTCATCCGGCGCGGGGCTTTTTTCGAGGGAAGGGAATAGGGAATAGGGAATAGGGAATAGGGAATAGGGAATAGGGAACAGCGGGCAGCGGTGGGCCGGATGCCGCTGCTGCGGGCCCAGGTTCCGTGAGCAAGGGTCTGCACGGCAGGTGGGGGGAACTCATATCGCACAGAGTCAGCACGGTTCAGGTCCGCCGCTGACTCCGGGCGAGGCCAATCTTTCGGCGCGCCGCATGCGGCGGGATCGATCCCGATCCGGCATCAACCACCCTGAATGCGCAGAGTACCCGATGGCGCGACCGATCCAGCCCACCATCCGCACGCACGCTGGCGAATCCGCGGGCGAAGGCGTGACGCCCGAGGAGTTTCGCGACGCGGTGTCGTACTGGGCCACGGGGGTGGCGGTGCTGGCGGTGCGCGAGGACGACGACGTGGAAGCCATCACGGTGACCGCGTTCACGCCGCTCTCGGCCAATCCGCCGCTGGTGCTGGCGTGCGTGGGCAACGACGCGGCGGCGCTGTACATGGTGCTCGAGACGGGGCGGTTCACCCTGAACCTGCTGGCGCTGGGCGACCGCCGCGCCGCCAGCGCCTACGCCCAGCGCCTGCCGCTGGAGCCCAGCCCGTTCGAGGCGGAAGGCGATCCGGTGCTGCGGGGCGCGCCGGTGTCGCTCGTCTGCAGGCTGTGGGAGACGCACCCCGGCGGCGACCACCGCGTCGTCATCGGGCAGGTGGAGCGGGTGGTGCGAGGCGGGGAAGGCGCGCCGCTGCTGTACTACCGCCGCGGCTACCGGGCGCTGGAGAACGGGGAGGATTGATCCCCCTCGCATCCTTTTTCGCGGATCAGGGATGATGATGATGATACCAGATCCTGAAAAAGAATGATCGTACAGAGGAACAGAGGCAGACAGAGAAAGCAAGCCGTGGTTCCTCTGTCTGACTCTGTTCCTCTGTACCCATGAAGGTGTTGTTTTCCCGGGATCGGGATGAGCCCGGCGAAAATCACCGCTGCATGTAGCGCCGGCGCAGCTCGGGGGGAAACTTCTCGATGGCGTAGCGCAGCATGGTGCGCGGCATGGTGGCGTGGTGCCGGCGCAGGAAAATCTCTTCCGTCTCCCGGTCGCGGTTGCCCACCTCGCGCAGCATCCATCCCACCGCCTTGTGGATCAGGTCGTGCCGGTCGTCCACCAGCATCTCCGCGATCCGCAGCGTGGTGCCGAAGTCGCCGCGGCGGATGAAGTGCTGCGTGGCCAGGATGGCGATCCGCCGCTCCCACAGCAGCTCCGAACGCGCCAGCCCCTCCAGCACCGACCGGTCCCCCTGCACCAGGTGCGCGCCCACCACGTGCGGCGCGGACAGGTCCACCAGGTCCCAGTTGTTGATGCGCGACGTGCGTTCCAGGTACAGGCGGTAGATGTCCTCGCGCGCCGCCGCGCCGCCGCGCCCGTACGCGTCCACCATCAGCAGCAGGGCCAGCAGCCGCGCCTCGTGCCACGGCGAGCCCAGCAGCGTGTCCATCTCCCCCAGCGCCACCCCGCGGTACTCGCGCACCAGCGCACGAAGCGCGGGGACGCGAATGCCCAGAAACCGGTCGCCCTCGCCGTACTCGCCCGGCCCGGTGCGAAAGTACCCCTGCAGGACCCGCGCGGATTCCGGGTCGCCCATCTCCCGCAGCCGTGTTTCGATCTCGCCCGCCGACGTCATCGCATCCCTCCGTATGTGGAATCCGCCGGCAATCTACCGCGGCGGAGGAAAAGTGAAACACCCCGGTGGAGCAGTGGATCGCGATTTGCTGATGCCGGGCGACTTCCGGAGGAGAGGAGCGAACGGAGTGGACAGGACCCACAAGCAGCGGGGACTGGCGCTGGGCACCAGCGGGCTTGCGCTGGCGGTGGCGGTGATCGCGCTGATGAACGCCATCTGGTTCGTGGAGGTGACGGCCCATGAATGGGTGGTCATCGCCGCCGCCTGCGCGCTGACCGTGGGCGGCTCGTGGGTGCTGCTGCAGGCGGCGCCCCGGCTGTGGGTGCGGTGGGATCCGCACTTCGTGCTGGTGCCCATGATGGCGGTGGCCGCGCTGCTGTCCGTGTTCATCTGGGCGGCGGACGAGATCCGGCTGCTGCTGCTGGTGATCTGGCCGGTGGTGCTCATCTTTCTGTCGGGCTACGCGGGGTTCGTGACCGCCGCGCTGCTGAGCGGAATGATGACGGCGGGGTACCTGGCCGCCGTGGCGCTGGCGGCCCCGCACGGGGTGCGGCCGGAGGTGGAGCTGATCCTGGCGGTGGTCTTCTTCATCACCAACCTGTTCGCGGGGATCGTGCTGGGGCGCATTCGCCGCCAGCGCCTGGCCCTGGCGGCGGCGCGGGCAGAGCTGGCGCGGCTGGTGTACACCGACCCGCTGACGGGGCTGCCCAACCGCCGGCACTTTTCCGAGCGGTTCGAGATGGAGGTGGCGCGGGTGGCGCGCTACGGGGGCAGCTTCAGCCTGGCGGTGGTGGACTGCGACCACTTCAAGAGCTACAACGACCGCCACGGCCACCCGGCGGGCGACGATGCGCTGCGCGAGCTGGGCTTTCTGCTGCGCGAGCAGCTGCGCACCAGCGACTCGGTGGCGCGGCTGGGCGGCGAAGAGTTCGCGGTGCTGATGGTGGGCGCCGACCCGGCGACGGCGGCCGCGGTGGCCGAGCGGCTGCGGCAGCGCGTCGCCGGCCACACCTTCGGCGCCACGGCCGACGCGCTGACCGTCAGCATCGGCATCGCCAGCGCGCCGGAGGACGCGGACACGCCCGAAGCGCTCTTTCGCCTGGCGGACCAGGCGTTGTACGCCGCCAAGGCCCAGGGCCGCGACCGCGTCGCCGTCACCGAAGCGCTCACGGGATCGCTGCGGGGCCGGTAGCGCCCCTCACGCTCCGGCTCCAGGAGCGAATGAATTCGCCGCTGGAAAGTCGCAAAATCCGCCTTCGCGGATTGTGGCCGCCAGTTCCGGACGCGCCGACCAATCACCAGCATCCCGACAGTAGATTCCTCGGTCGCGCCACAGCCCGGTGGTTCGGCCGCCTTTCGTGCGGCGCTCCCTCGGAATGACAGTCCGGGGTGTTCGGAGAGAGATGCGGCGCGTTCGTCCTCACGCCCATCCGCCCATCCGCACATCCGCACATCCGCACATCCGCACTCACGCACTCACGCACTCACGCACTCACGCACTCACGCACTCACGCACCCCTTCACCCCTTCACCCCTTCACCCGCTCACCCCGCCACCCCTGCCTCCCCGCTGGCACGCCTCCTGACACACCCTCCCGCCCCGGCCCGATCTTCCATCGGCGCCGAGCCACGCATGACCGAAAGACCCGAGAATGATTCCCTCGCACGCGGACGCGGCGGACCGGGTGGTGGTGATCGGCTTTACCTGGTCGCCCCGCTCGCACGAGGTGCGCGACTTCCTTGCGCGCAGCCGCGTGCCCTACCTGTTTCGCGACTTCGAGACCAACGAAAAGGCCCGCGCCCGCGCCGACGAGCTGGGCGTGGGCGCGGACCGGATGCCGCTGCTGGTCTTTGGCGACGGGACGTGGCTGGCGGACCCCACGGACCAGGAGCTCGCCGAGCAGGTGGGGCTGAGCACCGAGGCCGAGTCGCCGTACTACGACCTGATCATCGTGGGCGCGGGGCCGGCCGGGCTGGCGGCGGCGGTGTACGGCGCCAGTGAGGGGCTGCGGACGGTGCTCATCGAAAAGGAGGCGCCCGGCGGGCAGGCGGGGATGAGCTCGCTGATCGAGAACTACCTGGGCTTTCCAGACGGGGTGGGCGGCAGCGAGCTGGCCGGGCGCTCACTGCGTCAGGCGGAGCGCTTTGGCGCGGAGGTGGTGGTGCGGCGCGAGGCGGTGGGGCTGCGCATCGACGAGCCCAATCGTGTGGTCACGCTGGACGACGGCGAGGAACTGCGCGCGCAGGCCGTGCTGCTGTCGCTGGGCGTGTCGTGGCGCATGCTGGAGGCGCCGGGGTGCGACCGGCTGATCGGGCGGGGCGTGTACTACGGCGCGGCGGCGGCGGCCATCCCCACCTGCCGCGACCGCGACGTGTACCTGCTGGGCGCCGGCAACAGCGCGGGGCAGGCGGCGCTGTACCTGGCCCGCTACGCCAAGTCGGTGACGATGGTGGCGCCCGAGGCGGACTTCGCGGAGAAGATGTCGGAGTACCTGCTTTCGCGCGTCAGCAAGCTCCAGAACGTGCACCTGCGGCCGGGCGCCAAGGTGATCGAGGCCGAGGGGCACGACATGCTGCAGACCATCACCATCGAGGACGTGGAGACGGGGGCGCGCGAGACGGCGGAGACCAGCACGCTGTTCGTGTACATCGGCGCGGCGCCGCAGACGGAGTGGCTCAAGGGCGCCGTGGCGCTGGACGACAAGGGCTTCGTGCTCACCGGCCGCGCCTGCTCGGACGAGGCGTGGGAGCTGGAGCGCCCGCGCTTTCTGCTGGAGTCCAGCCAGTCGGGCGTCTTCGTGGCGGGCGACGTGCGCAGCGGCTCCGTCAAGCGCGTGGGCGCCGCCGTGGGCGAGGGCTCCATCGCCATCCAGTTCATCCACGAGCACCTGCGCGGCCGGTAATCGCGCGCGTCCGCAAAAACAAAAGCGAGGGTGCAGAGGGGCAGAGAACGGCCAGAGGAACAGAGGACGACGGACATCCCTCTGCTCCTCCGGCTTTGTCTGTCCCTCTGTACCCCCACGTTTTTGCGGCAGCGTTCGGCAAACGTCGATCTGACCGGGGCCGCCAGATTGCGTTCGGGCGCAAAATGCGCGAGCTTTCGGGTTGCGCTGCTCCGTCCGCGCGCCGCAGGTCGATCATCATCCCCCATGCATACCGAACTCGCCGCCGCCGCCGAAGAGCTGGGCATTCTCTTCGCGCACAACCCCGTGCCCATGTGGGTCTTCGACCCGGGCACGCTCCGCATCCTGGCCGTGAACCAGGCGGCGGAGCGGCAGTACGGCTATTCCGCGGACGAGTTCCTGTCGCTTACCCTGGCCGACATCCGCCCCCCCGAGGAGATGGAGCGGGTGTACGCCGCCGTGCACGACCCGCGCGACGGCGGGGTGCTGGTGCGCGGCGAGTTTCGCCACCGCCGGCGCGACGGAAGCCTGCTCGACGTGGAGATCACCACCCAGGAGGTCCCCTTTGGCGGCGCCACGGCGCGCGTGGCGATGGCGGTGGACGTCACGGGACGGCGGCGCGCCGTGCAGCGGCTGGAGGCGCTGCACGCCGTGACCGCGCGGCTGGCCACGGCGCTCACCCCCGGCGAGGTGGCCCAGGCCGTGGTGAGCGAAGGCGTGGCGGCGCTGGGCGCGCGGTCCGGCGCCGTCGCCCTGCTGGACGCAGCCCGGGGCGAGCTCCACATCGTCCAGGCGGTCGGCTATCCGCCGGAGGCCATGGAGCGCTTTCGCAGCATGCCGCTGGCCACGGACTTTCCGCTGACCGAGGCGGTGCGCCTTGCCGAGCCCATCTTTCTGGCCGACGCGGCGGCGCGCGCCGAGCGCTACCCCGCGCTGGCGGACCTGCGCCGGGCCAACGGCGGCGGCGCCATGGCGGCGGTTCCGCTGCTGGTGGGCGGCGCGCCCATCGGCTGCATCGGCCTCAACTTTCCCGAAGGCTTCGTGCTGGGCGACGAGGAGCGGGCGTTCGTCCTGTCCCTGGCCGGCCAGTGCGCGCAGGCCATGCACCGGGCGGGGCTGTACGAGGAAGAGCGCCACTCGCGGATGGTGGCCGAGCGGCTGCAGGCGCTGACGGAGGGCTTTTCCGGCGCGGCGACGGAGGCGCAGGTGGGCGCGGTGGCCATGCGGCAGGGCGTGGCCGCGCTGGGCGCCTACGCCGGCGTGCTGGCGCTGCGGACGGAGGATGGGGACGAGCTGGAGCTGCTCTCCTCCATCGGCTACCCGGAAGAGGCGTGCATGTCGGTGGGGCGGCGCTGGCGGATGGACGCGTCCATCCCCATCGCCGAGGCCACGCGTACCGGTGAGCCGGTGTTCCTGGAGTCGCCGCGGGCGTGGGCGGCGCACTTTGGCGGGGGGTACACGCCGCCGGCCGGCAGCGCCAGCCAGGCGTGGGCGGCGGTGCCGGTGGCGCTGGAGGACGGTGGGCGCGGCGCGCTGCTGTGGACGTACGACCGGCCGCGCCGCTTCGACCCGCGCGAGCGTGCGCTGATGCTTTCCATCTCCCGCCTGTGCGCGCAGGGGCTGGACCGGGCGCGATTGTTCGAGGCCGAGCGCCGCGCCCGGGCCGAGGCGGAGCGGCTGGCCGTGGCGCTGGACGGGGCGCGCGAGGCGGCGGAGATGGAGAGCCGGCGTCTGGCCACGGTGCTGGACGCCATTCCCATCGGCGTGTGGATGGCGGATGCCACGGGGCGCGTTACCGACGTGAACCGCGCCGCGCCGGACATCTGGGGCGAGGCGCCCATGAGCGCGGGGGTGCAGGAGTACGCCGCGTACCGCGCCCGCTGGCCCGAGACGGGGCAGCCGGTGCAGCCGGAGGAGTGGGCGCTGGCGCGCGCGGTGTCCAGGGGCGAGGTGGTGGTGGGCGAGCGGGTGGAGATCGAGCGCCTGGACGGGTCGCGCGGCTTCATCCTGAACTCCGGCGCGCCCATCCGCGACGCGGACGGCACCATCGTCGGCGGGGTGGTGGCCGCGCTGGACGTGACCGAGCGGATGCGCGCCGAGGCGGAGCGCGACCGTGCCCTGGCGCAGGCCGAGGCGGTGCGCGACCGGCTGCGGCTGGTGTTCGAGCAGGCGCCCGTGGCCATCGTGCTGCTGCGCGGGCCGGAGCACGTGGTCGAATCGGCCAACGCCCGCTACGTGCGGCTGCTGGGGCCGGTGCGCCAGGCGGCGCAGCTGCTGGGGCTGCCCGTGCGCCGCGCGCTCCCGGAGCTGGCGGGGCAGGGCTTCTTCGAGCTGCTGGACCGGGTGTACGCCACCGGCGAGCCGTTCGTCGGCACGGAGGTGCCGGCCCGCCTGGACCGCGACGGCGACGGGGTGGCCGAGGAGGCGCTGTACAACTTCGTCTACCAGCCGCTGTTCGCGGCGGACGGGGCGGTGGAGGGGATCTGCGCCATCGGCGTGGACGTGACGGACCTGGTGCAGGGGCGGCGGGCGGCGGAAGAAGCCAACCTGGCCAAGAGCCAGTTCCTGGCCACCATGAGCCACGAGCTGCGCACCCCGCTCAACGCCATCGGCGGGTACGCGCAGCTGCTGGAGATGGGGATCTTTGGCCCGGTGACGGAGCCGCAGCGCGCGCAGCTGTCGCGCATCCAGCGCAGCCAGGAGCACCTGCTGGGCCTCATCAACAGCGTGCTGAACTTTGCCCGCATCGAGGCGGGGCGCGTTCAGTACACGCTGGAGGAGGTGCCGGTGGCGCCCGCGCTGGCCGAGGTGGTGGAGTTCGTCCTGCCGCAGGCGGGGGAGCGCGGCGTGGCGGTGGAGGCGGTTCGCTGCGAGGCCGGCCTGCGGGTGCGCGCGGACGCGGAGAAGCTGCGCCAGGTGATGCTGAACCTGCTTTCCAACGCGGTCAAGTTCACGCCGGAGGGCGGATCGATCTCCGTCTGGGCGGATGCGCGGCCGGACGGCCTGGCGGCGGTGCGGGTGCGCGACACGGGCGTGGGGATCGCGCCGGACCGCATCGGCGACATCTTCGATCCGTTCGTGCAGGTGGGGCGGCGGCTGAATTCGCGCGACGAGGGCGTGGGGCTGGGGCTGGCCATCTCGCGCGACCTGGCGCGCGGCATGGGCGGCGACCTGACCGTGGAGAGCGCCCCCGGCCACGGCGCCACCTTCACCTTCACCCTCCCGCTCGCGGACGGCTGATCCGTCCCGCCCTAAAAGACGGCGTCCTCCCGAATCCGCGTCATCCCGAATCCGCGGACCCACCTGTCATTCTGAGGAAGCGCCACCCCTGGGCTCGCGTGAAAGCCGCGGAGCCCGTTGGCGCGACCGAAGAATCTCCCTCCCCTCGCGCGGAACCCCGTCCCGGGCATCGCCCGGGAACCTTCCGCTCGCGGACGGCTGATTCGCGGATCCCTGAAAGACAGCCTCATCCCCAATCCGCCGACCCACCTGTCATTCTGAGGGAGCGCCACCCCCTGGCCTCGCGGGAAGGCGCGAAGCCCGTTGGCGCGACCGAAGAATCTCCTGCCCCTCGCGCGGAGCCCCTCCCGGGTATCGCCCGGGAACACCTCGTGACGTAAAGATCCTGCCGTTTCCGACAAAGATTCTTCGGTCGGCGCCACACTCCTGAGCAGAAGGAGGGTGCTGCGTGGCGCCTCCCTCAGAATGACAGCTTGTCAGGTCTGGTTTACACAAAACCCCGGAAAACACCTGTCATTCTGAGGGAGCGCCCACCCCGGAATTCCGGGAAACCGCGGAGCCCGTTGGCGCGACCGAAGAATCTCCCTCCCCTCGCGCGGAGCCCCTCCCGGGCATCGCCCGGGAACACATCGTGACGGAAAGATCCTGCCGTTCCCGACAAAGATTCTTCGGTCGGCGCCATGCTCCCGGGCGAAAGGAAAGCACCGCGCGGCGCCTCCCTCAGAATGACAGGTTTTGTCAGGTCTGGTTTAAACAAACCCCGGAAAACACCTGTCATTCTGAGGAAGCGCCCACCCCGGAATTCCGGGAAACCCGCGAAGCCTGTTGGCGCGACCGAAGAATCTCCTTCCCCTCGCGCGGAGCCTCTCCCGGGCATCGCCCGGGAACACACCGTGACGGAAAGATCCTGCCGTTTCCGACAAAGATTCTTCGGTCGGCGCCATGCTCCTGAGCAGACGGAAGGTGCTGCGCGGCGCCTCCCTCAGAATGACAGGTTTGGCTTAGCTGGCAAAACGGAGTCAGCGGAGTTTTTCTCCGCTGACTCCGGTGTGAGACCAATTTGTTGACGGTCAGCCCGCGGCGACGATGCGGACGGCGGTGCCCCAGGGGTCCAGCGTCAGCCAGCCGCCTTCGGTGCGCGTGGCCGGCTGGCCGGCGGATTCCAGGCTGCGGACGGCGGCGTCCGCGTCGGCGGGGCGGGGAAGGATGATCTCCCAGTCCAGCAGCTTCGCGTCGTTCTCGCCCCCCGGGGTGGCGCCGGCGCCGGCCCAGGTGTTCAGCCCCAGGTGGTGATGGTAGCCGCCGGCGGACAGGAACAGCGCGCCGGGATAGCTCCACACCACCTTGTCGAGCCCCAGCGCCTGGTGGTAGAACGCCGCAGCCTGGCCGATGTCGCCGACGTGCAGGTGCACGTGGCCCATGGTCGTCCCGGCCGGCATTCCGCTCCACGGCTGTCCCCCCGCGGCGCGGACCAGGCTGGCCAGGTCCAGCGGCCGCGTGTCCATCGCCAGCTGGCGCTGCGCGTCGTAGCGCCACGTGGCGCGGGGACGGTCGGCGTAGACCTCGATCCCCAGCCCGTCTGGGTCGTTCAGGTACAGCGCCTCGCTCACCAGGTGGTCGCTGGCGCCCGCGCGCTCGCCCACGCGCGCCAGGTGCTGGACGAAGCGGCCCAGCGCCGCGCGGTCCGGAAGCAGGATGGCGAAGTGGTACAGCCCCAGCCGCCCCCGCCCCGGCGCCGGCGCGGCCCCCCGCCGCTCCACCAGCTCCACGAGCACCGAATCGTCCCCGTGCGGGCCCAGCGTGGCGCCCTCCGCCGTGCGGTCGAGCACGCGCAGCCCCAGCACGTCGCCGTAGTACGCCAGCGAGCGCTCCAGGTCCGCCACCTGCAGCCGCACGCGGCCCAGCCGCAGCGCTCCCGGCAGGCGGTATCCGTCCGGCGCGATTCCGTATTCCTCGCGGGCCGCGGTCGTCACGTCGCTCATCGTACACTCCCGATCAGTGTGAACCTCGAATTTATCCGTTGCAACGATTATCGTCAAGCGGAGCAGGTGGATGCATCCCATGTCCGTCCCAGGTGTGGAGCGGGTGACCCATCTCTGCGTATGGCAGGTAGATGCATCTGTTTTCCCCCATCCACCCAAGTGCCTGGAGCTGAAACGTTTGCATGGTGAGATCCTGATCCGCCACCGCTGGGCACTTCCTCTGCTACGGGGCCAGTTGCCGCCGGCTGCTGGACCTGCCGCGGTGCATCCCCAATCCGCCGCCGTATCCCGCGAATCTCCGGCCGTGGCGGCGGACCCGTCCATCCCTCGGGAGGAAGCGAAATGGCCTGCAATCCCTGCGAGACCAGCTTCAGAAGCGCCACGTCGGTGGTGGTATCCATCGTCAAGTCCGGCACTGCCGCGACCTTGTGGGTGAACAACCAGGGGCGCAACATCGTGCACCTGCGCCGCATCCTCGTCTGCTCCAGCTCGGGGAGCACGTTCTACTTGCGCCCGGCCCCGTCCGGCATCACCTGGAGTGGACCGGAGTACCTGGAGCCCGGCATGACCGCGCAGTACTACAGCTGGACGCCGTCCGCGGGGAGCGAAGTGCAGGCGCAGGCGGAGTACACCGAGATCGACGGGCGCAGCCGCAGCTGCTCTGAACAGTTCTAAGGGGAGATGACGACGATGAAGCACTACAAGGCCAGCTTCAAGGGCAGCAAGTCGCCGGAGGAGATCGAGCGCGCGGTGGGGCGGGGCGGCGGGCTGATCACCCGCATCGACGTGGGCAGGGGCGAGACGCACGTGTACTTCAGCGGCGGCGAGGGCCACGGCAGGAACCTGGGCGCCCTGGGCGTTTCCGGCGAGCCCGGCGAGGTGCGCGAGGACGAGGCGAGCAAGCTCGGCTGAGGCGCGCGGCCAAAAAGGCGGGGGTACAGAGGAGCAGAGACTGGCAGAGGAACAGAGGAAAACGGAAGATGCGCGTCTCCCGTTTTTCCTCTGGCTTTTCTCTGTTCCTCTGTACCCTCCCCGATCTTTTTCCTCAGTCCGCCGCGACCGCCTCGACTTCTTCGAGCGACGGAGCGGCGGGCTCGGGAGCGGCGGCGGGAGTGCGCGACGGGTCCTTGAGCGCGGCGTGCGCGGCGGCCAAGCGCGCCACGGGGACGCGGTAGGGCGAGCACGAGACGTAGTTCAATCCCGCGCGGTGAAAGAACTCCACCGAGCGCGGGTCGCCGCCGTGCTCGCCGCAGACGCCCACCTTGAGGTCCGCCTTTACGCCCCGCCCCAGCCGCGTCGCCATCTCCACCAGCTGCCCCACGCCGTCCAGGTCCAGCGTCTGGAACGGGTCGTCGGGCAGCACGCCGCCCTCCACGTACGACGGCAGGAACCGCCCCGCGTCGTCGCGCGACAGCCCGAACGTGGTCTGCGTGAGGTCGTTGGTGCCGAACGAAAAGAACTGCGCGTGCGCCGCGATGCGGTCCGCCGTCAGCGCGGCGCGCGGAAGCTCGATCATCGTCCCCACCAGGTAGTCCACCGTGGTGTCGCACTGGTAGAAGACCTCTTCGGCCACGTGGTCGATGATCTCTCGCTGGCGCCGCAGCTCCTCGGCCGTGCCCACCAGCGGCACCATGATCTCCGGGCAGACCCGCACGCCCTCCTTCTGCACGTTCACCGCGGCCTCGAAGATGGCCTGCGCCTGCATCCAGGTGATGTCGGGGTAGCTGATCCCCAGGCGGCAGCCGCGGTGGCCCAGCATGGGGTTGGACTCGTGGTGCGCTTCCACCCGCGCTCGCAGCTTGTCGGGGTTCTGCTTGAGCTTGCGTGCCAGGTCCTTGATCTCGGCCGGGCCGTGCGGCAGGAACTCGTGCAGCGGCGGGTCCAGCAGGCGAATGGTGACGGGAAGCCCGTCCATCGCCCGGAAGATCCCCTCGAAGTCGGCGCGCTGCATGGGGAGCAGCTTGGCCACCGCGATGGCGCGGGCGCCGCCGCCGTCGGCCAGGATCATCTCGCGCACCGCGTCGATGCGGTCGCCCTCGAAGAACATGTGCTCCGTGCGGCACAGCCCGATCCCCTCGGCCCCGAAGCGCCGCGCCACGGCCGAGTCGTTCGGCGTATCCGCGTTGGTGCGCACCCGCAGGGTGCGGACGGCGTCGGCCCACTCCATCAGCCGGCGAAAGTCGTCCGTGGGCTCCGGCTCCACCGTGGGCACCCGCCCCAGGATCACCCGCCCCGTGCTGCCGTCCAGGGTAATCCAGTCGCCCTCGTGCACCGTCACGTCGCCCACGGTAAAGCGGCGGCGCCCCTCGTCCATCACCAGCTCGCCCGCGCCGGCCACGCAGCACTTGCCCATCCCCCGCGCCACCACCGCCGCGTGCGACGTCATCCCGCCGCGGCCGGTCAGGATGCCCTGCGCCGCCACCATCCCGTGAAAGTCCTCGGGCGACGTCTCGCGCCGGACGAGGACCACGGGCTCGTGCGGCCCCCGCTCCGCGGCCTCGTCGGGGTTGAAGACGACGACGCCCGACGCCGCGCCGGGCGAGGCGGGGAGCGCGGTGGTCAGCACGTGCACCTTGGCGTCGGGATCCACCATGGGGTGAAGGAGCTGGTCCAGCTGCTCCGGCTCCACCCGCAGCACGGCCTCTTCGGGGGTGATGCGCCCCTCGTCCACCATCTCCACGGCAATGCGCACGGCGGCGCGGCCGGTGCGCTTGGCGTTGCGCGTCTGCAGCAGGTACAGGCGGCCCTTCTCGACCGTGAACTCCAGGTCCTGCGCGTCGCGGTAGTGGTCCTCAAGCAGCTTCGCCGCCTCCAGGAACTGCTCGTACGCGCCGGGAAGCGCCTGGGCCATCCCGTCGATGTGCAGCGGGTCGCGGATGCCGGCCACCACGTCCTCGCCCTGCGCGTTCACCAGGAACTCGCCGTACAGCCGCCGCTCGCCCGTGGACGGGTCGCGGGTAAAGGCGACGCCGGTGCCGCTGTCGTCGCCCATGTTGCCGAACACCATGGAGCACACGCTGACCGCCGTGCCCAGGTTGTCGCTGATGTTGTTGATGCGGCGGTACGCCTTGGCGCGCGGCGTTTCCCACGAGTTGAAGACGGCGTGGATGGCGCCCCACAGCTGGTCCTGCGGCTCCTCGGGAAAGTCCTTCCCCGTCTTTTCGCGTACCAGCGTCTTGAACTCGCCCACCAGGTCGCGCAGGTCCGAGGCGGGGAGGTGCGTGTCTTCGCGCACGCCGCGGCCGTGCTTCTTTGCCTCCAGCAGGCGCTCGAACAGGTCGGCGTGCACACCCAGCACCACGTCGGCGTACATCTGCACGAAGCGGCGGTAGCTGTCGAAGGCGAACCGCTCGTCGCCGCTCTCCGCGGCCAGCGCCGCGGCGGTGGTGTCGGTAAGGCCCAGGTTCAGGATGGTGTCCATCATCCCCGGCATGCTGAACGCCGCGCCGGAGCGCACGGAGACCAGCAGCGGCGACGCGCCCCCGCCGAAGGTCTTTCCGGTGGCCGTCTCCAGCCGCTCCAGGGCGCTCTGCACCTGCTCGCGCAGCCCGTCGGGGTACTTTCCGGCGCGCAGGTACAGCCGGCAGACCTCGGTGGTGATGGTGAAGCCGGGGGGCACGGGAACGCCGATGCGGGCCATTTCGGCCAGCCCGGCGCCCTTGCCGCCCAGCAGCTCCTTCATGTCCTTGCTGCCTTCCGTCTGTCCCGCGCCAAAGAAATAGACGTACCGGTCCGCCATGGGCTCGTTCGCTCGGGTGTGGTGTTCGCTTGCTGGATGCTGTGGATCGGCAGGAGTCGGGCGCGACCGCCGGGTGCCCGCGCGCGGCCTATGGCAATATTGGCGCCGATGCGGGGGTGCGAAAGTGCGTGAGTGCGTGAGTGCGTGAGTGCGGGAGTGGTGGCTGCGCGGAGGGATCAGCTTCGGCGCGACCCGCGGGCGCCCCCTCCGCTCGCTTAGGCTCGCACCTCCCCCAAGTTTGGGGGAGGTTGGGCGTGGGCAGGATCACGGCGGTTCGAACAGGATCGAGCTGTGTCCGCGGACTTCCCCCCATCGTGCCGGCCTGCCGAAGCGCGATCGAATTCTCCCCTCTCCGTGAGGAACGAACGGGGAGGGGCCGGGGGAGGGGCCCCCCGTCGGGCGCCAGTTCGATGCGCTTCGTCGATCCGCCACCATCAGCAACCCAACCTCCCCCAGCAGTTTTGGGGGAGGTGGCGAGCCTAAGCGAGCCGGTGGGGGCGCTTGCGGGCGCAGCGCAATCCCGTCCGGAGCACGATCGAATTCTCCCCCTTTTCCTGCTCCGCGGGGAGAGGGGGGGGCCGCCCCCGGACGCAGTTCGATCCCCGTTCGCCGAGTCCCGATCTCTCGGCAACCCAACCTCCCCCAGCAGTTTTGGAGGAGGTGGCGAGCCTAAGCGAGCCGGTGGGGGCGCTTGCGGCGCAGCGCAATCCCGTCCGGAGCACGATCGAATTTTCCTTTCCCCCATGCAGTTTATGGGGGAGAGGCCGGGAGAGGGGGGCCGCCCCCGGACGCAGTTCGATCCCCGTTCGCCGAGTCCCGATCTCTCGGCAACCCAACCTCCCCCAGCAGTTTTGGGGGAGGTGGGCGAGTAATGCGAGCCCGGAGGGGGCGCCGGCCGGATGCACCGCGTCCGCCGGAGCGGAGACGGAGTTCCCCGTCCACCCCGCCCGGTTGACCAAGGGCCAGGAAGGGGATAGCTTTACGCGTTTCTGCGCGCGCCGGAGCCCCGGCGTGCGCGTGCTTTTGTTTTCCGCCGATTCCGGGCGGCCCATCCGCCGCCCTTTCTCCAGCACACCTCGAGGGACCCGCATGGCATCGTCCACCGTCGCCCGTTCGCGCCAGACGCACAAGCTCGACTCCGATGACGCGATGGCCCTGCGCGCCGCCGAGCTTTCGCAGTGGGCGCGCCGCAACGCCCGCATGATCATCGGGATCGCCGCGGTGGCGCTGGTGGTGGTGGGCGGCCTGCTGGTCTGGAAGTACTCGCAGGCCGAGAAGCGCGCCGTCGCGGGCGAGCGGCTGCTGTCGCTGGCCGCCAACCCCACCCTGGGCACCGCCGCCGGCACGCGCGAGATGGAGCAGTTCATCCGACAGTACGACGGCACCCCCGAGGCCGACGAGGCGCGCCTGATGCTGGCCAAGTCGCTGCTGGACCAGGGGCAGCCCCGCCCGGCCACCACGCACCTGAACAAGGTGGCGGGCGGCCGCTCGCAGCTGGCCGTGCAGGCGCTGATGATGCTGGGCTCCACGCACGCCCAGGCCGGCGACCGCGCCGCGGCCATCCGCGCCTACCAGCAGGCCGCCGACAAGGCGGGGATGAAGTACCAGAAGTTCGAGGCGCTGGGCCAGGCCGCGCTGCACCACGAGGCGGGCGGCAACTGGAAGGCCGCGGCCGACATCTACCGCGGGCTGCTGGCCGAGAGCGAAAAGGGCTCGCAGCAGGCCACCATCATCGAGATGCGGCTGACGGAGGCCCTGGCGCACACCGGCGGGCAGTAGCCGCACCGCCTCCGCCGCCCCGACGGTGGATTTCAACGCGGCCCCGCTGGGGCTGATGGAGATCCCGTTTCCCCGGATCGACCCGGTCGCCCTGCACCTGCCGGGCGGCTTTCCGGTCCGGTGGTACGGGATCATGTTCATGGTGGCGTTCGCGTCCGGCTACTTCATCCTCCGGCGCCTGGCCCGCCGCGGCTTTCTTCCGCTTTCGCCCGACAAGGTGGGCGACCTGGTGTTCGCGCTGGTGGTGGGCGTGATCCTGGGCGGGCGGCTGGGCTACATCCTCTTCTACGACTTCGCCTCGTTCGCGGCGAACCCCGCGCGCATCATCCGCATCTGGGAAGGCGGCCTGGCCTTTCACGGGGGGTTCGCGGGCGCCATCGCGGGCGGCTGGTGGTTCGCGCGCCAGCACGGCGTTCCCTTTCTGCGCCTGGGCGACTGCATCACCCTGGGGGTTACGCCGGGGATCTTTGCCGTGCGCATGGCCAACTTCATCAACGGCGAGCTGTACGGCCGCGTGACCACCGACGCGGTGCCGTGGGCGGTGCGCTTTCCCACCGATCCCATCGCCATGCGGCTGACGGGCGCCGCCGCCGGGCGCACCATGCGCGAGCGCGAGCTGCTGCTGGAGCGCGCGTACCAGACCGGCCTGTGGGACCAGGTGGCCCCCATGGTACCCCTGCGCCATCCGTCGCAGCTGTACGAGGCGCTGGCCGAGGGGCTGCTGCTGGGCCTGGTGATGTGGGGGCTGTACACGTGGAACCGGCGGCGCGGGCGCGACCTTGCGCCGGGGACGTACGGCGGCGTGTTCGTGCTGGGCTACGGCCTGCTGCGCTCGCTGGTAGAGCTGTTCCGCCAGCCCGACGCGCAGTTCACCGACGCGGGCGATCCGGTGGGTACCGTCCTGGGCCCGCTGACCATGGGCCAGACGCTCAGCCTGGCGATGATCGTGCTGGGGATCTTTCTGATCGTGCGCGGCGTGCGGATCGGCGCCGGGCCGGCGGCGGAGCCAGAGGAAGTACCGAGTACCTAGTGTCGAGTGCCGAGTACCTAGTTTCGAGTGCCAAGTGCCTAGTGCCGAGTGCCGAGTACTGCGGATGCACCCCGGCACCTGTCGCTGCGCACTAGGTACTAGGTACTAGGTACTAGGTACTAGGTACTAGGTACTAGGTACTAGGTCACCAGGTACCTTCACCCCAAGCGCTCGACTCTCGCCACGATCCCTCCCCATGGCCGGACATCACCACCACCACGGACATTCCCACGCCCACGGGCACTCCCACGGCGTGGCGTCCGCGCGCAACCGCAAGCGGCTGGCGTGGACGCTGGCGCTGGCGGCCGTGTACATGGTCGCGGAGCTGGTCGGCGGGCTGATGAGCAACTCGCTGGCGCTGCTGGCGGACGCGGGGCACATGCTCAGCGACGTCGGCGCGCTGGCGCTCTCCCTGTTCGCGCTGTGGATGGCGCAGAAGCCGGCCACCGACCGGCGCACCTACGGCTACTACCGCACCGAGATCCTGGCCGCGCTGGCCAACGCCGCCACGCTCATCGCCATCTCGGTGCTGATCTTCGTGGAGGCCGTCAAGCGCTTCTACGCGCCGGAGCCGGTGATGGGGCTCACGGTGATGTGGATCGCGGCGGGCGGGCTGGCGGTGAACGTGGTGGGGCTGATGGTGCTGCACGGCGGCAGGGACGACAGCCTGAACATCCGCGGCGCCTGGCTGCACATGCTGACCGACGCGCTGGGAAGCGTGGGCGCCATCCTGGGCGGCGTGGCGGTGTGGGCGTTCGGGTGGATGTGGGCCGATCCGGCGGTGTCCGTCGCCATCGCGGTGCTGGTGCTGTACTCGTCGTGGCACCTGCTGCGCGACAGCGTGGGCGTGCTGCTGGAGGGCACGCCGCCGCACATCGACCTCGAAGCGGTGCGCGGGGCCATGCTGGACGTGGAGGGGGTGGAAGAGGTGCACGACCTGCACGTGTGGACCATCACCAGCGGGCTGGACGCCATGAGCGGCCACGTGGTGGTGGGCGAGCGCGCCCTGCGCCGCGAATCGGGCGAGATCCTGTCGGACCTGCACTGCATGCTGCACGACCGCTTCGGCCTGCACCACCTCACCATCCAGATCGAGCCGCGCAACTTCGAAGAGCAGCGCTGCGTTCCGCTGGCGGGGTTCTGATCCCGATTCCGCAATCCGCAGTGCGTCTGGACGGCGTGGCGGGTTGAACTCTGCGTTCAGATCGCCGATCGTGGGGAGCGGCCCGCGATCGCGCGGGTCTTCGGCTCATCCCGATCGTGTCATCGCGTATCCAACCCCCTCCCAGAGGCCTCCGTGAAGCTCAGGCTGCGCATCGAAGACCTGGCCGTTGCCTCGCTCAAGGCGGACTCCGCGCCGGACGCGCTCGGCGGCACCGTCGCCGCACATGCATCCGACCCCGACAGCTGCTCCCCGATGGTGTGCGACTCCGGCGTGGAGAGCTGTATCGGCACCTGTGTGCACGAAGAGACCTGCGGCCTGTCGTGCACCTTCACCTGCATCCCCGCCCACTGCAGCGGCGAAGCGTCCTGACCGGTCTTGGCCGGATGCGGAACGGCGCGGAAGCCATGGAGGCTTCCGCGCCGTTTTTGCATCATCCGAAGACGATCCCTGACCGGACGGTCACGCCGGCTGCAGCACCTCGGCGGGTTCGGACCGGGGGCGCGCCACGGAGGGACGCTCCTCCACCCGGGCCAGGCGCTCGCCGCGGCGACGGCGCATCAGGCGCACGTAGCGAATGGTGAGCGCCACCGCCAGGAACTGGCCCAGCGAGATGGCCCACAGCTGGCGCCACGGCTCGGGCAGCAGCATCAGCACGTTCCCCGAGAACGACGCCACCGCCCCGAAGTACGCCCCGATCATCTTCACCAGGTGCTCGTACAGCCACAGGTCGGGCGAGAAGGGAAAGCCCAGCGGGCGCATGAAGCGGTACAGGTCGTACCCCGCGTACATCATGGTGCCGCTGCCCATGGCGTAGAACATCACCACGTTGCGGCCCAGCATTCCCATCGACGCCATCGCCACCAGCGTGGCGCCGGTGGCGAAGGTGGCGCCGGCGACGGCCCAGTCCGCCAGCTTCGCGCGGTCGGCCGCGCGCAGGTCGGGGCGCTTGCGGCCCAGCACGCGCCACCCCGAGAACAGGCACACCAGCGACGAGGCCGTCAGGCCCACGAAGTACGCCTTGGGACGGATGACGGTGAGCAGGATGGCGCTGACCAGCGCCACGCTCAGGCAGATCAGGAACACGCGTCCCGAGCTGCGGTGCACCTTGCCGGGGGCGCCCACCGGCTTGCGGGCCAGCAGCGCCACCATGCCCACGGCCACCGCCACCGTGCCGACGGCAATGTGGAGGATCAGGAGGGGAGTACGAACGTCGAACATCGGAGAACCTGCACTTCGCGGAGGGGGTAAAAGGAAGGAATCAATCAATATACGACAAATTCGCGTAAACGGAAGTTCCCATCCCCCGGCGCGTCTCCGGAACGCGCATCTTTCGTTGCCGCAACACAAGAAAGCGTCTTGCATTCGTCCGGCGCGCGGGCGGTCACTCCGCAGTGCGTGCCGATTGCGCCGAACGGTTGGCCGCAGTCCCTGGACGGGCCGTGGAGCCCATGGGACGAGGAGCCGATGGTGGAGCCACCGGAGGATGGGCGTCGCGAGCGGCTGTACGCGGCCCGCGGGGAAGCCGCCAGCGATCCGGAATACGTGGCCGAGATGGCCGAATTCGACCGCGGCTTCGACGTCGCTGTCGCGGAGGGCCTGGTGACGAACGGCAGGTGTGGTGAACTCGGCTTCGGATCGGCTGCGGGGCCAGGCCTGGATGACGAGAGCGGCGCGAGGATGATTCTCGCGCCGCTCGGCCATTCTCCCCGGGCGCCGTCTCTCCGGGCGCCGTTCGATGCGTGCTCTCCGGCTCAGGGAAGCGGAAGGCGGTCGCGGATCAGGAGGAGGATGGCGTTGTGGGGGACGATCTGGTACTTGTTGGCGTCGATCTCCACCTCGACGGCGGGGGCCTTGAGAAAGATGGCGAAGTCGCCCTTCTGCGCCTGCAGGGGAACGTAGCGAAGCTCGGTGCGGGTGCGGCCGCTCCACGGCTCGCCGTCGGTGGCGGCTTCGCCCAGGGGATAGCCGGGGCCGGTGTTCACCACGTAGCCGCTCATCACCTCGTCCTTCTGCTGCACCCCCTGCGGCAGAAACAGGCCGGACGGCGTCTTGTTGGTTTCTTCTTCCGGCTTGATCAGCACCTTGTCGCTGATCAGGATCACTTCGCGGCTCATCCGGATATCATCCACGCTCGTCTGCGCTTGCGTCGGTTTCTCCCGGGCGCCCGCCGGGATTTCGGGTTGCGGATGTACGATAACGCACCGGCCCCCGTTGCGCACGCGGCGCGGGGGAGCGTGAGTGCCGGGAGGGGCTGGCGGCAAGGCGGCAAGGGCGAATGAATTCGCTGCAACAACCACACGAAGGCCGCCTTCGCGGACTGGAGGCCGTGGTGCGGGGGCAAGTGCCTGCCGCGTGGGTGGCTGAGAATGTGTTCAAGAATCCGACGCTGCGCATCCAGGCAGATCCACCAGCGCTGTCATTCCGAGGCCCGGCCACGCCGTAGCTGCTTTCACACCAGGGGTTGCAGGGCCGAGGAATCCCCTGTCGGATTTGCTGGAGGGCAGACGCGGTAGCACGTGCCTGCTTCGCGGCTACGACACGGGCGGACAGGGCCAGTGCCGGAGCGGTGCGGCGGGGCACCAGCAGCAGACAGTAGATTTCTCAGTCGGCGCGCAGGATTTCGTGCGAGCCCGATGGTGCGGTGTGGCGCCTCCTTCGAAATGACAGACGGGCGCGAGCGCAGGGGATTCTTAGACGCACTCTGAGAGGACGTGGCCAACGCCGTGGACCGTCCGAAGCGGGATCGAATTCTCCCCTCTCCGTGAGGAACGAACGGGGAGGGGCCGGGGGAGGGGCACCTCGCGGGCGCCAGTTCGGTTCTGTCCGTCGAGCCTCGTTCCCTCGGCTCCGGGCGAATCGGGGCGTGCGACGAAAGGTGCAGGGGATTTGCATGTGCGGCGACTTTCCGGCGGGGGCGCGAGGGGCTAAACTGTCGCCTGCAGGCGTCTCGCGGCGCGGGTGGTGCGGACGGGTGCGTGCGGGCGGCGGGGACGCCCCTATTTCCTAAGGATACCGGGACAGGAGACCGTTGATGAGCAACAGCTTCGGGGCACGCTCCACGCTGGGCGTGGGCGGCCGCGAGTACCAGATCTACCGGCTGAACGCGCTGCAGGGTGAAGGGGTGGACGTGAGCCGCCTGCCGTACTCGCTGCGCATTCTGCTGGAAAACCTGCTGCGCACCGAGGACGGCGTCACCGTGACGCGCGACGACATCCTCGCCCTGGCGCGGTGGAACCCCAAGGACCCGCCCGACCGCGAGATCGCCTACACGCCCGCGCGCGTGGTGCTGCAGGACTTCACCGGCGTCCCCTGCGTCGTGGACCTGGCCGCCATGCGCGACGCCATGGCGGCGCTGGGCGGCGACCCGGCGCGCATCAACCCGCTGCAGCCGGTGGAGCTGGTCATCGACCACTCCATCCAGGTGGACGCATTCGGCACCGCCGAGGCGTTCGAGCAGAACGTGGAGCTGGACTACCAGCGCAACGCCGAGCGCTACGCCTTTCTTCGCTGGGGGCAGCAGGCGTTCCAGAACTTCCAGGTGGTGCCGCCCAACACCGGCATCGTGCACCAGGTGAACCTGGAGTACCTGTCGCGCGTCGTCTTTTCCACGGACGAGAATCCCAACCTGGCAAAGGGCGAGAACGGGCTGCCGCTGGCGTACCCCGACACCTGTGTGGGCACCGACAGCCACACGCCCATGGTGAACGGGCTGGGCGTGCTGGCCTGGGGCGTGGGCGGCATCGAGGCCGAGGCCGCCATGCTGGGCCAGCCCATCAGCATGCTGATCCCCGAGGTGATCGGCTTCCGGCTCGAGGGCGAGCTACCCGAGGCGGCGACGGCCACCGACCTGGTGCTCACCGTCACCGAGATGCTGCGCAAGAAGGGCGTGGTGGGCAAGTTCGTGGAGTTCTACGGCCCCGGCGTGGCGTCGCTGGCGCTGGCGGACCGCGCCACCATCGGCAACATGTCGCCGGAGTACGGCGCCACCTGCGCCATCTTCCCGCCCGACCAGGTGACGCTGGACTACCTGCGCTTCACCGGCCGGCCGGAAGAGCGCATCGCGCTGGTCGAGGCGTACATGAAGGAGCAGGGGCTCTTTCACAGCGCCGACAGCCCCGAGCCCATGTTCAGCGACACGCTGGTGCTGGACCTGAACACGGTGGAGCCCAGCATCGCCGGCCCGCGCCGCCCGCAGGACCGCATCCCCCTCAGCAAGGCCAAGAAGGCGTTCGCCGAGGCGCTGCCGGATCTGATCCCGGCCGGCGGCCCGGCGCCCAAGTCGCAGAAGGACGCCGCCAACGCCGACGTGGGCGCGGGCACCGACAAGGTGGGCGTGTGGGGCGAGGGCTCGGGCAGCGGCGAGGCGGCGCAGGAGGCCGCCAACGCGTCGCCCTCCGGCGGCGCCGAGCAGATCGGCCACGGCTCCGTGGTCATCGCGGCCATCACCAGCTGCACCAACACCAGCAACCCATCGGTGATGATGGCGGCGGGGCTGCTGGCCAAGAAGGCGCGCGAGCACGGGCTTACCCGCAAGCCGTGGGTCAAGACGTCGCTGGCGCCGGGGAGCAAGGTGGTGACGGAGTACTACGAGAAGAGCGGCACGCTGCCGTACCTGGAGGAACTGGGCTTCAACGTGGTGGGCTACGGCTGCACCACCTGCATCGGCAACTCGGGGCCGCTGCCGGAAGAGATCGCGAAGGAGATCCAGGACCGCGGGCTGGTGGCCTGCTCGGTGCTCTCGGGGAACCGCAACTTCGAGGGGCGCATCAACAGCGACGTGCGCGCCAACTTCCTGATGTCGCCGCCGCTCGTCGTCGCCTACGCCATCGCCGGGCGCATCGACTGGGACCCGTACAACGAGCCCATCGGCGAGGACGCCGAGGGGCGGTCGGTGTTCCTCAAGGACATCTGGCCCACCACCATCGAGGTGCAGAGCGCCATCCAGTCGTCCATCGACAGCGCCATGTACGCCCGCAGCTACGGCGCGGTGTTCGAGGGCGACGACCGCTGGAAGAGCATGCCCGTCCCCGCGGGCAACCGCTTCGAGTGGGCGGATGATTCCACCTACGTGCGCCAGCCGCCGTACTTCCACGACATGGCGCACGACGCACCGGCCACGGTAAGCGACATCACCGGGGCGCGGGCGGTGGCGCTGCTGGGCGATTCGGTGACGACGGACCACATCTCGCCGGCCGGGTCCATCAAGAAGGACTCGCCGGCCGGCAAGTACCTCATCGAGCACGGGGTGGACGTCCGCGACTTCAACTCGTACGGCGCCCGCCGCGGCAACCACGAGGTGATGATCCGCGGCACCTTTGCCAATGTGCGCATTCGCAACGCGCTGGCGCCGGGGGTGGAGGGCGGATTCACCACCTACTTCCCCGACGACGAGATCACCACGATCTACGACGCGGCCATGCGCTACCAGCAGGACGGCACGCCGCTCGTGGTGCTGGCCGGCAAGGAGTACGGCAGCGGCTCGTCGCGCGACTGGGCGGCCAAGGGGCCGTACCTGCAGGGGATCAAGGCCGCCATCGCCGAAAGCTACGAGCGCATCCACCGCAGCAACCTGGTGGGGATGGGCGTGCTGCCGCTGCAGTTCATGCCCGGCGAAAACGTGGAGTCGCTGGGGCTGACGGGGCGCGAGACCTTCGACGTCCAGGGGGTGACGGAGGTGATCGGCAGCAACCTCGCCACGCGCGAGGTCACCGTCGTCGCCACGGCCGAGGACGGCGGGACCCGGGAGTTCCGCGCGCTGGTGCGCATCGACACGCCGCAGGAGGTGCTGTACTACCGCCACGGCGGCATCCTGCAGTACGTGCTGCGCCAGCTGCTGAGCGGCAAGGAAAAGCCCGAGGCGGTGTCGCCCGCCGTCACCTCCGCGCCCGTCACGCAGCGCAAGGCCGACGACGAGAGCAAGGTAACCGAGGGCTCGATCGAGTCGTTCCCCGCCAGCGACCCGCCGGCGTACTGAACGGCGGAGTGCGAGCGTGCGAAGGTGCGAGAGTGCGAACGTGGCGCTCTCGCACCTTTCGCGTTTCATCCCGGATCCGCAAAAAGACTTGTCTCGCGCAGAAGAAGCAGAGTGGCTTCCTCTGCGTGATACCGAATCCGGGAAAACGACGCCTTCATGGGTACAGAGGAACAGAGTCAGACAGAGGAGCAAAGATGATATTCAGCTCGCTTTCTCTGTCTGACTCTGTTCCTCTGTACGATGATTCTTTTTCAGGATCTGGTATGTGGCGATTCTTTTCCGGAGCAGGTGATCCGGAGCGTGCCCGCGGTTCTCAAAGGAAATGCCTCACACGGAGTCAACGGAGTCAACGGAGTTTTCTCCTGCTGATTCCGATGACTTCGTGTGAGTTCCCCACCTGCTGCGCAGACCCTTGCTCACGGAACTTGGGCCAGCAGTAGGCATCCGGCCCGCCTTTGCCGGCTATTCCCTATTCCCTATTCCCTATTCCCTATTCCCTATTCCCTATTCCCTATTCCCTGTCAGGCCTCTTTCGTCAGGTGGCGAAGCGGCCCTGGCGGTCCAGGTGGACGCGGCGGCGAAGGGCGAGCACGGCCAGCGCGGCGAGGACGGGGAGCCAGACAAGGGCCGCCGCCAGGGACCAGTCGAATGGCTGCGCGGTAAGGGGGCTGAGCACCCGCACGGGCGACAGCGCCGAGCCGGGACCGAGCGCCTGCCGGACCGCGGCGGCCACGACCAGGATCGCGATCCCCCAGGCGATGGGCCGGCGGGCCAGCATGGCCGGCAGTGTGCCCAGGCAGTAGGCCGCCATCACCGCCATCGGCACCCCCGGCAGCACCCATCCGTCCACCCACCCGGCAAGGGACGACGTTTCCCGCGCCGCGCCGGCGACGTGGCCGGCCAGCAGAAGCAGTGTGCAGGCCTCCAGCCACACCAGCCCCGCGGCGGCGTGCAGCAGGCGGCGGCCAAAGGTGCCGGCGGGCTGCGACTGGTCCCACTCGCGGCCGGGCTGCTCGTCCATCCACACCAGCGCGGGCCAGAAGAACGCGGGGAGGAGGAGGAGGGTGAAGCTGGCGGCGAACAGCGCGGACCCCGACAGCGGACCCGCGTACGAGAGCGCGATCACGGCCGTGGCGAGCAGCGGCCACGTCATCCGCCGCGCCTGAACGCGCAGCTGCCGCATCGCGACGGAGCCCCACGCCGCGGGCTTGCGGGGGACGGAATTCCACGGGCCACTCGCCGCGGGTTGAAGGGGGCGCGCCGCCGCCGTCCCGCGGTCGCGGCCCCACAGCGGAATCCCGGCGCTCCCCTGGTGGCGGCCCACCCACGCCGACAGCCACACGGCCGCGGCGGCAAGGCCCAGCCGGAGGAGCGCGGTCCACGGGGAGAGCAGGGATTGATACGTCACCTGCATGGTACCATCCGGCAGGTAGCGGGTGTGCATGGAGGACAGGGGGACCTTCATCCCCACGATCATGACGATGACGATCCCCAGCAGGACCACGCCGACCAGCACGCGGCCCGGCCGGCGCGCCCGCAGCATGATCGCGGAGCCCAGCAGGTACGCGGTCATCCCGTTGGCGAAGGCGACCGCCAGCCACACCCAGGCGCCGTCGATGCGGACCTCGCCGCCGGCCCCCATGCCCACCACGACCAGCCCGAGGGCGAAGGCGCCGAGCATGGCGCACAGGATGATGGCCGCCCCGGCCGCGCCGCAGGCGACGCGGGTCACCTCGTACGCCACCGCGCGCACGGGGAGCGCCTGGTCCAGGGACCGGCTCCCCGCGCTTCCGCGCCACTGCAGCAGGGGAAGAAAGAACAGCAGCACGCCCAGCTGCGTCACCATCGTCCGGGGCAGGCCGCCGGCCAGGATCAGAAGAAGCACGATGAGGAACGGGCCCACGGTCCCGCGGGAGCGCAGCAGCACGGCGGCCTCCGCGCGGACGACGTCCGTCCAGCGCGCGGGCGTGCGCAGGGCGGCGGCGCTCACGCGGCCTCCCCGGCGCGCAGCAGCGCCAGCGCGGCGTCCTCCAGCGACAGGCGGCCGGCGTCGCGCACGGTGGCGCCGGACGCGGAGAGCCGCTCGGCCACCTGCCGCTCGTCGCCCCACACCGTCCAGGTGATCTCGCGCCCGGCGCCGGCGCGCACCAGCACGTCGCCGTTCAGCCCCGGCGCGCCGGCCCACCCCTCCGGCACCTCGGCGCGGTAGCGGCGCAGACCGCGGCGCACGTCGTCCACGTGCGCCTGCAGCAGCAGCCGGCCGTTGCGCAGCACGCCCACGTGGTCCGCCATCCGCTCCGCCTCGTGCACGTGGTGCGTGCTCCACAGGATGGTGGTGGGCGCGTCCGCCATGTGCTCGATCAGGATCTCGCTCAGCTGCTCGCGCGCCAGCGGATCCAGGCCGTCGGTGGGCTCGTCCAGCAGCAGCACGGGCGGGCGGTGCGCCAGCGCCGTCACCAGCGCCACGCTGCGCGCGCCGCCCTTGCTGAGCGCGCGGAACCGCTCGTCCATCCGCAGCCCCAGCCGCTTGCAGAGCGCGTCGGCGTATTCCCAGTCCCAGGCGTGAAAGAAGGCCGCGTGGTGCTTCAGCAGGCCGCGCACGGTCAGCCATCCGTACGCCGTGTCCACCACCTCGGGCACGTAGCCGATCTGCGCGCGCACCGTCGCCGGTTGCAGCGCGGTGTCCAGCCCCAGCACGGTGGCGGTGCCGGCGTCGGCACGCACCAGGTCCAGCAGCACCTTGAGGGTGGTGCTCTTGCCGGCGCCGTTGGGGCCCACCAGCACGTACACGGCGCCTGCGGGCACCTGCAGGTCCAGCCCGTCCAGGGCCACGGAGCCGCGCGCGTAGCGCCTGGTGACGGCGTGGGTCCGGATGGCGAGCTCGGCGCCGTCCAGGCGGGTGGGAAGCGTGGGAAAGCTCATGGAACGGGTGTGGGTCGGGTGATCAAGGTTGCAGCGCGGACGCGCCGGCATACGGAGGTGGCGGTCGTTTCGGAGCCTGTTTCGGTGACGATTGGACGAGCAGGGACGCAATCAGGGGATCGCCTCCCCCACTTCGCGCTTACCGCCCAGCGTGGCCGTGGAGCGAAGGGCCCGGCCGCGTGCCCGCCCACCCATGGAGAAAGCCGCGCATCTCGCGAAGGGTGGGGATCCGGCTGCACCGGTGGGCCCAGTCTTCCAGGGTGACCGCTCCCGCGGCCGCGGCGGCGTACAGCACGAGCCAGAGGGCCGAAACCGCGTGGCTCCATCCCGCCGGGCCGGCGTTCGCGAAGCCAACGGGCACCTGGCTCTCCACGATGTTCATACCGTAGTTGAGGAACAGACACGGCCCCAACAATGGCAGCGCCCGGTGCGCCACACACGTGCAGAAGAAAACCGCCGTGGCGGCGAGGTAGAGCGTCAGGGTCCTGATGGAGAGCCCGAGCCAGAGCCACGCCGGAGCGTCAGCGGGAGCGTCGAGCATCCCGGCCGCCGCCGCCTTGCCGAGACACACCGCCACCCCGACCGTGACGAACAGGAGGAGCCAGAGCGCGCCCGCGGTCGCGTGCAGGACCCTCCGCTTCGCCGCGTCGACCGGAAGCGTGTCATTCCACCGGCGCCGATGATTGCGCTCGGCCAGCCAGACGAGCACCGTCCAGGAGAGCGCGATGAACGCGCACCACTCGCCGAGTCCCGTGGATTCCACGAACGAGCGAACGGTTGGGCCCTCCCCGCCCTCGTTCAGATCCAGGATCGGCTCCGTCACGGTGAACGGTATCATGACCAGAAGCGTGAGCGCCGGCACGATGGTGAAGCGGCGCATCAGCCCCAAGTGCCGCCAAAGGATCGTGAGGGTGGCGGACGGGCGCGCGGGGCCGCCGCGCCAGACCGGGGGTGACGCGGGGCGGATCGGGAGCGCAGGGGCAAGGTCCCGGCGCGGTGCGCGTGCGCGCTGGGCCGCTGGACCCGCGGGCCCGAGGGCACTCGCGGGGTAGCGCGCGACGGCGAACGCGGCGGCGCCCGCAAGCCCCAGCGGGAGCGCGGTCCGGGTGAGCACCGCCGTCACCCCCATCCGTCCGAGCTCCGCCGGTTCTTCGAAGATCCACGCCAGCAGGAGGGACACGCCGGCGACGAGCACGGCCACGACGCAGAGCGCGCCGACAGCCGGATACCTGGAGCGCAGGAGCACTGCCGAGGTCAGCAGGTGAGAGGTGAGCCCCCAGGCCAGAAGGGCCAGCGGGTACCACGCCGGGTGTCCAGGATCTCCGAAGAGGGCGGCGTACAGGCCGACCACGACCGCCAGCAGGAAGGCCGCCCACGCCACGCCGCACACCAGGCGGACCCGCGCGTACAGGGCCTGGTTCACGGGCAGGGTGGCGTCCCAGACGCGACCCCCGGGTCCGATCTCCTGCATGCCCGGGAGATAGACGCCCAGCAGCAGGACGCCAAAGACCGCTTCCGAGTAGGTAACCTGGACCGAGTCCACGCGAAGCCACACGGCCAACGACGCCAGAACCAATGCGCCAACGCAATGAGCCCCTCGCTGGCGCTCCAGGCGTTCGAGCAGCACCGGCCGCAGGCGGGCGGCCGGGTGCAGGGCCGGGGCGCTCACGCCCGCCTCCCGGCGCGCAGCAGCGCCACCGTGGCCTCTTCCAGCGAGAGCGGCGACGCGTCGTGCACCGTGGCGCCCGCGGCCGCCAGCCTCTCCGCTACCTCGCGCTCCTCGCCCCACACGGTCAGCGCGACCTCGCGTCCGTCCCCCTCGCGCAGCAGCACCTCACCGTTCAGCTCCGGCGCACCCGTCCACCCCTCCGGCACTCCCGCGCGGTAGCGGCGCAGCCGCAGGCGCACCTCGTCGCGCGGGGCCTGCAGCACCAGCCGTCCATTCCGGAGCACCCCCACGTGGTCCGCCATGCGCTCCACTTCGTGCACGTGGTGCGTGGACCAGAGCAGTGTCGTGGGCGCGTCCGCCAGGTGGTCCACCAGCAGCGCCATGAGCTCCTCACGCGCCAGCGGGTCCAGCCCGTCCGTGGGCTCGTCCAGCAGCAGCACCGGCGGGCGGTGCGCCAGCGCGCTCACCAGGATCACGGAG
Source organism: Longimicrobium sp. (assembly GCF_036399255.1). Taxonomy (GTDB): domain Bacteria; phylum Gemmatimonadota; class Gemmatimonadetes; order Longimicrobiales; family Longimicrobiaceae; genus Longimicrobium. Next base: position 97,562 of record NZ_DASWNM010000122.1, read on the forward strand.
CGCAGCGCCCCTTTGGAAAGGTCCCGCATAGCCGCCCGGAGCGGGACCTTCAACCGCCGGCAGAGAAGCGCGGCGTAGCCCGGGTCCCACGTCTCGAAGAACGCCGCGTGATGGCGAAGGAAACGCTCCGCCGTAAGCCACTCGTACCCCGTCTCCGACGTCTCGGGGACGTAGCCGATCTGCGCGCGCGCCAGCGCGGGATCCGCGGTGGTCTCGATCCCCAGCACCCGCGCCGTCCCCCGGTCGGCGCGCACCAGGTCCAGCAGGACCTTGATGGCGGTGCTCTTCCCGGACCCGTTGGGGCCGGCCAGCACGTACACCGCCCCGGCGGGCACCTCCAGGTCCAGCCCGGCCAGCGCGCGAGTGCCGTCGAAGCGCTTCATCAGCGACCGGGTCTCGATCGCCAGCTCGGCGCCGTCCAGATGGGTGGGGAGGGCAGGGAAGCTCATGAATCGCCTGCGGTCGAAGGGGTGGAGGGATGAAGCTCCGCCGCGCGGAGGATGGCGTCCGCCAGCTCGTCGGCCTCGATGCCGTAGCGCCGCGCGTCCTTGAGGGCGCGCTCGGCCACGTCGCGCAGCAGCAGTTCGCGCTCGCCGGTGCCGGGGTCGGCCACGAAGGTGCCCTGCCCGCGGCGCGAGTAGACGATCCCCGCGCGCTCCAGCTCGCGGTACGCCTGCTGGACGGTGTTGGGGTTCACCCGCAGCTCCGTGGCGAGCGCGCGGACGGAGGGCAGCGGGTCCTGCGCCGCCACCGTGCCCAGGACCAGCGCGCGGCGCACCTCGTCCACGATCTGCTGGTACAGCGGCCGCTCGTCCGACGGGTCCAGGTTGATCAGCACAGGTGTGTGATGTGTACTGGTGTATTAGTCACACTAGTACAGTAGGGGAGGGGGTGGGGGAGTGTCAAGGGTGATGTGAAGGGGTGAACGGGTGAACGGGTGAGCGGGTGAGCGGGTGAGCGGGTGAGCGGGTGAGCGGGTGAGCGGGTGAGCGGGTGAGCGGGACGAGGCTCGGAGCGAGGATCGCACTGCGTCGGCGGAGGCCCTCACCCGCTCGCTTGGGCTCGCACCCTCTCCCGCAGGCGGGAGAGGGTATAATCCGCCAATGCCACTGGCGCGTTTCCGCGATTCGGCGGCCTGTTCACGCGCTTGTCTTGCGCGTTGCGCCGGTCTTTGCCGACCCGAGCAGGTGAAGCCCCGTTCGGCGAGCGTAGCGAGTCGAGACGGGGCTTATGGCATTTCCAGCCACTGGTTTCAACCCGTGGCGAGGCGGCGTGGGACGAACCCGGCGCCAACACACCGGTTCACCTCATCACCCCTTCACCCCTTCACCTCCTTCCGCACTTCCGCACTTCCGCACTTCCGCACTTCCGCACTTCCGCACTTCCGCACTTCCGCACTTTCGCACTTTCGCACTTTCGCACTTATCTTCCTCCACCATGCGCACCAGCCCTTCCGTCCACCCCCGCCCCCACCCCGACGCGCCGGTCCGCCTGGCGCCGGGGCCCGAGTTCGACCTGATCCGCCGCTTCCTGGCGGGGCAGGCGCAGGGGGAGCGCGAGGACGTGCGCGTGGGGCCCGGCGACGACTGTGCGGTGGTGGCGGGAAACGGCATCGCGCTCTCGTCCGACATGAGCGTGGAAGGCGTGCACTTTCGCCGCGACTGGCTGGCGCCGGAAGAGATCGGGTGGCGCGCGGCGGCGGCGGCGCTCAGCGACCTGGCCGCTGTGGCGGCGCGGCCCATCGGCATCCTGGTCTCGCTGGCCGCGCCGGCGGGGGACGCGGGGGATTTCGCGGCGGCGGTGATGGCGGGGTGCCGCGCGGCGGTGGAGGAGGCGGGCGGCGCGCTGCTGGGCGGCGACCTTACGCGCTCGCCGGGGCCGCTGGTGGTGGACGTGACGGTGGTGGGCGAGGCGCCGCGCCCCGTGCTGCGCTCCGGCGCGCGGCCGGGCCAGGAGGTGTGGGTCACCGGCGAGCTGGGCGGCGCGGCGGCGTGCGTCGAGGCGCTGCTGGCCGAGCGCGCGCCGCAGCCGTCGGCGCGGGAGCGCTTTGCCCACCCGGTGCCGCGGGTGCGCGAGGCGCAGTGGCTGGCGGCGCATGGCGTCCCCACGGCCATGGTTGACCTGTCCGACGGGCTGGTGGGCGACGCGGGGCACCTGGCGGCGGCCAGCGGGGTGGCGGTGATGCTGGTGCCCGAGCTGATCCCGGTGCACCCGGCGGCCCGCGAGCGGTCGCGCGTGCGCTCGCTGCGGCGGGCGCTGGGCGGGGGGGAAGACTACGAGCTGTGCTTCACGGCGCCGGTGGGGGCGGTGCCGCCGCTGGTGGACGGGTTTGCGCGCGCCTTCGGGGTGCGGCTTACGTGCGTGGGCAAGCTGGGGGGCGGGGACGGGGTGTGGTTCGTGGATGCGGAGGGGCGCCGGCGGCCCACCGGGGTCGCGGCCTGGCAACACTTCGGGCGGGGGGACGCGTGATCCTCGGTTCGCTGCGGGCGGTCTGGATGATCTTCTGGATGTTCTGGGGGACCATGTTCGTGGGGGGCGGCGCCATCCTGATGGCGCTGGTGGGGGTGCGCGGGCCGGTGTACGTGCGCATGACGCGGGCATGGGCGCGCGTCGCGCTGTGGGCCAGCGGCTCCGACGCGGTGCTGCACGGGGTGGAGCACGTGACGCCCGGCGAGCCGTTCATCCTGGTGGCCAACCACGTTTCCTGGTTCGACATCTTCGCCATCGCGGCAAAGCTCCCCGTGGACTACCACTTCGTCGCCAAGAAGGAGTTGGAGCGGATCCCCGTCTTCGGGCTGGCGTGGCGGGTGGCGGGGCACATCTCCATCGACCGCAGCAACCGCGACAGCGCCACGCGCTCGCTGCGCAAGGCGGGCGAGCAGATGCGCGAGCAGAAGAGCGTGGTGGTGATCTTTGCCGAGGGCACGCGCTCGCGCTCGGGGCGGCTTCTGCCGTTCAAGAAGGGCGCGTTCGTGCTCTCGCAGGAAACGGGGATCCCCATCGTCCCCACCATCGTCACCGGCAGCTACGACATCATGCGCCCCGACACCTTCCTGGTGCGCCCCGCCACCATCCACGTCTACTTCGAGCCGCCGGTCGACCCCGCCGGCCTCAAGGGCGACGCGCTGATGGAGCGGGTGCGCCGGGTGTTCGTCGAGCGCCTGGAAGAAACCGACTCCCTCCCCCCCGACGATTCCGCCCCGGCCCCGCTTCCCGAGGCGGAGGACTGAACGCACGCCGGCTGGATGCAAGCGGCCCCGCGTCCGTCGCGGGGCCGCTTCGCGTATGAATGTGAATCCGTCCCCCGAGAGGGAATTGACTTCCTGAGAGGGTGTTGCCAAACATCCAGCGTGATTGACTTCCTGAGGGAGGCGCCGCTCCGCAACTCGCTTTTACACTGCACTTTGGCGCCGACCGAAGGACCTCGCCAGCAGAACGACGGGGCTGGTCCCCGTACCCTGATCTGGCCCCTGCGCCACCGGGACGAGGTCCTTCGGTCGCGCGCAATCTGTAGTGTGACTTCTGGTTACACGTGATGCGCTCCCTCAGGAAGTCACCGCTTCGTTATGAATTTGAGGTTTAGCAACACCCTTTGAGAGAGGCGCCGCGCAGACGGTTTTGAACGATAGCCTCGCGCGCAGGCGGTTGTGTGGAATCGGGTTGCACGTGGTGCGCTCCCTCAGGAAGTCATCGCTTCTTTGTGAGCTGGGGGCTGGAACACCCTCTCAGGAAGTCGGATCGACGCGCGGCTCGGGGGTTCACTGGACGGTGCTTGCGGTGAATATTATGTTCCTTCATCGTGAACATTATCTTCTCTCCCGCGCGTTCTCCATCCACTCGTGAAGCAGATTCCAGATGTCGGCAGGGCTCGTCCGCAGCATCGGTGAGCGGGCGCGGCGCACGGGGACGGAGGTGGCGAGGGCGCAGTGGAGCGCGCTGGCGGCCTCCGCCGCCGCATCGCCCGAGCGGCGCCCCCGGGCCATCGTGGACGCCGAGGCGCTGGTGCTGCTGTCGATGTCGCTGCGCGGACGCGAAAAGCGGCTGGACGAGCTGGTGTTCGCCTGGGCACGCCGCGGGTCGGCGCTGCTGAGCGTGCAGCGGATGACGTCGCTGGCCGAGGCCTTTCCGCTTTCCGTGCGCGAGGCGCTGGGCGAGTTCGCCGCGCAGGCGGGCGACCGGCGCTGGCGCGCGCACGCCGGCCCCGCGCCCGACGACCGTCCGCCGCCGCGCGAGACCCCGCTGGGTCCGCTGCGGCTTACGCAGGGCCCGGCGCTGCTGCTGCGGCTGCGCGCGGGGTTCGGCGTGGGCGCAAAGGCCGACCTGCTGGCGTTTCTGCTGGGGCTGCGCGGCGCCCCCGCGTCCGTCAGCCTGATGGCGGCGGCCACGGGCTACTCCGGCCGGGCCATGCGCACCGCGGCGGAGGAGATGGCGATGGCGGGCTTCATCGAGCGCATGGACAGCGCGCCGGTGACGTACCTGGCGGACCACACGGCGTGGGCGGCGGTGCTGCGCCTGTTCCGGCTTACGGCGTCGCGCACGCCCGAGGTGCCGCCGTGGCGCTACTGGTCGGTGGTGTTCGCCTTTCTGGCGGACGTGGACTGCTGGGCGCGCGAAGCCGACGAGCACGGGTGGAGCCCGTACCTGGCCAGCAGCCGCGCCCGCGACCTGGTGGCGGACCACGCGCGCGCCGTGCAGCTGGCCGGCCTGCGCCTGCCCAACCCGGAAGAAAGCAGCGGCGCCGCGTTCTTGGAAGACGTGGCCGCGGAGATGGACCGGGTGCACGCGTGGTGTGTGAAGAATCTGTAGAACGGCAGTGTGGAGTGCCCAGTGCCAAGTGCCAAGTGCCAAGTGCCAAGTAGCTCGCGCATGAATCCACCCGCCCGGCACAAGCACCTGATCCTCGGCACTCGAAACTAGGTACTAGGTACTTCTCCCCTCCCCATGCCCGAGTCCATCCGCACCCGCCTCATCCGTGTGGGCTTCAACTGGTTCCCGGCGTACCGCGGGACCGGCGGGCGCATCACCTACATCGCGCGCGACTGGCGGGAGATCCGCGTGCGCCTGCCGCTGAGCCGGCGCACGCGCAACTACGTGGGCACCATCTTTGGCGGCAGCATGTACGGCGCGGTGGACCCCATCTACATGGTGATGCTCATCCAGGTGCTGGGGCCGCGCTACGTGGTGTGGGACAAGGCCGCGTCCATCCGCTTTCGCCGCCCCGGCCGCACCACGCTGCACGCGCGCTTCGTGCTGGACGACGCGGAGCTGGACGCCATCCGCGCCGCGCTGGCGGAAGCGCCGTCGGTGGACCGCACGTACCGGGTGGAGCTGGTGGATGGGGAGGGCGTGGTGCACGCGGCGGTGGAGAAGGTCGTCCACATCCGGCTCAAGAAGCCCGCGGGGGAGGGATGAGCGGCGCGGCGCGGGATGCGGATGGGCACGATTGCTGCCCCCGGTGGCGCTCCATGCGGATTCGATGGATGGCGGCGGCCCTGGCCCTGGCGGCGTGCGGCGGCGGAGACGACGGCGCGGTGGTGGAAGGCACCTTTCACCCGGGGCTCGCGGCCACCGGCGTGTGGGTGGTGGAGTCCGAGCGCAGCGAGCCCGCCGACAGCAGCGGCTTTCGCCTAGCGGACCTCACGCCCGGCCCGGTGAGCCTGCGCCTGATGCGCGGCTCCGACACGGCCGCGGTGCTCAACGTGTCCGGCCTGGGGCCGGGGATGCGCCTGGCGCTGCAGGGGCTGCGCGTGGACGCGGAGTCCGGCCTGGCTTTTCCGCGCTCCGTAGAGCTGGACGGCGGGCCGGTGGTGACGGTGAACGGCCTGCGGATGGCGCCCGCCGGCCGGGTTCCGCGCGAGGTGGACGCGCGGGGCGCCGTGCTGGCCTGGTCGTCGGACGTCGGCGCCCTGCTGCTGCGCCCCGACGACGCGCGCCTCCCCGACCTGCGCGTGGTGGTGGGGCCGTCCACGCAGGTGGTGGGCACCGACGGCGGCGGCGCCGACGCCACCACGCTGGAGCCCGGCGACTCCCTGCGCGTGGAAGGCCGCTTCGAAGAAGGCTACGTCCTCGCCACCCGCCTCACGCTCCCCACCCGCATCGGCGCCGCGGCCGGCGACGACGTGGAGGCGGATGAAGGCGATCCGGGCACATCCGCCGAATCCTTCCGGGAAGGGGACGGTGGCGGAGGCGCGGCGGCTCCGCTGTCCATCTCCCGCATCCCAGCTTCCCGTGAGGCCCCGCGCGGCGGCAACGGCAACGCGCGGGGCAGGGACGAGGAATGGCGAAAGGAGGAGCAGAAGCGCAGGGAGGAAGCGCGGCGCAACCAGGAGGAACGGCGCAGGGACGCGGAAAAGGGCAAAGGCAAGGGCAGGGAAAAGAAGAACAAGGGCTGACCGCCTCTGCGGTCAGCCCTTTGTCATGCGCACGGTTTCTGTTTCCCGGTTGCGGACGCGCCGGTGCATCGGATGCCGCAAACCGCCGGGCCGCCGAGTCCGCGCAGGCGGACTTTGCGATTTTCCCGCGGCGAATTCATTCGCTCCCGCGGGCGCACGCCGGGATGATGTTCCCCCTGTCGGGCGCGATCCGACACCGTCCGTAGCGTCTCCCAACCCCGCCTTACCCCAACCTCCCCCGAAGTTCGGGGAGGTGGGCGAGTAATGCGAGCCCGGAGGGGGCGCCCGTCCGGCGCAGCTCGAATCCCGCCGTCTACCCCGCCCCCTACTGGTCCCCGCTCGAGCGCGCCTCGCTGGTCGTCAGCAGCTGCTCGGAGACTACGTACCACTTGCCGTCGTCCTCGTCGCGCTTGAAGACGTACTCCTGCATCCCGCGCCCCTGCCGCGTGCGTCCGTCGCCGCCAAAGATCCACTCCTTGTCCACCAGCACCCGCGCCTGGTCCGGCGCCTGCCACTGCACCTGGATCGAGCGAATGCCGATGCGGCGGTCGTCGTAGCGCCGCAGGTCGCGGGTGCGGTCCCGGCGCACGCCCACGCGCGCCAGGTTGTTGGAGTTGTAGTAGTCTACCCGGCTGCCGTAGTGCGAGATGTGACGGCTGATGTCACCCTCGACCCACGCCTTGTTCAGGTCCTCAACGGCGGCCCGGATCTCCGTCTCGGCCTGCGCCATCACCGCCGCCGGAGTCGTGGGCGCGGGCTGCTGCGCGGCCGGGGTCTGCGCGGGCGGCAGCGTTGCGGCGGGTCCCGCGCCGGGCACCGTGGCTGGCGGCACCGTGCCCGCCGGCGTCGGCGCGGCGGCCTGCTGGCTAGCGGCGGACTGCCCGGCGACGCCTTCCAGGTGCAGGAACTCCTCGTCCAGCGCCGCCACCCGCCCGCTGTCCTGCATCACCGCGCCCACGCTGTCGGCGGAGGCCACGGGGGCCGGATCGTCGCCGCCGCCGCGGCGGGTCGCCCAGACGGCTACCGCGAGAAGCAGCAGCAGCGGGATGGCCCATAACGCCTTGTTGCCCGCAAACCCCGGACGGCGCATGGACGGCGGCGTGACCGGAATCCCGTCCGGCCGCGGGTGAGCGGGAGCCCCATCCACGGCCGGAGCGGGCGTCGCAGGCGCGGCGGGCGGCACCGGAGCAGCCGATGCCGTCGTCGGCTCCACCACGGGCGCTGCTTCCACGACGGGCGGCGTGACCACGGGCGGAGCCGCGACGACGGGCGGAGCCACGACGACGGGCGGGGCCTCGGCGGCCGGCGGGGTGCTGGCGGACGGGCTGATGACGCGGACGTCGTCCACGCCCTCCATCAGTTGGGTGGAATCGGAGTCCACCTCCACCACGGGCGGCGGCACGGCGTGGAAGGCCGTGGCGTCGTCGGCCTGGGCGGTGGTCAGCGCCTCCACGAACGTCGCCGCGTCGGGATAGCGGTCCGCGGGGCGGGGGCGCAGGGCGCGCTGGACGACCTCGCGGATGTGCGGCGGCACGTCGAGCCACGCTTCGGGCGTGGGAAGCGGCACGTCCTCGCCTCCGCGGACGGCGGCACGCTCGTCCTCGTTGTACGGGCGCTGGCCGGCCAGCATCTCGTAGCCGATCAAGCCCAGCTGGTACACGTCGGACGCGGCGGTCACCGGGCGGGTGACGTCCAGCTGCTCGGGCGAGGCGTACGCCGGCGAGTGCGGCAGGCTGCCGATGGTGGTCAGCGCGTGCTCGGGGTCGTCCTCCAGCGGCTTGGCGATGCCGAAGTCCAGGATCTTGACCCCGTCGATGTCGCCGTCCCCCACCAGGAAGACGTTGGCGGGCTTTACGTCGCGGTGCACGATGCCGGCGCGGTGCCCGGCCGCCACCCCGCGCGCCGCGTCGGCCAGGATGCGCAGCGACTCGGCCAACGTCAGCTTTCGCTCGCGCAGCGCCTCCTTGAGGTCGCGCCCGCGCATCAGCTCCATGACGATGAAGTCCAGCTCCAGCTCGGGATCGGTCCCGTAGTCGAAGATCTGGACCACGTTGGGGTGCTGGATGCGGGCGGCGCTGGCGGCCTCGCGGCGAAAGCGCTCGCGGAAGTTGGCCAGCGCCGTGTCGGACGAGGCCGCCAGCGACACCACCTTCACCCCCACCTCGCGCCCCAGCGTGCGGTCGAGCCCGCGGTAGACCACGCTCATCCCCCCGCGGGCGATCGCGTCGATCACCTCGTAGCGGCCGGACAGCGTCCGGCCCACCATCAGCCCCTCGAAGCCGCGCCTCATGCGGCGGCCGCGGCGGCGGTGAGGGCCCGCGCGCCCATGGCGATCCGCCGCCATGCGCCCGGGTGATGTGCGGCGAACGCTTCGGAAAGGAGGGGGAGCACGGCCCGGAGGACCGTTTCGCGCGGGATCTCGGACATCTCTGGCTTCCGAAAGATGAGCGTCGCAACCGAAACGTGCCCGGGAGGCGCAAGCGATGTGCCCGCCTGCATCAACCCCCCCGGCGGCTGCCTGAAGAACGCGCCCTGAAAAGATCGGGCCTCACACGGAGTCGACGGAGTCAGCAGAGAAAAACTCCGTTGACTCCGTTGACTCCGTGTGAGGCCCATTCTTTTGTGCCCGCCGCGGGCTCAGCGGAGCGGCGTGTGCCCCGCGTGCTCGTCTTCCTTGGCCGGCTCGGCGGCCTTGGGCGTCTCGGACGCCTTGGGCTGCGACGGCTCGGTGCGCGCGCGGCCCTTGGGCGCCTCCGCCGCGGGCGTCGACGTTCCGCTACGGCGGCTGGGCGTCGCCGGCGTGGTGGACGCGCGGCCGCTGCCGCTGCCCGTCGCCCCCGTCGCGCTGCTCCCCGCGCCCGAGCGCCGCGCCGGCGCCGCCGAACCCGAGGTGGACGACGAGGTGGCGGCCGCGGCGGCCTCGGCGTTCGCCGGATCCACCGCCTGCTTCTGGCCGCTGATGTCGCGGAACTCCACCGGCACGCCGGCGCGCACGTGGTGCGACAGGAACTCCACGTCCCAGTTGGTCAGCCGCACGCACCCGTTGCTGGATGCGTAGCCGATGGTCTGCGGCTCGTTGGTGCCGTGGATGCCGTAGTGCGGCTCGGACAGGTCGATCCACACCTTGCCCACGGCCACGTTGGGCCCGGCGGGGATCATGGCGTCGGGCTCGCTGTCGGGCACGCCCACCAGGATGTCGGGCTGGTAGTGCCACGACGGGTCCTGCGTTACGCCGTTGACCGTGAAGCCGCCCGACGGCGACGGCGAGTACGCGCCGCCCAGCGTCGAGGGAAAGTGGTACAGGATGCGCCCGCCGGAATCCAGCGCGTGCACGTACGTCCCGCGGCCCGAGACCACCAGCTTGGCCACCTGCGCGCTGCCGCGGGCGTCCTCGCCGCGCACGGCGGGCAGGTACAGCTGCTGCCCGGCCGTCACGTTGTCCAGGTCAACCCCGGGGTTCAGCTGCTGCAGCAGGTCGGGTGTGGCGTGGTACGTCTCGCTCAGCTTTTCCGTCAGCGACTCGTAGCACGAGCAGTCCAGCTTGGCGTGCTCGTAGATGTCTTCGGGGATGGGCGTAAAGGGCCCCTTCACGTCCTCTTCCGCCATCGTCCTGCGGACCACCAGCTCGCGCGGGTTGCCGGCCACCTGCCGCAGCCGCGCGAAGGTCGCGCTGTCCAGCCGGGCCGTGGCGCGCAGCCCCTCGCGGCGCTGGAACCAGTACAGCGCCTCCGCCGTGTTCTTGCCCCAGCGCCCGTCCATGATGCCGGGCGAGAACAGGGCGCGGTCCAGCAGGATCTGCGTGCGCAGCACCGAGGGGCCGCCCACGTCGCCGTGCAGCGGCACGTGCTGGGGCGCCGTGTTCACCGTCTGGGCGGTGATCTGCTCCCACTTTTCGGGGTTGGGGATGTCGGGCCCGGTCGCGGGGTCCAGCTGCACCACCTCCTGCCAGCTCATGTCCATCCGCGCGCGGTTCAGCTCCTCGGCCGACATGGCGGCCATGCGGCGGTTCCACGCCACCTGCACCGCCTGCGCGCGCGCCGCCGCCGCGTCCTGCGCGGGCGGGTTGGGCTCGGGCTGCTTGGGCGCCGCCTCCTCGTCGCCGCCGCACGCGGCCAGCAGCAGGGCGGCCAGGACAAGGGATGGATATCGATTGATCATCGTTTTCTCGTGCTTCTGGGTCATCGAAAAGCCGCCCGCCCCCGGATCCGGAAACAGGCGGCTCAACGAACGCTGGATGGCACGTTCCGGGCCGCGCAGGATGATCCATATCCCCGCTCCCGAAAAGACTTGCCCCACGCAGTGACGCAGAGGCGCGGAGAGCAACGTTCCTCTCCGCGCCTCCGCGCATCCGCATCTATACGAAACCGAGAAAAAGACTTGTCTCAGCCAGAGGCCGCAGAGGCCACAGAGGAACGAAACGACACCGATTGTTTCGCCGTCCTGGTGCTTCGGTGAACAGGATACGATCGTCACCCCTTCACCCCTTCACCCCTTCACCCCTTCACCCCTTCACC